>NZ_JASXTH010000004.1:0-421326 GCF_036596185.1 Rhizobium sp. GR12 | reverse complement strand
GAGAATTACTTCGTCACCCTGGAGAATGACAAGGGCGAGCGGCGCACAGTGTGGGGCGTCGATCTCAAGCGGGCCATGCAGGAGGCATCGCCCGCGATCGGAGACAGGATTGGCCTTCAGCATGAAGGGGCCACGCCTGTCACGCTTCCGGACGGCACGCAGGCCGGGCGCAATGCGTGGCGTGTCGTGAAGGGTGACGAGCTGGCCTATCAGCAGCTGAAAAGCCGCCTGTCGCGTTCCGGCGCGAAGGAAACAACGCTCGATTACATCAGCGACTTTGCCGAGCGGCGCGGGATCGCAAGCGACCCATGGATCGCGAGCGACCAATGGATCGGGCAAGAGTCTGGGGTAAGAAGCGAGATTGAAGTTGCTTCCGCCCAGGATGAGCGTCAAGAGGTCTTGTCCCGTTCGGCCCATCCGATGCGGGAGCAACAGGACCGGCCATCAGAGCGTCAGCAGGTTTACGAGGAACGTGCCGGCGATCTGGCCGGCCCTGTTCACCAGCACGATCCGCTCCATGATCTCGCTTCAAAAATCGATGACGGTCGGCGCGACGACCGGACAGAGGACAATAAAGGATATCGCCGCATCCGGTGGTCCGACCTCATGTCGCAAGACGGCACCGTCCCTGCCCCCACAGAAGCTGCCGGCCAGCAATTGCCTCTGGAGACCGGTAAGCCAGCTCCGCTGGTGCCAGCGATCACGCGTCACGAACGCAGCATCGAAGAGGTGGCGCAGATGAGGGCGATGTCAGTCATCGATCAGACATTCGATACGGTTGGCTCTGTCGCACGCCACGTGTTCCGTGATCCGGTCGAGGTCGCCGCGAGACTGCGCACCGCGATGACCGAGAAGGAAGGCAACGGGAGGATCATGGCAAAAGCCATGGCCGAGCAACCCGAGCGGTTTGGGGAGCTACGCGGCAGGTCGGGTCTGTTCGGGAACAACAGGGAGCGGAAAGGGGCGCTGCAATATGCCAGGTCTCTGTCTGCCCATATCGGCTATGTCTCCGAGGCATGGGAGCGCCGGCTTGGAGAAGAACGTCAGAGCGAACAATGGCAGCGCGAACAGCGTGATGTGATCGAGGTCCCTGCCCTCACGCCGCGAAGCGCCGAGATCATTGCCGAGCTGGAAAAGACACCGTTCGAGAAACGGGGCCAGTTTATTGCGGAGCTGCGATCGTCACCTGAGGGCCGAGCCGCGCTCGAGGAGGCCAAACTGCTGGCCGAAGCACTCACGCGGCGGTTTGGTAGTTCCGATCCTCGCAGGTTCGCCGACGAGCTGGAAGCACGCCCGGAACTGGCAAAGCAGGCCGGGCAGATCAAGACAATCGCCCGCATGGTGGATCGTACACGCCATGCCGAGCTCAGCCATGACCACGCGCTGAAACAGCAGCTTGCCCGGTCTCAGGGGCTAGGACTAAGCCGATAGCAGGCCAATCCTCATAACTTTGTGCCCGATCGAATTCCCGCGATGGCTTAGGTCCTAAGTCCTACGCCTTGATGGGATGTGAACTGTGTTTCGGCGTGGAATATTTTGACCCCCCTCCCGTTTTGTCTGACCATCCGTTTTTTGACGACGGATGGAGGGGGAGTTGAAGCGAGTGGATACGATTGCGCGTGTTCGTCGAGCCTTCCATGTTCAGGGCTGGTCGGTGAAGAAGATCGTCCGGGAACTGCATGTGTCGCGCAACACGATCCGCAAGATATTGCGGTCCAATGAGACCGACTTCTCTTATGAGCGAGAGCGGCAACCATTACCGAAGACCGGCATCTGGAAGGCTGAGATCGAACGCTTTCTGGCCGCCAACGAGGGCACGCCTTCTCGGGAGCAACTGACGCTGATCCGGATTTACGAGGAGCTTCGGGGTCTTGGTTATGACGGCAGCTACGATGCGATCCGGCGCTATGCAAAAGGCTGGTCGAGGAGCCGGGGAGCTGTCACAGCCGAGGCCTACGTTCCTCTCTATTACGCGCCAGGCGAGGCTTACCAGTTCGACTGGAGTCACGAGATCATTCTGATCAACGGGGTGACGATGACTGGGAAGGTCGCTCATCTCCGGCTCTGCCACAGCCGGATGATGTTTGCACGAGCCTATATGCGTGAGAGCCAGGAGATGGTGTTCGATGCGCACGACAAGGCCTTCGACTTTTTCCGAGGCACCTGCACGCGCGGCATCTACGACAACATGAAGACGGACGTCACGTTGGAGGGCTTCGAGCTGTCGCTCAAGTTCCTCGCGTTCGGACGCCGGCGGAGAGGTTTTGCGGCGTTTCATGGATGACGAAGCCTCACGACCGAGTAGCTGGTCTTTCCAGCTATACAATGTCGGTCTTGAGACGCCCAGCCGGTCAGCTACCTGCTGAGCGCTTTCATCTCCACTGCATAATCCGATGCCCCCCGCTTGCCGGACCTCCTCGGAATAGCCAGGGTGCCAAGATCGACCGACCATTGATGCTCGCGTCTCCGGAAAGGCCTCCCAAGGCGGCGCCTTGTGACAGGAACAAACTTCCTCCGCTTTCAGCGCCAGAACCTCTTGGCATCGATGACGTCGTCCAACGCATCCTGAGCCGATCGGATCAGCTTCGCCTTGTCGGCATGGATGATCAGCTCGTCCGCTCCGGCAAGGCCGCGCAAACCGTGCCCCTCCAGGACATCTGGCCCCGTCGCCAGATCATTCAAAGCACCGAGGTCGTCCTGCAGCGCTTCCATAGCACCAACGAAACGCTTATAGCGCCGTTCGCTCCGCTTATCAGCGAACAGAGAGCGGAAAAATTCCGCTGCATAGCGGAGCTTTTTTGCATCTTTGCGAGCCTCATGCCGATGCTCATCGTCTACCCCAGACAGATCCTGTCCATGCTTCTTGAGCTTCTTGCGCGCTTTATCGAGCGCCTCACCGGCAAACTCGGCGGCTGGACGCTCACGCACATCTCTCGTCGCTGCATGAGTCAAATAGTCGCCACAATGAAGCCACTCGTTAAAATCGAGCATGAGCGCTCGTGCCCGGGAACTGTCGAGCGCCTCGATGACATTTTCATATGCGGCGGCTCTTTTTTCGGTGAGGCTGTCGCGCAGCTCACCTGCCCTTGATTTCGGCAGAAGCACGTCGAGATTTCGCGCCTCCCCAAGAACGCCGGCCAGCCATCGGAACTCGGCCGACAGTCTTTTCGCCTCGTTGTCCTGCAGCATCGGCTTGAACAGGGTGATGGCAGAGCGGAGGCGCCGGATGGCGACGCGAGCCTGGTGAAGCGACTCCTCATTTTTTCTGCTGCGCAGGATCGTCTCATTCAGACGAAACTGTCGGAAGCACGAGTGGGCGATGGCCTGAAAAGCCTGGCAGGCACAGTCGCTACGATCCAGCTCCACCGGGGTGGCTTTTACGACCGTGCGCTCGGCCTCCAGCAGGTGAAACCCTCTCTCGGCCTTGGACAGGACACCGAACCTGAGAGGGACGATGCCTTCGATCTTTCGGGCCAGAGCGAAAAGGTCCTTCGACTTACCGTTCTTGAGTTCCAGTTCCAGCTCTAGGATAGGGGTTTCGCGGGCGACAGACCGTACCGATCCCCGGTCAAGCGCGACCTCGATGTTCGAACCGTTCTCCGTGACGTTCCATATCCGGCGCTCGTTGGCGATCTTGAACTTCGGCTGGACATCATTTGCCCGATCGCCAAACTCGTTCATCAATGGGCTTGTATGGTCGATCACCGGGCTGTCACCGGTCACAGGGGTCTCCCATTCGCTCCGCGCGAAGATCGACGCGCTCGGACCTGTCGCCTTCACGGTTTGTATCCTTGAAGTGCCGACTTTACGGATCCGGAGCGTAAAGCCCTCCGCAAAAAATGAATTGTCGCTCGTGTCGAAATAGTTTGAGATCTGCTCAATCGTTTCATCCGGCTCGCCAAGCAAGTCCGATGATGCCAGCCGCTCGAAACCCGCAGCATCAATTTCAAGTTTCAATTCGACTTCAGCCAACTCCACGCTCCCTAGTGTGATCTCCGCGATTGAACGCATCTCAGGGCGATATAGTTCATCTTCCTGTAATTGTTATGACTGTAGCAAGGCCTGGAAAAAACCTGAGACGGATATATGAAATGAGGCGCCCCGCCAGACAAATCAACCATGACACTGACGGCATGATCATCGAACAGGCTGGCGCTCTCTGTCTTCGTGTGCCACCCAAAAGCGAGCAACAGGTCCTTCTTGTCGGAAGCCGTCGCAATGAGCGGTGGGGGCTGCCGAAAGGCCATATCGACCCCGGAGAGTCGTCGCATGAAACCGCCGCGCGTGAGGCCTATGAGGAGGCAGGGGTTCGCGGCGAAATATCCGAAACGATTGCCGGGTCATTCGTCTATTCGAAAGAAAGCAGCCCGAACCGCTACCGGGTGATCGTCCATCGGCTTACCGTCAGCTCGATCGATGAAACCTATCCCGAGCAGGGGCTTAGAGCCAGGCAATGGTTTAGGGTCTCGGACGCCGCAGATGTTGTCGGCCATGAAGGTCTGCGTGACCTGCTGCGAACCTTGGGCTGATCGGGATGCGGCACTTTCCCAAAGGCCGTGGCGATATGTCTGCCAAAGCATGAGTCGTCGACCCGGTAAGCGCCGAGCAACCCGCTTCAGTCGATCGCGAGACCGATACGCGCCTTATCCTTCGATACGATGGGTAACGATCCGCCCCGAACGCTTTGCGCGGGGACAAACCCGTTCTTTCCCATCTGCTCCGGAAACCGGCTGTTGCCCGAATTGCGACGGTTGTCGCCCAGAACGAAATAATACTCCTCCGGCACTTCGAACGGCGGGGCCGGTGTGGACGCTATTCAGCTAGTTTCAATAAGGCCGCTGCGGATGACACGCCGTCCGCAGTGCGTACCGATCATTGGTCAATCGGAACTAGCAACCGAGGGCGGGTTGATATCTGTGGCTGAGCGTTTGTTGCTGCTGCCCTTGTCAAACTCTTCCGAAGCCTGCTGATTGACCTCGGTTATCTCGGCGGCTTCGGCCTCAGTTATCCCGTCCTGGTCGTCGGCGCGCGCCCAATGATCCTCGTGATTACCGGCTACACGGCCTTCATCTTCCCAGCTCTTATAGGCGCGCTCACGGCGCTGCTGTTCTTTGTCTACCATGGTACTCCTCCGTCGTTGGCCTTTAAAACATCCGAAAAGCGCCGGTTCCATTAGACATCAAGCGCCGAGGCCTTTGTCATTCCGCTGACCAAAATGCATCGCGCCTCATTTTTTTGGCAGCTAGAGCCCTTCTTTGTTGTGACTGTTGAATAACGTTTGGTGCCGCAACTGTAAAAAAGGAGATCCGCGTGACAGACAATACCAAGAAAATCTATAGCGCGCTCGTCGAGGGTGCTCAGGCTGGACTGACGGATAAGGCGCTCTATCAACATGTCGTCGAAGAATGTCGCAAGGCGGCAAGCAAGAAGATTGTGAAGGCATCGCTACTGGCGCTCAGCGATCCCGACCTAAAAGATTCCGGTATCCTCCACGCAACCTACGCGCTCGCGATCAAACATCGCCCCGATCTCTCGTGCATGAATGACGTCGAAGAACCCGAAGCGGCAAAAGAGCGCCAAAAAAAGACAAACGCACCTCCAAAAAAACCTTTTGAAGGCCAAGTCCCTCCTCTACCGTCAGAGGGTTGACACTCCATGGACCATTATCACTCGTGAGGCGGACGCTGGGAAGTCTTAGCTTAATGGTTGTGGCCGTCATCAAGATGTTAACGAAAGTTAATACTGAAGACGATGATGGCTTTCAGAATTATCTGCAAAGCGTCCTGATTTTGATCTTCATGCAGAATGCTGGCGGACGCAGGCCGGCGATCAATACAAGGAATGCCGATGAAACGTCTCGCCAGATTGTTTCAGGATGCGATGGCCCATGTCGTTCGTCCTGCCAGCATTGCACTTCTTGTCGGCGTGATGTCATCCGCTCCCGCAGCCATTGCAGAGCCGATCAGAGGTGCCGGATCGACTTTCGCCGCCCCCATCATCGGAAAATGGGCTGAGATCTACAAAGCCGCGCGCATAGACGGCGGCGACTTCAGTTCTCCCGACTGGACGGTGGACTACGAACTGGTCGGATCACTCGCTGGCTTGATGCGCCTCGACCAGCCCGACCTTGATTTCGCGGCCACAGACGTGCCGGTATCGCATGCTGAACTGGCAAAACACGGGCGCCAGCAGTTTCCGATTGTTATCGGCAGTGTTGCTATCGCCATCAATCTCGACACTATCAGCAAGGGTGATCTCAAGCTCACGGGCCCGCTGCTGGCCGACATTTATCTCGGCAAAATCACGTCCTGGTCGGATCCTGCTATCAAAGCTCTCAATCCTGATGTGGCGCTGCCCGACACGAAGATCAGCCCCCTCACCCGCAAGGATGGCTCGGGAACGACGTTCATGTTCACAGAATATCTCTCGGTCAAGAGCCCGGAGTGGAAAGCGGCCCACGGTGCAGATACGCTCATCGAATGGCCGGTCGGCACAGGGTTCGAAGGCACTGGCGAGCTTATTTCGGCAGTCAAGACGACCAAGGGTGCTATTGCTTACGCCGACTTCGGGCAGGTCACGCGTGCCGCAGTCGCCTTTGCCTCAATCGAGAATAAGGTCGGCCAGTTCGTTAACCCCGGTCCAGACGGCGTGCGTGCTGCCGCCGAAGCAACAAGCTGGGACCCGGCCCAGGATTTCGCGGTGTCGCTGACCGACCAGCCGACCCCAGATGCCTACCCGATCACCGGTGCCACCTTTGCAGTCGTTCCCGTCCGAGGCCGCTCTTCCGGACAGTATGGAAGGGTTCACGATTTCTTCCGGCTCGCCTTTGAAACGGGAAGACGGGATGCCGAGGCACTCGGATATGTGCCGTTGCCGCCGCAACTTGCAGGCCAAGTGGTCAAGTACTGGCTCAACTACGATTCGGGCGCGAACCACTAACGCCGAGGCAGGCTTTGGCAAGGTTGGTTCCGCCGCGAGCATTTGGAACATCGTTTTCACGGGGCCACTGATCAGGCCTGTGCAGTACAATAGAGGGTAAGGCGTATGAACATCGATATTTTCAAGGATATCCTGGTGCAGGTGATCGGCGGCCTCGGTATCTTCATGCTGGGTCTGGAATTCATGTCGAACGGCATTCAGGCTCTCTCCGTCAACAAGATGCGCGCCTTTCTTGCCAAGGCTGCAGGCACGCCGATCAAGGGCGTGGTCGCTGGCACGCTCATCACCGGTGTCATTCAGTCCTCCACCGCCATGACTGTGATGGTCGTCGGCCTCGTCAATGCCGGGGTTGTTGGTCTACGGCCAGCCATCAGCGTCATCATGGGTGCCAATATCGGCACCACGCTCGGAAACGGTCTGATAGCTTTGCCCCTTGGGCCGCTCGGCCTCATCTTCGCCGGTCTGTTTTCTCTCGTTTACTGCTTCGCCAAAAACGAAAAGGTGCGGAACATCGCGCTTGCCTGCATGGGCTTTGCACTGATTTTCTACGGCCTTAACCTTATGACAGGCGGCCTGCGCCCTCTGCGCAATATCCCTGAGGTCATGGACGTCCTCTCCACGCTGACGGCAGACTCCTACTACAACCTGCTCAAGTGCGTGCTGATCGCCGCCGGCGTCACCGCGATGATCCACTCATCGTCTGCGACGATCGGCATCGTCATGGGACTTGGTGCCGCGGGTGTGCTCGACTGGACCACAGCCGTTGCCTTCTCTCTTGGCGCCGACCTCGGTACGACGATCACTTCATGGATCGCATCGCTGAACCTCTCGAAGAACGCCAAACGCGCAGCCTATGCCCATATGTCCTTCAACATCATCGGCGTCTGCATCACTATACCGCTGTTCTTCGTCTCGATCGAAGTTCTCGAATGGGTGATGCAGTGGTTCGGTGGCAATCCTGGTACGCCCGTGGTCGTCGAAGGCAAGGAAACTTTCCCTCTCGTTCCCGTCGCGGTTGGCCTCTACTCAACCTTCTTCAACGTCTTCAACACCGCCGTGCTGTTCCCATTCGTCGGCGTCTTCGAACGGGTTCTTTCACGCATCGGCCGTACTGATGCAGAAGACATCGAAGATTATTCGACGCCAAAGTTCCTCGACCGCAAATTGGCGGGGGATTTCGCCCGCGCCATTCCAGCCGTGCAGCAGGAAACTGCTCGCCACCTTGAGGCCGGAGCCATGTTTCTCGATATTGCCCGCTCAAAGAAATCGGCCCCGTCAGATCCGGGTGAGCACTACCTCGCAACCGATATTCTCAGCCGCGATATCCGATCCTATACCGCCGATCTGATGAAGGAAGACCTTCCTCACGATCAGCTCGACCTGGTGGCAAGCTTGATCGAAGAGGCCGATTTCACCGCTGCGCTGACGGAGTCAATGCATCAGGTCGCCCGCCGCGTAAGACGCGAAAAGTTCAGCGAACCGGCCTTCGTCATCGTCAATCTGGCGCTCGAAAAACTTGATACTGCCTTGCAGGAGATCATGCCGGATCACGGCGTTGTGCGTCCTGACATGCCAGCGGGTCATGTCAATTTCCCAGAGATCGAGGAACTGCGAGCCCGGACCCTGGCACTTGGGCCAAATGCCGGCGCTGGCGAGCGCGGCACGATCCTGGCACTTCTCGGCTCGGTTGAGCGCGCGCAGATCCTCATTCATCGCATTGATGCGGAACGCAAGTCGGTGAACCGTCAGAGCGTTCTGGCCCGAGCCTCCCGCAAGACGCCGTCGTCGCGCTCCAGCGAGGGTTTCGAGGGTGGTCTCAGCCCAATCCCTGCCGAATGATCTCCCTGATTCCACAGTAATGTGCTTGGCAACGTCGCGACGCTGCCAGGCAATTTCGCTGCCTCAGGATCTGATCGTGATGCTCCTTGTGTCTATATCCACCGTGCTCGCCTGAAGCGCACGTAAAGCAATGCACACAGCAGCAGGATCACGCCCAGGACGACAAAATAGCCATAGGACGTCTTCAGCTCGGGCATGTTCTCGAAGTTCATGCCGTAGATCCCGGCTATCGCCGTCGGCACAGCCAGGATGGCAGCCCAGGCAGCCAGTTGCCGGGTGTCACAGTCTGCAGGCATCGCCGCTTCGCCTCGTGTCGAGAATTCCTGTCCGGGTCTGGTCACGTTTAGTGACGCAAAGGCCCGATAGTGACGGTCGAAATCAATCGGCTTCGGAGTCTTTGGGGTATGGATGTAGATCTCGTCGGTCCCGACGGCGTCCGTCAGGCACTCGAGATCGGGCGGACGTTTCGCCGGCTTTATCTCATGAGAGCCCGGCTGAAACTGCACCACATAGTTCGGTAGGTTGTCGGCACCATCGTCCTGAGCTCCCGGCTCTGCACTCCATTCAATCGCGGTCGCCGTGACGGCATAGGTCCCGTTCGCAATGTCAATCCAATAGTCCCCATAAACTGACGTCTGTGTCATCTGCTCTGCGCCGGGCAAAGCATCGCTACTGTCGAGAAAAACCCGGCCATGTCGTACGGTGTGGGGAAAGGTCCAGCTGGGGCCTGCATAGTGCTGCTCGCGCTCCGTCATCGCGCCATTGGTGACGCGCACCGCAAACCCTCCGTCATTCTTGGTGCACCAGGCGATCAGCCGCCCGGCTGTGCTTTCAGTGGAAAAATAAAGGCTTCGGAATACCAGGCGATTGACCATTCCCTGGCATGGGCGAGAGCGTCCGGGTGGAAGATCACGATATGCGCTACATCAGTCGGAACCATCAGGGTCTTTGAAAATTGCGTCATGAAACACCGTCCCTCAAGCGTGTACTGGATGGAACCACTCCGGCAGACAATCGAAATCTGCCAAAAAACCAGACGCTCAACCGAGCGACCTGGCATCGGAAACCAACTCGCCCTGAAATATGCCGATCGTACCAGTATGGCGTGGACCGGCGAAACGTCGCTATGTTAGCCTCGGAATTTTGCAAGCAGAAGGACGTGCCATGGCTTATCGACCCAAAAGATGGATGACACGCGATTTTGTCTTTATGCCCCCTCTCGAATTTCCGGACGTCTTTGCACGTGAACTTGAGCGCTTCGAGCTGCGCCCTCATCCGAGCGGATCGGAGCCACGGTCGCTTTTTGTGCTCGTTCGAGACTTAGCCAGGCCGTGGAACCTGGAAGCGGTGTTCCCGGACGTTGCCGCAGATCTGATTGGACCGAACGCCCCAAAGGAATGGTCTCTCGCCTCCGTTCAAGTACTGGGACGCGAAGGACGCTACGGCACGGGGGGCGGGCCGTCCGTGACGGCAGGTGTGACTGTCGTTCAAGGCCGGGACGATCGCCTCTGGGCATTCGGCTGGCGCTCGGCAGCGAGCGAAAGAGACGCCGCCGAGACGAGTTTCAATACGCTTATGAAAGGTCTGCAGGCGCGCAGTGATCGCATCGGCGAAAAGACGCTTCGGTCGCAGTTTCACACGCAGGAAAAGGCCCGCCAAGCGACCATAGATGCAATCGATGCGGGACACGGAGCGGGAGATGTCAATCCCGATGCTGCGGATATCGTCTGGGAAGAACGATTCGCGGCAGCCCTTGGAGAAAGCGGCCCGGCGGCGGTGGCTCGGCTCTGGACGGACGCGGTTGCTCTGGTTGAGGAGTCTTTCGGCGAAGAGGCACCCTTGGGGGCCAGCCGCATCGGCGGCGGGCCTGACCTGCCGCCGGATATGTGGCCGAGCAATGCCCACGGAATGCGCCATCCGTTTCTGATGCAGATCAATCTCGCCGAGATCAAAGCGGCGTGTGGGCCGATGCAGCCTCTCCCGGACGAGGGCCTTTTGTCGTTCTTCGTTCACGGCGATGCCCTGCTATTAGACGTTGTCTACACACCACCTGGCGCCCTCCTTGTACGTCACCCGATGACGGAAGCGATCATCGAAGCCTCTGCCGCCGCGGTCGCGGTCGCCGCAGCTCTCGATCCTGCTGGAGAGCCTTGTGTCCTGCCGCATACGGAAGGAGACCTTGTCACGGCGGAATTGATGGCCAACGCAATGCTCAGTTTTGCGCATACGCCTGATCCGGTGTGGGCGGTCGGCGAACCGGGATCCACCTTCGAGGCGCTATCGGACGAGCGATGGGCAACGACGGCGTATGCGCGCCTAAGACCCCGGCGAACCCGGTCATTCGACGTCGCGACTGCCGAAGCGAGGATTGAAGAGACGGAGGCTGGTTCGTTTGATGATCTGACTAATACTCATGAGGCATTCGAGCGTGCGTTGACGGGCCCGCTTGCAGGCTCGGGAACGCCTCAAATCCATCAGATGCTCGGTCACGCAACGATCCGCGGAGGTATCGACTGCCGAGACGAGGCGGTAACTGCCGATGTCTCCATGGACTTGCCGAAACTCAGCGACCCGTCCCAATGGATTGTTCTTGTCCGACTCCGCGCAGGGTCGGCGACCGGCCGCGTTTTCTGGGATGCCGACGACCTTGTCATCATGGCTCCCGCCATCGACGTTGCAGCCGGGCGGTTCGACCGCTGTGTTCTTCTCTCAGGTTGAGCAGAAAGCGTTAAGCCATGTCCGGGCCCATGCCGGCACAATGGCTTCTTAGCCTGCGCCCTGACGACTTGTTGTATTTGTTGTCCAGAAGAAGGCCCTAGCATGCCAGGTTGGAGGTTTTGCGACCCCGCAGGCAAATTTTCTTATCCTGACGCAATGCACCTGGCTTAGACCGGACGACATCTGCTGCGATGTGTCTGTGAGCTGTGCGCCGATCCCGCGGAGCGTACTCAACGCCGTCATCGCCGAACCGTTTGTCAGGATACTGGTCATTCAAAATCCGATGTCCGCAATCTGTAGCAACGAAGCTATATTCAGCTTCACGATAGATTTCGGATATCGGCGTTAAAACCGCGGCAAATTGAGAGGGTAGAAATACCCCTCTTGCAGAGATTTCTACAATCAGTCAGATGAACCGTCGGCGACGGGAAGCGAACGTGTTTCCCACTCGCTCTTAGGGATTTCCTCGCCCAGCGAGAATTCAAAGGCAACTACCCTTTCCAAATCCTGGGTTACCACACATCGAAACTTCATGTCGTACCAATGCCGTTTGCTTCGGACCGCTGCGCCGTCTGCTTGAAGTGTAAGACCGGAAAGCTTTGTGTCGGCCGTGGCATACGCGACAACGAAATCCGGCTGGAGCTCGGATTTCCATATATGGACCTGCTCCATGGCCTCGACGTTGCAGAGCTGGGTGATGCGATCATCCGTGCCGAGTTGCCTCAGTGCAGCCAAAGCTTGCTTGCTTCGCGGGTTTGCCAGCACTTTCGCCGAATATAACTCTTTCGCGCGAACCATCCCGTCTTCATGAGGGGAGGACTCGCTGGTCAGCGCGGATTCCGCATTTTGCTCAGGTGCGTGGTCAATCGCTGGGGGTAAGGCGCTGGGCTCACTTTCCCTTTGAACACCAGCGGGCCGCGCGAGTACCGCCTGGGGTTCATATAAAATTTCGACCACGATGCTTTGCTCGGTGGGCGGAGGCAGCGATTTCCTTGTACCCAAGAGGCCAACGGCCAAGGCGGCGATCATGTGCAGCACCACTGAAATCGCGAGGCTGGGCACTCTAATGTTAGGAGCATGCCGATCATTTTCTCCCTTCATCGGCGAGACTACAGCTCCAACGCTTGTTGGCTTGGGCCGGACTGCAGACGCAGCAGCAACTCGCCATCAGCGTTTTGCAGATCGCAGATGCAGGGCGATATTGACGTTGTTTCGTCAATAAGAAGTGATGGCTCGAAAGGATGATCGAATGGCCACCGCCACGCCAATCGTGGTCACTTGCCTTTTCTAGGCTTCGTAGGAAGAAGGCCTTCACGCTGCATCTGCTTACGGGCGAGCTTCCTTTGACGCCCGACTGCTTCTGCTTTTTCCCGCGCTTTCTTGATGGATGGCTTCTCAAAGGCTTCACGCAGCCGCATTTCGCGGAAAACGCCCTCGCGCTGAAGCTTTTTCTTGAGAATGCGCAGTGCCTGATCGACGTTGTTATCGCGTACTAAAACCTGCATATGGGCCTCTTGAGGTCGTAAAAAATGGTGCGCCACCATACGCAATTTGACGTCGAATCCAAGATTGCCCATCTCTTTGTGGCGGGATTTTTTTCCGAAGGCCAAGTGACCGTGCGAGGTCATAGCCAACCCCACATCGTGCAATTGTCACGGCGTTCCTCTGGATGACACGGAAGTTTCGGCCATCTCATGGAACGACGTCTTATTTACAAATAGACGCTGCGTCTCGCCTCTTCTCGGCCGGATGCACGTCACGCCTTTCGGCGAGTAGCCGTCGCAGCTTCAATGCCTGGAACTAAGCGGCTGTCGAACCAGGCGATCATTTCCTGAAGTTTTCCTTGGGCAGGCGTGACCTCACCCGCATTCACCAGTTCAGCCGCAGCTTGAGACATCGCCAGCAGAATGCGCGCGGTTTCTGGCACGTATGGTAGATCGGGGCCCGTTTCGTGGCGTTCGCGTATAATCTGATAACGAAGGTTCTCCGGATAAGTCCACGCGCTCACGAGCATGTCTTGGACGCTAACCTGTTGGCCTCCGATATTGATCGTGGCATCGCGATCGGTCTCAACATACCCTGATGCCTCGATACGCTCGCAGGCATCGATTGCTGCATTCATCATGCCTCTGATCACATTCCAGTCTGTTTTCATGGCATCCTCCTTACCGACTGCGCAGGATGGTCGACCGTATGTCGGTGGTCCATCGGATGCAATGTCCACAATTGGCATAAGTGGACAAGAGGTTCAGATGTCATCTGGCATTCATCGGTATAGGGTAGGTAGCCACTCTCGACGGAGGCATGACTGGAGTCTTAAATGGTCGAGCGAAGTGGGGCATCTTTTGAAGACGTGTCAGTTGTCGAGAATTATATCTACAGGCCGCCCTATCCGGCTGGCGTATATAACAAACTCCTTTCTATCGCCCCCCAACACAATTGCTTGTTGGATTTGGGCTGTGGTCCCGGGAAAATAAGCCGCCCACTGTCTCTACATTTCAAGAACGTAATCGCGATAGACCCGTCGCAAGCTATGATCAATCTCGCTCATACGATGGAAGATGGGCGAGCCGCCAATATTGAATGGATCGTCGGCCTTGCTGAAGACTATGAGAACTCTGGCAATAGTTTCGATCTGATCGTCGCAGCTGCGAGTATCCATTGGATGGAACACCATCGCCTTTTTCCACGACTGAAGTCCTTTGCATCCGCCAACTACAAAATCGCTATCGTATCCGGGGATACACCATTTAAGCCTGCCTGGACTGCCGACTGGGAGCTATTCCTCGCGAAATGGGTACCATTAGCCACAGGCAAGGAATTCGATCATGACCGCAAGCAAGAGATACGGTCCGAGTACCAATCATACCTGCATGTCGAAGGAGCTGAGTCCTTTATCTCGGACCCGATTACGCAAAGTGTCAGTGACGTTATCCGCTGCCAGCATTCTCGGGACACTTTCGCGCCATCGCGTCTAGGCGACCAGTTGCAACAGTTTGATGCCGAACTCAAAGAAATCTTGATGCCTTATGCTGACGGTCTGATGCTGCAATTTTCAGTGGGGTCAGAAGTGGTGTGGGGTACAATCAAATAACATCCCCCCGCAATGACCTCAATTGGGGCAAAAGCGGAAGCGGCTAAGACTTCATCAGGTGATTACTCATTGCAACGCTCAGTTTTTCAGAGGGATATTCTTAATGAAGTGCCTGCGCATCTACGCCTCACCAGATGGTGAGTCTCATTTCGATGAAATCGAATTGCCAACAAAGAAGAAGGTATCAGTCCATCCCGACGCCGTCCCATTTGATGTGACCGCCAGTTACCCCGCCTCTCGCGTCCGTATTACCCACATCCCTGCAGGGATGAGAGAAGTTGGCTGGCATGGAGTACCCGAGCCAGTCCTTACAGTTAGGCTTGACGGTTCCGTTGAGTACGAGACCAGCGACGGTGAGGTCCGCCATGTTTCGGCGGGTAGTTTCGTGCTGGTCGCGGACACGCATGGCAGAGGCCATCTTTCGCGACATTCTCCAGAAGCCCAGACTGTCATTTGGATTTCATTGCCAAACGGTCTTGAACTTCCTCCGCATGAATGACCGCTGCTGGCGGCGCTATCCTGCCAAGGCGACTGTTGGCGTAATCCGTCGAATCAGCCTTTGGTCCAAACCAGACAAACAGCTATGTTTTGGAAGAGAAGCGGAACACCAATTCGCTTCTCAAATCGACCCGCTCGATCTCCGAAATGTCCGAGACAGCCAACATTCGCTCCCAAAATGCCTTCCCGGGTTCGTTGCTCGAGATGACGCTAAGCTCCCAGATACCGGAGCGGCCATCGAGGAGACAGGAGAATGCCTGTCGCCCGATTCCGGCGCTCCGGAACAAGGGCAGCACATAAAACTCGGCGATTGCAAAGTCGGTGCCTTTTCCCGAGGGCGACCAAGTGTTCACCAGAGCGAACCCAACGGTATCTCCGTCTTTGACAATTAGGTAGGGCCAACGGCCGTCGTCGGTCCAGTAACAGTCAAAGTAAGGGTATTCGAGGTCGACATCCCCGTACTGACTTAACTCTACCAGATAACCAGAAAGCATATCCCGTAATTCAGATTTCTTTGCCTCGCTGGCCGCTATAAGTGTGATCGTCATGATTCCCTGGCTCTTCGCGGTCATAGTGACCTGGTCTGGAGATAGCGGAGGCGGAGTGCTGTTCGGACAATCTGCTTCTGAGCCAGAAACATCACGAAGCCGGCGGCATCAATCGAGCTATATTTGCTGTGCAGTACCATACTCTTCACGGTGAAGCGGAAGCGATCTCTTTTAGGAGTTCAATGAACGCGCTGGTGCGAACCCCCTTCGGGTTCTGTCGTAAATCGACAGTTTGCACCACCACTAGACGTTTTGACGGGACGACCGCGATAATCTGCCCGCCGTAGCCGGAGGCGTAGAACGCGTTCTGACCCCAAGTATCTTCTGGAAGCGTCCACCACATGTAGCCGTAACCCTGCCGTATCCGCTTTGCCCACGAATAGGTAGTCGTCGATTCCCTGACCCACGCCGCTGGGATGATCTGCTTGATGCCCCACTTTCCGTCATTAAGGAAAAGCTGGCCAAACCGGGCTGCATCGCGGGCGCTGAGCTGGATTGGATAGGCGGGATGCTCGGACAGCTTTTCGAGATCGTATCGACCATCCTTGATCGAGAAATCCTCCATTCCGATCGGTCGAGCAATCCGCTTCTCGAATCCTGCGAAGATGTCCTCGCCAGTCTGTTGTCGATAGATAGTCCCCAGAACGTTAAAGTCCCAATTGTTATAGAACCAGAACGACCCAGGCGGGTGACTTCCGCGCGCAGGCCGCTTGCGCTTTATGTCGGCGGTCTCGTGAGCGGCTGGATGATAGATACCCGACCGCGACATGAGCAGATCACGAACCGTCGCGGTTTTCTCCTCAGCCGAAAGGCTGGGAGTATTGTCATCAACGCCAAGTCCGGAAAGACGGGCTGAAAGTTTAATCCGCCCCTCGGCAACCGCAATGCCGTAAAGAGCGCTGAGCAGGCTCTTGCGAACGGATGCCATATTTACTTTGCGAGAAGTGTCACCCCAACGAGCGATCACCCGTCCATCCTGGATGATCATCACTGCGGTAGATTTGAGAGATTTCGACTGCAGACGCGCCGCCTCGAGCCGCTCCGTGGACCAGCCGGCGGTTCTCGGATCGATGTCCTCCCATGTCTGGGCGCGGGCTGCACCCGCAATGAAAATCCCAAGAAAAAAAAGGAATGCGAATCGTCGAATGAACATAACGTCTCCCTCTCCGACGAAGGAATGAACATCCAATAATGGCGGCTTTCCGGCACATAAATACGGGCGACAGCCATCGGCGCGATTTCCGCACAATCCACAAAATTGGACAGGCAGGCCACCATAGCTTGACAACAACGCTGCGGACTTGCCGACACCTTCATGACAATCGACGTATCCCTCTAAGGACCGTGCGAGGATGAACGTTGTACTTTTGAGCGATCTCTCGAACGGATGCGCCGGCATTCAGCATGGTGCGGATTTCCCTGCATTGCACCTCAGTCAGCGCGGGACGCCGCCCAGGTACTTTCCCTTTTGCGTTTGCAGCCGCAATATCCGCGCTGCCATTGCGCTTCGTGTCGGTGATTGCTTAGATCAGCAACGGCGCGCACGCCCTCCGACAATCTACGGCTTTTTGGCTTTAAAAGGACGCTGGAGTAACTCGTTTGGAATCGCATACTCTCTCCATTCTCCCTCAACGAGAGAAAAGATACGGTTTCCGTAATCAAATACGTGCAGTCTGCCTTCCCGGGCAAAAATCGCTGATGGCTGAACCCGTTTGCTCCCGAGCTGGAGCTTCACCTTTGGTGTGAAGGTTTTTGCTAAATGTCCATCGAAGCGAAACAATTCCGAGTCCGCAATGAGGACCAATTCGTCGTCGAGATAAGCAGCATCAGAATAATGCTTTTCGCGGTCTGGCAACGATGAAATCTCAGAGAAACCGCTTTCGGGTGTTCCTGTCATAACCAAACCGTCGGAGCCCACCAAATAATCATTGCCTCGATTGTCGGAAGCGACAGCGGCTAACCATGCATATGGTGGTGAAGTCTTGGCAATCCGTTCAGGCAATTCCTGACGTTTCCAACTGCCGGGTGTTCCTGTGTAAAGCGTAGTTAGAACCGGATGGGTACCCTTTTCAGCTCTCAGTCTTTTTTTCAGTTTGAAGCGTTCGTCTTCCGCCATGTCACTCCGATATAGGGGATGGCCCGGGTAAAGGTTGAAATATCGTTGGTTCGGTCTTTGGATCGCAACGATAAAGATTTCACCCTTGATATTCTCGCCGAGAATGGCCCATTCAGTCTCTGAGTAAGGATATTCAGTTATAAGCGACGGCGACACGTCCTCCCAGCTCTCGCCTTTTCCGAGCTTCAAGAAGTTCCCGCTGCCTGCCACAAGCCAACGATTGTCGTAAGGAAGAATGGAGCGGAAATCGACTTCGGATGCGGTCTCGGATTCGGCTTGAGTTCCGGGGATGATGAAATGCTGTGAACCGTCTGGACCGACGACGTAAATGTCGCCCTGAAGGCTGATCGTGACATAGGAAGGCCCTGCATCGTCTTTCAACGACGGTATCACGCGGATGTCGCGCAACTCCCTGCGAACATCCGACCGCGAGAATGTTTGTTCAACGGCGTCGCGTATGAGAATGATCGTATATGGATCGTCCCAACGCGGTCCGCCCACCAGAGCAGCGAAGTGGCGGTCGGTGTGTGCCATGGATGCCTGATAGAGTTTGGGCTCCCATTTGCCGTACAGCTCTTCGAAATCTTGCTCGTCATTCAAAGTGTCGTCCAAGAAGGTCTCTCCTTTTTACGGATATTTTCCAGCACGAAGTACATCAGCGATCTTGCCCGTTGGAAGCGGTTTTTCCTTCGTCCTTCCCGGAGCGGAAAGGCCTGTCTTCTTCTTCACCTGTTCTTCCGCCCGGGCGTTTGCCGCTTCTGCGCAGGCTTTGTCGATTCCATTTGTTGCCAGCAGCGCATCTTGAGACGCTAACAAGATATCTTCCATAGGAGCTGTTCCCGGGAAATCCGGATGATCAATCCCTTTCAACTCGTTTCTGGTTAGTTCGTGCACACCACCGGAGCCGTTTTTTCGGCTGTGTTGGGCTTCAGTCAGGCAGATTGCCTCTCCTTCGCCTTCGGTGGGAGCCTTAGGTACTCTTTCCGTCGTTACTTTGCCTGGACGATCGCCCAGACGGTATGTCATATCGGCGACAACGTGGTGGGCGTAATCGCCTGCGCCTGAACACTCCTCTTTAATTTCGTCGTAAGGGCCGATAAGACATTTTTTACGCCGTCTTTTCTTATCATCAACCCTAGTGCTTGGACCGAGAGGCGGAGGGGGGACTGGTTGAGGGCCAGGTTTTGGGTCTTGCTTCTCTTCTTCTTCCTGCTTTCGCGTTTCGCTTATCTCTTTCAGCTTTTGCTCGATCTGGTCATCAGAGAGGCCTTGAAAGGGCGACAGCAAGCCATTCACTTCTGCATCGGACATCGTTCGAACGTCGACCGGCTTGCCCGCTATCGATGATAGGATGTCGTTCGCAAGCGGCACTCTCTCCTGCGGGTCAACGCCAACACCGTATTTCCCTGAGAAGTCCCAGGTCTCGCGTTTGAAAATATTGCCAAACGTTACTGGTTGCCTTCCACCTAACAGCTTTTGCTGAGTGATTACTGCCTGCCCGGGTTTGGAAAGGATCGTGCCAAGAGCTCGTGCTTCCGCAGCCTGCTCATCCTTCGGCATAGATAAATCGCGAAGCATTTCTTCTAGTACTATGCCCCAAATACCTCGGCGAAGAAGTCCGCCCCCTCCAACCTTTGGGATGCTGGGCACTTTTGGAGCTGGACGGGGAATAGAGGGTGTGCGTGTCTGTCCAGCGGTCGCCGTTTCGGGCGATCCACCAGTTAGCCCGCGAGAGGTGCCGCTAGGCGAAAACCATCCGTTGCCACCAACGTCCGTCATCGTACCGGTAGACGCTTGGGCAAGCTGTACGGGCGCATTGTCCTGCCATTTCAGAGAACCGGCTACAGGATCATCGTGAACTGGTGGTGCATAGGTCTTTGTCCCCCGAACAAATACCGCTTCGCCTCGGGTATTCTTGCTGTTCATGTGAAAACGGTCGAGGTGCCGAATAACATGCGAACCCTCGGCGCGAACCTGATCGGCATGACCGATGGGTTCGCAGATGCTCTCTACCGTTCCAGATTTCACACCTTTTCGGACACCGGGTGCATCGCCATGGACATGTGTGGTGCAAGAGCGCATGACCATCGCCTTCTTGCCCGTAAAACGGACTGACGGCGTATAGTTCTTGTCGTGACCGCAGAAGTCCACAACCGGGTATGGTATTGGTACGACCGAAGAGCCAACCGGCGTCAGGCACACATCCGGTGCAAGGGAAACGATCCGCGCTTCATCAATATCTCTCAAGCCCTCACGCGGCGTATTCGTCGTCCACGGCGCTGGGTAGTCCGGATCGCCAATGTAATTGTCTCGTGGAATACTCATGCCGTTTCCTTTGCAGCATGAAGGTTTTCGGGTTCTGGAGCCTTCAAGCGTACTCGGGTCAGCGTCAGCGTCGTCTCGCCTGCCTCGGAAAGTGGAAACCTCGCACGCCAGGACAGAAGAATGCGCCCGTCCTTGCGCCAGTCGAACTGAATGCCGTCCAGCTTCAAAACGTACCAGTCATCGCGATCTGCGCCTTCGCAATGGACCCCGAGCATCAGCCCGGGCAGCGCGCCTTTGGCGACGGAATAATCCGGATGCAGATTATGGAGTTCGTAGTTTTCATCACCCCGCAGATGATGGGTTGCAATCAAGTCAGGGTGTGCTGCCTGCCAGAACCGGTTATCGAAATCGCGAGGCAAAAGCGGATGCCGTTGCTCGACCCATGCATCGTCGTAAGTTCCGGTATATTGCTGACGGGAACGCCACCAAGGCGATATGAGGCCAAATCCCTGTGGCTCCGGCGTTTCCTTCCAGTCCAATCGTTCGCCGGGCGACGTGATCTGGGGCGCGCGTACGGGAGGCGTGTCTGCGGGCATGTCGAGATTGACGATACCGCAACCCAGAGGATTGCGGCGTTCCACATCTGCAGGGGCGTCGGTTTCGGTATCACCTGTGCCTGGAATGATGCCGCCAAAAGCATTAGTCCAGCTGATTGTGACCTGACGGGCCGGCTCGGGAGCGGTCAGCATCCAATCGCGGATGACTCGCTTCGGCTCCTTTGCGGAGAACCCCGCCCATTTTTCCTGGATGACGGGTTGCCAGAACCGCCGGCCGCATACTTCGATCTCCTTGGAAACATCACCGGCACGAATGGAGGCGTGCCACGATTTCTGTGGCTCCTCCGACGGTGACCAGGCATCTCCCAGGAAGCTGATATCCGTGCCGGGCTTGTCAGGAGTCAGATCGCTTTGGCGAAGAAGGATGGTCTGATGTGGATCGCCCTCATAGGCATCCTCCCACTGGAAACTCTCCTGCTCCCGAGCGATCTCCATTATTCCGTCCTGCACATGCGTGAAGGTGGCGCGCACGGAGACGATACAATCGAGCCCTCCTTCGGCATCGAACTGACGGAAAGCCATGGCGGGAAACGGCAGGCGATTCTGAAGTTCCAAGACCCGGCCTCCGTCAGTTCAGATCGATCGGCTTGCCGCGAAGCTGAAAATGATCCGTCGCCACGAAGTTGAAGGTCTTGCCAAGAATGATGACCTCGCCATTCGCCTTCATGATGAACTTGGAATCACCGCATTCGATGACGAACTCTTCACCGACTGCAATCTTCTTGAACTTTCCGACGCTCTCCAGCGACGTCTGGCCTACATTCGTAACCTTACTGACCCCGATCTGTTCAGCCCGCGCCACACCGACGCTATCGGATTTGAACGTGCTGACGATCGTGTTCATGATACCCGGCAGCGGAAATAACCCCGAAGCGTCTGACCCGACGCCCGAGCCGGAGCCAGCGAGCGCCGTACCCGCATCCGCACGCGGGCTCGGGCCGGAAACGACGCCCTCGCGCGAGGAAATACCGCCAGCACCGAGAAAACCGAGCGCGGACGAGGCAAGCGTGGTGGCGAAGGCGGCGACACCTGGACCACCACCGCCGGCGATCTGGGCGGCCTGCGAAAGGAGACCCGCCGTCTGCCCTGAGAGCGCCTGCACACCCGCCATGGCCATCATCGCCATCGGCCCCGTACCGCCGACGACGGTGTTCACTGAACCACCGATCTCGTGTTTCTGGTTGCCGGAAACTTCCACCGCACGGTTACCGCCGACCGAGGCGACCTCGTGCCGGTCGATGCGTTTGGTCCGGTCGTTCAAGACCCGGGTGGTCTGGTCCTTCTGGGCGTGGAAGAACTGGTTCTCCTTGCCGGCCTCATCCTCGAAGGTAATTTCGTTGAAACCGTCGCCCTTGTGACTGTTGGAGCGAAGCACCATGCGCGTCTTGTTGGCGGGCAGATCGTAGGGCACGGAATTGGCCGGATTGTTGACCACGCCGATAACGAGCGGTTTGTCCGGGTCACCATCGACAAAGGCAACCATCACTTCCATGCCGATGCGCGGGATAACCTGCGCACCCCATGTACCGCCGCCCCATGCCTGGCTGACCCGCACCCAGCACGTATCCGTGCCATCCTTCTTCGCCTTGCGGTCCCACGGGAACCACAGCTTGATGCGGCCATATTGATCCGGATGAATTTCCTCGCCTTCAGGCCCGGCGACGATTGCCACCTGCGTGCCTTCGATGCGCGGGCGTTTCGTCGTCCGGTGCGGTGTCAAGGGCACGCGGGCCGGAATTGCCTCGAAGTGGTTGTGATATTCCGGTTCGTTGCTGTTTGTCTCATAGGAGAGATCAACGATGCTGTGGCTCGCCCGGATGATCACATGTTCTTCATAGGCATGATCGGGATGCGCCATCTCGTAAGGTGTGAACCGCCGGCCGGCCTCCAGAATGCGCGAGGTGGACGAGCCGAACACCCGGTCATGATCCGCCTCGATGGACTGGGTTCTGAGTTTCTGCGCGCGCTCGGCTTCTTCCACCGTCCTGATGCGGGCCGGATATTCGTAAAGCTCGCGCTTCGTCGCATCCGGCATCTGCACCAGCGACGGCGTCATCGTGCCCGGCACCATGCCCGGCGTCTCGAAATTCCAGTCCGCACCCGCACGCTGGCCCGGGACATAGGAGAAACGCCGTGCCCAGTCGTTGATGTGGTTGCGGTCCGAAGACCCCTGCGCCAGGCGCACCGTCCCCTCACCCTGCGCGGCCGGTGATGGCCCAAGCCAGCCGCTGGCGCTATCGGCCACATGCAGCTTGTGGGAACCATCCTCGTGGGTGAACCAGTAGAACAGGCCGTCCTCTTCGAAACGGCGGGTGAGATAATCGAGGTCAGTCTCGTTCCATTGAACGCTGTAGTGTTGGGCAGGCGGAGGGGAAATGATGCCTGACGTATCAGGAGCCGGAATCCCGTGTTCGGAAAATAACGTCTCAACCACCTCGACCGCTGTCTTGTCCATCCAGATTCGGCAGTCTGATCGGCGTGACAGCAGCCACATCTGCGGCCGAATGGTCATGGCATAGGAGCGAAGCCCCCGGGTGATAGGCGGACCCTCATGCAACTCGGTAACCAGGCCATTGAAGGGGCGGCGCACGCCGCTGCCCTCTTCGCCATCGCCCTGTTGCACCTCGACTGAAACATCGACCAGCCGTCCGATCAGTTCGTCGGGCTTGACCGCTTCCTTCTTGGCACGCACCGTCAGGCGGATATCGAAGAGCTGCGACACGCCTTCCTCGACCTTCAGGCGTTCCGGCAAAAGCTGGTCTTCACCCAACGGGGAGTTGACCTTCAGAACGCGGCTCGCCTGAATGAAATCAGACGACGAGGGCTGGTCGCTCATTGTCTATCTCCGCAATGTACAGAATGAGAAGCGGCATGCATGGGCTATTGCCTTCAACTATTGCTGATCGTGAAGCGAGGGGGCGTGGCCCGGTCACTCACCACCTGAATTCGTTCGTGCCAGAAAGAGAGCCAGGGTCTCCGTGCTCGAATTTCCGTCAGCGCCGCTCCCCTACCAGATAAGCGTACTGGAGTTTCGTTGCATAGTTCGTCGTCACATCCGCTTTCGGACCAAACATCACGTCCGGGGTAAGAACGGTCCCAATATCTTTCGCCGTGGGTGCAGTTCCAAGAAGATATATGTCTCTCGATAAAAACATCTGATTGCCGAACGAATTGGCCACGGCATAATTCACCTGCAAGGCGAACGCGTTGTGCCGGTGCTGCAGCAAAGCCTGGCCGATCTTGGTTTCATTTGCTTGCAGCCACTTCCGCAACCAGACGGAAATTGCGCCCTCGTTGAGAGCTGCAGCAGCCTGGCTGAACACGGCTGCCGCCGCTCCACCGACAGCTGCGCGCTGATTGAATTGCCTCGGGCCGTCCGGAAGGCTCATATACGACAGATCGGGTCCTCGACCCATCTTCTGGGGTGCCAGGACTTCGTCCTGCCGAACGGGACGGACGGTGAAAGTGTCTGTAGAAACGGAAAAATTAGGCATTCAAGACGCCTCCCTCTGGACGACATAACGACAAATGCGGCACCGTCAGCGTTACGCGCTGTTGGTCCGCAAGCCCGGATATATGGTCCGGTGCCCGCTAAGGCACCGGACCCTTGTCATCAAGCGGCCTTCGTCGTCGCCAGATCGTAAGAGGCGATCATCGGAGACTGCGGCGAGTTGTTGTCGTCGAACGGCGTGTACTTCACTTCCATCTTGGTGAAGTTGAGCTTGATGGTTTCCACCGGACGATCACCGCTGGAATCCACCGAGTAGCTGGCGATGAGTGTGTTCGTCAGCAGGTACTCGATATAGGTGTTGCCCGGATTGCCCGTGGTCACCAGATGGATGGTTGCGAGCTTGCCAGTGCGGCCGGCGCAGGCCTCCTGGAAAAGCTTGGTAGAAGAAGAATCGCTGACCTTGGTCAGAATGACTTCCGAAATGGTCGGTTCGGATGCTTCGCGGTTTGCAGCAGAACCAGCAGATGTGTTCATGTTGCGTGCCACGTTCCAGTGAATGGCTTCAATATCCATCCACTTGCGGTGCTCCTCATGCGTGGCGTCGCCCTGGATACCGTCAATCTGCAGATAAATTGGCATGCTGTAAGCTCCTGTAGCTGAAATGACCTCTTGCTTCGAGGCCGCGTTACCCTTCGTTTAATGCCGCATGCGTCGGGTAGCCCCTTCCGACGCGGCAACTTTATCCACCCCACCCTCTTCGGTTGCGGCGAATTCATCTGGCTCCCCAGCCACTTCGGCACGAATACCGAACCGATTTTCATCAAAATCGACAACGATCTTGCCCACCCGTTCTCCCGCGATCACCTTCTCGAGGAAGAAGCTGGAAAGAGGCGGCAGGAGATCCTTGCCGATCATGATTTCGATGGCGCGTGCGCCAATTTCACTTGCACCGGCGCGCGCCACCAACGCTTTGCGCGCGGCATCGGACAGGGTCAGGTCGGTGCCGTATGTTGCCAGAACACGCTCCCTGATCTTGCCGATCTGCATGTCCACAATCCTTGCAAGCTCTTCCGCACCGAGCGGCATGAACGGCAGGATGATCGTGCGCCCGAGGAAAGCGGGCTTGAACTGTTTGGTCAGCTCCGGCATCAGCAGCGCTTCCAACGCCTCGCCTTCCGGCATCGTATCCGGATCGGCCGAAAGTGCGGCCAGCAGCTCCGATCCGGTATTGGCCGTCATGAAGATCGTCGTGTTCTTGAAATCGATGTCGCGGCCTTCGCCATCGCGAAGCACGCCCTTGTCGAACACCTGATAGAAAATATCCTGAACGCCGGGATGGGCCTTATCGATCTCGTCGAGAAGGAGAACGCCGAACGGCCGGCGGCGCACCGCTTCCGTCAACACCCCGCCTTCACCGAAACCGACGTAGCCGGGCGGCGAGCCGAGAAGCAGCGAAACCTTGTGCTCCTCCTTGAACTCCGACATGTTGATCGTCGTCAGATGGCTGTTGCCGCCGCAGAGCAGATCGGCCAGCGACAGCGCCGTCTCTGTCTTTCCCGTTCCGGACATGCCAACAAGGAAAAATACCGCGGGCGGACGGCGCGGATCGGATAATCCGGCCCGCGCAGTGCGCATGGCATCGGCGATCCGGCCGATTGCGGCATCCTGCCCCACGACCCGCTGGCGCATGCGCGCATCCAGAGTGCGCGCACTTTCGATCTGGTCGGCCAGAAGTTTACCGAGCGGAATTCCCGTCCACCGCGATACGACGGATGCAATCGCTTCACGATCAACCACCGTCGGCACAAGTCTTTCGGCATTTGCCGGCCTGGTCTCAGCCACACGCCGCAGGGGCGACACATTCGACGCGCCAGTTTCAGCCGGCTGCTCTTCGCTGAGTTCAGCCATTTCCGCATCGTAACGGCTGCGCAGATCATCAATCCCGCTCTCGAGCTTTTCGACTTCGTCGCGTATCGACTGGATACGGCCCCCAATCTCTTCATCCTGCGGTTCACGCAGAAGCCAGTTCAACTCATCGGACAGAAGACGCCGCTCGCTTTCCATGGCGCGCAGCCGTTCCGGCAGGGTCTGCCGCGCCAGCGAAACCGCAGCCGCGGCCGTATCGAGAAGGCTGACGGCCTTGTCCGGCAATTGCCGCGCCGGCATGTAACGCGCGGATAATTGCACCGCCGCCACGATCGCCTCGTCACGAACGACAACGTTGTGATGGCTGACGAAGCTGTCGGCGACACCGCGCAACATGCGTATCGCGGTTGTCTCATCAGGCTCGCGCACATGCACGGGCTGGAAACGACGCGTCAGCGCCGCATCCTTTTCGAAATATTTCTTGTATTCGCTCCAGGTCGTCGCCGCGACGGTGCGCACTTCACCCCGCGCCAGAGCGGGCTTGAGAATATTGGCCGCATCGCCCTGGCCAGCCGCACCACCTGCGCCGACAAGGCCGTGCGCCTCGTCGATGAACAGGATAACCGGTTCGGCCGAGCGTTTTACGGCATCGATCACACCATGAAGACGGCGCTCGAACTCGCCCTTCACACCGGCGCCGGCCTGCAGCAGCGAAATATCGAGGTTCAGCAGGCGGACGTTGCGCAATTTTTCCGGCACATTCCCGGAAGCGATCTCCAGCGCCAGCGCTTCCGCGACCGCCGTTTTACCGACACCGGCTTCGCCCACCAGAATAGGGTTATTCTGACGACGACGCGTAAGAATATCAACAAGTTGACGCAGTTCATCATCGCGCCCAATCACCGGATCGACTTTGCCGTTCCGGGCATCGGCGGTCATGTCCTGGGTGTAAAGGCGCAGAAAATCGTTCTGGCCGGCGGCTGGCGCTGTACCCGCCGCCGTGGAAGGAACGCCGTTCCCGGCGTTCTCTTCAACCGAACTGCGAAGGCGCTCGAGAGCCGCGCGATCCATCGTCTTCAGCGACGGAAAAGCGGAGCGGACGAAAGAGCGGAGCGAGGTTTCCTCGTCCATCGCCAGAAGCAGGTCGCAGAGCGTCACGCGGTCGCGCCCGGCCTCCAGCGAAGCAAGAACCCATGCCTCGCGGCCCGCCGTCAGAATGTTCTGGGAGAGCGACAAGGCCTCGCCGTCGCCAATTACGGCCTCTTCGAGACCGCGCGCGATTTCAGCCTGCAATACCGGGAGTGGAATTTTTAATTCGTCGAATGTTTTCGCATAGATACCAGCGTCTACAACCGCCAGCAGCCAATGCGGGATATCCACGTACCTGTGCCCCATGCGCACCGCGACAGAAGCCGCAGCTTCAAGGGTGACGCGAAGGTCAGGCTCAAGCGCTTCAATGAGGCGATTGAGATCGATATGCGACATGCAATGAGCCTCCTGCCTGGGTTCATTCCACAACGTGACGTGGAATAACTATGATGATGAAACCCCCTTGTCCACCCCGAAGTTTATTTTTTATCGGGTTAGATTAGACAGTAGACGCCACAATTTCGACACATTTTGAATAAGTCTGTCTGATCAATAGCCTCACGTAAGGGAAGTAACTACGAAAAATCAATTACTATTTTCTGGGGATAGACTACTCTTGGACACGCTGCTGGTTAAAAGAGATGTAGAATTTTTCGGAGATTGCGGAGATAATATCCGCGTCGATTCAAGAACGCGCGAACTGTACTATAGAATTAAGGATGAAAGAAACCACGCACGTACAGAAGAGCGAGCCGCGTCCCCCCAGGATAGTCTAAAGATCTCCAGTAGCTGGGACAGTGTCAGCAATCTTGGATTGCAGATTATATATTCCGAAAGCAAAGACATAGAAATATTAGCATGGCTTGCGGAAGCAAGCCTGCGGCTGCATGGTTTTCATGGACTGCGTGAAATTTACGAGCTTTGCGCTGATCTTTTTCACAACCACTGGGATTCATTGCGATCAATCAGCGACGATAATGAGGAGGAAAAATTTGCACCCTTTGCGGGATTGAACGGCGTCGGCAGCGAGGGAACGCTTGTTCAGCCGCTCCGGCTCACCCCACTGATCCCCGGTGGCAAATTTGGCGAACACAGCCTCTGGGATTTTCAGCTGGCGCAGCGGCCAACCGAGAGCAAAAGGCGCGAAGAACTGTATCAGCTGGCATCCGAAGCGGGCGTTGCCGCCATGTCTTCCCATCTGGCCGAGGTCAACGCCTGTCTCTCCAGCTTCGACGCCATCATGGCGGTTCTTTCCGAACGCTGCGGCCAGTTCACACCACCCAGTTCCAATATCCGCAACACGCTCATCGAAGCAGCCGCCGCCATCCGCATGCTGGGCGGGCGCGAAAAGGAGCCGGCCCCGGTTGAGCAGGCGGCAACCGCTGTTGCGGACACTGACGAAGGCGGGCAGCCGGCGGTGCGGATATCCGCAGCCTCGCCGGAAGGCATATCATCACGTGATGAGGCATTTGAAACTCTTCTTTCGGTTGCGCGTTACTTTCGCCGGACCGAGCCGCACTCGCCGATCTCGCTCTCCATCGAAACGCTGGTTCGCAGGGGGCGCATGGATTTTTCGGAACTGCTGGCGGAGCTTCTGCCCGAAACGCAGGCCCGCAACGCAGTTCTGACGGCCGCCGGGATCAAGCCCGGCGGAGAAAACGGAAAATAACGAGCAAGGGGCGGGAAACGCCGTTCCCTAACAGTCGGCCATGCCAAGGGGCATCAAGGAGGTTGAAATGGCAAGTGTACATGAAAAGCTGGAGCGGGTTCGCAAGCCCCGCGTTCACATCAAATACGAAGTCGAAACCGAAGGCGCGATGGTGGTCAAGGAACTGCCCTTCGTCGTCGGCGTGCTGGGTGATTTCTCCGGCAATCCCACCCAGCCGCTGAAGCCGTTCGGCGAGCGCAAGTTCGTTCAGATCGACCGCGACAATTTCGACGAGGTGATGCGCCGCATGACTCCGGGCCTCAACATTTCCGTTGCCAACACGCTGCAGAAAGACGGGACGGACATGCAGGTCAACCTGAAATTCGAAAGCATGGACGATTTCGAACCCGGCGCCGTCGTGCAGCAGGTTCCTGCGCTGAAAGCGCTTCTCGACGCCCGCAACGAACTGCGCGACCTGCTTTCCAAGGCCGACCGTTCTGAAGATCTGGAACGGATGCTGGAAGATATTCTGCAGAACAAGACCGATCTCGCAACGCTGGTTTCCGAACTCAAGGAAAAGAACGGCACGAGCAAATGATCGCCTGTGCGGAGGAAAACCTCCCCGAACGGCCCCCATTGCGGGGCTTCAACTGTTCAAGCGGCATTTAAGCCGCATGTGGAAGGACTGAAACATGAGCGCTGAAAGCCTGCTGAAAAATGAAGCACAGGCAACGACCGCCGGAGATCAGGGACTGCTGTCCAAGGTGGTTGCCGCAACCCGCCAGACCGAACCGGACCGCGCGCAAAATCTTCTGCGCACGCTGACTGACCAGGCGCTGAAGGGAACGGTCAAATACGACCGCAACCTCACCGTCACCCTCAACCACGCCATTGCCGAACTGGACCGGGCGATTTCCGAACAGCTTGCCGCCATCATGCAGGCGCCGGAATTCGCGAAGCTCGAAGGCACCTGGCGCGGGCTCAACTATCTCGTCAAGAATTCCGAGACGAGCGTCAACCTCAAGATCCGCGTCATGAATTCCGGCAAGCGGGAACTCGCGCGTGATCTGGAAAAGGCCGTGGAATTCGATCAGTCGCGCCTCTTCAAGGCGATCTACGAAGACGAATTCGGCACCCCCGGCGGCGAGCCGCTCGGCGCGATCATCGGCGACTATGAATTCGACAATTCCTTTGATGACGTTCAATTGCTTCAGGGCGTATCGTCGATTGCGGCGGCGGCTTTCGCACCGTTCATCTCGGCGGCAAGCCCGCATATGTTCGGCTTCGAAGACTACCGCGATCTCGCCCGTCCGCGCGATCTGGAGAAAATCTTCGATACGGTGGAATATGCCAAGTGGCGCAGCTTTCGCGAGAGCGACGATTCCCGTTTCGTGACACTCGCTTTGCCGCGTGTATTGGCGCGCATGCCCTATGGCCCCAAAACCAACCCGATCGATGATTTCGCCTATGACGAAACCAGGGGCGCGGTGAATGGCGACCTGCAGCATGACGAATATTGCTGGATGAACGCCGCCTATGTGATGGGCACCAAGCTGACCGACGCTTTTGCAAAGAGCGGCTGGTGCACGGCAATCCGTGGTGCGGAAAATGGCGGCCGGGTGGAAAATCTGCCCATGCACGTCTTCTCCAGCGATGACGGCGATCTCGATCTGAAATGCCCGACGGAAGTGGGCATTACCGACCGCCGCGACGCTGAGCTCGGCAAGCTCGGCTTCCTGCCGCTCTGCCACTACAAGAACACGGATTATGCGGTGTTCTTCGGCGCCCAGACCGCGCACAAGCCGAAGCTTTACGACAAGCCCGAAGCCACGGCCAACGCCGCCGTTTCGGCCCGCCTGCCCTACATCATGGCCACGTCACGCTTCGCGCATTACCTCAAAGTGATGGGCCGCGACAAGATCGGCTCCTTCATGGAAGCGTCGGATTGCGAAGTCTGGCTCAATCGCTGGATCGCCAACTACGTCAACGCCAATGACGAAGCGGGTGAGGAAAGCCGCGCAAAATATCCGCTGCGCGATGCCAAGGTGACCGTGCAGGAAGTTCCGGGCAAACCCGGCGCCTACAATGCGGTCGCATGGATGCGGCCCTGGTTGCAGATGGAAGAACTGACGACGTCGCTACGCATGGTCGCCCGTATTCCGTCCAAGAACTGAGCCCGGACCGGGGTGATCAGTCACCCCGGCCCCGTTCTTCACCCGGAGCCCGCTCATGGCGCATCAGTCCTTTCCGGACGCCCGCATTTTCGCCGACCAGCTCATCGCGCTCATCAATGATGCGCTGACCGGCCAGGTGAACGCCATTCTCCATCACCCTGACTTTCAGGCGATGGAAGCGAGATGGCGCGGGCTTGCCATGGTGGTGCGCGAGGCGGGCCGCGGCACCGACGTCAAGGTGAAGCTGCTGAATGCCAGCTGGCGCGACCTTGCCCGCAACACGGAACGCGCCACCGATTTCGACCAGAGCCATCTTTTCGAAGTTGTCTATAACCGCGAATTCGGCATGCCGGGTGGCGAACCGGTCGGCCTTTTGATCGGTGACTACGAATTTTCCCCTGACGATCGCGAGGGTGCCGATTCCATCACGACGCTGTCGCAGATCGGCATGGTGGCTGCGGCCGCCTTCTGCCCCTTCGTGGCGGCGGCCTCGCCTTCCGCCGTCGGCCTGCAGGATTTCTCGGAGCTCAGCCGGGTCCACGACTTTTCCTGGCTGAAACAGGAGAAATCACGGCTGCGGTGGAACGCGCTTCGTGCACGTGACGATTCCCGCTTCGTCGGTCTTGTCGCGCCGCGGGTTTTGCTGCGCTCGCCCTACAGGCCCTATGCGCGCGGACGCGATGACGGATTTCCATTCCGCGAGCATGTGGCAGAAAGCGGCGAGACCCTGCTTTGGGGCAACGCCGCCTTCGCTTTTGCTACGGTGGTGGTGCGCAATTTCGTCGATTCCGGCTGGTTTGCGGATCTGCGCGGTGTGACGCAGGACGCCGTGGATGGTGGCATGCTCTCTTCCCGGCAATTGCCGCCGCTCGATCTCGGCATCGAGAGCAACGGCCTTTCCGCGCAGCCGCCCGTCGAGGTGCAGCTGACGACCGGGCAGGAACAGCAATTTTCCGATCTCGGCATCGTGCCCGTCTCCACCACGTATCTCTCCGGCATGGCGATCTTCAACGCCAACCAGTCCCTGCATGCGCCCGGCCACTATTCCAGCGAAGCGGCGCGACAGAACGCCCGCTTGGCCGCCATGCTGCAATATGTGCTGTGCGCCTCCCGGTTCTCGCATTACCTCAAGGTCATCATGCGCGACGATATAGGTCAGTTAAGCGATGCCTCGACGATAGAACGCAAGCTGGAAGGTTGGCTTTCCTCCTACACGCTGGGCAACGACGACGCTGAAGCTGCCTTACGCGCGCGCTTTCCGCTTCGCTCTGCCGGGATCAACGTCTTCGAAGTTCCCGGCAAGCCCGGAACATTCTCCTGCACCGTGCGCCTTCAGCCACATTTCCAGCTCGACGACGTCTCCACGAGCTTCCACCTCATTGCCGAAACCATGATGCCGCCGGCGGCCGCATCCCAATCCTCGGCCGAGCCGCAAAGGATATCCGCATGACGCTGCGCGACGACATTTCCCGCCTTCTCGATGATGACCGGCTGCAAGAGGCGATCGGGCTTGCGCGCGAACACGTCAAAACCAGGCCCACCGACAAGGATGGTCGCCATTTCTACATCGACCTGCTGGTCCTTGCCGGCGACTATGAGAAGGCCGATGCGCAATGCAATCTGGCCGCAACATTCTCGCCGCAGGAAAGCGTCGGTTTTTCTCTCTTTCGCCACCAGCTGCGCGCCATGGCCGCACGCAATGCATGGTTCGAAACCGGCGCGGTGCCGGATTTTCCAGGCGGTCCGTCCGAACTCGATCAGCTGGCCATCCGGGCGAATATCGCCGCACGCAGCGGTGACGCGGATGCTGCCAGAACCGCACTGGCTGAACTCGATGAAAAGCGTGGCAATGTGACGATCGGCCATAATGGCAAAAGCGCCGGCGATATCCGCGATCTGGACGACCGGATTCCGCATGCGCTGGAAGTGCTGACCAATGGCGGCCGCTATCTGTGGCTCGATTATGGCCGCATCGAAAGCCTCACCATCGACCCTATGAGCCGCCCGCGTGACCTCGCTTTCCGCGGTGCCGAACTGACGCTGCGCGATGGCGCGGTCGCATCCGTGCTGCTTCCGGCCATCTATTACGGCGCAAAGGACGATGTCGGCCTTCTCCTTGGCCGGGAAACGCGCTGGAGCGAAGAGGACCAGCCGCTGGCGACCGGGCAAGGCCAGCGCTGCCTGCTGATTGGCGACGATGTCGTGCCATTCCACGAGATCGGTTCTCTTTCCGCCGCCTCCGACGATGAAAGGCAGATCGCCCGTGGTTGATCCGCTCGAGCAATATCGCGCACGGCAGAGAACCCTGTCACGCTCCGTTCTGGACCGGCTGCTCGATGATGCGCCGGATGCGGAAACGGACGCGCTCGTCAGCCTGAAGGATCAGGCGCGCGAAATGCGTGAGGTGATCCGCCGCGATCTCGAGGCATTGCTCAATACCCGCCGTAACCCCGCCGGCCCGCCGGTTGCGCTGAAGGAACTGTCCGACGCGCTGGTGAGCTACGGCGTGGACGGAATTCTCTCAGCCAATCTGGTGACGGACGCCTCCAAGGCGCGGCTTGCGCGCAGCATCGAGCGGAGGATTTCCCTGTTCGAAACACGTCTCGACGACGTGCATGTCACAATCCTGAAGAACCGCACGGATGGCGACCGGGCGCTTCGCATGCGCATACAGGCAAGCTTCCGTCTTCAGGAAGGTATGCCGCCGATCAGCTTCGAATCCCGGATCGATCCGTCCACCCAACGTTTTCTCGTGGAGACGACAAATGGCTGACGGGTTTCTCGAAAAATACAATGACGAACTTTTTGCGCTGAGAAAGCGAGCGTCACGTTTCGCTGCGGCCTTCCCGAAAATCGCCGGCAGGCTGCGCATGACGGGGGATGTTGCCGACGATCCGCATGTCGAGCGACTGATCCAGAGTTTTGCCTATTCCGCCGCCCGTGTGCGCCAGAAGCTGGACGACGAGTTTCCGGAACTGTCGGACAGCCTGTTGGAAACGCTCTATCCGCATTACCTTGCGCCGATCCCGTCCATGAGCGTGGTTCAGTTCACCCCAAGCACGGCGCTGGCAACCGTGCAGACGCTTCCGCGGCACAGCGAAATCCTCGCCGAACCCGTCGGCGGTGAAAGCTGCCGTTTTCGGAGCACGCAGGAGGTAGGGATCGCGCCGCTGCAAATCGCAGCCGCAACGCTTTCCGGCCAGCCGATCGACGCGCCTTTTTCGGCCTCCTTCGCCGGTGCCGCCAGTTGCCTGCGGCTTTCACTCCGCAGCACGGCGCCGCGCGGCGGCACTTTCCCGGAAATGGGCCTGACGAAACTGCAGATTTTCCTGTCCGCCGCCTGGCAGCAGGCCACGGCGCTTTACGAGCTTTTGACCAACCATTGCGTGGGCATGGCGCTTGCGCGTCACGCCGAGGACAAGGAAGCCGTTTTCCTGCCCGCCAGCAATCTCAGGCCATCCGGTTATACGCGCGATCAGGCCATGTTGCCCTATCCGGCCAACAGTTTTGACGGATACCGGCTGCTCACCGAATTCTTCGCGCTGCCGCAGAAATTTCTTTTTCTCGACATCGACGGGCTGGGCAAATGGAGCGGCGGCGATTGCGAACTTTACATCTATCTGGATGCGGCGGACACGCAGCTTGAGCGCATGGTGTCGGTCCGGGATTTCGTGCTGAACGCCTCGCCGGTCATCAACCTGTTCAAACAAAGCTGCGAACCGCTGAGCCTTGATGGCACACGCACGGAACACCGCCTGCTGCCGGATGCACGGCGGCAGCGGACCCGCGAAATCTACGCCGTCGAAAACGTCCAGCTGACCAGCCGCTCCGGGCAGACCGAAAAGACCTCCCCGTTCTTCGGCCGCACACAGCGCAATAACGGCGCCAACGTGTTCTGGCAGATACAGCGCCGGTTCGATGACGACGGTTCTTCCGATACGGACATCGCCTTCGTGGATCAGAAGCGCGGACCGCTGGGACCGCTCGACATGGTGGCGAGCATCGATACGCTGTGCATCAATCGCGAGCTACCAAGCCAGCTTCCCTTTGGCGGCGGGCACCCCTTCCTGCAACTTTCGACCGGCAACGAGGCTGTAAAATCCATCCATGCGCTGATGCCGCCGACAGCTGCGATCCGCGTCAACGAGCGTTCGGCACGCGAGTGGCGGCTGATCTCGCATCTTCTCCTCAACCATCTGTCCCTCACCGACAGCGGCGGCGCGCCGCTGAAGGACATTCTGTCGCTTTATTCCTTCAGGGACAGCCCGGAAACCCGGCAGCTCGTGGAGGCGATCAGCAATGTCGAGGCGCAGAATTCCCATGCCCGGATCGGCTCGGCCATGGTGCCGGGAACTGACATCACCGTGGAGTTCGATCCCGCGCTGATCGCGCGACCTGCCGCATTTGTTTTCGCCAATGTCCTCAACCATTTCTTCGGGCTCTACACCTCGATCAACAGTTTCACGCGGCTGACGGCGACGATGCGCGGCCACTCCAAACCGATTGCCCGCTGGCCTGCCCGTGCGGCCGACCGGCCGCTGCTCTAGGAGACCGGGATGGAACAGCAAAGGCCAACCATGAAAGACCGGCAAGCGGCGCTTCTCAGCGACGATCCCGGTCGTTTTGAGCCCGCCACTGCGTTTCGCGTCGCCCAACTCGTTTCCGCGGATGACGGGATTGTCATAGGTGCCCATGGCGGAACACAACCGACCCCGATGGCGATCAGCGGTTTCAACCACAAACGTGGCCAGGCCGAACTGAAATCCGCTTTCGCGCCCATCGTAGGGCCGCTCGGTTCGCTGCCGCCGGCCTATGGCGAATTGCTGCAGCGGGAGGAACGCAATCGCTCCGGCGCGCTGGCAAGCTTCTTCAATCTGTTCGCGGCAAGGTTCAGCGAATTATTCGTATCCGCGATGGAAAAATACCGCCTCGCAAGGGGATTGCGCTGGTCGGTCGAGCAGCGGGAGAATGGTTTCCGTAAAACGCTGCTCGCGCTCACCGGTTTTCGCACTGCCGGTCTGGTCGAAAAGGCAGGCGTGAGTGAAGATGCGCTCCTGCGTTTCAGCGGACTGCTGGCCGGCCGCAATCGCAATGTTTCGGCGCTGACCTCAATGCTTTGCGAATTCACGGGGCTTCCGGTCAATGTCGAACAGTTTCGCCGGCGATGGGTGGCTTTGCCGCTTCACGAACAAAGTCAGCTCGGGCAGACATCCGGGCTGAGGCTCGGACAGAACACGACGGCGGGAAGCGCTGTCGAAGACATGAGCGGCGGTTTCCGGGTCGTGATCGGTCCTGTCGCCTATGCGGATTATCTGGCCCTGACGCCCGGATCGAAGCGGCTTGCTGAGATATTTTCGCTGACGCGCCTGTTCGTCGGAAGCGCATTACATTTCGATGTGCAGGTGATCCTGAAAAAGGAGGACATTCCCTTTTGCCGCCTCGGCCAGTCCGATGCTCCCGCCCGTCTCGGCTGGAACAGCTGGGCTCGTGTGGCGCCCGCACAAAAAGACAGCGCCGATGCTGTGGTGACCGAGCCGGAAGGCTCGGCGATTTCCGCGTGAGGGCATGGATATGAAGCTTGCGCTCAGGGACACACAAAATATCGGAGCCACAAGAGCCAATCCATGGAGCTTTGAGCGCGGCCGCCGCGTCATCGGCCGATCTCGCGACTGCGACTGGCAGATCGACAACAATGAGCGGCGCGTTTCCAAGCAGCACTGCACGCTCAGCCGCGATGGTGAAGGATTTACGATCCTTGACCAGAGCGCGAATGGCACGCTGGTCGATGGCCGCCTGCTGCTGGAAGGTGAAAGCGCGCGTCTCCGGGACGGTTCGCAAATCAATATTGGCGGGCAGATTTTTCAGGTTGCCATCAGCGGTGATGCTGAGCTGGATTTTTCCGATCCCGACGCATCCCTGCGTATGAGTGACGAGCCGCTGACCATTTCGGCGATCCTTGCCGACATCGCCCCGAACGGCCGTTCGGCCGGCGGAGTGATGGGCAACACCGCTTCGCCCGATGACTGGTCCGAAACATGGCGCGAGGGCGCGAACCGGAAGGCAAAATCCATTTCGCGAAATGTCGAGGTCGGCTGGAGCGAGCCGCCCTCTGCGCGCGGAATCGGCACCGTTCTACCTGACAACTGGGACGAGGAGCCGGTTGCGAGCAGCGAGCACGAACATACCGACGCACTGAACACGCCGGTCATGATCTCACGCCCGGTTTCGGCCGCAGGTAGCGAAGATTTTGACAGTGTTTTTCCGGAGGCAAGCGAAGAGCTGACCCTGAAGAAAGCATCAACTGCTGATGTTTCGACTGCCCAGGAGATCGGCGATCTTCTGACCGCGCTGGAGCGGGAAAGCGCCGATTGTCTGGCCATTCTCGATATTGAAAGCGAGCGCGCCGGCCACGGTTCGTCAGCCTCCCTGAGCGAGCGGATGGAAATCCTCATCCGCCAGCAGCGGCGTCTCGCCGCCTCTCTTGAAACCTTGATCCATAACTGCACGCAAAAGCTCGAGCCCAAGCTTCTTGAGGCCGCAGTCGATGCCGGCAACGATCTCCGGGCGAAAATCGGCCGCAGGGACTGGCAAGGTCTGATCATGAAGACCGATTACTGGTCCACGTACAAAAAGCAATTTGAGGAAAACGGCCGTCCATTACCGATCAGACAGTTCCTGCAGCGGGCAGCGCGCGGTGAGACCGCGCCCACGCAGGAGCCTGACGCGATTGCGGACGACGCAAAGGGGGTAAACAACCACAATGAGACATGAGAACCGTGTTGCCTGGAGCGAGGGCATGTTTCTTCGCGTCCAGCATTTTCAGCAATCCGACCGCTGGACCGAACGCCTGGTGCGCAACACCACGCGCAACCTCTCGCCTTACCCCTGGGGCATTGCCGAAATCGGCGTCGACCGCAGCGCATTGTCTATAGGGCAATTCGCCCTGTCAAACCTGCGTGGCGTCCTTCCCGATGGAACGCCCTTCGAAGCGCCTGAAGATTCCGACCTGCCGCCACCGCTTGATCTCGACGAAAGCGTCAAGAACGCCGTCATCTATCTCGCCCTGCCAGCGCGGCAGCCGGGCAAGGCGGACATGTCCGCCAGCGGCCGCAACGATGCGAATAATGTGCGCTTCACCGCCTCCAGCTATGAGGTCTCCGACACCAATATCGAGACGGATTTCGTAGCCCCCATCGATGTCGGCCGTCTCAGCCTGAAATTCCTCAAGACCGGCGACGATCTTTCCGGTTACGATCTCATCGGTCTGGCACGCGTGATCGAGGTCCGTTCCGACCGTGCGGTCATTCTGGACCCGGATTTCATTCCTCCGAGCCTCAGCTGCGCGGCGGCACCCCGCCTTAACGAATTGCTGACGGAACTTCTGGGGATCGTGCGCCACCGTGCGCAGGCGATTGCCGAACGCATCGGCGACCCGACGATCCGGGGAACCGCGGAAGTGGGCGATTATTTCCTGCTGCAGATCCTCAACCGCGCCGATCCGCTGCTGGCGCACCGCTGCGCCAACGCCACGCGTTTTCACCCCATCCGCTTTTACGAAGACTGCATCCAGCTTGCGGGCGAGCTTGCAACCTTCACCACGGACAAAAAAAGGGCGACGGATTTCCCGCCCTATCGGCACGAGGATCTGAAGGCCACCTTCGGCGCGGTTTTTGATGATCTGCGCACATCGCTGTCGGCGGTTCTGGAACAGGCCGCCGTGGCCATCGAACTGGTGGAGCGCCGCCATGGCGTCCGCGTCGGCACCATCCACGATCGCACATTGCTGCGCGATGCTGCCGGTTTCGTGCTTGCCGTGCGCGCGGATGTGGCCGCCGAGGACATTCGCCGCCGTCTGCCGGCTCAGATCAAGGTCGGACCGGTGGAGCGGATTTCCGAACTGGTCAACGTGGCGCTGCCGGGCATTCCCGTGCGCTCCCTGCCGGTTCTGCCACGGCAATTGCCCTATCGGTCCGGCACCGTCTATTTCGAAATCGACACGCAATCACCACTCTGGAAGCAGCTTGATACATCAGGCGCCATCGCCCTGCATCTGGCGGGAGAGTTCCCCGGGCTTGAGATGGAAATGTGGGCGTTACGCGAATGAGCAAGGAAAAGCCCTCCTCCTGGCAGGATTTGCCAACGGTGGTCGAAATCACCGAAGAAAGCCGCCGACGCAACCAGAACGCCCGCAACATGGCGGCGATCCTGGAAGACATTGTCGAAGCCGACGAGCCGGCCGGGCGACCGAAGGCAAGCGCGGCCGCCATGCCGGTCGATCAGCTGCTCTCCGGTTTCCATTTCGGCGGCGACGATGTGCCGACGCTCTTGCAATCGGCCGCCCCCCTTCTCAACCTCGCGCATCTCCTCCGCTTCAGCGATGCCGAGCCGGATCCCGATCAGCTTCGCCGCGCCTGCGTTGAGGCGATCACCCGCTACGAGCGTGATCTCGCTTCCGCACGCATTAGCCCCGAACGGGCAAGGGCGGCGCATTATGTCGTCTGCGCCACGGTGGATGATGTCGTTCTGAGCAAGCCCTGGGGCGTGCGGGCAGGTTGGGCGCGCTCCGGCCTTGTCTCCACCTTCCACAATGATGTCACCGGCGGCGACCGGGTTTTCGACATTCTCGACCATTTCCACCAGTCACCTGGCGCCAACAAAGATCTGCTGCTGCTGATCTATCTGTGCCTGTCACTGGCTTTTGAAGGACGCACCCGCGTTTCGCCAAAGGGTGCGCTGGAGCTCTCGCGTATCCGCGACAGCCTCTACAAGACGCTGATCGGCCAATACGGCACCTTCGAACGGGAGCTTTCGCCGCACTGGAAAGGCGTCGATGCACGGCATACGCCGTTGCGCACGATGGCTGCGCTGTGGACCTTGCTGTCGCTGATGGCGCTTGCCTTCGCGCTTGGTTATCTCTTCTTCACGCTGTCGCTCAACAACGCCTCCGATGTCACCTTCGAGAGGCTCGCGCATCTGCCGCCGAACGAGACGCCGAGCGTGCTGATCGCAAACCCGCCGCCACAGCCACCGGCGCAGGTCGAAACGCCCAAGGTCGTGGAACCGCCGAAGACGGAGCCGCGGCAACCTTCCCGGCTTGAAAAGCTGATGGCCTTCCTTCAGCCGGAAGTCGAAAAGAAGCTTGTCACGCTGGCGGATGTGAACGGGCGGCTGCGCGTCCGCATCAACAATTCGGGCCTGTTCTCCACCGGCAGCGCCGATGTCAGTCCGCAGTTCCGCGACCTCATCCAGCGCATTGGCGGGGCGCTTGCGGCTGAAAAATTCCGCGCCGTCGTCATCGGTTATACCGACACCGTGCCGATCAAGACGGTGGAATTTCCGTCGAACTGGCACCTTTCCGAAGCGCGCGCCAAGGCGGTCGGAGACATTCTTTCACAATTCACCGGCCCGGAAGCGATCCTGACGGAAGGCCGTGCCGACAGCGACCCGATCGCCGACAACAAGACGGAGGAAGGTCGTCAGATCAACCGCAGAACAGAAATCATGGTCCTGACCAATCCCGATGAAAATCTGAGCGACGCCGGCATTCTCTCGCCGACAATCCAGAACAGTTCGGGACCGCAGCCGCGAGAGGTCCAGCCATGAATCCGCTAAGCTATTTTTATACGATCCGATCCTATGTCGAGAGCTATGCGGCTCTCATCGGCCGCCGCTTCCTGTCGCTGTTATGGGTGGTTGCGCTCTGCATCGTCATCTGGTTTTATGGCTATCTGGTCGCGCTGGGCGATTTCAAGCCTTTGGGAACGACACAGGCCCGGCTGATCGCCATCGGCATTATTCTGGCGATATGGCTGATTTATATCGTCGTCACGATTTATCGCGGCCGCAAGCAGGACAAGGAACTCGTCGACAGTATCGAGCGCGAAGCCCTGGCCAACCGCCAGGCCGAAGTCGGCGAAATCCAGACGCGCCTCAAGGAAGCGCTGGCGCTACTGCGGCGGGTCACGAAAAAGCGTTTCGGTTATATCTACGACCTTCCCTGGTATGTCATCTTCGGCGCACCAGGCTCCGGCAAGACGACAGCGCTCACCAATTCCGGCCTGCAGTTTCCGCTTGGCGATGCGCTCGGCGAAAACGCGGTGAAGGGCATCGGCGGCACACGCAACTGCAACTGGTGGTTCGCCGACGAGGCGATATTGATCGACACCGCCGGCCGTTACACCACGCAGGACGACCTTGATGGCTCATCGAAGGCCGGCTGGGAAGGATTCCTTGGACTTCTGAGACGATATCGCCGCTCGCAGCCGATCAACGGCGCATTGGTGACACTTTCCATCCCCGATCTTCTCACCCGCGATCCCGAGGAGCAGCGGCAGGAACTGCGCTCCATCCGCCAGCGGCTTTCGGAACTGGACGAGTATCTGCGTGCGCGCGTTCCGGTCTATATCGTGCTGACGAAGGCGGATCTGCTGCATGGTTTCGTGGAATTCTTCGACGGTTTCAACAAGACCGATCGCCAGCAGGTATGGGGCACCACCTTCAAGCTGGATGAGAGCTATACCGCCGAAGACCTGCCGCAACGCCTGATGGAAGAGTTCGAACTGCTGCAACAGCGGGTCGATGCGATGCTGATCGAGCGCCTGCAGCAGGAGCAGAATGCCGAGACGCGCGGCCGCATCTTCCGTTTCCCCGCCGAACTCGCGCGGCTGAAAGACCGGCTCCATGAGGCGCTGAGCGAACTTTGCGCAAGTTCTCCCCTCATCGAAGCCCCGCTTTTGCGCGGCGTTTACCTCGCTTCGGGAACGCAGCCGGAAACGGAAAGGTCTCCCGCAGCGTCCCGGACCCGCCGAAGTTATTTCCTGTCGCGGCTGTTCAAGGACGTCATCTTCCCCGAAGCCGCACTGGTAATGCGTGACAAGCGCCTTTCCAGGCGACAATTGCTGGTGCGGCGCATTGCCTATGGCGTATCCGCCGCCGCGGTCGCCATTGTCTTCACCGGCTGGATTTTCACCTATTTCGCCAATACGCAGGCGCTGGCGGAAGCCGATCGCAAACTTGGCGCTTATGAACAGCTCATTCAGGGCATTCCCGTGCGCGATGTTTCCGACGCCGATTTTCTCCGTATCCTCCCGGCGCTCGACAATCTGCGCGATGTCAATTCCGGCTTTGCCCGCGAGAGAGTGTGGAACGTCAGCTTCGGGCTCGATCAGGAGGACAAGATCGCCGGACGGCAGCGTGACGCCTATCAGCGCGCGCTCAACGCCCTGCTCCTGCCCCGCATGATCGTGCAGCTGCAGAAACAGCTGAAGGACGAAAGGGATGTCCCGCGCACCTTCAATTCGTTGAAGCTCTATGGAATGCTCGGCGGCATGGGTGCGCTGGACCCCGATTTCCTGACCTTGCAGACGCATCAGATGTTCGCATCCCTTTATCCCGGCGACGGAAGAGCGGCGGCGAGAGAGGCGCTCGACCGGCACGCAAAAGCGCTGGCGAATGGCGTGCTCGCCCCGATCGAGCTCGATGCGCGGCTCATCGCCACCGCCCGCGAAACCATCCGCAACCAGGCTGTCGGCACGCGTGCCTATGATATTCTCGCCGGTCTTCCGCAGGCGCGGGAACTGATGGAATGGACACCCGCCACGGCTTTCGGCCCGCTTGGCGAGCGTGCCTTCGAGCGCCGCAGCAAGGCGCCGATGACGGAAGGCATCGAAGGTCTTTTCACGGCGGAAGGATATCGCAGCATTGTCATTCCGCAGGTTGCCCATGCGGCGCGCATCGCGCTTTCCGAAGGGTGGGTGCGCGGTTCCGATGATGCCATCAGGGGCGCCACGGTCGAGCAGGTGGCGCAGGCTGCACTGCAAATCTATTTCGACCGTTTCGAGAAAAAATGGGCTGATACGCTGGCCGACCTTCGGGTCAAGCCATCCCAGACCCTTGGCGACGCGGTGGAAACAACCCGCGCACTTGCCAATGAGCGCAATATTGTGGTGGAGGCCGCCAAATCGATCGCGGATGCGACCGATCTGCGCCCCGGAGCAAACCCGGCCACCCTCGCCTCCGCCGCGGAAGGTGACGCAACCGCAGCCGTTCTGGCCGCCACGGTGAACGCGACCGATCCCTATGCGAGACTGCGCGACATGCTTGTGGCGAAAGGCACGACCGCAACGGGCGAGGCCAATGGCGGCAAGGCCGGTGGTTCGCCATCGGAACAGTTGCTGGCGCATTTCAAGATGCTGAACGAGCAGCTTGCCCGCTCGGCAACCACCTCCGATGAAGTCGCCAGGGTGTTCGACGTGGACAGCCAACTCACCAAGGCCAATCAGGATCTGTTGCAGCAGGCCCGCGAATTGCCTGCGCCGCTGGATGTGTGGGTGGCGGGCGTGGCGGCGGATGTCGGCTCGCTTGCGGTCAAATCCGCACGCAGCCGCATTGCCGAACTATGGGCAGCCGATGCGGCGTCCCTGTGCTCTTCCATCGTCACGGGCCGTTATCCTTTCGACAGGTCGTCTTCCCGCGATGTCGCCATCGCGGATTTCACCCGTCTCTTCGGGCCATCTGGTGTTTTCCAGAGCTTCTTCAAACAGCGACTGGAGCCGTTTGTCGACAGGACGACCAACCCCTGGAGCTGGAAAGGCACCTTCGGCGCCGCCGGCATTCCCAGCAGCGCCATTGCCCAGTTCGAAAATGCCGACAAGATTTCGCGCGCCTTCTTCCCGAATGGCAGCGAGACGCCGGCGGTGTCGATCAATGTCAAACCCGTTTCGCTCACCAATGCCTCCAGTGCCGTCATGCTGGAAATCGAGGGTGAGCGGGTCGTTTATTATCACGGCCCCATTCAGGCGAAATCGATCACCTGGCCGTCGCGTGAAAACGCGGCCAGCCTGTCGCGCATCGCCTTCCAGCCGGGCGGCTGGCAGCAGGCGAAAACCGAAAACGGCGACTGGTCGCCATTCCGACTGTTTGACGGCGCCGACATCGAAAACCAGTCGGGTGATCTGCTGCGGGTGCGATTTGCGAATGGCGCTCAGGCTGCCGAATTCGATATTCAGTTCGGCTCGGTTCTCAACCCATTCAGGCTGGACGCCATCGCCGGCTTTGCCTGCCCCGCACAGTTTTAGCGGCGGGGCGGCACAGCGTTTTTTTTACAGGAGGGGATCTATGATGAAAGCAACAACGAAAAGCACCACGGTCAATAACAACTGATGGCCAATCAGGCATTGAGGCCCGCGGAAACCGCAGCGGAAAGTGACCGCATCGGTTTCTTCGGCAAGGTACCCAGCCACGGCGACTTCATCTCCGACGGGCTTGAACGAGAGTTGATCGGGACGTTTGACGACTGGATGCGATCCGGCCTGCACGCCTGCGCGGACATGTTCGCGGGCCAATGGTCCGAAATATTCGCGTCATCGCCTCCCATACGTTTCATCATCGAAAGCGGCATATGGGGAAACTGCGCCTATGCCGGCGTGCTGGTGCCCAGTGCAGACCGGGTGGGGCGAAAATATCCGCTTGCCATCATTGCCCAGCTCAATAACTTCCGGAAACATCCAAGAACGCTCTATCTCGACGACACCTGGTTCATGGCCGCCGAGGCGCTGGCCGAAACATCCATGACGGATGATTTCGACATGTCCCGGTTCAACGCCTCCGTCAAAAAACTGCGCCCGCCGAAGCCACGGGAAGAGGATGATGCACCGGAAATGGTGCATAACCATGTACCGACGAGCCTCTGGTGGCGCATCGATCCCGTCAGCCGCCGTGCACGCGGCCTCAAATTTGACGGCAAACCCAAAGCTTCCGATTTCCTGCGTCTCTTCAGCGACATGGCAGGCAAGGGCGATGAGGACGGTTCAGCACCTGCGCAGGCGCCGGAGAGTGCGAGAGAGAAAACCCCACCCATTATCTCGCCCACACCCTCAACCGAACAGCCCACGCCGGTTATCTACAGCTATGCCACGCACCCGGGAACACGGGTTTCCCTGAACGCAGATTCGCTCTTCGTTTCCCAGACGCCCGCCCTCTTCGCCATAGCGGATGGACAGGGCGACACGCACAGCGCCGTGGAAGCCGCCCGTCTGGTGACGAATATTCTTGCCGAGACGCCGGATTCCGAAAATCCCGAAGTGATGGCGCAGCAGATCAGGGGGAAGCTCGGCACGGTCAACAGCCTGCTTCTGTCCCGGCCGGCCATGGGCGCCGACGGCAGGCCGATCGCGAGCGTCGTCATAGCATCCATTTTCGGCCGCAGGCTGAGCGTGTTGTGGTCCGGCGACGCGCGTGCCTATCTCCTGAAAAATGGAACCATGCACCAGCTTTCGCGCGATCACGTCGTTGTCGGCATGAAAAAGCAGCTCTCGCAATGTGTCGGCCTTTCCCAGCAATTCCGGCCGGATATCGTCGGGGACGACTGGAGTTCTCAGGACAGGCTGCTCCTGTGCAGCTATCCGCTGGTGCAAATCCTGAAGGAGCGCGCCATTGCCGGGATTGTCGGCAACACCCCGATCAAGGACTGCGCCAGTGCCCTGATCCAGGAGGCGCTGATCGAAGACGCACGCGAGAATGTCAGCGCCATCGTGATTGGAAACCGGCTTGAGCAAGGCTAAACAACCGGGCGATGGGCCTGCCTATCCGCAGGTCGCCGAGCGCTTTTCCGATCTGTGGGAAAGCATCCGCCACGACGGCACTGAGGAGAGGTCGGCCGAAGACCGGAAGGATCTGATCGACCAGATCAGGAACGCGCTGGATCGGAAAGTCTCGCATTTTTCCGAGGCAAAACCCGACTGGATTGCCGACAGTTTTTCCCTTGAACGGATTGCCTACGAAAGCGAAAACACGCTGCTGCTGCAAGTGCGGCACCGCGATCTCGGCACCCTTCATGCGCTGAAGACCGTGCCACCAGCCTTGAGAAACGACGCGACGCTACTGCAAAGATTGCGGGAGGAGGCACAGGTCGGACTGGCGCTGCGCCATCCGTGCCTGGTGGAAACATCGGCGCTGCTGAGACTGCCCGATGGCCGGCCGGGTCTGTTGCAACCATGGCTGCCGCAGTCACTGGCGTCGCAGCGGCCTACTACCGCGCCGCAGGCGATCACAATCCTTCGCCGCCTGCTGGAAGGGCTAAGCACCATGCATGCACGGGGTTATGTCCACTGCGATGTCACGCCAGCCAATATTCTGCTGGAGAGTGACGATTTCGGAACGGGCAGGCTTGGCGATTTCGGTATTACGCTGGAGATCGGCCAAAGACATGCGAAACGGGGCATGAGCTTCGCCGCCTCGCGCGAATTTGCGGCGCCGGAACGGATGCGGGACACAGCGGCAAAGCCGGATCAGGATATATTTTCAGTGGGACGGCTTGCCCGGCGGCTTGCTGGGTCAGATGGGAAGCAGGTCACGCAAAGCTTGGCGGATTTTGCGGACTCCTGTTGCCATACCGATCCCGCTTTGCGTCCGCAATCCGCGATGGAAGCGCTACAGCTTCTGTAGCGCCCAATCGTCAGTTGCCGCTGCCGGGAAGCGGTGCTGCCGCCGTCGGCACGCTTTTCTGGAACACGGTCAGGAGCTTGGCCGAATCCACCAGCGGCGCGTTGCCGGCATAAAGCACATCATCCTTCTGCATCTGGAAAAGCTGCATGAGGGCAATGCTGGAAGCGTCGCGCATATTGACGTGATAGATTACCGGCCGCATGGTCGTGGCTGTCGCGACCGGGCCTTTCGCGCCCGGTGCCGTTGCAGACGGCACCTGAATAATCTCGTTGCGGAAGACATAGACGTTGCGCGCGTCCGCACGGTCATCCAGCAATCCGCCGGCGCGGCCGACAGCCTGCGCCAAGGTGAGTTTCCCGGCTTCAAACTGGAATTCGCCAGCGCTCTTGAAGGCTCCGAGAGCGGTGTAGCTCGCCGCATCGCCATCGATCATGATCTGATCATCCGGCGAAAGTCGGATATTCTGGCGGTCTTCCCGCATGACTCGATCAAGCGGCGCACTGGCCCTGTGCGAGCCGCGAACGACGGTGACGGTGGCAGCGCCCGGCGCGACAGTCGGGCCGCCGGCCTGATTGAGGGCATCGAGCACCCGCTCCTGCCGGGCGGTGAGCGTTATTTTGCCGGGGTTCTTCACCGCACCGCCGAGCATGACGGCGTTCGTCGGCTTGTCAACGACGGTGACGACGGCCTGCGGGTTCACGGCCGATCCCTTGAGCCCGGCGACGACCTGCGATTGCAGCCCCTCGGGCGTCGAATCCACCACCCGCTGTTTGCCGACGAAGGGAATATTCACCGATCCGCTCTGATCCACGGTAAAGCGGCCGAGATTGAGCGTCTTGCTTTGCGTCGGGGAGAAAAGTCCGTCTTCTCCCGTATCCAGCACGGTGATGTCGATCACGTCGCCGCGCCGCAATCTCTGGGCGTTGTAACCGGTGTTGCGAAGCGCGGTAAGGCCAAGCCCTGAGGCGCCCTGCAGACTCCCGGCGGAAACCGTGGCCGCCGGTGCATTCGCAAGCTCGATGACGGGGATTTTTTCGTTGGTTCGTGGGAAGGTCGCAGATCGGATATTGCCTGCGGTCGGTCCGTCAGATGGCTTTGCACATGCGCTCAAAAGCGCCACCAGCAAAACCGCCCCCAACTTTTTCATCCCTCATCTCCCTAGATGATTCAACCTAACGCAGAGATAGCATCACGCGGCGTCATCGCAACAACTTCAACGGTTGTAAATCTGTGAAAAGTCACCCTCAATCAAAGGGTGTGGCCATTCGGCAACCTTTTCCGGTGGTCGGGACAATTCTAGTTGGAGGGAAAGGAGCGCTTCGGCAAATGCGGTCTAGATAATCGGCCGCATCCTCGTGGTGTCCGATGGCTTGATCGCCGATAGCGGCACACATGCCGAACTGATCGCGCGTGACGGTCCATACCGGAAACTCATGGCCGAACAGAGCGTGTGTTCAGAAACTCAGCAATGAGGTCAGCTGTCAGCTTGGTAGCTTGATCAAAAGAGTCAATGATATCGGCGAACCATTCATTAGGCCGCCTATCATCTGTGCCGTGCAAGTTGAAGAATAACGTAGCAGTTCCTTCTCGAGGCCAAAGTCCAGTTTTGATGTGCCGCCCCGACAGATGAACATAATCCGAAGCTGCCTCATATGCCTCTGACAGCCCGGGGTACTTTTCATTTAATTTTCGATGGAGAAATGCATCGCTCAAAGGTTCACCCGTGCGCGCCTTTGAGCTTTCGATAAATATTGTCATTCATTAGCCAAATGCCGGCAGCTTCTACATCTTCGACCAAAGCAAGGCCGAACATGCGCATGGCGGTATCAAGTTGCAACCTGACGAGGGCAGCAGCTGACAAAGTGTTTTTCGCTCTTACGAGAGTACAAAATGCATGGCTGATCGATGCTGTTTTTTTAATTGCGCCGAGCGCATACCACTCAATATCCGGTATGGGATCGTCATCAGCTTCGCCATGGTCACAATACCGACCAGTCAGCAGAGTTTCATCCGCCGCTCTGCCTATGCGATGTTACGCGAAGCCTTTCAGAGAAATGGCATTGAGTTTGCTCAACCGTCGGTACAGGTTGGCGCCAACAAAACACACGAGGCCCAGGCTGCGGTTTATCACGCTCATGAGCTTACGAAGGCAGGCGAGCGGGAACACGCGGCAGAACTTTAGCTGTCTATTTCGGATTTAAAGGTGGACCTTGGGCTGTCGTCGCGGGCTGCTGGAAAAAAACATGAATAATGTTTTGGTCTTGAATGGGATGTGAACATGGGACCCCTCATCCGAACGTGAGACTGCAGTTGATAGGAATTTTGCGCCGACCGCTGTACTACAATCGGACGCCTTGAGAGGGAACGAACCTGCGACCTGCTAACTTAAAATTTGACGGAATCAATGCGATGACTTGGCGGCTCTCCATTAGAGCAGCGCCTCTCGCTGTTGGCAGCAATAATGTAAAAGGGTGCTCGCTCTACGACGGCAGCCAAAGCACGGCGAATATTTTCACATTCTCAACGCCGTGATGATCGATATCGCTCACGATGATCGATGGCGAGCCAACCTCTTCTGCAGTTCCCGGCCTTACAGGAAGGATATGCCCCTACAGAAAAACATTTCTGTCACACCAATGTCACTCATTGCCGATAGATACCGCTCACGAATGAACGAGAGGCATCATTCCCGTGAGTGATTTACAGTCTATCCCTACTCAGGCCGAAGGCCGACAGGCGAAAATCGTCGAGCTTCTCCGTGAACAGAATTTCATTGATCTCAAGACGTTGATCGAACGCTTTGATGTTTCCGTCGCCACAGCTCGACGTGATCTGGTTGAACTCGAAGAGGCGGGCTTCCTTCGTCGTACCCATGGCGGAGCCGTCAGCATCAACCAGGTGGCACAGGATGCAACGAATTCCGCGCGCCTTGTCTGGAAGCAGTCAGAAAAAGCGTCAATCGCCGCTACCGTCGTCGGCATGATCTCCGATGGAGACACAATCCTCCTCGATGCAGGCACTACCGCGCTGGAAGTCGCCAAGAAACTGGCGGGCAGAAAGAACCTGACGATAATCTCCAACGGCCTTGATATCGTCGCGGAACTGACACGACAGGGTGACCACACGATTTACTCTGTCGGTGGCGAATATACCGACACGAATCATTCCTTCCGCGGGCCACTGGCCGAGCAATTCATTAGACAGTTCAACGTCGACAAGCTGATCCTCAACGCAGCGTCTATCGATGTCGATCGTGGCTTGGTTTGCACCGTTGAGCCCGTTAATGCGAGCGTCGCTAAGGCCATGATCGAGGTCTCTCGTCGCACGATCGTCGTCGCTGACCACTCCAAATTCGCGAAGTCGAGCCTCTCCGTGGTCGGAAAAATCGAGGACATCGGCATCGTCGTGACCGACAACGGGTCCAGATCGATCATCGACGCAGCGCCCGAGAAGCTGCGCAAGAAGTTCGTCATCGCGAACTGACAACCTTTCCCCTTTCCATCCACAGCATCTTGCCAAGCAGGAGACATTAGATGCTTTCCACCAGCCGCAGAAAATTCATCATCGGTGCGAGCGTCGCGGCGCTGGCTTCGACCACCAGCATGAAGTTTGCGTTCGCTCAGGAGCGTCGCGAACTCAGGATCGGCGTTAACGGCTTGCCGGCGACGCTTGAACCGATCAATGCGATCAGCAATGTTGGACCGCGCATCGTCAACCAGATCTACGACACCCTGATCGCCCGCGACTTCTTCGGCAACGGCGCGCCGGGGACAGGTCTTGGGTTCATGCCTTCACTCGCCGAAAGCTGGGAGCGTATCGACGACAAGTCTGTCCGCTTTAAGCTGCGCCAGAAGGTGATGTTCCACAATGGTGTCGAGATGACAGCCGATGATGTGGCCTACACGTTCTCTTCCGAGCGCCTCTGGGGGCCGGAAGCGATCAAGACCATTCCTCTCGGCGGCTCCTACTCTCTAGATTTCGACGAGCCCGTCGTCGAGGATAAATACACCGTCGTGCTGCGCACCAAGACCCCGAGCCATTTAACGGAAACCTACGTTACCTCCTGGATGGGCAGGATTGTGCCGAAGGATTACTACAAGGGTTTGGGCACGGTGGCTTTCGGCAGCAAGCCGATCGGAACGGGTCCCTACAAGTTCGTTGAAATGGTTGCCGGCGACCGTGTCGTTCTCGAGCCGAACGACGATTACTGGGGTATGAAGCCGACGGCTTCCAAGATCACCTACCAGCTCGTCGCCGAACCTGCCGCTCGTGTCGCCGGCCTGATCAGCGGTGAATACGATATCGTTACCACGCTCACACCCGACGATATGGAGCTGATCAACGGTTATTCCGATCTCGAAACGCGCGGAAACGTCGTCGAAAACTTCCACATGTTCACCTTCAATATGAACCAGAAGGTATTCCAGTCGAAGACCTTGCGTCGTGCGCTGGCGCTCGCCGTCAACCGTCCGATCATGGTCGAATCCTTGTGGAGGAAGACCGCTTCAATCCCGAACGGCTTCAACTTCCCGAACTATGGCGAATCGTTCGATCCGAACCGTAGGGCGATGGAATACAACGTCGAAGAGGCGAAGCGCCTGGTCAAGGAAAGCGGCTATGACGGTACGCCGATCACCTATCACACGATGGGCAACTACTACGCCAATGCCGTTCCCGCACTCATGATGATGATCGAGATGTGGAAGGAAATCGGCGTCAATGTTGTTCCCAAGGTCTACGCCCCTGGTGCTGCGCCGAAGGATGCCGACAGCTACATGCGCAATTGGTCGAACGGCCAGTGGATGACGGATGCCTGGGCGACGATGGTTTGCGAGTTCGGCCCGAACGGTCAGGTTCAGAAGCGTTGGGGCTGGAAAGCGCCTGCGGAATTCAATGAGCTTTGCACCCAGGTATCCCAGATGCCGAACGGCAAAGAGCGTTTCGATGCCTGGAACCGCATTCGCGACATCTTCGAGGAAGAAGCGCCGGCCGTCATTCTCTACCAGCCGTTCGATGTCTACGCGGCGCGCAAGGGTGTCCATTGGAAACCGATCAGCTTTGAGATGATGGAATTCCGCAACAACCTCAGCTTCGGCTGATCACCATCCGATGCCTAAGCGATGCGCATTCGTGCGCATCGCTCCAAGGAGACACGTTATGCCCAAGCTCTTGACCGTTCGCGACTTGGTCGTCGAAGTTCCGGGACGCAACATCAAAATTATCGACGGGATCAGCTTTACCCTGAATGCCGGAGAGACCCTTGGTCTCGTCGGCGAGTCAGGTTGTGGCAAGAGCATGACCTGTTACGCCGTCGCGGGAATGCTGCCGCGCGGTATCGCAAGGACTGGCGGCTCCATAGAACTAGGACACGCCCCGTCGAAAACTGGAAAATCCGCCAAGCCAACGATTGCGATGATCTTCCAGGATCCGACCAGCAGCCTGAACCCGGTGCATACCATCGGATACTATCTCGAATCCGCGCTTTATCGCCATCAAGGACTGAGGGGCAACGATGCCCGGCTCGAAGCCATGAGGCTTCTTGAGCGTGTCGGTATCGATCGCGCCAAGAGCCGGCTGCGTGCCTATCCGCATCAGTTTTCGGGCGGCATGAACCAGCGCGTCATGATCGCGCATGCGCTTGCCGCCAAACCGCAATTGCTGATCGCCGACGAACCGACCACCGCTCTCGATGTGACCATGCAGGCGCAAATCCTCCATCTGCTCGAGGAATTGAAGCAAGAGACAGGAGTGGCGCTGATGATCGTTTCCCACGATCTCGGTGTGATCGCGCGCCTCGCTGACAAGGCGGCCGTTATGTATTGCGGAAAAATCATCGAGACTGCACCAATTGCCGAGCTACTCGAACGTCCAGCTCATCCCTACGCCCGAGCATTGATCGATTGTATGCCGAGCATCGATCCTTACGATTTCGAGCCACCTGTGCCGATCCCGGGTTCGGTGCCTCTGCTCGATGGCCTCCCCGATGGCTGCCATTTTCATCCGCGCTGTTCGCGCGCAAGCGGCGCATGCGCTGCCGGCTTCCCGACCCCAGCCCATATCAGCCTGGCGCACCAGGCCTCCTGTTACCATCCGGTGGTCGCATGATTACGCCTCTTTTACGGACCCAGAACCTTACCAAGGCCTACAAGCACAAGACTGGTTTTTTCGCCAAACCTACCCAGCAGCTCGCATCGAATTCAATCTGCTTCGAGCTTGCACCTCGTGAACGCATCGGGATCGTTGGCGAATCTGGAAGCGGCAAGTCGACACTCGGCCGCCTGCTCCTTGGATTGACACCACCGACCAGCGGCGATGTCTGGTTCGAGGGCGTAAACCATAGAGATCGCAGCAGGCAGGACTGGACGAAATTCCGTGTGCGCACGTCCCTCGTTCAGCAAAATCCGCTCTCGGCTCTCAATCCGCAGATGACCATCGGCCAGCAGGTTGCCGAAGGATTGCTTGTCCATCACGTCTGCGACCGCGAAGAGGCCTATCGTCGGGCAGCAGCGATGCTGGAACGCGTTGGTCTGTCCGGCGCGATGATGAACCGATACCCGCATCAGATGTCGGGCGGTCAGCGCCAACGCGTCGTGATCGCTCGCGCGCTGATCCTCGACCCCAAGCTTGTCGTCTTCGATGAAGCCGTCTCGGCCCTCGATGTATCCGTCCAGGCCCAGGTAGTCGCGTTGTTGCGCGAGCTCTGGCAGGAGATGGATCTCGCTTACGTCTTCATCACTCATGACCTTCGGATCGTCCGGCATCTCGTCGATCGCATCGCCGTCATGTATCTCGGTCGCGTCGTCGAGACTGGGGACATCAAGTCCGTCTACCAGCGTCCCAGGCATCCCTATACCCGTGCACTGCTCGCGTCGGTGCCGACGATGGACCCGACGGTTCGCAATATCGAGCCCCCTCTCAAAGGTGAACTTGACCCAAGCGTAGCGTCGAATGGCTGTGCATTTCGTGCACGCTGTCCATTCGCAATCGATCGGTGTGCCAATGAAACACCAACCTTGCGACCGGTGGGAAACCAGCAGGCCGCCTGTCACCGTACGGAAGAGATTGACCGGTCGGTCCCGACCGCCGTCAGCGTTGGAATGAAAATGGAGATGGCCCCGTGACCAGCTTCATCCTCGCCCGCATCGCGCGCGCCGTCGTCGTTCTAATCTTCACCGTCACGCTGGTGTTCGTGATCCTGCGACTGAGCGGCGATCCCGCACAATCGATGCTGTCAGATAACGCTGGGCCGGAAGCGCTCGCCGCGTTCAATGAAAAATGGGGCCTCGACCGCTCCATCCCAGAACAATACCTCTACTATGTCGCGAACGCACTTCACGGTGATTTCGGCACATCGTTCGCCGATGGCCGCGAGGTCTTCGATGTTGTCAGTGAGCGAGTACCCAAGACCTTGCTGCTGACCGTGTCGGCGTTTTTCCTCAGTCTCCTGATTGGCATACCAATCGGAATTGTAGCGGCAATCCGCCGTGAGTCTGCTCTCGACAAAGGTGTGATGGCAGGCTCGGTTCTGGGATACAGCATCCCAAATTTTCTGCTCGGCCTGGTGTTCGTTTTCGTGTTCGCGGTGTGGCTCCGGATATTGCCGAGTTCCGGTAGCTCGACCTGGAACCATGCGGTCCTGCCTGTCGCGACCTTTGCGTTGTTCAATGCCGCAGCAGTAGCCCGTTTCATGCGTTCCACGCTGATTGACGTCGTCGGCCAACCCTATATTGCGGCCGCGCGCGCCGATGGCATCCCGAATTGGGAGATCATCCTGCGACACGCACTTCCTAATGCCGCAATACCGATGGTGACGACGCTTGGCTTTGTCGCCGGCGGTCTGCTCGGCGGATCCGCCCTGATAGAACCCGTGTTTTCGTGGCCGGGTCTTGGGAGTGGTTTCGTAAATGCGACGAGCACGGGTGATCTGCCAGTCGTACAGGCCATGATCATCATCTTCACCGCCTTCATGGTGGTCATCAATCTGGCCGTCGACGTGCTCTATGCGGTCCTCAATCCGAAAATCAGGAAGCTTTGATATGGCAGCGGTCACGTCTTCAAATCCCGCCCCAATGTCTCTGCTGGCACCATTTCGGAAGATGCCAGCGAGCATAGCAATCTGCTGCCTCTGGATCGCGATCGTGATCTTCGTCGGCATTATGGCACGATGGGTCGCGCCCTTCGACTATCTCAGCCAGGATCCGCTCGCTCGTTTCGCAAAGCCCTTTCTGTCGGCCGAGCACTTCTTGGGAACCGACTATCTCGGTCGCGACGTAGTCAGTAACCTTCTCATCGCCACTCAGATGACATTGATGATTGCCTTGGTCGGCTCGATTATCTGCGCCATCATGGGCACCACGCTCGGCCTTCTGGCTGCTCATTTCGGCGGCTGGGTCGATAATGTCATTATGGGCTTTGCCGATGCCATGGCATCCGTTCCATTCATCGTTATCGCTCTCGGCGTTCTGGCGCTCCTCGGATCGAGCCCCATTCTCTTTATCTTCCTTGTTGGCTTCGCCAGTTGGGAGCGCTACGCGCGGCTGACGCGAGGACTTGTGCTGAGCGCCAAAGAAGAAGGTTACGCAGAGGCTGCTCGTATTGTCGGTGTGCCACCGATGCGCATCTACCTTCGCCACATGCTGCCGAACATTGCCGGACCGCTGATCGTCCAGTTCACCGTGAACTTTCCGGAAATCATCCTGCTGGAGAGCGGCCTCAGCTTCCTTGGCCTCGGCATTCAGGCCCCGGAAACAAGCCTTGGACTGATGGTTGCCGATGGCCGCAACTATCTTGCGATCGCATGGTGGATCGCAGCGTTCCCCGGTGCCGTCATCGTGCTGACGACGCTCTCCATCAGCCTGCTTGGCGACTATCTGCGCGATCGCTTCGATGCGCGCCTCCGTTAAATCAGAAGGAAAAGACCATGAACCCGCTTAGAATGACGATCGAGAATATGCGCCTTGGCGGCCATCGCGGTCATAGCGCAGGCGCCCCGGAGAACACGCTCGCCGCTTTCCTCAAGGCTTTTGAATACGCTGGTCCGCTTGCAACCTGCGAAACCGATCTTTCCATCACCAGCGACGGTGAGCTGGTTCTGATTCATGACAAGACTGTCGATCGCACCACCAACGGTCATGGCATCGTTCAGAAGATGACCTATTCGGAAGTGTCGAAGCTCGATGCCGGTAGCTGGTTCAGCGATGAGTATGCGGGCGAGCAGGTTCCTCGCCTGAGGGATGCCTTGGTGCTAGCACGTGAGCTTGGCATCATCTATCAGCTCGAACTGAAGATCTACGATCAGAACGACATCTTCTTCCCGAAGCTCCGCACCTTGATCAACGAGCTGGGCGCGGCCGATCTCCTGCAGTTCTCGTCTTTCGACTACGTGCAGCTCAAGGCCGTGAAGGAAGCGATCCCCGAGGTCCCGACCGTTGGCCTGATGCATTCCCGTCTGATCGACCCGGCCGCTCTCGCTCGTCAGGCCAATCTCGATGCCATGAACATCGAAGTCTATCACTTCGCCAGCGGCGAAGCCCGCCAGCTTCACGACGAAGGCTTTGCTGCCTTCACTTATCTCCCTGTCGGTTACGCCGAAAAACTCGTGAAATACGGGGTCGATATCGAATCCCAGATCATCCAGTGGGTTCGCGAAGGTCAACTCGATCAGTTGCTCGGTGACGACGTCGCACAGGTAACCCGCCTCAGGAACGAAGCTCGTGGTTGATGAGCATGCATCTACTTCGACCGTACCAGCGGTCGAAGCCATCATCGAAGGTATTGCAAGGGAGGCCGGGAAGCTGGCCCTCCGATACTTCCACTCCCTCGCCGATCTCCCTGTCGAAAACAAAGGCCATCTCGACCTGGTTACGAGAGCCGATAGGGAGGTGGAAGATCTCCTCATCGCCCAGCTGCGTGAAGCATTTCCCGAAGACGGCATCCTTGGTGAGGAGAACGGCGAGACCGTTGGCACTTCAGGACGCATCTGGGTCATCGACCCCATCGACGGTACGTTCAACTATGTCCGCGGTAGCCAAAACTGGGCCGTTTCGATTGGTCTCTTTGAGGACCAGCGCCCATCCTTCGGCGTCATCCACGCTCCCGCCCGGGACATAACCCTCGTGGGAGGTAAGAATGTCCCGACGCTGCTGAATGGCCAGCCGGTTAAACCGCTGCCAGCGCTGGATATGTCTCGAGCATCAACAGGATTCAGCTTTCATCCATCGGTGGCGACTGCCGATCGGTTGGAGGCGCTGCGCTTTATCTCAGATGATCTCGGCATCATGTTCCGTCATTGCGGCGCTGCGACGCTCTCGATGGTGGAGGTCGCGCTAGGTGAAACCGATGGATACGTATCGCTCGGCGACGCGACATGGGACGTGATGGCAGCATTGCCGATCTTGCGCAATCTCGGTGTCTCCGCGACGATCAACTGGGATACCGTTGACCTTCAGTCCAAACTTCGCTTCGCCTGTGGGAGCGAAGAGTTCCTCAGCAAGGTTCGCCCGCTGATCGACCGGATGTCCATCGCCGCCTGAAGACCAGATCCCGGCGACGCTCCACAAGGCACGTCGCCGGGATCATTCAGATGCAAGCCCAAAATTTCCCACGCTGCCGAACCTACCCGAACTTCCAGAGAGCCGATTGAATGCACGCCGAGACCGGGGGCCATTCCCAGCCGCCACCAAACGCAAGCGATGCATCTGAAAGCATGGATGGCTGCAGGAATGCCTGTTTTCGGAGGCAGGCCGGAAATGCCTGAACGACCAGAGTGTGGGCGCAAAGCTGCCATCGAACGGGACAGCATTTGGCGCTGGGACGCTGTTCGCCCGACGTTCTTCGCCTTGATGGGATGTGAACTGTGTTTCGGCGTGGAATATTGACCCTCTGGCGGGTGGGGGGTGCGGATAAAAAGTTGGACTGCTTCATAATTTAAGGCCGAGGCTCTTACGATACTCGACCGGGCTGAGCGATCCCAGCGATATCTTAATGCGCTTCTCATTGTACCAGCGGATGTAGGCATCCACTTCTTCGACGAACTGTTCTATCGTGATGGCCTTCCAGTCGCGTGGATAGAAGAGTTCCGTTTTCAACCGGCCGAAGAAGCCTTCGCAAGCGGCGTTGTCTTGCGAACAACCCTTTCGGGACATCGAGCGAACCAGGTTTGCTTCGCTGATACGGGTTAGCCAGCCGGGCCAGCGATAATGGGCTCCCCGATCAGAATGGATGATTGGCCGTTCCTCGCCGTCGATCACGGTCCCCTTCTCCGACCACGGCGACTACATCTTCATAGCCCATCGGAAGGAAGCTGCAAAAGGGGATTTCTCGCGGGTCTACGCATTTGTCGAGTCCAGCTAGCCGCTTGGCATTATCGGCTATCGATGTAACGGAGACGCAGCCATGAGCGATGACCCCCGCGAGCAGCGCTATGCCGGCGACTACTATTCGAACTATATGTTGTTCAGGGCAGAAGCCGACGTTCGCGCCCGGCCGATTGAGGCAGTCCCTCCCGCGCTAGTGAAACATTCTCAAGGGTTGCAGCAAGTCCGACGTCCTGAGGCACCCAGTCCACAACTCGCGACGGAGGTCGCGACACAGAGAACGGTCATAAGGCAGCGAATTCGTCGCCGAGGGCGTCGTGATCTCCTCCTTCTTCATAGAACGGATCTCGAGCGCGATACGCGTTGATGACATAGTTCTCAAGTTTCGGGAAATTTTCACGCGGAAATTTGCAGGGATAATGCGACGCCTCGAAATTCTCGACAGATCTGCTTGCCAGCTTATCCCAACCATCAAGCTTGTTCTTGCCCTCAAAACGGAGTGACCGCAGTTTGACTAGCTCCGATAGGCGTGACACGTCGCCCGTAATCTTGCTGGACACAAGTTGTAAAACTTCGAGATCCTTAAAACGCAACACATCGTCAATGTTCTTGATGCTCGACGAGATCAAAAAGAGTTTTGTGATCGGTGATTTTTCGAAAAGTGCAAGCGATCCGCTGAACCCGTGGAGCGCGAGATTTTTCAAATCCGGCCAACCATTGCCGAGATTTTCGACCTTGTTGGTCTTCCAGTCGAGATTGAGCCAGGTTTCAAGCTTCGGAAAAAGCTCAGGCAGCCTAGAGTGGAAGGAAATGCCATGTGTTGTGATTTTCCTGATGTTCGGGAAATTTTTGAAGACGTCGAGATCGAAATCCTCGGAGAAGGCGCCGGACCCGACTATGCCGATCTCAACGATATCACCCTTCTTGCGGATGCTGCTGAAATCAGGAGAGAAATAGTCCTGCAGCTCGTTCTCGGCTACATCCTCGACCTCGATGGAAAATCCGGTGCAACCATGTTCATCGATGAGATGCGAATAAACCTTGAAGGCGGCCTTGTTGAAATAGGCTATTTTCCGGAATGCCGAGGATCGCGCCTCCTCGATGAAGACGTATGGTCCCGTCATCAGGTTTTCCATCGTTCGTTCATCTATTTCCAAAACGATTTCGGACACTTAGCTTCTCCATTATCCATCGGCAGCACAGAACGCCTAATTGTTGTTTCGATACTCAGCATCGACCGAACGCGGTTCTTATTCTCGTTGCAGTCAAAGTTGCAGCCGCTCGTTGGGTGGGTGTAGCACGGTTATCCCGGGTTGTTCATCGCCCACTGGCGCAGCATCAACAACGCTGACAAGCGAGGCCTGAACTGATCTGAAACCTTGGGATACGAAGCCGCCAGAAACCGCGCCGCGATTGTCGTTGGCTGCCGTCCAGAGGCCCCGCACTCCGCCCCACAACCTGTAGGACGAGGACCAGACGATTTCGCCGGATGGCTTCACCAGCTCTCTCGGCGCACCAAGATGGTCGGTTACGACGTGGAGAATACGCTGCTCGCCGGAAGAATCGATGTCGACCCTAAGCATTGGCACGAAGCTGTTGGGCTCAAAATACCACCAAACGAAAGACCGCTTGTCTTCCTGATCATCCGCTACTCGATATTCGGCCGCCAGAACGTCGCCATCCCAAAGGAACCGGTGCACTGAAAAAGCGGCACCCCCGTCCCTGCCCTGTCGCCTTCCTGCCCGAACCTGCCGCTTTTCGATCCGGCGTCCAAACGGATCGTAGGAGTACCGCCAAGCCGACCCATCCGGGCATTCCACCCCGACCAACTGATCGAAACCATCCCAAAGGTAATGGAAGCTCTGCCGACGGAACCCATTGCGATCCACGTGTCGGTGGCAGACACGACCGGCAGCATCATACTCGTAGCGAATTTGCTCGCCCTGCGTGCCGAAGGCGTCCAGAACCTCACCGCCGGCAGCATGTGACCATTGCCGAAGCGGGCGGCCGAGCGGGTGGCCAGGAAGGGCCGTTTCCGACGCGGCAATATCCTGGGTCGGCGCGTAGTCGAAACGCTCCACCTCGCGGTTGTCTCCTCCGATCCCGGCAATTGCATCGGCCGGAACTGTCGCAAGAACAGGCGTCCCAAGATTCGGCCCTCCGTGCCACGCAGCGGTGACCTGTCCGTTGCCATCCATTTCATAACGACTGGCGCCCCAAAGCGGATCGGCCACCATGGTTGGTGCTGCAGAGCGGTCCCATTCGAACTGCCGTGACCAGATTTCCGGCAACAGGGTCGACCGCTGCCTGGTGGCCTGCACTCGGCCAGACGCCGTCTGGCGGACGAGCTGGCCTAGGGGATCATGGACTCGATAGCGAAACCATCAGGCGCCATGCGGCGGACGGGCTGCCCCAATCGATCCCGTATGACATTCAAAACAGGAAGTTCGCCGAGAGATACGCCAGTCAGGGCGCCAAGCGGGTCGTAATCATAGGTGATCACCTGATCGCCTATACGGCGTTTTACCCGATTGCCACAACAATCGTACTCGCTTTCGATGCGGGTCCCGCTTGTCGTTTCCGAAATCGCTTGGCCGGCTGCATCATATTCCAGTGAGATCGTGACATGGGCGTTGCTTGCGAGGTTCAATCTTCCGACATCGTCATAAGCAAATGTCTCGCGCTGCAGTACTTCGGTTTCCCCGGGCAAAAAGGCAGAACGGCTGACAATGCTTCCCGACGGGTCCCATTCATAGGCGACGACTCTGCCATCCGGCTGCTTCGCCTCGACCACCCTGTCCGCTCTGTCGAGCACGTAGTCGGTTGTTCGCCCGCTAAAATCAGTTTCCTGAACGATACGTCCGCCAACGTCGCGAACAAAGGTCCATTCCCGTCCGGCCTCATTGACCACCTTCGTCAGATTGAGTTCGTCGTCGTAGTGGAATCCAATGCGCCCGCCCATGGGGGTGACAGACAGGACAAGATTGCCAAGTCCGTCATATTCGTAGCGGCTTCTGCGCCCCTCTCCATCCGCCGTTTCCAGAAGGCGCCCGTTCTCTGAGGTGTGGTTGCTGAAGACAGCGCCATCCGGTCGGATAATACGCGTTGGGCGAAAAAAATTATGCCCTGACTGGTCCTCGTATTCACAAATGGTCGAAGCGCCGTTTGCTTCAGTCATCCGGATGACGCGACCAAAGACGTCTCGTTCGAAGCGCGTGCGCGCATTGCGGAAGTCCAGCATTTCGGTGAGCCAGTTGTGGCCATCATAGGCGTTCTGCGCAATCAATCCGTCATGCCGAATGACGCCGGTTGGCAGCCCGGCCGCATTGTTGCGGATTTCAGAGATATGCCCAGTCGGGCTTTTGACAAGGCTAAGTGCGCCAAAATCGTCATAGTGGAAGTCCCATGCTTTTCCAGCATTGTCTATGACGAGTTCCATATCGCCTTCGGGCGTCCAGCCATAATAGGTCGAGCGACCGTTGGGATCGCGAATGCTTTTCACATTTCCGGCCGCGTCATAGGCGTAACGGGTCTCGTTGCCTTCTCCGTCGATCTCGGCTGCAATCCGTCCTTCATCGTCCGTTACAAAGCGTTTATCATGGCCGAGCGCGTTCACTTCGCGAACGATCGCGCCATTTTCGTCATAATGAAACCGGATAGCGCGGCTCCTGTCCGAGCCGGGCAGGTAGGTCGTGACCCTGTTTACCTCGTCATATTGGAAGTCGCAGATACGCCCTGGTTACTGACCGTTCGCGTGCGCCTTCCCTTTTCGTCATGCTCGAACTTCGCGTGATAATGGCCGTTGCGGATGACTTCGGAAAGCATGCCGCGGTCGTCATAGGCAAATTCATGACGTTCGCCATAGGGGCATTCCGCCAGCACCATCCGCTGCTTGTCATCATAGCGATAGCGCATGACCGTCTTGCGGCTGCCATCAACACCTTCAAGTTCAGCCAGCGTGCGCAAGCTGCCGGTGTAGGAAAACAGTACTTTCAGGCCTTCGGGAGTCGTGACCGACACAAGGTTGTCGGCGGCATCCCGCGCGAACTGGAGCGTATTCCCGTGCCGGTCCTTGATTTGCGCGATACGCCAGATACTGTCCCTGCCCTTGGCAAAATGGGTTTCCAGCGCATCTTCTTTGAGGATCAGTACGCGGCCGTGGCCCTGCATCAGACTGGTATTGCGGACCGTATCGCCCTCTTCCCATCCATCGGGAATAGGCGTCGGCGCCTTGAAATTGACAACGAAACCGTCTTCGTCGAGCAGGGTGAAACCCTTCGCCCCGTTCCTGCTTATGGTCGCATCGATATCGCTCAGTCGGCCGCGGCCGAGCGGGCCGCTGGCCTCGACATCGCCGTACCAGGTGCTGGTGATCGCAAGCTTAAGCAAACCGGGAATGGAAAAATCGGGATCGTAATGGACCGGAATACCCGTCGGCATAAAAGCCGGATTGCCGGCGAGGCGGCACTCTTTGCGCTCCCGTCTTTTGCGCCTGCGTCCCCGCACGCGTTCCTGTGCTCGGGTACGATTCCCCCCCAGCCGGCCACGCGGCCTTCGCCAACGGCCGAAAATTCGCCTCCCTCGCCTGCCCAGCCACCCGCCGGGACCGCCAAGCAAGTCCTGCGGGCCTACCTCTAGAATATCCCACCCGGAGGCCCGTGCGAGGAAATCATCGGACTGGCCGCGCGCCATATGAAGGCGCTGCGGTCCCGTCATGTTGTCGAGAGACCCATGCATGCTGCCATTGGTCTCGATGAAATCCTCGAAGGATTCCGCGTAGGAGTGGTTTTCCAGCGCGTTGAGTTCCGTCGCCGCGATATAGGCGTCGGCCTGCAGGTTGGTCCCGTATTCGATTGCTCCTCGTTTGGACGGTTGCTACCCACCTCCCGGTTCAGGGCGCTCAGCTCCTCATCGATCTCGCGCAGTTCCTGCTTGCGGTCATCGATCATCTGCTGGCGAAGTGCCTCGGCATCCTGTTGAGGTGCGCCCGATCCTACGACCACACGCCCATCGGCATTGGCAGGCGTCTGGGCGACATGCGGCTGTCCGCCATTGCGCTGGTGAACGTCTTCGCCTTCCTCAGCCAACAGTCCTCTCCCCTGCAGAAAGGTAACGGTCGCGCCATGGCGCAGAATTCAGGTCGAAATATTCGGAGAATTCGTAGCCAAGTGCCTCTTGGCCGGGATCGAAAAGCATGAAGCTGTCCCTTGCCGCATCCGCTTGTTCAAGCCATTCGTCGGAACCAAGTATCACTCCATCATGGATGTCCAGATGATAGACCTCGGTCATGAACCCGTGGAAAACGGCGCCGTCGAACCGCAAACTAAGGCTCGCGGGCAGAACCTCCTGTGACCGAAGTCGCAGACCGGTAAAAACGCCGGACAGCGCCTCGCTAGAAAGCACCGCTTCGTCGTGGAGCAGAACCTCGCCGACATCGTTGAAGATGACCCACTGACAACCGTTGCAGACGAGCTCCACCTCGCCGCCATTCGCCGAGAACAGCAGATGAAAAATGCTGCCGTAGATGTGCTTTGACTGAACGACAGGCTTGCCGACCAAATCTTGCAGACCATCCTGAAATGTCATTTCCCAAACTTTTCTATAATGATTTGCTTGATTTCCTGATAGCCGAGACCCTGCCCGCCGATGATGCGGTGAAGTTGTTGGCGCTCGTCCTTGCTCAGGCCATATATCTTCACCAGCGAATCGATCTGCTTGTTCTGCGCCTGATTGTTGCCCGGCGTTCCGCCGCTGCCTGCCAGGAGGATCGGCACCTTTTCTTCGCCGATGGTACGATGGGGTTCGGTGCCTCCCGGTCCAGGCCTGTTGATCCAGGCCGGATCGGAATCGCGCACGACTGCCCAGCCTTCTGAAAAGACCGTTTTCGAACCCTTCTTGGCCAGCGCATGAGACTTGTAGCCGCTGACCTTGACGCCCTTTCCGACGCCAGGCTCGTGCCCCGTCACGACCAGTGCGCGAGAATTCAACTGAAAATCCTGCTTGCCGTTATTTCGAACCGTCCGGGAATCGAGTTTGTCGCCGTTCAACATCGCAACATCGCTTCTTGCACGGTGGACACTTCACAGAGGTCGATAAGGCGCTCCACTGTCATATCCGCCGGCGTGGCCGCGGCTTCCCCGAAGCTCAAAAATGCGGCAAAGGAGCTGATTGTCGATACCTTGAGGCACCGACGCCGGAACGTCCACGCTCCGTTTTTCATATCGTCACTCCGTTTTGATCTCACCGCCATTTTGTCGCGGTAGACAACCCCACGTCAATCGATCCCCCGAGAGTAGCAGACTGATCGACGTTTGCTTTCCGGCAATCTCCGCATCGATAATCTCATTCTGCACAAACGGAACGCAACCACCAGATTTCTGCACTCGGCCATCGACTCGACCATCGACCATCGACCATCGACCATCGACCATTCGAAAAAACAAGGCAGCACGATGCAGTCCTCATATTTTACTTCTAAAACGTTCATCAACACTATGGTAAAACAAGAATAATTCAGTTAAATAGCTCGCCTCAGTATCCACGCCGGTGATGCATCGGCGTCACAGCCTGGCGTCAACTTCGGGCCCCGCAGCTCGCCTCGTCGGACTTCCATTGACCCCCGTCAGCCGACCCGGCAACCTCAGGCCATGACCCTGACAAACAGTTTCATCGCCGAACTCGTGCGCGACGCCAACAGGCTCGATCACCTCGACGATTACCAGAAACGGCGTATGCTGGAGCGGGCAGTCACAACAATCCGCGACATGCGCGAAACAATCGGCATTCCATCCGGTCCCGGCCGTGACAGTGTCGTCGACATCCACACCGTCGCCCTGTCGATCGAACGCGGATGGCGCAGCGATGAGGACGTGCGAAACGCTCTGCTGGAGGCAGCCGGCATGATCCGGGATCTGCATATCATCCTCGACAGCAAGACCGAAATCAGCATCGCCGAGCCTGCCGGCTGACGCCCAGTGCCATCTTTCAACCGTCAATGGCACTTCATACCGGCAACATTCGGCCTTCTGATTTTAGGATTTCATTAACCATGCGGGACCACCCTCCTCTCACAGCAACGATGGAGCTGGCGCCGATCATGATGCCGCTCAGCCTTAACCCCTATGAGTTTCCCGCCCTTCCCAAAGAGGCATTCAAGGGACTGCCGGGAACGCTCGCCGACTCCCTGCCGGACAAGTTCGGTAACGCCCTGATCCATCGACACGGAGGAATACATGGCGACACTCAAGGACATCTACCTTGATTACCTCGACTGCCTCAACCGACAGGCCTTCGATGAACTCGCCACCTTCGTCGACGACAATATCGAACACAATGGCCGCCCGTTCGGCCTGTCGGGCTATCGCGACATGCTGGCCAGGGACTTTGCCGCCATTCCCGACCTGCGGTTTGACGCACAGATCCTTGTCAGTGACTGGACCCGGATTGCCGCCCGGCTGTTGTTCGACTGCTCCCCGAAATCAACCTTCATGGGACTTCCGGTCAATGGCAGGCGCGTTCAGTTCTACGAACATGTTTTCTACGAATTCAAACAGACAAAAATCCGCACGGTCTGGTCCGTCATCGACAAGGCCGGGATCGAACGCCAGCTCGGCTGACAATGTGGCCAGCAGCATTTGCCGCCCCGGAGCCGACGCCAGCGCGGCACGCAAGACTGCCACGCGCGAGGCATGCCCTCGCAACCACCAAGATCTCAGTGAAAATCAACACCCCGGGGCCTTGGTAGAATGCATTGAGGCAGTTGAAGAGTTGCGCTTCATGTTTGCTGGCAATTCAGCACATTTGCGAGGCCAATAGACGTCCGCTTTTGGCGGCGCGAAGCGGAAGACTGCAGTTGGCCCATTGCGGTCACGAGCCCTTGCCACGAATCGCGCAACTTACTAAATTTCATGCACAGGCTAGACCCGAGGCTCCCCCCTCCTTTCGGGGAAGCATCTCACATGTAGGGTGACTACATCTCTTCGAACCATCTGTTCGAGCATCGCATTAGGAGGGGTTGCGGTGTGGCTCGCAATGGAGGTTTTTGATGAAGCTTTCTGCACCAATATTCCAGCTCAAACGTCGGGCCAAGCTGATGGCTCGCAGTAACAGCGTGCCCCTGAACGAGGCACTAGACCAGATCGCACGCGAAGAGGGGTTTGGGAAATGGAGCCTGCTTTCCGCAAGCATGTCTTCTGGCCCGCTATCCGAAACAGTCCTGTCGCGGCTTGGCGACGGCGACATGCTAATACTTGCGGGCCGACCCGGCCACGGCAAGACCAAGCTGGGTCTTCAGCTTCTAATCGACGCCGCTCGCGATGGCCGCAAGGCCTTGCTGTTTACCTTAGAGTTTACCGAGCAACAGGCAAGGAAGCATCTCAAATCATTAGAGACACCGGGAGGCAACATAGCGGACGCCGTGCAGATTTTTACATCTGATCAGATCAGCGCAGAATATATCATCCAACACATGTCTGGATTAGAATCCGGCGCAATCGCGGTCATTGATTACTTGCAACTGCTAGACCAGCAGCGGAGCAAACCGGTGCTTTCCGAACAACTGCAAACTCTGGGAGAGTTCGCACAACGCACTGGCGTTGCCCTCGGTTTTATTTCCCAGATAGACAGGTCATTTGAAACGGACGGCAAACGGCTTCCTGACATTGGAGACGTTCGCTTACCAAACTTCGTCGATCTGGGTCTCTTTTCCAAAGCATGCTTCCTCCACAATGGAGAGGCCCAGCTACAAGACGTTGCATGACTGCCTGCCGCGACCTCGATTGTCGCGGCTCTTCTCTCATGACCGCTGATGGCGCGTTCCCGCCACGGCAGCATTCGCTTCCAGCCGGAACTTTCGCCTGTTACAGTTAGCGGCCTCGACGGAATGACTGCCGTGATTCCTTTGCAGAATCCGAAAAGCCCGGAGGCTTGTTTCTCACCCAAGTGACGAATGTCCGCACCGCAGGGTCTTCCATGATGGTTTCGATCGTGGAAAACTTCTTGGCGAGTTGGGCATCGGTAAAGATCGAATGGATCTGGTCGTGGCAGATACGGTGCAGGCAGACGATTTTCTTTCCACCCTTACTCTTGGGAACGAGATGATGCTCATCTCTCTGATCCTCCGGGATGACGCGCTCGCACATCGGACAGAACACCGGCTCTGGCGCAGGCTCGTCCCATGAAGCTAGCTCATCTCTGTTCTTGCGGGCCAACGCTCGATCTTTCCTGCTGTAGACCCCGGATGCTGTTCCCGAGGATAGGTGCTGGTTTCGACACGTGCACGCCAGTAGCACGAAACCATCAGAACCGTATGGCTTCTTTGGGCGCATCAGCGTCATGACGGCGTCTGGCCCATTGCGGACATAGCGCCGATCTCCACGACGCTTGTATCACAATGAAGAATTTGATTGGCTACGATATGCTGCTGGTAAAGCTATGGCAGCAATCTTGTTTGGCTGACGCGGAAACGTGTTGGATCACTCGTCGGGGTTACCATGGTTCACTTCGCAAGGGTTTTGATCGTCGGTGGCGGCGCGAGCGGCCTAGCCTGCGCACTCAGTTGCGCTCGTCTCGGAGTAGCCGTCAGGATAGTTGAGAAGAGAGTTTCAAGGACATCTGTGCAGAAGGCGACCGGGGTCGCTCAAGGCGTCTGGCACCAATTGGCGATGTTGCGGCACGTGACGACAAAACTGTAGAGGTTGAGACTTCTCCGAATGCGCGTCCTGTGGTAGAAAAAAGACAGCGCTCCGAGAACGTGACGCCTCACTGGCAGATCCTCCGGCAAGGCAGTTGAACCGACTTGAGGAACTGGGCAGAAGCGCGAAGCGGAGCGCAATTGAGACGAGCAAAAACGATAAGATGAACCGAAGAAGCCTGCCTCACATGTGCCACGAGAAGTTGGCGGAGAAGTTGAGGCGTAATAGCGATATATGATTCCGGCAGCTTTTGCGGTGGCCCTACTTTTCGTCGAGGTATTCGTGTGAGGCGCAGCGCTGGATATCGCCTGGGTCCATCTACAGCAATGATATCAGGTAATCGCCAGCCACGAGCCGTTCTGATTAGCGAATAGAGCCGGGTTAGCTTATCTTTTTCATTTGGAACGCACGAGAGCTCTCAATTGCAGACGAACGACCCTCCTTCCTACAGCTTTAGCACGCAAGTCCCGAGGCCATATCAAAGCCCGAGATTCACGATGGTCACGACGGCCTACGTCATCGACGCCAAAGGCCTTTCGGTGCGGCGAGGACACTCCATTAGCCTCATCCCGTGGACTTCTTTTCGGTTCCTGCACGTTCACGTAACGAGTGGCGTCGGCACCACAGGATTTCCAGTCTACAGCGCGCGTTTGCGGACGCTCTTCGCATCGAAGGAGATATCCTCGCTGGATTGGCAGGGAGAGACACGCGTCGATCGATCCGCCGACTACGTCAGGTTCATGGAAGAACTGATTCCGTTTGCAGTCGCCCGTAACCCGCGTCTTCGCCTCCGATACGGCGGCGACCCTATGCTGGAGGCGGCAACCCCAGGGATTTTCGCCCTGTTCGTTGCACCAGTCTTGTTAATCCCCTTTTTGATATTCAAGCCGCTCGGTGCTCTTCTTTCTGGCTTAAAATTTGGTGGCTTGAAAAAGTCGCTTTTCAAACCCGTGACTGCGGCAATCGTCGCGGGTTTGGGTGTAGTGCTGAACATGCTTCCATGGTCCACCGGCAAGCAGTTCAAGGCCGACGATCTGCCCATCGCAGAACTTCCGCCGAAATATCGGCAAGGTGGCATCTGAAGCCAGGTCTTGTAGGGAGAAACGCGTGCGCTTTTTAATCACTTTATCAATTGCCTTGGCATCGACCAACGGGGCCGCCGTTGCTTGCCCTCTCGATGACGTCGTGAAACTTTGCGTGGGGAGTGGCGCAAGCGCAAGTGAGCTAGAAAGCGGAGTTAAGGAGGGTGATTGGACTGTCGAAGTTCTTTCTCCTCCGTCGGAATCTCTCCCGACAACCGGGAGTGCCGTCTACACCATGCCGAGCGGACGGCAGTTCATCATACGCTATCGAGACTACCAAGATTTTTCCTACTCGACCTGTGAATTTGACTTCGTGATGGCCCTCGGAAAGGGGGGTGAAAAAGGGATGATCTGTACGACCGAGGAGTTTCTGGCTTTCGAGACGGCTCTATCCCAAGACTCCGAAAATACGGTTACAAAGGAGATTAGGACCGGTGGAACTGCCTCCTCGTAGAACGGCCGAATAATACTTGGATGACGGTGATCCTCGCCACTACCATGGGGCCGCAGAAGCCAATCAATGTGTGGGTCGAAACTTCCTCGGTCAAAAGGTGACGCGTTGATGTCTGGAAGCCAAGAATGAGCGCCCGATTAACAATCGCTAGCAGGATTGCAGGCACAGCAAGGGCGGTATTGCAAAAGGCGTGCCGGCACATTGATCCTTGCCGACACTACAAAAGTCGCACACGATCGGGTAACGGCCAATCGCATGCGCTACTTTTCTGCATTCAGGTCAACGAACGATCAATAGTCCCAGAACACCGGGACCCAGCGGAAGGCGTCGCCGTCGACCGCGACATGGCCGACAGAAGGAAACGGCATATGGGTGGCGACCAGCAATTCTCCCGTCGCCGCAAGCTCTCGCAGAAGCCGAACACGGACGCGAGCGGCCTCTTCGGGATCGTGCTCGAAGCCGTTGAACCAGTCAGGATGCTCGAACCCGACGGCGAACACGGCGTCGCCCGCAAACATCAGACGGTCCTTGCCCGAGGCGACACGCACCACACTGTGCCCCGGCGTATGGCCGCCTGTTCTGGAAACGACGACACCCGGTGCAACCTGATATTCATCGTCGAACAGTCGCAGATGGTCATGATATTCCGTGGCGAAACGCTTGGCAGTAGCGCGGAGCGCGTCCGGGAAGCCGGGAGGCATGTTGACATGCGAAAAATCGGGCGCCTCCCAAAATTTGACCTCCGCGGCGGCGACGTGAATCCTGAGATCCGGCCGCAGCCGTTCTTTCACACCCTCCACGAGCAGGCCGCCAACGTGGTCCATATGCATGTGCGTGAGCACGACGTCGGTCACCGACCCAAGATCAATGCCAGCGCTCTCCAGCCGCTTGATCAGTTGCCCGGCCCGCGGCAGGTTCAATTCAGGATCCAGCCCGAGACCGGCATCGATGAGGATCACCTTTCCCGCACTGCGCACCACGACCGCATTCAACGCCCAGTCAAAAGCCTCTTGGGGCAGGAACATGTTGTCCAGCCAAACAGCGCGTTCCGCCGCCTCCACATTGTGTCCCAACATCTTCGTGGGAAGCGGCAGCACGCCGTCGCTGATGACGAGCACTTCGATATCGCCGATCTTCACCGCATAGCGTGACGGAACCAGTTCTTCGGGTGCCTGCCTGGTGGCGTGGATGGTTTTATCAGGGTTCATCTTTGTCTCTCCTGCTGACCCGTCGTGCGGGGATTTGCCTGTGTGCGCGTCATGATGCGCTCCTGTTCTGTCGGCTGGAACGTGAGGGGCACGGACCATGCGTCGCAGTGTATTGAGATGCATTTTGACCGTCGATTGAGCTGAGGGATGGGGAGAACTAACCCTCGGCACAGGATTGACTGTCCCGTCCGTTTACACGATCGGTTATTGAGCTAGCACGATCCCGGCGTTTCGCTGATCAGCCCCGAAACACACCGTCAATGGTCATCAAGACAAGCGATCTCACCTTGTGTCATCGCTTCCCATGGGGTGCTTCGCGCCGACCACGTCAGTGACGAAGGCGATCGGGTCCGGAGAGGCTGCAGCAAGTGTTGGCGTGGGTTAAGTCTCCCGGTTGCCGAGGGCGTCGTGCAGGGTAGCCAGCAGGGTATAGCCGTCGAAAGTTTATTGAAAAAAGCCGCCAATGCCTGAGGTCTTGTCCCGATCGGAGATTTCGTTCCGCCCAGTGATCAGGAATACCGGTGATGCCGGATTTACTCGCCGGGCAAGTTCGCGGAGCTCGAAGCCACCCGCAACTGGCATTCTGATATCGGTTATCCAGACAGCCACGGCCTGAAGCCCAAAGGTAATCAGCGCCTCCCCCGAAAGATACTGCGAGTTTCGTATCCCGCCGAGTCCAGCAATTCCATTAACGGTCCAAGCACCGCCGGGTCGTCGTCCACGATCGCTATCACAGGCGTGGCCATATTACCCTCCTTGGAAATAGTCAGCAGATCATGGCGCCCGTGCTACATCAAGCGGCAGAGTGAACACAAATTTGGCGCCGCGCGGTTCGTTCTTTTCTGCCCATAATTGCCCATCATGCGCTTCGACGATCGACCGGCAGATGGCAAGGCCCATGCCCATGCCCTGATCCTTCGTGGTGAAAAAGGGTTCGAAGATCCGGTCGGGGAACTGGACGCCCCTCCCCCGGTCCCGGACCTCAACCCGCACCATGTCGCCCTCCCGCAAGGCGCGGATCTTGAGCACGCGGTCATTCGAAACGGAAGCCATGGCATCCATGCCGTTGCGCATAAGATTGACCAATACCTGCTGGATCTGGACGCGGTCGAACGGGACGACCTGCAGACCGCTTTGCCCTTCGATATCGACCCTGATGCGTCGCCGGCCCGCCTCTTCCGCAAGCAGCTCGCGTGCCTGCCTGACAACGGCGCCGAGCTCGGTGCTGTCGCGCTTGTCCGTCGATTGTCGAAAGAGGGCGCGAATGCGGCCCACCACATCGGCTGCGGAATTGGCGCTGCGGACGATACGCTCCAACGTTTTCTGCGCGCGTTCGATGTTTGGCGGATCGGCGGCAAGCCAGCGCTGACACGCGCTGGAGTAATTCATCACAGCCGAAAGGGGCTGGTTCACCTCATGCGCGATGGACGCCGACAATTCCGCGAGGCTGGCGTCCTGACTGGAGCGCGCCAGGTTTTCCTTGGCTTTGCTCAGTTCCTCCTGCGCCTGCACCTGATCCTCTATGTCAAGACAGATGCCGTTCCACTGCGCAATCTCGCCGTCACCGTTGCGCATGGCCGAGGCGCGCGTCTCAACCCAACGATAGACGCCATCGAAGCGTCGCAGCCGGTGTCTCAGCAGATAGGGCTCACCGGTCGCTAGCGAATGGGCATAGCGTTCTTTCACGAGCATTAGGTCATCGGGATGGATGACTGCATCGAGCGTGCCATCCAGTCGGGATTTTTCCAAACCATCCGTATCTTCAAGGTTGAATCCGAGATACTGGCGCAGGCGCTGGCTTCTGTAGATCGGCTTCCCGTCCGGCAACGCGCAGTAGACCAGCGCGGGAAGCGTTTCGACGAGCTGCTGAAGGTGTTGTTCGCTCTCGCGCAGTGCTTCTTGCGCGGTTACGAGGTCGTGAATATCGGAACTGACACCATACCAGTGGATGATCTTGCCAGCCTCATCGCGCAGCGGTTCCGCACGCGTCTCGGTCCAGTGATAGCTGCCGCCTGCGCGGAGCTGGCGATATCGCTGAAGATAGGGAATACCTGCTTCGATGGAACGCAGGAAGGCTTCACGCGCCGCCGCCCTGTCGTCCGGATGAACGACGCCAAGGGACGGTGATCCGTTTGGCGCGGTAATGTCTTCAAGCGTTGCACCAGTCACCTCGACGAACTGTCGGTTGACATAAGCCGGTGTTCCGTCGGAGCTCGTGCTCCAGATGAGCGCCGGCACGGTGTTGACGAGGTGGCGCAATTGCCGTTCACGTTCGCGAAGGGCCGCTTCCGTTTTCTTGTACGCGTCGATATCCAGGGCCGTTCCATACCACCCCATGATCCGCCCCTGCTCGTCACGCGTCGGGCGCGCCGCAGCCCGGTGCCAGACATAGGTCTCGTTCCTGCCCCTGATCCTGTATTCACAGTTCCAGTGCTCACCTGTCCTGAGACAACGGCGGAACGTTTCTGCTGCCCTGTCGCTGTCCTCGGGATGTAGATCCAGTTGCCAACCCTGTTTACCGCCGTCGAGAAATGGCTTTCCATCCAAGAGAGCGTTGAGCTCATCAAGCGTCCTCGCGACCGAGTTTTGCCAGGCTGGTGTAGCATAGATAAATTGCCCGATCGCATCGATGGCCCAGGCATCGCCGTAGAGTTTCTCTATGGCGAGGGCGGCCTGCACCGCATTACGCGCCTCGCGGAAAGAGCTTGTCTCTTCCCAGGGATCGCCCTGCCACGTCAGTTCCGCATCAATATTGATGGCAACCGGATCTTGCGGATCGAGCCGGAATTCAACCCGCCGGTAGTTGCCATCGGCCTGAAGCTGGCGGTAGCTGCCAACCTGTGGGATGCCGTGAAAGAAGGCTCTCGCGGCGGCTTGCTCGACAGCCGTCCGGTCATGAGGATGGATCTTTTCCATCGAACGGGTAATGTCCTGCTGCGGAGCAACGGCGGCCGGGTCATCGTGATTGTCTTGCGGTGACGGCAAAGCGATGTCGATCACAGTGCCGTACCATCCCAAAATCATCCCGTTCCGGTCGCGCACGGGCTGACCGGTGCTGCGCGCCCAGCCATAAACGCCCGTTGCACGCAACATCCGGTGCTCAACATTGTAGTGTTGGCCCGTCTGGAGGCACCGGCGCCATAAGATGGCAGCCAAGTCGTATTCTTCCGGATGAATGACCCGCTTCCAGCCGAAGTCACTTTCATCCGATCGTGAGTTGAGACTTTCAAGGCTGATGCCGAAGAATGCCAGCGCCGCCGGCGTCACATAAATAAAATTGCCTTCGGCGTCGGCCGCCCAGGCATTGCCTATAATGCGCTCAACAACCTTTGCTGCCTCCACGGCATCGATAGCGGGCGCCCTTACCAAGCCTTCACCTCCCATTCTCGACTCTCCTGCGAACCTCGGCATGCCTCAACCGATTCCCCTGTTTTAGATCGCCGTGATGCACTTTGAGCACAAACGCAGCAGAGCTACCGGGTGCGATGATATACCGGAGGTAGGTCCAAGAACACCTGTTCCGAAGGATAGGGACAAGATTTGGAGCGCATTCACCACAGCGGCAGCTGCCCGGTTCATGTGCTGAAAATGGTCCGGATTGACTTCAAGAAAGCGGCGGCAGTTCGTTGATGCTTTGCCGCTGTAAGCGGTAGCTGGCCAACCTCACCGGAGCTTGCCGAAAGCATCGCCGCAATCTCTTCAGCGATTGCCGGGCGGTCGGCGATCAGTCGCGCGAAGCTCTTCTGGTCGATTTCGAACGCGGTAACCCGCGTCAGCGCCTGTAGCGAGTAGGTTTCTCCCATTCCCGCAAGAAGCCCGGTTTCGCCAAAGAAATCACCAGAAGAAAGGCGTCTTTTTTCCTCGTCGCCATGCATCATCAACACGACGCCGGTGCGAATGATCTTCATCGAGGACGACGTCTGCCCCTGCGCGAGGATGACATCGCCTTCACGATACTCGCGTTCCCTGCCTGACTGGGCCAGTATTTCCCTTTCGGGTCGGGTCAACCTGGAGAGAATTGGATTTTCCTCGATAACTTCCTGCAACGTAACTTCCTCGCTGCGGAAGATTTCAGCAGAGGCCATATTGTTCATCATGACGACCGCCGATGGCGGCAGGGCAAGTTGCAACCCGATTGATCGACAATGGCGGTAGAACCGGTCGATCACCTCGTTCTGTGCCTTTATTCGCAGCATGGGATTGCTTACCCGAAAAAACAGATGAATTTCCAGGGCTGTGGCGTCAAGCCCGCTCAGGGAGACGAGAGGCGGAGGTGCCCTCATGATCGAGTTGCAGCCGGCCAGAACGGTCGTCATGGCGTCCTCGATAATAGAGGGCGCATGTGTCGGCACCAGCCGCACCGTCATCTTTAGAAGATGCGTTTCGTCCGGTCGGCTGACGTTGGTCAGCTTCAGCTTGGCAAGAACGCTGTTGGGCAGGACGACGATATTATTCGCGCCGGTCAGGATTTGTGTCGAGCGCCATGTGCTCGCGATGACGCGGCCTTCCGTCCCGTCCTCAAGAAGAAGCCAGTCGCCCAGCGTATAGGTATGGCCGAGATTGAGGGCGACACCCGAAAAGACGTCGCCGAGCGTGTTCTGCAGGGCAAGGCCGAGGGCGATCGCGATGACGCCCGACGTTGCGACCAGCGTCCCGACGGGAACGCCGAACACGAAAGCAAGGGCGGACAGCGTGACGCACACATAAACAACGCCGACGACGATATCCTGCAACAGACGCGCCTCGCGCGGCCTGCCCTCTAGGACCAGATAGATCCGCACGAAGCCAATAACCGCCCAGGAGAGATGAAGCCACCACAACAATTGGGCAAAGACAATAAAAACGGCATGCTCGTCGCCGGCCCACAGGTCGTTCGGTGGGCCGAGCGGAATATTTCCAAAAACGAGAACGGAGGTCATCGCCCCGAAAAAGGCGATCTGCACCACAAGCCGGAGATTGGAACGCCGCGGACCGATGCGCTTCCACACCACCATTCCGGCAAGACCGAGAATGATCAGCCATACCAGCGGCACAGCGGCAATATCACCCATATATGCCTGCAGCATCGTGGTCCTCCGATCTCCGGTGGTCAGTAACCGATGCCGGCGATGTAATTCGCCAGCATGTGTTCCTGTAGCTGCTCCTGCTCGAAGAGCACTTTCAGGGCATCGCGCATATCGAGGACCCCGAGTGGCCTTGCCTCCGCATCGAGGACCGGCATGTTCTGGACGCGATTGTCCACCATCACCTGCCATGCCGTCTGCAATTCATCGGCCGGGCTGCAGGAAATGATGTTCCGGCTCATCAGCGCTTCAACGCTCGCCACCTGCTCCCCATCCATCAGATGCCGGATAAGATCGGACTTGCTGAGTACACCCGTCGCCTTGCCGCCCGGTTCGCGGACGACGGCGAGACCGATTCCCGGATTGGAAAGCGTCTGGGCTGCCACCCGCAGCGTTGCGGCAACGTCGATCACCATCAGGCGCGCCGACGTCATGGGATAGAGTTTTTCGATACGCATGAATTCCTCCTGACGGCACTCACTAGCGCAGCCGGGACTATCGATTTGACCGTGATCGGAACCGGGATGGCGTCGTTTGCGGCGCCATCCCGCTGTGAAAGTGCGGCGAGGATCGCACTCTTCGTAGTCGGCTTATTTTTCGTAGACCGTCAGATTGGTTTCGTTCGTATCGACCACGAACACGGCAAGCAGGCGTGCGGGCTCTGTCTTGCTTGCGTTTTCGCTGACCGCGTGGTGATCGCCCGGATACTCGGAAAAATTCTCGCCGGCACGATAGACAGTCACCGGCCCATTATTGACCTGGCTGGTAATCGCGCCCTCAAGAACGGTCGCGTAGATGAACGCGGAATTGGGATGCGTATGGGCCGGCGACGTGCCGCCGGGGTCATATTCGACGAGCACCCCCTTCAAGCTCTTGCCCGGCACATTCGGCAACGGCTGGTCATAGACCACCTTTACGTTTTCGCCGCGGTTGGCGTCATGCGCCGTGGCCGCAGCCACGGAAACAAAGACGAGAGCGGTTGCGCAGAGAAGTGTTCTGATCATTTTTCGTCTCCTGGAAATGGAGGCCCGCTGTCCCGAAAAACGGCGGAGCCGATAGGATTTTGCGGGTGGAAACCGCTTATTTTTTCTGGGCGGCGGAGAGCGCCAGCCAGTCTTCAAAGCGGAGACCGCCGAGACGGGCGCCCTCATCCGGCACCAAGGTCCGGTCGTCGATGGAAACCTCGAAATAACGGGCGCGCGGATCAGCGACGATGCTGCGCGGATCGTTAGTGGCCTTGAGGTAGCGTGTGATGAATTCGTTCATCGGTGCGCGCTCCGGACCAGCGATCTCGATCACACCGTTCACCGGCGCGCCGAGAGCCGCATCAGCCATGGCATCGGCGACATTGTCTGCCGCGATCGGCTGGAATGCGCCGGTCGGCACACGAACAGTCGTGCCCTCGGTGGCCGATTGGGCGATGGCGCCCACGAATTCGAAGAACTGCGTCGCATGCACGATGGTGTAAGGCACGCCTGACTCGCGAATATGCTCTTCCTGGCGCAGCTTGGCGCGGAAATATCCCATCTCCTGCATTCGGTCGGTGCCGACAACCGACAGCGCAACATGGTGACGAACGCCCGCGGCCTTTTCCGCCGCAAAAAGATTGCGGCCGGCCGCTTCAAAGAAATCCAAGGCGGCCTTTTCTTCGAAGGACGGCGAGTTCGCCAGATCGACGACAACGTCCGCGCCGGCCAATGCGCCGGCAAGGCCTTCTCCCGTCACGGTGTTCACACCCGAATTCGGAGAAGCGGCAAGCACCTCATGCCCCTTCTTGCGAAGCCGTTCGACGGTCTTCGAACCAATGAGGCCGGTCCCTCCGATAACGACGATTTTCATGTTCACTCTCCTGTTTTCAAGTTTGTACGGAATTTCCGGGCTTTGTCCTGGATGACTTTGCTCAAGCCGCGTTGTGGTGAGCAAAGCCGATACGGTTCGACGATCACGACCCTTCGACCGACCAGGAGAATGCGTCAGGAACCGCAGTTCGCCTATCGAACGCAGGCATTGGATACCTAGTCCCCGAGTACAGGTGAGGTAGTTCAGGCGAATAGACAAACTGATCGAACGGGCTTGGTGAGGACCATGACGAGAGGCAGGTCTAACCCTGTCAACGACAGGGCTAGATGGCTCGAAGCAAGCTAGTGGCTGTATTTGATTAGGCTTGCAGCTTTTCGCGCAGGCTGGAGGGCAGTGCATCCCAAGCGCGGATCAATTCGCCTACGGAGGTGGTCCGCATCTTGCGCATAAGGTTGCTGCGGTGGAGCTTTACCGTAATCTCGCTGATGCCGAGTTCGAAAGCAATCTGCTTATTGAGGCGACCCCGCACCACTTCGCAGAGAATCTGGCGTTCACGCGGCGTCAGGGTTTCAAACCGCGTGACATGCTGGTAGATGTTCTCCGCCTGCGCTCGCTGCTCCACGTCACGCTGGATTCCTGCAATCACGGCATCCAGCAGCGTCTGGTCCCTTACCGGTTTCGTCAGGAAATCGACGGCACCGGCTTTCATGGCCTGCACAGTCATGGGAATATCACCATATCCCGTGAGGAAGACGATAGGTTTCGTTTCGCCACGCGTGGAGAGCTGCTGCTGCAAATCGAGGCCGCTCGCACCTGGCATGCGGACATCCAGCACCAGACAGCCCGGTCTGTCGGGAAGCCCGATGCTCAGCAGTTCCCGGGGGGAGGAAAAACAGGTGACCTCAAGGCCAACCGATTCCATGAGGTCCTGAAGGGAATTGCGAACGTCCGCGTCATCATCGACAACAAGAACCAAAGGCTCATCGGCAGCGTTAGTTACGGTGGCCATTCATCGTCTCCCCAGATGGCGGGTTGCGGGCGTGATGATGCATCGCTCAAAAGCCCCAACGCGCCTGGATCGAACGCCCATCAACGAGCGAAAAAATTCGTTATCCTCCAAGCTGACTTTATCCTTCATCGCTGCACCATATATTTAGCTGCCCAAGGTCACATCGCCGGCGCCGATAGCATTTCGGTCGTCCGGACCTCTCTCGGATCAGGACGCCGACCCGTCTTCCACGGCTGCTCTTCGGCTCCGCCCCTTCAACTTGAGGTCCAGCCATTGGCGAACGTCTTCGGAGAATTCGGGCGGGGCCTTGCAAGCGAAATCTCCCGCGATATCGGCCAGCGTCTGGGTCGCAAGCGAGTCTCGCATTGCTTTCTCTGCGCGCAACATCACGGCGTGGATCGCACACAATCCCTTGGTCGCCCATGAAGGCGGGCATTGCCGAAAAACGGCGCAGCGGCCGCGGATTTCTTGGCAGTCAAACAGGGGCTTTCTGCCTTCGATGGCGTCGACAACCTCAAGGACGGTGATGTCTCCAGGCGGCCTTGCCATCTGATATCCGCCCTTTATCCCCTCTGATGCGGATACGATTCCGGCCTTCTCCAACTTCGGGAAAATCTTTGCAAGAAAGCTCGGAGAAATTCCCTGCAATTCGGCCAGATCGCGACTGCTGAGGTGAGCGCCAGGCGAGCCCGCCAACCACAGGAGACAATGTAATCCGTATTCAACACCTACCGTCATATAAGCCATAACACGGACTGTAGTTGTCTGAGTTACGAATCGCAAGCATGAAATTCGCCTCCCCTTTACTTGACGGGCAAATACGCCAGTCACCTCTTCGGGGCGCACCCGGACACCGATATAGTTATAACCCGATCAAATATCTCCCCCAACCAAAGGGTTACGAGAACGCCCCCAATGGTCAGCAAGACCGAGACGTTCGGATAATGGGCCGCGATGCCGGCGCATGAGATGGATAGCGATGACCGGGGCTGCGGCGTGGCCGATGACGCTAAGCACGCGCACCGCAAGTTACACCAAAGATGGCGGAAGCACTTATGAAACGGCTCGCGGTATTGTGTGTGTTTCTCGGCACGATCCCGGCCTTGGCTCAGGCGCCGATCGCGGATGCCGTAAAGCAAGATGCCCCGCTCGCGGCGGGACGTTCACAGAAGATCGACGACCTGATGCGACTATTGAAAGATCCCGAAATCGGCCGCTGGATCGAGATGGGGGCCGCGCACAAGAACAGTAATGAGGGGCCTACCGAAACGAACCTTGCTGAGGCAAACCCGGTGGGTGGCGTGATCGAGGGAATGGCGGCGTGGGAGGAACGTGCGCGCGGTCGCTTCCAAACAGTGATCGCGGCGATGCCGGATATCTGGAGCGAAATCGAACGCAGTTTCCGTCGCCTGCAGGCGGACGCAACAGGCAACGGCTACACCATGGCCACCATCTTTTTTTCTCTTGTAATCGTGCTGGGGGTAATGGCTGAATGGTTATTTCGCCGAAGATGGCAACATCACGGCAAGGGGATTGAGCATTACCTACCGACCGTTGTTTTCGGGGCTTTTATGGCAGCCTCATTTCTCGCGATCGAATGGCCGCCACTGATCCGGCTGGTTGCCGCCTGTTATCTTCTGGCATTCGTCGCTTATCGCATTCTGGCGACGGCTATCGGACATGCCGCGCATCCGAAAATCCACGGACGGTTAAAAATAATCATCGGTCTCGGTCTCGCGATGACCGCCTCGACCGCGGCAGGTACGATCCTTGCGGCCAATGCAAATGCGCTCCGGGCGGCCACCTTTCTCGCTTCCTGCATCATGCTGGGACTTACTGTCGAACTTGTCTGGCATCGTGTTAACCGAAGCGCTGCGACAAGGATCCTGCTTTGCCTCCATCTTGCCGGTGTCTGGCTGCTCTGGTGTCTTGATCTCAAAACAGCCTTCTGGATCGGTCTCTATATTCTCGTGCTTCCACCCACGATGCGTGCCGTCAGTCATGCTACACGTGGCTACACTGAGGTCCACTTCCTCTTGCCGGCGTCGGATAACCGCAGCGTTCTGCTCGTTCGCGGCGTTAGGGCGGCGATCATCGGGCTTGCCATTGCCTGGATAGCCACTGTCTGGGACACGGACCATCAAGGCGATCCACAGACCGCAGCCCTGTTCTATGGATTCCTGAAAAGCATTGTCATATTGCTGCTCGCCGATCTGGTATGGCATCTCACCAAGGCGGCCATTGATCGCAGGTTGATGCAGGCCTTGGCCGCGTCGGAGCCTGACCACCTCCACGAGTCCCACGCCACCCGTCTTCACACCCTGCTTCCAATCCTGCGTAACGTGCTGGCAGTTTCGCTTTGCATCGTTGCGGGTCTCGTCATCCTCAGCCAGCTGGGCATTGACATCGGACCGCTGATAGCCGGCGCGGGCATCTTCGGGGTGGCGATCGGTTTCGGCTCACAGGCACTGGTGCGCGATGTCATTAGCGGCATCTTCTACCTTTTTGATGATGCCTTTCGGATCGGCGAGTATATTCAGGCGAAGAACTACAAGGGCACCGTGGAGGGTTTTAGCCTTCGTTCGGTCAAGCTGCGCCATCATCGTGGGCCGCTATTTACCGTCCCCTTCGGCGAACTCGGTGCGGTCGAGAATATGAGCCGGGACTGGTCCAAGATAAAATTTTCTGTCACCGTGCCCTATGACACTGACATCGAAAAGGCACGCAAGATCGGCAAGGCGATCGGCCAGGAGCTACTGAGTGATTCGGAGCTCGGCCCCCTGTTTATCGAGCCCCTGAAAATGAAGGGCGTCGAGGAGTTTGGCGAATACGGGATCGCCATCAGCTTCGCCATGGTCACCGTACCAACCAGCCAGCAAAGTTTCATCCGCCGCTCCGCCTACGCGATGCTGCGCGAAGCCTTTCAGAAAAACGGCATCGCCTTCGCGCAGCCGAGTATACAGGTCGGGGCAGGTAAGGCCCCGGAGGTCGCCGCAGCAGCCTATCAGTCGCAGCTCCTCTCCAAGGCAGGTGAGCGGGATGATACAGCTGACCTGTAGGTCTGCCAGTTGTTCGTCACCTGTTCAGCATTCGCTTGACCGCCGTGAAACCTGACGCTGAGCCCAGCGGTGCCGACAAATAAATAGCGATCTGAGAAAGCTATCCGGTCTGCGCTAGAGGGCAACGTATTGGGCCGTAATTCTCTAGTCGCGGTATTGCGCTGTTGCAGAAACTGATATTCTTTTGTCCAAGAGGGCTAGTCTCAACCGAAGAGGTAAACGCAACACCGCGACAGCTGACGAAATGAGCCAAGGCCTTTGGGGGCGACCGCAAGCAGAAGTAAGATCAACACGTCCAGTCCATGATGCGGTGCGCGGCCTTTCCTGCTCTCATCCTCCGCACGAACGAGACGAGCCCCGCCGTTTCAGACAAAAGGCCGTCCATCAATCTAGCCTCCTCCACCAACACGGTTTTGCACGGCGACAGGTCCCCAGAAACGCGCGAAACTTCAATCCAATTGTTCACAAGCCCACGGCAAGATTTTTTTCAAGCCCGGGATCGTCAATCAACCAGCTTGGGGCAACATGTCTTGGATGATCAGGGAACTGCTCTTTCCAATCACTTTAAAAGTTCCGTTTCCCTGACTTGGCGTCGCAGAGCCTCAACACACTCCGTACCATAGTCACTACGCCTCGAGGGGAACATAATCACAGAAAAGTCATTGTGGCCATTAAAGCAAGGTTCAAGATGGCCCGGCGGGGTCTTGCCATTCAGCGTCATTTTAAGATGCTGAAGGGAGGCTGGCTCAGCTTGAAGCGTTCAGCCCCGTTTAACAAAATGGCAACGACCACTCCCATTACTCCCTAACTTCTTCTTTCAATAGCAATGGGATAGCAAACGATGGTTTACTTGCTCTCCTACGGTAATTGAGTACAACGTCGCGAGAAGCCACCAAGTAGCACTGGCGGGAGGAATATTCATGGCCATCGCTGCGACAGCAATCGAGAATATGCCTCCGGTCCGACAAATCGTTCACATTGTCGAGGATGATGAGCAATTCCGCCTATCGCTCCAGGACCTGTTCCAATCGTTGAACATTGAGGTTCAGGCTTTCTGTGACGCCAAAGACTTTTTCTCGCGCGCCACTAAACATGTTGGAGGTTGCGTGTTGATCGACGTCAGGCTTCCGGGCGTGAACGGGATCGAGTTTCAACGTGAACTGGAAGCGTGCGGCTTCGAGCTGCCCGTGATATTCATGACGGGATACGGGGACGTCGCCACGAGCGTTAATGCAATGAAGGCCGGAGCAATAGACTTCCTGCAGAAACCACTTCGCACCAACGAGCTGATCGATGCCATCGGAACGGCATTCGCCATCGACAGCGGCAAGCAAAAGCAACGGTCTTATCGTCAGATCGTGCGAAAACATGCTGCAACCTTGACGCCTCGGGAAAACCAGGTTTTCGCATTCGTGGCGAGCGGGTTGATGAACAAACAAATCGCATATGAACTGGGCATAAGCGAAATCATGGTAAAGCTCCATCGAGGCAGCGTTATGCGGAAAATGCGGGCATCATCCCTGCCCGAACTGGTCAGGCAATATGAGTTATTGGATAAGGCATCCATACAGACAAATCTGCACGAATAAAAATTCCATTTTCCCCGCGTCCCACAAAACATGTCCGAGGTGAAATGAACTCCGAACCTTTCAAAGCAGTAGCGATAGTCGACGACGATCCCTTTCTGCTCGATTCGTTGCGCGACTTCTTTGATGCGATGGGGATCAGGAATAGAATCTACAAATCCGCCGACCTGTTCCTGGAGTCCGATGAAGTGGATCTGGCGCATTGCATTTTGGCGGATTTAAAAATGCCTGGGACTAACGGAATGGAGCTCCTGGAAATCATAGTGAAGCGTGGTGGTCCGCCCGTTTGCATAATGACGTCATTCTCCGACAACCGCACTCGATTTGCTGCCAAAGCATGCGGGGCAGCTGCATTCCTTGAAAAGCCAATCAACTCCGCCGATTTACTCGCTTTCATTGATGCTAATTACGAGAGATGAACATTGAACCGCCGATGACTTGCAAGCCAAACGCGAGCTTAGCTGTTCTACAGGCATCAGGCGTGCGAGCATTAGCAGCTTGCGGTGCGACCTGAACTCTTGAAGCAAGTATCGGGCGCTCCTGCCTCAATCCCAGGACTCGATGGCTTTGGTGTTCAACGCCACGTTCTCGAGCCAATTATCCCGACCATTCCTTTTGATCTAATGGCTACCAGGCATATGTGGTCCTCCCGCGTAATGCATTGTGTAGGAAAATCCAATAAAACACCTCCTCCCCGGTGAAAGGCGAGTATAAATCATGCCGCGCTGTTCTGAAACCTGTAAATCTCTGCAAGTTTGGCTTTCCACCGGACTTCAGAATGAACCGAATACTGCAACGATTTTCAGGTATTTATGCTGCCGGCTGTTAGACGCGGGCATTGATCTTAGCCGAAGCACGCTGCATTTTCGCGTCCATCATCCACAATGGCTCGGGACACGCGTTATTTGGCATCGCGGCCAGAATGAAGTGGAGGAGCAAACTGTCGCTTACGACGTCGAAGCAAGTGCCGCTTTTCAACGCAGTCCGTTTCATCATGTGATCCTCACCGGCAAGCCGATCCGGCAAAGACTTGAGATTTTTGGGCCACATAGGTTCGAGGTATATGATGACTTGCGACAGCACGGTCACACGGACTATTCCGCATGGCCTCTGGACCACACGCAAGGCAGGCGCCATCTCGTAACATTTTCAACGGACAGGGCGGGTGGATTTTTCGACGACGAGATTGCTCTACTGAAAGAAATTATGCCTCTTTTTTCCTTAGTGACCGAGATACGATTAAAGAACCAACTTGCGCGCACGTTGCTCCAAACGTACGTCGGCTCGCATGCAAGCGAGCAGATCCTGCATGGTGCCACAACACGTGGAAGCGGAACGACCGTCACTGCGGCGGTGATGATATGTGACCTGCGAAACTTTACGCAATTGTCCAGTCGCAAACCTCGGGACGAAGTCATCAACATCCTGAATGAGTACTTCGACATAATTTCAGACCCAATAGAACGACATGGTGGTGAAATTCTCAAGTTTATCGGCGATGGCCTGCTTGCCATCTTTCCATTGGATTATCCTGATGCATGTAGTCGCTTGTTGGCAGCGGTTACGGACGCTTACGAGACATTGGAACGCCGAAATTTTCTTCGGTATCCGATAAGGTTCGGGACGGGAATTCACCTCGGAGAGGTTATGTACGGCAATATAGGTTCGGCCCGCAGGCTTGATTTCACTGTCATAGGACCTGCAGTCAATCTCGCATCAAGGTTGGAAGGCCTTACAAAACACCTTCAGCGCCCGGTTCTCATTTCAGGAGATTTCGTCAAGGTCGCCAACTGCAGGTCTCGCACCGAGTTCCTCGGTCCTTACGAGATAAGTGGCTTTGACGACGCCGTTGACGTATATGCGCTGGAGATCGAACGATGCGATGTGATACGTCCGGATCACCACCTGCACGTGACAAGTCAAACCCGGCTCAACAAGTGAGCATGGTTCATGCGGCAGCATGACTGACAACGGAACTGCCAGCAATCGCTCTCGCAAACCTCCGTATAGCTGTAAAAACGCAGAACATCCGGGTAACTCTTAGCACGAGGCGATCGATCATTACCCCGACATTCGCAGAAAAAGAATTCGCGTGAACATGGCTGTATCTCGAGCCCCGACCTTTCTTGTTCTGGGTTGATCAAGGCAACGCAAGCGACGTGGAGATAAGCATGCCGGTTACATCTTACAGAGACTACATACGTGATCTCAAGGAAATCACCGACCGAATACGTGATAAGCCATTCGAATACAGCATCGCCTCGATCGAGACGGCAGTTTACAAAAACGGCTACGGCTATAAAAGCCGCGAGTTGCTCCGCGAGGACCGGCTCATTTCCGAATTTTGGATGGGGCCCCTTAATTCCGGCGACTGGCACACCGATAGCACCGCCATTGGCCGATCAGAAATCGATGAATTCTTTGGATTGCCAGAAATCTTCGCCTATTCAGATCATGCACTTACGGCGCAGAGAAATCCGTTGTCGAAAGCACACTGGGACGCGACGATTGGTCTGTTTGAAATACTGGTATGCGAAAGAAACAGCACACCCCGGCAGCAGAGAATGTTATTTGCCGGGTTTAGCGATAGCATCCATGCCGAGTTTTTCCTCACGGTTGACCAAGAGTTACTCGTTCACGACCGTAAGCTCGGACCTCAGTTATTTGAATGGCAACCCGTCGATCTGGGGCCCGTCAGCGCTTTCACAACCAAATCATCCGCGAGCTCCTGGTCCTCACCTTTGCCAGCAGCCGGCTCATAATATTTACGTGATACGACGCCCAGAAATAACAAACAGCGAAACCAATGTATAGTTTCTGATTAGTTTAGCGATTGTTAGCGTGAATTTCCTGACAGCAAATAACATTACGAGCTCGGCAGGTTCTTTCCCACATCTATATTAGGAGACTGAAATGAATACACGCTCCCTCGCCTCCACCCGGAGAAGCGTTATGGCAGGATCGCTGACGCTCGCGGCTACTGCCGCGGCATTCAGCACAAAATCCGCCCAGGCCGCCGACAAGAAAAAAGGGGCAGGCACCCATTCACGGGACACGGGTTTTGTGACCTCAAAGGACAGCATCTCAATTTTCTACAAGGATTGGGGTCCAAAAGACGCGACGCCGATCGTTTTTCACCACGGGTGGCCGCTTTCCAGCGACGACTGGGACAACCAGATGCTTTTCTTTTTGTCGAAGGGATACCGCGTGATCGCTCACGACCGCCGCGGCCACGGCCGGTCAAGTCAGGCCAGTGAAGGCCACGATATGGATCACTATGCAGAAGACATTGCCGCAGTCGTTGAGCATCTCGATCTTCATGGGGCGATTCACATCGGGCACTCCACCGGCGGAGGTGAAGCTACCCGCTATACGGCGAAGTTTGGTAAAGGCAGGGTGTCCAAACTTGTCCTGATTGGTGCGGTCCCACCGATCATGGTCAAGAGTGGCAACAATCCCGATGGGCTACCGATCGACGTTTTTGATGGATTTCGCACTGCACTCGCGGCCAACAGGTCGCAGTTTTACTACCAAATTGCCAGCGGACCTTTCTACGGCTTCAATCGCGACGGCGTTGAGGCATCGGAGGCGTTGATCCAGAACTGGTGGAGGCAGGGTATGACAGGAGCAGCGAACGCCCATTACTACGGCATCAAGGCCTTCTCCGAGACCGACTTCACAGATGATTTGAGGACAATCGACGTGCCGACCCTCGTGCTGCATGGTGATGACGACCAGGTTGTGCCTGTTCATGATTCAGCAGTTCTTTCCGCCAAATTACTGAAGAACGCCACACTCAAGATTTACAAAGGCCTTCCGCACGGCATGGCAACAACCCACGCCGATATCATAAACGCTGACATTCTTGCATTCATCGAGGGTTGAGGCGCACCAGATCATCGTTATCGCCATATGCAACCTGGTTCGGGATCCCGAACCGGGTTTTCTGCGTGCAACATATCCCTTTTTCCAGCGATCCAGGAAGCCGGGGTAGCACCCTCACCTCTTCGCGAACAGCGAAGGGGACCGCAATGACTGCGGCCGCCTTCGATCAACTTTCGATGGTGATCTGGATCCCAAGTCTGATCATCGTGCGGGAGGAGGAGGAGGAGGAGTTGCCGATTTCAGCCATTCTGAATACCGGGTTTCGCCCAGACGCGCGCCCACTCCGGGCATCAGAGTTTCGTCGTCCAGCAATGCACCGAAGTATCTGGTTCGTTTGCCGGCCACAACTTCACGGCAATCGCCAATTTGGCGCAAGTACTTCTCTACCGCATCTGAAAAGCGGATGGGCTCGGAGCCGGTGATCTCGGCGACACCGTTGATAGGGGCCGCAACGTCAGTTCGCCCGAGGCTTCGGCTCCATCGTCAGAGAAGATCTGCTGCATCAGCGCTGGCAAGAGATAGACTATATCGCCTTGGATGCCCGACTGAGCGATACCAAACATGAATTCAAAAACTGTGTGGCATGAAGCAGCGTGTACCGCCTCCTGATGAGTTTCTCCAATGAAAGAACTCCAGGGGCAAAACACCTCCACTTGGCGGTTTTTCCTCGGGTTCGGTTGATTTTGACTGGCATTTTCGCCGATCAGGCGAATCTCTTTCTTCCGCGCGACAGGCATCTGTCGTTCGGTTCTTGAACCATTCTCCAATGCGTGCCCCTGGTTCCGTCCTGGCTTCGGTCACAGAGTGGCGTTCGGCCCCGGTTCAGCCCATGCCAGCACAGCGCGTCTCGTGGCGCGAAAAGGGTTGAATCACGCCGCCAGGGTGAGAGGTGGAAAAGGCGCAGGTCTCGCTCACCATGGATCTTGGTCTGCTTGATATGCATGTCGAGGCAAAAAGTGCAATTGTTGAGTTGCGCAACACGTATGTTAACCAGATCGCGAATGTACTCTTCAACCGCATTTTCTTTCGTTGACGCCACGAACTCCACGAATTTCTTCGTGATATCCGGTGACTCCTTCGCATGACAAATGCGCTGCGTCATCGTGTCATTCTTTTTGGATGTGGAAGGCGCCGTCGAATTCCGGCAACCTTCATCAACCCCAAGGCGAGTATTATTCGATGCAAAATTAAACGTAGGTTTGGGGCTTTTTGCCCTGCACCTGTCCAACCCAGATCGAACATCTTGCTTCAGCTGTCTTGCCTGACACGAAGCGGGACTTCCCTTAGGTCTCACGCAAAAGAGTGCTTGGAAATAGGGTCAGGTGAGTGCATCAATGAAGACGGCTTCGCCACGACAGGGTGCCTTCGTGCCGTCAACGACGCAACTATCGACTTTCGACTTTCGTTGAAACGGCTACGCCGACGTGTCTCTCGACAATTGTTCAGCTTTGCGAACCAGGTCAGCTAATGATTTCGTCTGCATTTTGCGCATAACGCTCATACGATGAATTTTGACGGTCATCTCGGATATTCCTAATTCATAGGCGATCTGCTTGTTCATCAGCCCACGCACAACCGCCAGCATCACTTCACGTTCACGGGGTGTCAGGCTACCGGCCAACGACCGAATATGGTCGCGCTCCCCGTCGACTTTCCGTCGCGCGGTGTCCACCCTGATGGCGTGATTGACAGCCTGCAGAAGATCATGACTGGCAAATGGCTTTGTTATGAAATCGGTCGCTCCCGCTTTCATAGCTCGAACACTCGTGGGAACGTCCGCATGCGCCGTCAAAAAAATGACCGGTAACCGGCTGCCTATCGAGGTGAGTTGTTTTTGGAGATCCAAACCGGTTACACCAGGCATTCTGATGTCCACCACGACACAGCCCGGCGCACTTGTGTCGGCTTGTTGCAGGAATTCGGATCCGCTGGAAAACCCCACAGCGCGCTGCTTAGTGAGGAGGAAAAGATCCAGAAGGGAATCGCGCAGATCCTCATCGTCATCCACGACGTAAATAACGGGATCTGCCGCCTCTTCCATTGTTATTTGAACAGGTTGCATATCTTTGCCTTGGTCGAACTCTACCGCTCGTAACGCTGAAACACACCGAGGTGCCTAGGCCATCCAATTCTCTGCGGAAATAAAAATCAGCAACGACGAACAACTGTTTCCTCGATATGCATTGACTTATATCACGCTTCACGGTGTGATTGACACTAAACCAAGGTATGGGTGCGCACGCTTATTCGCGTGCCACCCTTTTGTCGGAGCAACGTGCCGGATGAACCGCGATATAGATTGCGTGTTCATTTACCGAGGGACGAGACTGAAAATCCCCTCGTTCACCGTCTCCGTCAGGCCCCGTTAATACGGCTCAAGAAATTAGATTATCTTGAGTTCATTCAATGCATCCCAAATGACAGCTCGACCTTATATTTCGCTTGTGGCGCGGCAACGCTGAGCAAACCTCGCTCAAAGGCGTGACGAACAATTAGCCCAATTTCTCTCTAGACGACAGGCTTCCAGCTCTCATAAAAGGGCGGCGCCGGCGCCATGCTTGTGCTTGGAAGCCCAAACCACCGCGGTTATTCCGAATAGGGCCGGGAGACTGACTGCAGGAAAATCGCGGGCGATGACTGATGCTGAGCAAATTCCCACGGCAACTTCCCAGAGATGGAACGCACCATGCGCAATGAGCCACAATGTCGCCGCCCCCCACAACTCGGTACGTCGCTCTTGACGGAATATTCCCACAACAAAAGCTGACGCGACAAACCCTTGAATGATGCCGATGTCACGAATGAAGTGCTGGTTATAAAAGCCTGTATCCGTAACGCCCGGGACAAAAAAATACCAGCTTTCTGGGTCGTAGAGCATGTGTACTGACAGCCAAGTCGCCAAGGCGACGTTGAACCAAACCATAGCGAGGACAACATTTTTTACCGTTTTCATCTCGATCTCCTACATTTCGTGTAGGGGGGGAGGCTAACACCGTGTTTTTGCCGACACCTCCCAAACGATAGTTTAGTGAAGCCGTCGATACCCGCGCGTATAGGTTAGATCTCCTTTGGGCGTCCCCGGCTTAGTGTCACCAGACATCTGTATTTCTTGAATTACCGCCGCCTGCTTGGGGGATGAGCAGTGCGCCTTTTGACCCCTTTGGACTACAGGGTGCGCTCCAGATATCTTTGAAGCAAATCGATCTTTTTAACCAGATCAGGAAGCGAAGCCGTCCGCATCTTCTTCATCATCCGACTCCGATGAAGCTTTATCATCATTTCACTGACGGACAATTCCCGAGCAATGTCCTTGTTGAGATACCCCCTGACGACGTAGTCCATAACCTGTTTTTCGCGTGGGGACAGTGTTTCTACATCGAGGTAGACGTTCTCACTTTCGGCGGCCTGGGCGCGCCTGACCGCATTACGTCCCACCGCTTTGCCTGTCGCCGAAATAACCTCGTCCCGGTCGAGTGGTTTGAGAAGGAAATCACATGCTCCTCTCTTCATTGCCTGCACTGACAGTGGAATCGTCGCGCGGCCGGTCATGAAAACGATAGGGACCATACTTCTGAGATCCGCCATGTGCTGCTGGATCTGAAAGCCATCTACACCTGGCATGTAAACGTCCAGAAGGATGCATCCTGCCCTCTCAAGGTCCGCGCGAGCAATGAACTCGTCGCCGCTAGAGTACGATACCGCGGGCATCTTTGCTGATTCAAAGAGATCCATCAACGAGGTGCAGAGGAGAGGGTCATCGTCCACAACATAAATCGTCGAAGGACCAGGTTGTGATCGTTGATCGCCGTTAAACTGCATTTACCACTCCAAACCGCCAGGACGGTCACGGGAAACGCTAACACAGCGAAACTGCAACAAAACCCATACAAAGGTTTAGGTCTGCATCGGGCATTCCTGTCCGAGAAAGCAAGGTGCCGCCGCTGGTAATGCTGAGCATATCCAGCGGCGGCTCCCTTCATTGAATTGCGGTTGCGGCTTCCTCAATCAGGTGTGTGACTTCTGCGGGATGCGACACCATCACAACGTGAGACGCCCCTTTGATAGCGACTGTACCTCTCGAGTGTGCTCGTTCAGCCATCCACTGGAGCGTGGCAGCTGGAATGTTCCTGTCTGCGTCACCATAGACGAACCACGACGGAATGCTCTGCCAGCTCGCATTGCCAGCTGGCTCTGCGAGCGCTGCATCAGCAACAGGCCTTTGCGTCGCCGCCATGACTTTGGCAGCCCCCAAGGGCACATCGGCAGCAAATTGTTGTGGGAACTTGCTCTGCCGGATGTAAAGGTCTTTCGTGCCATCGGTGAGAACAACGGGATCGGCGAGTGCTGCGGCAAGCGTACTACCCGGGTTCTTTCCGGTCAAATCAGCGGCCGACTCCCCCACCCTAGGTGCAAAGGCAGCTACGAAAACCAAGGCTTTGACAGTGCGAATATGAGAACCTGCCTCACTGATAACCAGGCCTCCATATGAGTGCCCGACAAGAACGACCGGGCCGCTAATGCCTTTTAAAATTCGTTCCAAATAGTCTCCGTCCGTCCTGACACCACGAAGTGGATTGGCAATCGCCCTTACGGTATATCCGCTATGTTCTAAACGCGAGGCAACTCCGTTCCAGCTCGACGCATCTGCGAATGCCCCGTGAACCAGGACAATCGTCGGCTTCGCCGTTTCGGCGATCGCAGGAGTGAATGACGCAGCATAAAGTAACCATGCTGCAAGGGTGATCAATTGACGCATCAGGCATCCATTTAATGTTGTAAGAGACACTCGCCAATTTTCATCAGGATTTCCACGACGAAGCGAGTACGTCCTCATGATGAAGCCGCAGTTCACACTCGATCACTGGACCCGCAAGGACAACCCAAACACAGGTTTGCCTATCCGGGCAACCTGGGCCGATGGTCGTAGATGAAAGGATCGCAATGAAACATGGCGTCGGCCCCGACACATACGGTACACGGGGCCGTAGGAGAATGAACGCGGAAATGTCAAATCAATGACATTCCTCCATCCACGTGTAATTCCACTCCATTTATGAAATCGTTAGATGCGAGAAGCAATGCCGCCTGTGCAAGCTCTAGCAGCCGTCCAAATCGCCCAGCTGGAATGATATTCGACATATGCTCCTCCAGCGCCGGGCGATCCGCTTCGCTGACGCCCAGTTTTCCGAGCATCGCTGTCTCCACCGGCCCAGGGCTCAGAACGTTCACCCTTATCCGACGCTCCTTGAAATCGACTGCCCAGTTTCGTGCAAAAGCGGCGAGCGCCGCCTTTGATCCAGCATATACAGCGTGCTGCGGCAAAACCTTGGTAGCGGCAAGCGAGCTGGTGACGATAATGTTGCCACCATCACGGATCAGGGGCGCCATCGCCTGCACGCCAAAAAAGACAGCCCGACTATTCACAGCGAAGTGCCGGTCGTATTCCTGCGGGCTCACGGCGTGAAATTCGGCAAGATTGATAATGCCCGCATTCGCCATATAGATGTCGATTGCGCCAAAGCGTTGTTTGATTTCCTCCGCCAACCGGCCATGGAATTCAATATCGGCAACATCTCCACAAAAACCAGTTGCCCCGGCCCCTAGCTCTCGTACGGCCTCATCGAGCGCCTCCTGACGTTTACCGGTAATGACGACATCCGCCCCTTGTTCCTCGGACTGATGAATGTGACCATGGACGTGCCGATGTGTTGCTGCGTTACGTCTTCCGAGCGCGTGGAGCTCGGTGGAGCGCCCCGTTAGCGTGTGCTCCGCTCAACATCGGAGATCTGCCAGAACGGCCGCATTATCTCGATGAGTTGGCGACGGGGATCACCCGCTTTGACCTGACCGCGAATAAGCGCGACCAAATCAGCCCTCACTTTCTGATTTGATAAGAAATAGCTGTGGCCAATCAGGTCCCCGTGACCCGAGAACTCTATGAAATCGACCAGCCCGCCCATATGGGAGCCCGTCCACTTGGAGACCACTTCGTTTTTGTTCCGGGGAAGGTGCCCAATGGCCAGTTGTCCCAATCGTAATGCGCTCCCGAAAAGCAGCGTCGATGCTTTTAGTGCCTCGTCGCTGCGAGAGGAATAAACCGTGAGATGCATCGCTCCTTGAGCCGGCAACACACTTGGGCTTGGTGTTGGACCGAAGGCAAGGTCGGGATCGGAAACCCACGCGAACAACTTGGACGAAGCAACATCGAGATCGATGTCAGGAGCAAAAAACACGGCATTCGCAATCTTGTAACGTTTCCAGAGTGATGAACGACTCACGTAGGCCTCGATTGCGAGCTGCTGGATTACGGTGGCGAGCACATCCGTTCCCCGGCTGTGAGCAAGCAGATGAAGCCGCTCTAACCCCTCGGTCCCGGCGATGATACGAATGGCCTTTTTGAAGTCTGCAACAGCAAATTCACTTGACTCCCGGTCAATGTTGTAACCGAAGAAGGAACCTCCAGAGCCGCCAGCAGGCCATGTGAGGATAACACAAACAAACTCGTTCCGCAGCGACCTGCAAATCTCATCCGTTGCGAGTGCAGCATTTTCAAACCTGCTGCTGTATCCGTGAATGAAGACTACTACCTCTTTGCGGCGGGCTTGCCCAAGACGACTCGAAATTTCCGCGCGGAGGGCCGCGGCAGCCTGCTCATGTGCCTTGATAGCCATCGGCGTACGTCGCAACCCATTTGCAGTCGCCTCCAATACATAGGGTGCGGTCGGAAAACGCCCGATCTCGGACACCGAGCCGACACGCCATGCAGAGGGAACGCTCTTTCGCTGGATGGACACTGAACCGAAACTCAAGAACATGGCCCGCTCGGAACCATACGATAAGGCGCCATCGGCTTTCGTGATTGGCGCCCGATCGGTCACATAGAGCAGGCTCGATATTCCAGCTTTCGGTTGAGGCTGAGTAAAGTGATCGGCCCCCAGCCCAGTAGAGGTAGACCCGGATTGCTCGACGACATCTGCCATCTGCGTTGAGCACCCCGCAACGCAGATGATGAGGGCGAGCCCCGCCAACGACTGAAGCAATTCGCGACAGACCGATAGGAAATCATCGGACGTGCGCATCTTTGGCAGTGCAATGTCAGTCGGCAGCAAAATTTCGCTCCTTATCAAAACTAGTGCCCAACCGACAACGCATGGCATACTCTCAAGAAGCCGCGCGCGGGTCCTTGCCCGCGCAGAGCCGTCCCTAACCAATCACCCATCTTGTTATCGAATCCGCGGATGCAATGTTGCGGAAGCGTTACAATTGCCATCGCGCGCGCAGACGCATCCTCCGCAAGGACCTTTCTCGACCTTGAGGCCATTTTCCGGTCGATCTCCAAAATCTGGATCTGCGCGGCGCAGTGACAATTGTGCCGCGAACGCACAGGCGCCGGGACTCCCCGGTACCTGTGGACCGCATTGGACACCAGGCCTCGCTCCTGTTCTTAGGTCGTGATTATCGCGTACCGGCGCACCTGCGGCCGTGGTTAGCCTTGATCTCGTCATGGTCCTACCAGTCGATTTTTGCTACCACAGTAGGCCATGCTGCTTGAACGCCAGCAAGCTATACGGTCGTTCTACCGCTTCCGCAAACTGGACCGGACGAGCCCCCCTCGCACTACTCGATACAGACGCACGCACATGTAACTGAGCTGCCGTTGGAGCCGATCGCTGACGAGTAACGCAAATCACGATGCCGGACTAACCTGCGATGCATTCCGCTATATTCGTGCGACCGGCAAGGAGAAGATGAAGATGGAACCCTGTGCACCGGTTTCCTCGATCCACAGCCGTCCACCATGGGCCTCGATAATCGACCGCGATATCGCAAGTCCCATTCCCATGCCTTTTGCCTTCGTGGTAAAAAACGGCTCGAAGATACGAGCGGGAAACTGTACGCCGCTCCCACGATCACTAACCTCAGTCAAGACTTCCATGTCTTTTCGGAAAACCCTGATTTTCAGGCGACGGTCTGAATGGACCTTCGACATCGCGTCGAGGCCGTTGCGGACTAGGTTCATCAATACCTGTTGAATCTGGATGCGGTCAAAAGGCACGAGTTGGAGATCATTTTCGACATCAATTTCTAAAGTCGCGCCGCGACGTAGCGCTTCGGCCGAGACGAAGTCGCGAACTTCGGCGATAACTTCATCAACAGTTGTGGCGTCGCGAACCTCGATTGATTGTTGGAACAGTGCGCGAATGCGCCTTACAACCTGGGTGGCAGAATTCGCGCTGTGAATAATTCGCTCGGCAGACCTTTTGGCACGGACCAAGTTAGGTGGATCGGCCTGAAGCCATGTGAGACAAGCATTCGTGAAATTGATGACGGAGGATAGCGGTTGGTTCACCTCGTGGGCAATTGAAGCAGATAGCTCTGCCAGGCTTGCGGCCTGACTGGCTCGCGCCAGAGCGTCCTGAGCGAGTCTTAAGTTTTCCTGCGCCTTCACCTCCCCGTCGATGTCGAGACAAATCACGTTCCACTGAACGATTTTCCCTTCGCTGTCCCTCATCGGCTTGGCCCGTGTCTCGACCCATCGGTACTCTCCGTCGAACCGGCGAAGTCGATGGCGACGCGCATATGGCTTTCCGGTCCTGAGGGAAAATGCATATTGCTCTTTAACCCCCGCCACGTCGTCGGCATGAACGCCTGCATCAAGTGTCGCATTCAGTCTGGATGCATCGCCATCATCCAGGTCCTCCAGCTCGTAACCAAGAAACTCTCTAAGCTGCTGACCGCGAAAAATTGGCTCGCCGTCTGCTCCGGCGCAATCAATCATCGCCGGCAACGATTCTACCAGTTGCCAGACCGAACGCTCTCGCTCTTTCAGGGTGTCCTCGCTGTGTTTTTGTTCCTCTATATCGTAGAGCACGCCGCACCACTGCTTGATCTCACCCTTTTTGTCGCGTGAAGGCTCTGCGCGCACTTCAAACCAGCGGTAAACGCCATCTGCGCGACGCAAACGATACCTCATCAAGCCGGGCTGACCCCGAGCGAGACCGTCCAGGCTCTCCTTGAACTGCACCGCATCTTCGGGATGTACCAATGAATTGAGGACGGTGGGGAGCCGTGTGTGATTCGCGCGATCAAGCTCGGATATGTCAACGAGACCGAAGAAGTCCAGTAGCTCCTTATTAAAGTAGACAGGCTCTCCGGTTGGGGTGGCGCGAAAGATGTGAACCGGGAGAAAATCGACCAATTGCCTAAATTCGTTCAACTGACTTTGGCAGGAACCCAGCCGGCGCTGTGCAATCAACAATAGCGATATAGCTCCGCCCGCCAGAAAAATGAAACTGGCTAACGACAAGGATAGGACCTGTAGCGCCACTAGATACCACACATGAATGCGAATTCCGACGATGAAACCGGCGCGTACAGGCTGATTTGCGGGTCAATGCGCACTCGTTGTCGGTGTCGTTCAGTTCCAACAGGGAAAAGACGTATTGACCGCGGCATCATGTCAAATAGCCGCTGTATGCCGGTTGTGATTGCCCGCATCATTTTTATCAAGCTTTCATCATCACCAGGTCGCTGCGAGTGGAGACGACAAGAATCCCCCTCTGACACCTCGCTCACTGCGTCTTCGGGACCGTGGTTGGATCGTGCAAAACTCAAAACCACGTCGGTTGAGCGTCCGGATGTTTTTGATGCAGACAATAAAACCTCCTCTGAGCAAGCGGAGTGACCTAGACCCAGCGTCCAGGCACCCTGATCTTTAAGAACTGGCGTCGAACCATGACGCTCTATTAAAAAAGGACCGTCTTCGGCGGAAAGACGGTCCTTGTGCGGCCTGATAGCCGCAATCCTTGGTGTTGGGGTCTCACCAAAGAGTTCGTCAGCCTCGCAGAGAGGAATTGCGATAGCGACAAACAAACGGTACGTGATTACTGATTGGCCGGGAATTATACATTGGTTTCCCCTGCCCATAGGGGCGGGTGATTGATCGATTTGCCTGCCCCACCGCCAAACCATCGTATATCTCACCATTTCCTTCGGCGACCAATAACTTAGGCCGAGCCGCTATTGGCTAAGATTGGAGAGAGAAACCATGTCAAGGGCCATTATAATCGCTGGAGTACTTGCCAGCATTTGGGTCATGCCTGCATTTGGCGCGCAAAAAGCGCACAATGCCAAGATAACGACCGTTTTTGACAGACAGATTCCAAATGTGCCGGGGAAGAGTATGCGTGGAGTTCTCGTCGAATACGGGCCCGGCGGATACAACCCCTCCCATATTCATGCCAAAAGCGCATTTATCTACGCCACGGTTATCGAAGGCGAGGTGAAAAGCAAGATCAATGACGGCAGGGAAAGGGTCTTCAAGACCGGTGAAAATTGGATCGAAAAACCTGGTGATCGTCACCAGGTGAGTGCAAATGCCAGCGACACCCGGCCAGCCAAGATTCTGGCCGTATTTGTCGTCGATACGGCTGAAACTGAACTGACCAAGCCGTTTCCGTGATTGGTAATCCTCGGATGAGGCGCACGTTCATTGTGCGCCTCATCCAGCTAAGCGACCGCAAGCATCATACGCAACTGCTGTTTGTTCCGGACAAGGTCAGCTACCGTGTATTTATCAAACACGCTGACGAATGCTGCGATAGCCTCTGACAGAACGGGGGGCACCCCACATGCTGGTGCGATCATGCACCTTGAGCACTCCAGAAGATCGTCAAGCCCCTCGGTGTGCCTCAGGACGTGCCCAAGGTTGATCTCGCTTGCTGGACGGGCAAGGCGGATGCCACCGTTTCTTCCACGCACCGCTTCAACAAATCCGTTGGCTGCCAAGTCCTGAACGACTTTCATCAGATGGTTTTGTGATATGTCGAACGTTTTTGAAACGTCGCGGATGGAGCCCAGTCCCGTGTCCCGGGAACCAAGGTAAATCAGTACGCGGATGGCGTAGTCAGTGTAGCGTGTCAGTCTCATGGGTGATGCCTGCGTCAAAATGACTAAGCCGATAACATGCATTTTGTTAGCATGTTTTCGCAATCCAGAATAGATGCATTTTAGATGCATATTTTGAGGTTAGTCATGGCCAGCGGTTTGACAGAAGCTGAAATCAACGAAGTCCTGCAGACGTTTTACGCGAAAGTCCGAACTGATCCGGTCCTTTCTGTCCCTTTTTCGGTGGTGCAGGACTGGGACGAGCACATGGTGAGACTGACGGATTTCTGGTCGTCGCTGACGCTGACAAGCGGTCGCTACAAGGGCAATCCGCTCTCAATGCATGTCATCCACTCCCACCTCATCCGTCCTGACATGTTTGATCGTTGGCTGGAGTTGTGGAGACAAACGACGACCTATCTTCTCGCGCCAGAAATCGCGTATGAGATGCAGGCCAAGGCCGTTCGTATCGCATCTAGGTTCTCGTTCGCTCTGTTTGGAGCATCAACCACATCGACCAGGAACGAGGCTGCCCCGCTCACCAGGCCAGTTCCCTACAAGACCACCGCGTCTTTTGATGAAGTGTCGTTGCCTGCCGCATTGCTTCGAGATCATTCGCTGAAAGCGGGATCGTGGGGACTTATCCGGGTCGAGCAAGGCAGCATCCAGTATCACGAAGTGGACATCTCGAAACTGATCGAGCCCGGAAGACCGGCAGTCATCCCACCCGTCTCAGTGCACCACCTCGCCCTCACAGGCCCGGTCAAACTCAAGATAGAGTTCTACGACCGGCCTCCCTTCCTCAACGCATAACCAGAAAGGAAACAGAATGTCCCGTCAGCTTTCTCCTCAGACAATCGAACTGGTGAAAGCCAGTATTCCAGCCTTGGCCGCACATGGCAACGAAATCACCAAGCGCATGTATGCCAGGCTGTTTGAAGACGAGCATATCAAGAACCTGTTTAACCACGCCAACCAGGGCGAAGGTGGCTCGCAGGTTCACGCGCTTGCAACTGCGATCCTCGGATACGCGCAAAACATCGAAAATCTCGCGGTTCTGACACCGGTTGTCGAGCGGATCACCCATAAACATATCGGTTATCACATTCTTCCGGAACATTACCCTTATGTTGCGACAGCACTGTTGGCGGCGATCAGCGATGTTCTCGGCGAAGCTGCGGCACCGGAAATTCTCGATGCCTGGGGTGAAGCCTATTGGTTCCTTGCCGACATCCTCAAGGGTCGTGAAGCCAACCTGCGAGATACCATCGAAAGCCAGAGCGGTGGCTGGAATGGCTGGCGTGAATTCATAATTTCCGAGAAGCTGCCTGTAAGTGAGGTTGTCACGTCCTTCATTCTACACCCAACGGACGGCGGCAACGTTATCAGGCACCGCCCCGGCCAGTACCTGACCTTCAAACTGCCGGTGAATGGCGATCAGGTAAAGCGCAACTACTCGATCTCCTGTGGGCCCAACGACGAGTTCTACCGGATATCAGTGAAGCGCGAAGCGAATGGGGACGGTGGTTCAAGATATCTGCATGATGACGCGCAGGTTGGTACGGTTCTCGAAGTGACGCCTCCGGCTGGCGACTTCTTCCTGCCAGATGAGCCAACACGACCGGTCGTGCTGCTGTCGGGTGGCGTTGGCCTTACACCCATGGTCAGCATGCTGGAAGCAATCGCAAAGGACTATCCGGAACTGAATGCGCATTTCGTTCATGGCGCACTCAACAGCAAGACCCATGCTATGGATCGCCATGTTCGTTCACTTGCGTCGACACATGGCCGCATCGCCGTCTCGACTTTCTACAGCGAGCCGTCAGGATCGGACGCAACCGGTTTATCCCACGACCATGACGGATACATCAATATCGACTGGTTGCGGAAAAACACCTCGCTCCACACATCGGACTTCTATCTCTGTGGACCCAAGCCTTTCCTGAGGTCGCTGGTGAATGGACTGCTGCGGGCCGGGGTTTCAGGTGACCGGATTCACTATGAGTTTTTTGGCCCTGCCGATGAACTGATTGCAGCATAAAAAAAAACCGGCCGAGCCTTGCTCGGCCTTCCCCTCTCTAACGAAGTGACAATCATGAGCACGCTTCGAAATTCATGCGGAACTGTTGGGGGGCTGCACGCCGCAATCTGCGGTGTTGATGCGAATATCTTTCCAGATCGAGCAGACAAAACCACACACTTCTTCGATCCTGATCATCCGCATGGGCCGAAAGGAGATGTTGAATTTCATACGCCGGCACACTATTGAAACGCTTGGCGCCACACCTGCCTCCGCGGACCCCAAGAACGAAACCGGACGAAAAGCCCGGCTTCCAGCCATTGTCTTGGTCGTGTCATTAGGGTGAAGGAAGAAATTCCATCAGTGCTTTTGTGACCGCCTGAGGTTTTTCCTCCGGAACCCAGTGGCCGGCGCCCTCAACGACGATGCCTCGGACATTGTCCGCCACGTTGCGGATATGGCCTTCATACATTGCTCCCATACCACCACTCCCACTCATCGCTAAAACCGGCATACGGAGTTTTCGTCCGGCAAATAGCCGGTTCGTTTCGACATCCTTTGGAAAGGCACGATAATATTCGAAACCTGCTCTAAGAGCACCCGGTTGCGCATAGGAGCGGCCGTAGATCTCGTCTGCCTCGTTGTTAAAAGCATTGGTGTTGACGCCTTCGACGTTATGAAACCACTTCAAATATTCCAGCTCCCGACCGGATATAAGCATTTCAGGAACATCACGAACTGCATGGAAGCGGAAGTGCCACGTCCGAGGTCCCTGAATGATCTCCTCCCAAGGTTCTATGCCGGGGAGAGGCACATCCAGAATGGACAGCGTCTCGACCTCGTCAGGGTGCTGGGCGGCATAAGCATAAGCGACCATACCGCCCATGTCATGTCCTACGAGATTGACCGAGGGACCGAGCCCCAAGCGGGTAACGAGCTTCCGGATGTCTTCGGCAATGTGCGCTTTTTCATAGCCATCTACCGGTTTGGCGGTGTCACCAAGCCCTCGAAGGTCGGCCGCGATCACTGTGTATCCCTTCGCTGCCAAGTCCGGCATGACATACCGCCACATGTACGACGTCGTCCCCCACCCGTGGAGCAACACCACCGTCCGTTGGCCACCATGTGCCAAAAGATAGTGGTAGTTTACGCCGGCAACATCCAGCTTTCCGTCTACGATTGACGACGCCTCCTCCCCCTTGAGGTCAACGATCAATTCCCGCGCAACCGACGTCGTCGACATTCCAAAACCAAACACCCCCACTCCGACGATGAGGGAGGCCAAAAAACCAAGCCGCATTGCAAACTCCATGATAAGACCACTTAGCCACAAAGCCCGAAATCATCATCAACTCATATAGAACCATGGTTTGGCTAGCACGCCGCTCTCAACAGGTGCCAAACGGCAAGCCCTCGAAATTCAGCTGGTTGATCGCAGCGCAATTGCAGCTGCCTGAACAGGGAATCACTTCTCGCCGCGGATTTGAGCTTGGATGAAGCGTTCCAATCGTACTAATTTGGGAACGGAAAATGGTCGGTTTTCATCCTTCGCGGGGAGCGGTACACCTTGTCCTCGTCATCGAGTGATAGGGACGATCATAAAATTCTGCGCCATCAGCCTTCTCTTATGGCAACTTGCGAAGCCAACCAATCGAGGTGGTTTGAAAAAGATGATCGGGGACATCAGTGAATTGAACGCGATACGCACCCGTCCTTTTCTTGAAATAGCTGCCACTTTGTTCAGCGTTATCGTTTATACGTCTGCCAACGGCTTCATGACCGGCGGGCTGTCTGTAGCGGGGAGACAACTTGGGCTGGGCGAGGTCGAGATTGGCCTCATCCTTGGAAGCGGCGCATTGATCGGCGTTCTCTGCGCGCCGGTGTGGGGCTATATCTCGGAAGTCTGGAGCAGACGTGCGCTTCTTCTCCTAGCAGTCCCAATGATAACATTCGGGCCTGCTGCGATGGCTGCGATTGTTGGGGAATGGATGGTTTTACAAACTACCGCAATCGGTCTCTCATTGGGAGTTGCAAGGCTTGTTCAGGCCGCTTTTGGCGCTGCCCTGATCCCTGTTGCACAGGCGGCCATGGCTGATTTTACTGTGCCCGCCCGGCGGGTCAGCGGTATGGGCATTCTCAGCGCGGTTGTCAGTTTTGGCACGCTGACTGGTTCTGCGCTGCTGTGGCTTACGGGCAGGTTTGGTTTGGTTTCAGGCTTCACAACGATTGCTGCATTCGGAATCCTCGCATTGATAGGTGTCGCCGCCTGTATGCCGCAGACCAGTCCCCGCCATGAAATTTCACGCGAAGAATCGCTCGTTCCCCTTGCAAAAGTCTGGCCTTTCCTCGTTTTAACCTTCGTCGGCTTTACCTGTTACACGACTGTCCCACCGATTTTCGCCCTGAGGCTGATGGACAAGTTCGCGTTCGAGAGCGGTGCCGCAGCCTCTCAGACGGGGCTGGTGCTAACGCTTGGAGTCATCGCGGTTTGTGCGGCTCAAGTCATTATCGCTATTAGACGAAACTGGAACCCGACGGTTATGCTTCGTCTGGGCAGCATCGGCATCTTTGCCGGACTCCTTTTACTTTTATCCGCAAAAGACATAGGAGAGATGTCGGCAGCTATGACCGTTATCGGCTTCGCCGTGGGATTTTTGGCACCCGCAATTCTTGGAGCAATCAGCCTTTTAGGAGGGCGAGGCAGCCAAGGCAAAATCGGAGGATTGAACATGGCAGCGCGAGGCTTGGGGTCAGCGCTTGGGCCAGTGCTGGGGACGACGCTCTATCACGTTTCACCTGACCTTCCGATCATCGGATCTATGGTTTTGATTGGCGGCGTCCTTCTACTCACATTCATTCTGCCGAGGGTGGACACACGGTGATCACTGGTCGGCTCTGGTGTCCTAGATCGTAGCCAACACTGGATTTCAGAAAATGAACTGCGGATGTGACAACCGATACTTGACTTCATCCCAAGGTGATCGGAAAGAATGACGAAGACAATCGAAAACCATCACGCGCGCCGTTTCCTCGTGGCCGCAGCCTGCCTTGGTAGCGCAGTCCTGTATTGGCTGACGGCCAGTCAGGCCCTGCTTCTTGTGCCCGTCGTCGCGCTCGCATGCCACGCGACACGACGCTCACTCCTGATTGTCATGACTTTCTGGGCCTCGGCACTTGCCGGTGGAATCTTGATCGCATCGACAATTCCGGCTTGGTGGCATCACGAGATCGCGTCTTGGATCTCCTTGTTTTCCGCCGCACTTTGCATCTGCTTGTTTCTCATGAGCAGAACCCCGACGAGGGAGTCTGAAGATCATGACATAGCTCCCAAGCGAAATAGGATCGGCCCACAGGCACTGAACGAAAAATTCCTCAAAACCGTGCATCCCGAAGACAGAGATGTCGTAAGTCAGGCATCATCGCGCGCTTTTTGGAGCGGTTTTCCCCAGATCGTGCGCTACCGGCAGCTACAGCCAGATGGCAGCTACGGTTGGGGTGAATTCAGAGCTGAACCTGGATACGAAATCGCAGGCGATACGCCGGCAAAGATCTCCGCGCAACATCTGCCATGGTCCATTGCCAATTCGGTGGGCGAAACCGCTGAAGCTGCCAGGATCGCCTTGGTCCTTGAAACCTTGTTCGGGACAGGCTGGTCGATGGACACATCAGGGCGTTTTACCTATGCAACGCCGAACGCGCAGACAACCGTCGGTCAAACGCTTGAGCAAATGAATGAACGCCTTACAGAACGTGACTTTCTTGAAGGCGGCGATCTTGGCTGGAAAGAAATGTTTCACCCGGACGAGTATGAGCGCGTCGCACATTCCCTCCGGCAAAGCCTGACAACTGGAAACCATTGGAATAACGAATATCGGCTCAGGCGTGTTTCGACCGGCGAGTATGGCTGGCATCGCGTCGCAATGAGGCCAACCCGAGACCAGGAAGGACGCATAACCGGCTGGTACGGTATGTCCATCGACATAACCGTCTATAAACAAACCGAAGCAGCGTTGCGTTTGCGCGAACAGGAGCTTTCGCAACTTGTAAACATGGTGCCAGTCCATATTATGCGGCTGGATGGTGACGGGCGGCCGACATTTATCAGCAAGGCGACTTTTGATTTCTTCGCTCTGGGAGACGAATTCGCCGAAAACCCGCTTGCGGTGCTTGAAATTGTGAGGGGTGCCATTCATCCAGATGATCTGGCGAGACTAAGCGCGTCGCTCAGGCAGGCCATGACAACACATGAACGCGTGGCGATCAGATGGCGCGTTCGCCGCTTCGACGGCACGTATCGGTGGATGGATAGCCGTGCGGAGCCGATACGCGATACAAAGGGCGCGATTATCGAATGGTACGCTGTTTCGCTTGACGTCAATGATCAAGTCTTGGCCCAGGAAGAACTGCGCGTAGCCCAGGAAAATCTTGCTCGTTCCAGCCAGGCAGCAAATCTCGCAGAACTCTCCGCATCGATCGCTCACGAGGTGGCTCAACCTTTGGCGGCATTGCTTTCCAGTTCGGAAGCATGCCAGCTTTGGCTTGCGACGGATCCCCCCAATGTCGACCGGGCTTTACAGGCCCTGGAACGCATTGTCCGTAGCGGGAGGTCTGCGACAGACATTGTTCGCCGAATCCGTGGGCTGTTTGCTCAATCGCCGGAAGCGAGAGGCCCTACCGACTTGCCGGCGGTCATTGGAGAAGCGCGAGAACTCCTTTCCGGAAATCTCCAGCGCCACCGCGTGAAGCTGGAGGTCGAGCTGGGGGAGGATATTCCTACGCTTAACGTTGACCGCGTCCAGATGCAGCAGGTCTTCATCAATCTCATGAGGAACGGTATCGAGTCTGTCGCGACCAGCGACAGTGAGCGTATTTTGACCGTTCGCGTTCGGCAGAATGGTCAAACTGTTCACACCACCATTAGTGATACCGGCGCCGGAATAGGCGACTCCGCCAAAATCTTTGAGCCCTTCTTTACGACGAAAGAGCACGGAATGGGTATGGGATTGGCAATTTGTCGGTCTATCGTCACGTCCCATGGTGGCGAACTATGGGCGGAGAAAAATGAACCTCACGGAGCCACATTCGTCTTCACACTGCCGATGGACCATTCGGGGACATAAGGTGACCGAACATGATAACGACCCCAAAATTCGCCTTGGAAGCCTCACTTGGATTCCGAAGAATTGGTAGCCGAACGTCGAAACGTCCGGCCACGACTTGCTGACAACTCCATGGTTCGGAATTATCGATCCCGCGAAACGGCAAACCTCATCAGGCGCATGTTTTACCTTGCCTGGTTCCTCAATAGTCCCAGACAACAGGAACCCAACGAAACGCTCCACCGTCAACCGCAACACGACCGACGGAAGGAAACGGCAAATGCGTTGCCACCAGCAACTCACCACTCGCTGATAATTCTTTGAGAAGCTCTACTCTGACCCGGGCAGCTTCCTCGGGGTCGTGCTCGAAACCATTGAACCAATCTGGACGCTCAAATCCCACAGCGAAGATTGCGTCACCAGCGAAGGTCAACGCGTCGCCGCCAGATGCAATACGGATGACAGAATGACCTGGCGTGTGTCCGCCAGTGCGACGCGCAACAACGCCCGGCGCAACCTGCTGTTCATCATCGAAGAGTTGAAGGTGATCGCCGTACTCGGCCAGGAACTTCTTGGCCGTGGCGCGCAGAGCATCGGGAAAACCTTCCGGCATTTTCGTGCGCGTAAAATCAGGCGATTCCCAGAATTTTGCTTCCGCTCTGGCGACGTGGATGCGCAGGTCAGGGCGAAGCTTTTCCTTAATGCCCTCGACCACAAGACCACCGATGTGGTCCATATGCAGATGCGTGAGAACGAGATCAGTTACAGACGACAGGTCGATATCCGCCGCCCCCAAACGCTTAAGCAACTGGCCTGCTCGCGGAAGATTAAGATCGGGGTCGAGACCCAGACCCGCATCAAGGAGAATAATCTGATCGCCACTGCGTACGATGACGGCGTTAAGTGGCCAGTCGAATGCATCGGCTGGCAAGAACTGGCTCGCCATCCAGTTAGCGCGGACCGCGGGATCCGCATTGTGGCCCAACATCTGTGCAGGCAGCGGCAAAACGCCATCACTAATGACCATCACGTCAATGTCGCCGATTTTTACAGCATAGCGTGACGGAACCAGCTCACTCTTGCCGGGCTTGCCCTTGTGGAACGTGTTATCTGCGGGAACATTTGTCTGCAGGGACATGAGATACTCCTCTGTTGAGTTGCGCGCCACCGTCGCTGCTCTGGGATGAGATTTCTCAGACCACGAGGCGGTTACTGATCAAGTACAAATTACCCCGCAACGGCCTGTCTGTCGTTGGTGATGGCGGTATTCAGTTCTAACGTTGCCTGGAAGTCGTCGTAATCCAAACCAAGGTTTGGGAAGAGGTCTTCGTCGGTCGCTGGTAGTTTTCCAGTTTAGCGTACCGGTCACAGCCAACGCTGCGGGCCGAACAAAGATGCTCAAAAACGAGGATTACAGCATGACAGACCCCGCCGAGAAATCGCCTGCAGTCGAATCCATAGAAAGAGAGCGTGCAGAGCAAACAGAGCATGCAGTCGCGGATGAACTTGAAGAGGGACTTGAAGATTCGTTTCCCGCATCTGATCCGATCTCAGCGACGAGCGCAGGTGATCGGAGGTCGCCGGGCAAATGAGCCTGTTTCCAGACGGGCGTCACTACCCGCGGCAAATTCTCGGGAAGAAACACCGATCGGAAAATTCTGCTGTCAATATGTGCCCCCCTGAGCGAGCAAGCTGCCCAGCCGCTTAGCGTGCCGGTCGGCCGCCGACTTAATCCCCAATATCCAACCGCCACCTGGGCGTACATAAAACATCCAGGCCACAAAATCGAACAGGAAAGTTCTATGAAGCTCTACTATTACCCTGGCGCCTGCAGTCTGTCGGATCATATAGCACTCAGAGAAGCTGGTGCCGATTTCGAAATCGAGCAGGTGGATCTCGCAACTAAAATCACAGCGTCAGGCAACGACTACAGACAGATTAACCCTAAGGGTTACGTACCTGCACTTGTATTGAACAGCGGCGATAAACTCAGCGAGAACGTTGCTATCCTAGATTGGATCGCCTCAAGATACCCAAACCTGGGCCTGACGGGTGAACTCGGGAGGACTCGACTTCTTGAAGCTCTGGCCTTCATTTCAACAGAACTGCATCAAGGTTTCGAATCTCTTTGGTCTCACCGGAGTATCGAAGAAAGAACCCGTGCGAAGGCGAGTCTTTCTCCGAAATTCGCGTTTCTCTCCAATAGCTTCAAGGGTCAATTCCTGTTTGGAGATAAGCCAACGGTTGCCGATTTTTATCTGTTTGTGATGTTGTTATGGGGGGAGCGTTATTCGCTTGCTGTCCCTGCGCACCTCATGGAGTTTCGCGAAATGCTGACGAGGAGGCCGTCGGTGAAGGCTGCAATGGAAGCAGAGGCCCTGCTTTAGCAAATGAGCCCAACCGGGCCGCGTCGTGGTCTGCCCACATCATTGCGGCTGCTCTCCATGGGCTCATGGGGAGCAACCTATTAGGGCCCACCTGGTTCTGCCGAAGCCTCCGTTGGCTTGTGAAGGCATGGCTGACCTCCAACCGACGATTCCATGGGCGACGGCATCGATCGCAGAAGCTATATACGCGACGCTGCCAGATCGCGAAAAAAGTCGGGACCCATAATCTGCCCGTTACGATGGTCAGTATGGCTTTGATCGTAATGACTTTTCTCCCGTCTCACCCAAGGCGAGTCTGCCGCTCTCCTACCCATACTCATGTTTAGCTCGATCCCCGCCACGCAAGGGCTACAAATAACAGTTGGCCCCCGGGCAACAGAAACCCGTGTAAAGCGGCACCCCTCCTCACCTGGAAAAGCCACCTATCCGAACATAAATGGAGCGAACAGTGAATCTAAATCTGACCGACCCCCCTAGTGCCGTCCATGATATTGTCCTCTCTCGCTATGTAGTGAAGGTTGCTGGCATTGAGGCCATCATCATAAGCGATGGAATTTTGACGCCGCCCGCCGAGTCAATAGCAACAAATGCCGATCCGGTAACACGCAATGCATGGCTTGACGAATGCTTCTTGGATCACAAGGCGTTTGATTGGGCGCTAAACGCCGTGGTGGTTCGAAGCGGCAATCAGACGATCCTCGTGGACAGTGGCCTGGGAGAAGAGTACCCGGATTTTTCTCGCGCCGGCCAGTTTGTGTCCCGCCTTGAGGCCGCAGGCGTTGATTTCCACTCTGTGACCGACATTGTACTCACTCACACGCACTTCGACGACGTTTGTGGGCTTCTAGCAAGCGGTGTGAAAGAACGACTAGGAAGCGGTATTCGGGTTGACGAGCCGCTTAAATGGTATCTGTTTCAACACAGATTAGGGTGACTGTCTTCAAGCCACCATTCGATGGTGACGACCAGTCGCGATAGCCTGGACAAAGAAGATCAAAACGCCTGCTGCCAGACAAGAGTGCACCCCATGATTTAACCCTTATGTAACGCAGGGTGCAAATGTCTACCAGGTTAGCCTAACACATCCATAACAGTCGTGCCCGACAATAGGCGCGCCTGTAGCCCGGCAATTCCACTTCCCCTTGCCCCAGTGCGACAGTTGCCTGACCGAAATTCAAGAGCCGCTGACGCCCCACCAGACCAAAAGGGGCCTCAGGTAGGTAAAAATCAAAAGGCACCGACAATCGATGAAGAACCAAGAAGCTCCGAGGAAACCGATCACACGTGGAAGGCGCCGAATATTCCTAATTGAACTTTCATTACGGGATTTGATTGACGACCCGCTTATATCACTGATGAACAAGGCCGATCGCTTTGACCACGAAGATTTCTGCTTTTTACTAGAGAGCGCAGCAAAGACGTGTTCGCAGACACCGTCTGCACGAAAACGTAAAAAGCAGTAATGCGTCGCAGCGAAAAAACAGTTAATTGGTCTTTATCGCGCTCAGGAGAGGGCTCGATATTATCTGCCTCACACCCTTTATCGACAGCAGCGGGATGTCGGAAAAGAGGTGGCTCGGTTTGTCTGACCAGTTTCGGGCGTTTTGCTAAGTGGATTCCCGCCTCGATTATGCCGCCACCATCATTGGTGCCGGCGCGTTGAAGTAGGCCTGATCCGGCGTATGCCGGTCAAGGGATGAATGTGGGCGTCGGCTATTGTAAAAGGTCAGATATCGACCAATGCTGACGCGAGCCTCGAACACGGTCTTGTAGGCGTGTAGGTAGACAGCCCCGTATTTGATCGACCGCCAGAGCCGTTCGACGAAGACGTTGTCCCGCCACGCACCCTTGCCATCCCTGGATATGGCGATTTCCGCCTTCTTCAGCACCACCGTGAAGTCCATCGAGCCTGCTGAGAATACCGCTGATTGAGAAAAGGCTGGCGTCAGGATCTATAGTTTGATACTGACATGCCGCACCTAGGGGCGCGGAGCCGCATACTTGGCTTAGCTCGTGATCAATGAGTTGCCGCAGCGCGACAACATCGCCCAAATCGAAGATCTCCTGCCGGTCAAATCTCCCCAGACTGCGCGCGCCAATCACAGCTGCTATCGCTAACCACTTCACGTAGCCGGGGAAGGCATAGAACAGCGTTGTCAATTTGGAGGCTAACCCATCCTGTTGACTTAATCAGTGATGATTTCCGGCGCAACGGACATACCCACCCGCAAACGCTCTAGGAAGGGTTGGCCCGGCTCCAGCTTGATCCGCACTGGCAGCCGTTGGACGATCTTCGTAAAATTCCCTGTGGCGTTGAGTGGTGCTATCGGTGCGAAACTTAGCCCGCTCGCAGCACCGATGCTTTTAACGGCCCCATTCAGCTTCACTCCTGGAACGGCGTCGACTTCAATCGTGACGCGTTGTCCCGACTTGACATTTGCAAGCTGCGTTTCCCGATAATTGGCACGAATATAGATCTCATCGAGGGGGACGACGGAAACGAGCGTGGTGCCCGTCGCAACGAACGCACCCTTCCGTAACGCCTTTTGGCCAATCATGCCTGAGATCGGGGCCTTGATTGTGGTGTATGACAATTTCAGCTCTGCCTCGTCTCGCGCAGCATTCGCCTTACTCAATGCTGCCTCTGCACCCTTCAAGTCACTATGTAGAATTGACAACTGACTGGTGGCAGCATCGAAAGCAGCGACATGACTTGCTTCTACAGCCGTTGCCGCCGAAAGCGATGACTCTGCCTGTTCGAGTGCCTGAATCGTAGACGATCCATTTTTCGCGAGTTGTCGCTGTCGAACTGCTACCGAGCTGGCGAGCGCGAGTGCAGCTCTATCGGCGTCAACCGTAGCACGTGCCTGCGCGATTAGCGCACTTTGGCGTAAAATTTGAGCTTGCGTAGAGTTCACCGCCGCCTCAGCCACACCAACCACCGCCTCGGCCTGATCGGCTTCAACTTTATAATCCCTCTGATCAAGAATGGCGAGAACGTCGCCCTCCTTCACCCACTGATCGTCTTCAACGAGCACATCGGATATAACCCCTGATACTCGCGAAGACACATTAGTATAGTCCGCCTGCACATATGCATCATTTGTCCATTGCCTGTCAGCCTCTGATTCAGGTTTGTTGAAATGAGCGTAGGCAAAGGCAAGAACAATGGCGGCGGTGCCGCCGACCCCGTAAGAGGTGTAATTTTTCATAAGACGTGTCCAGTTAAGGTTTGTTGTGATTTTCTTCAGCATACGTGGGAGGGGGGATGTATTGAGCCAGCAATACGACCGGGACCAGGATGAGGGCGAGGCATCCGAGAACGCGGTAAATGTCTGCGGTTGCCAGCGTCGCGACCTGCGGTGCAATTAGCGCCACGAGTTCGGATGGGGTGTAGTTTTGAGGAACCACGGCATCGACTGCCCCAAGACGATCCACCAGGATCTCTGAGTGAAACCGCTCCCTGAGTTCGAGCAGCCGACCGACCGCCGCCCCTCCCATAAGTGAGCCGAGGGCACGCAACGTATTAACGCAACCAGAAATATAGGGCCCCTCACTTGGATGGACGACACTTGTCGTTAGAAACAACAGGGGGACAACCGCCAGCGGTTGCCCGATTGCCTGCACCAATTGAAGCGTCAGGAACTCCCGCCATATCCAGCTGCTATCTAGTTGCGCGCCCCAGAAACACGCAACCGCTATGAAGCATAGGCCCGTTGCCAGAACGAACCGGGCATCCACCCATTTTTGATAGATCAGTGCCGCGACGAGAGACCCGAGAAGGACCTGGGGAAGGCCTATCAGGAGTGCAATTGGCGCATTGTCCGCAGAACGATAGCCCCACACAAGAGACAGAAAATTGGTCGGAACAACTGCCCCCGAGGCGAACACGATCAACAAGAAAACGAAGGCGGAGAACAGGATTCCAAGGTTACGACGCCCTAAGAGCTGGAGCTTTACAAACGGCGTCGGGTGGTGCCATTCCGTCAATGCATAAAGCAGCGTCGAGACAATCCCGAACGTCAGCGCCCAGCAGATCACCGGCGAATTGAACCAGTCCAGCCGGTTGCCCTGGTCTATCGCGATGGCGACTGCGATCAACCCCGGCGCGCCTGTCGCCAATCCCTTGAGATTTATTCCTGAGAACCTCGACCACTGGATATGTTCCCTTGGGAACCCCCACCATACCATCATGACCGAGAACGGCGCGAAGATCAGGAATTGCCAGTAAATCCACCGCCAATCTACAAGAACGTCCGTCCAGATCCCTACAAGCCAAACCGAGATGTTCGGTACAAATGTTGCAGTCATCGCGTAAAGAGCAAGGCCATGCAAGCGCAGGTTCAAAGGGAGGATCCTTAGCGCTGCAGACATGAGCAACGGAATAAGCCCGCCCGCAGCAACGCCATGAAGAAATCTCATAAGACATAGCGTGTTTATGTTGGTAGTCAGCGGGGTCAGGATGGCGAGGACGGAAGCCATTGAAATCATAACAAGGTGGTAGCGCCGCATTGTGAAGGTGACGGCAAACCAAGATGCGAACGGCATGACGGCCAACTCGCCCGCCGCGTAGCTTGTGTTGACCCAAGAAAATTCGTCGAGGCCGAAACCCAATCCACCACGCATATCTGCGAGGCCGAGAGAGCCTGACCTGCTGTTTAACCCGGCCGTAATGGCACCGATGAACACGCCGGAGAGACCGACAAGTGATCTGATATTCAGGGTGCCGATTTTGAATTGCACGTGATGCTGTTGTTCCATGTTGCCTCTGTGCCTTTCGTTGGTCTCTTAAGCACCAACTCAGTACACCGCCGCGCTGATATCGATGGCGCTCTATTCCAGTATCCGGTTGCTCGGATTTGCAGTGGCAGAACAGGCGCCCGATTATCCCTAACCACTTCAAGCTCCCCGACAATCCAAACGAACGTTTGGGCGCTGACGTCGCAAACGTTAATCGGAGCAGACGACACAAGCGCCGTAATATGATCCAGACATTTCTATTCGCGAATTATCTGCCGCGACGTGACTTTGAGAACATTGCCCAAGGTCCTAGGATATTCCTTCCATTGAGCCTTGCCCGACTTCGCGGCATTATCGAATGGAAGTCTGTAGGCAATACATCGGGACGACCAGCCAAACGATGGTTTGCGTTGACGGTCGGGGGGAGCCCGCCGACCTTACGGCGCACAAGAAGGAATGATCCCAATGCTATACGATATCACGAAGAACCTAACTCTGAGCCGCTTCGAGCTGCCAATCAATGAAGAGGCGGTCGCGGCAGCCTACTACCGCGAGGAAGACGGCGTTATTGTTCTGGTCCACACCGAGGTGCCCTTCGAGTACGCCGGCCAAGGCTATGCCACCCGGCTGGCGGACGCGATTTTCGCCAGCCTTCGGGCAACCAATGAGAAAATTCGGCCTAGGTGCGAGTTCATGGCTCGGTATGCCACTCAACATCCAGAGTTCAACGATCTCATTCGTTGGTGATCGATCCCGACGCTCAGGTTGGTCGAGACTTCAGGTGGCCAGGTAGTCGGAGGGGGGCATGGATGATATGGTAGAGGCGAGGACCTCGGACTGAATCGAAGGCAGCTTGAGGAGATGTTCAAGGTATACATCGATCTGCGGCAAGTCGCTCCATAGCCTTGCCAATCCCAGATACTTCAAACGAACCAGACTGACCGCCCAGAAGAGGTCTGCCAGCGTCAAGTGGGCTGCGCAAAGCCAAGTGAATTCTTTTTGCCGCAAGTCATCATCGAGCTTGAGAAGAATGTTCCGGGTGAAACCGCGGAGATCTTTCTGGAAGCCGGGATCGCGGCGGACTTCTCTGCCGCCAGCTTCCTTCGCGATCTTCGCCTGATACGCAGCAACGAGGTAGGCGTCTGCTTCGTTGGCTTTGATTAACGCGGTCAATGCTTCGATCTTCTCCTCGTAGACCGAAGACATCGCCTGCTTGATTGGCTGAGGGCGCCTGTCGTCTTCCGGATGAAAACCATAGAGGAGGCCAGGATGCGGAGTTAGATCGACTGCGTTGAGCTGTCTCTGCACGTTCTCCAACTGAACGAGATCCGTTGGAACGAGCCGGTTCGTTCCCGGCAGAACGGCGTCTATGTGGACGGAAATGCGCAACGAGTCGACGACGACCTCGCCCGTATCGAGGTCCACTAGCGTGGGAACCGCGCACGGGTCCAGCCCGGCGTTGGAAACGGAAGAAATACCGGAGTATGCTTCGACCAACCGTGCCCTCATGGCCTCCCTCCCCTCCAGCCTGAGGCGCACATACTCAGGCGCGTAGTTCTCGGCGGGAACCAGTACCCCATCTGGCTGCCTGTGACCGAGAATGAGCATTTCGTTAGACTCGAATGCTGCCCCACGCTGAACCAAAGTCGCCCGCACCTTCTGTGAGCAGAACGACATCGCAGCATGAAAAAGGACGAACCTGCCCTTGTGGTCCCCGCTCGGATTTCGCATTGTTCCAACGCGAGATTTCTCCACAATGCCCTTCTGGGCCAGTTGGACCATTGCTTCCAATTTGGATCTATCCATTCTCGTATTCTCCGGGTTTCATTGGCGGACAGGCTCATGTGCGGAACCCCTCCTTCGCGGCGACATCGATCGTGACCGGCTAGTATTTCGGTCGGGGGCGGCCGCCCTCAATCAGGAAACCATCCCGCGTGCGGTCCAGACTTCCGGGAAGGGAATCTCGTCCATCGTGGGCAAGAGCCACTGAATAGCATCGACCCCGTGATACGCAGGTCGGGAACCGAACGTTCGCCTGGTGGCCATGAGATGGAGGTATTTCCAGTTCGTGAACTCGACGGCGATGTCGGCTAACAGCTCAGCGAGAGTTCTCCAAGGGTCCGCCGGATCGTCCTTCCGATAGATGCAAGCCCAAATTTCCTCGATGTCCTTGCTAGGCAAATAGGCCGCGGCGTAGTTCGGGGCCAAATACTCGGAAGGGACTGGTTTTCCGTCGCGGGCCAATGCGGCGAGAATCTCATCATAGAGGCTAGGTGAGTTGAGGCGCTCGCTGAGCTGCTTGTGGCGATGTGGTTGCGGCTCGAAATGTTCGAGCGATGGCCTGTCCTTGACCCCCAGAAGAAACACCATTTCCCGAAAGGTCCAGCCCTGGAGAGCCGTATCCTTGCCGTGCTTCGCGGCGAGCCCCTTGAGGATCGGCATCAACTCGGCTGGCGTCAGCCAGGAAAGCGACCGCCAGTTGGCGTTGAAGGCTTCCATGTGGCTGACGATCCGGCGAAGCACGCGATTGGTCGAGGGAACATTGTCGCCACGCAGTTCGGCCTGTGCCGTGAGAAGTTCGCGGGTGATCAACGCCCAATATATTTCGCTTATCTGGACGTTTGCCAGAAACGCGGGCTCGGCAGGACTATCGCTTACGAGATCCTGGAGCGTATGGAGGATCTCTGTCTGGACATATCTGCTGTAAGGGGTGCCGCCATCGGCCGCCTGCTGCTTCATCACGATCTCACTCATCGTTCCATCCTCATTATTGACGCCGGTCTTCTGATCCGGTCAGGCACGTAGGGTAGGAGCAATCGCGGTACTCGGACAGGCGGGTGTTCTTCGACTCTGCGTTCAAAACATTGGACGACGGAACCGGGCGGCCAACTCCTCATTAACCGCCCGCAGCCGGCACGTCTTACTCGAGGCCGGCCTTGTCGAGGCCGAACGCCTTATCCGCTGAGCCAGGCACTGCCTTCGCGGCAACGCTTGCGCGGTTCCACATGTTGATCGCCATGATCTGGAAGGTCAGATCAGAAATTTCCTTTTCGGAAAGCTGCCCGCGCACGCGCTCGTAGAGTTCGTCCGAGACGCCGGCCTCCGGGAGCTTCGTCAGTGCCTCGGTCCACGCCAGGGCAGCCCGTTCACGGGGACTGAACAGCGTAGATTCGCGCCATGCGGCGAGGTGATAGAGTCGGAGTTCGCGCTCTCCGTGTATCTTAGCCTCCTTCGAATGCATGTCGAGGCAGAACGTGCATCCATTGATCTGGGACGCGCGAATGTCGACAAGATCCAAAATTGACTGCTCGATCGCACCATTCTTCACTTCGTTGCTGAGTGCCATCAGGCCCTTGAAGAGGTCCGGAGAAAGCTGCGCGTAGTTAAGCCGCTGTGTCATAGTGATCTTCCAGGTTGGAATTGGTTGGCGGCCAATCCGGCAGAAGTTATCTCTGCCGAGGCCGCCGTTATCGTCTGTCGCCCGGTCCCCTCCGCATAGCTATACGAGCGTTGGGGTGACACAACGCACGCTCCTATGCTTACGCCCGGCCACCAGTCGGCGGCACGGGCGCAATCGCTTGTCACGCCGCCGCGATGAGGTCGTCTGCCGGACCGAAGAACTCGTAGTGAACGCGGTCCGGATGCGCGCGTGCCTTCAACAGTCCAGTGATCAAAGCGGCGACGGAGGGCCTTGGCCCACAAATCAACACCCCGTAGAAGGCATCCCCTTCGTGCGTAAGGCTCAGTGTACGCGTTGATCGGCGAAACGGTTTTGCGCCCAGCAGCAGTTCCAACCGCGAGACGCTTTTGGACGTAGCCGAGGGCGTCAACCCCAAGGTTCTTGGCGGCAGCGCTGAAGGAGCCAATCTCTACTATCCTGACAAAGGCGACCATGCCAGCCATCTCATTGAGGATGCTTTTCATTCGTCGCGCGCCGCGCAAGCTGTGATCGCGCATCTCTCCGATTTTCTCTTGTGACAAGCCAATTTCGAACGCCAGCTTATTCACGCTGTGCGTACGCAGCACGTCTCGTCACTGACTTTCGACCGCGTCCGGGGTGCGGCACAACCGATAACCGCCGAAAATGCCGTGAGATCCCGCGATGATGCCTGCGCGCGACAATGCTTGAAACGTTTTTGAGAGATACTCCTTCGGCAAGTCATACAGCGTGGCCATCGACTTCATCGAAAGACTTTCGGCCCCCTTCAAGCCGATCATCGGCAAAACACCATAGGACAGCGTGTTCGACTTGACTTCGTAGTATCACCAGAAGGGTTCCTCTCAAAAAGCGCAGCACATTCCATTTCAAGAGGAGCGCTCGCGTCACAGATTACCCGGCTTCCAGATCCGCTGACACGCAAACCCATGTTGGGGTTGAACGATGGACCTTGGTGCGCCTAATCGGTCCGCGGCGTGAAGGCAGTTACCTTGGGAACCTCGGCGGCTAAAAAGTCCACGAGCGACCGTACCGCAGGGAGCAACCCATTTCGGTGGGGTATCAATGCGCTCATCCGCGCGTCCGCAGCCATCCAGCCGGGCAAAATCTGCAGCAGCCGTCCCGCCGCAATCTCTTCACGACACATGTAGCCAGGTAGCGCGGCCACGCCGAGATTGGCACAAGCCGCCTCCTTCAGCGCGATCATGTTGTTACTGAGAAATCTCGGATCGATCGGGACGTTGGCCTCTTGCCCGCCCGGCCCCTTCAACCTCCACATTTCTGCGCCGTGGCGGTCCATCGCCAATGTCGAATGTTCGCTCAAGCTCAGCGGGTCGATTATATCGCCCGCTACCCAAAGGTATTCTGGGCTGGCGAAAAGATACCATGGCACGCTCGCTATGCTTCGTTGGACCAGCGTTGAGTTCTGCAATAACGCGACATGGCCGCGCAATGCGAGATCGAAACCCTCGGCGACCATATCGACCAGTCTGTCGGTGGCTATCTCGACAATTTTCACTTTCGGATATTTGTTAAGGAACGTAGGAATAAGGTCTCGAAGCGCAAATTGAGCAATCTCGACCGCCGTCGTTATCCTGATCGTTCCGCTGGGCTCGTTAAGCCGTTGCCGGACGGACTCTTCCGCTAGGTCGGCGCTATGCAACATCTGCAATGCGTATTGGTAGAACTCGGCGCCGACATCCGTCATGCCGAACTGTCGTGACGTCCGATTTATGAGCCGGACGCCAAGCGCGCTCTCCAACTCGCGCACTCGGTGGCTCAGTGTCGACTTCGGAACCCTCAAGCTCTCGCCGGCCGACGTGAAACCACCTCGGTCGACGACCTGAACGAAGAAGTAAACGTCCTTGAGTTCGAGCATCGACACCTACCTACCTGAGTCGCGAGAGCGGAAACGCATGAAAGCCATCGCGATCGCGATGGCGTTCAGTATCGACGTCCGTGACAAGATCAGTCAAGATCGCAGAGTTCAACTGACGAACTTCACGAACTCATTAATTTCGAGCTTGTGATTGGTCATGTTGTTTTCGGCCAAGCTGTTGTCGGCGTAGCCCAGAGAAAGGCCGGCGATCACCATGTCGCTGTCTGCAAAGCCCAGTTCATCTCGTAACATGTTGTGCTGCAGTGACCAGATCTGTTGCGCGCACGTATCCAACCCGCGAGCCTTCGCGGCTAGCATCAGGCTCTGCAGAAAGCAGCCGTAGCAAATGAAGCTCGCCCATTCGAGTTTGCGATCCATCGTGAAAATCATACCGACGGGCGCTTCGAAGAAGCGGAATTGCCGTTCGACGTCCTTCAGCCTTCCGTACTTATCGCTCCTAGGGACGCCGACCGCATCGCCAAGCTGTCCGCGAAAGAGATTAAAGCGACCGATGAACGGGTCATGCAAAGGTTGTGGAAAGAAGGGATATTCCGGGGCGAGCTTCTCAGGCCCCGCGCGAAAAATATCGACCGCCCTGGTGGTGATGCGGTCACGGGCATCCCCCGTGAGCACATGGCACTTCCAAGGTTGAGTATTGCTTGAGCTGGGCGCGTAGCGCGCAGCGCTCAGTATGTTGCGCACCGTTTCGTGAGAGATCGGATCTTTTAAAAACCCCCTCTTGGCCCGCCTCTCCATCATTACCCGATCGACGATCGTCGACCTGGCGACGGCACTTTCTTCCCATTTCGCGTTAGCATGCATGACAGCTCCCCTTTCGTTGTTTTTTGAGCTGCAAGAAGACTATTCCGTCTCCCCGTTTTTAGAAGTTCGTCCATTTGTACGCATGGTCCGAGAGACGCGAACGATACCGGCTCGGCTGCTCCTCATGTGAGTTCAACGGACTTGGCTTCGGTGAAAACCCATCCACGAAGGTTCGAGATTTCGCCTAGCCGTTCCATCGATGGAAGATGCTCACAGTTCCAGAGCACGTGAAAATGTGATCGGGATTTCCCGTCACGGATGAACATGACTTCCTCGGTGGGGTGATGAGGTCGCTATTGCCGACACCGTCGGCGATGATGGGCTTCGCAAAGCTGGCGAGCGCATCCGCCTGCGCGTGCCACAGGGCAGAATCCCACAAGCAGGCCCGATAGCATTACGACCGGCAGTTTTTCGCTCGTGCCGCCGCCACTCCGAGAGGCGTTTTGATCTCGCTCTCCATTTCGTCGTCGTATATCCCGGAAAGCACGAGGGCGCCGCCATGCTCCGCCGCCGCGGCGTTCTTGGTCCTGATCCAGGCGACAAGATCATCCACAGGCTAGGTCGCTTTGCCGCGAGGCGCAGCCCGCAGCCGTCCACGATGAAACTCAACCTTGATATTGGATCGTCACGCTAGGGGGAAAAGTGTGCGCAGGATATTAAACGAATTGGTAGCTACTCACATCGAAAATTCCCAACAAGCCAGGTTGCGATCTCACGCGATCGAGCCAAGCACTGATATGGGGAAACCGTTCCATGTCGAACTTTCCCTCGTGCGCCAATGAGACATAGGGGAAAAGGGCAAGATCCGCCAGTGTATACCCCTCTCCAACCAGCCAATCATTCGTGGCTAGCCAGCGGTCTAGCTTTTCTAGCCCCAGATACCCGTCCGCGTGCAGCCTCTCGATTTGTTGGGACATCTTGTCGGCGATCCCACGGATATGGTACATTCTAGCCAACGGTATCGATCGCTGCAGATCGCCTTGTTCGAAAAACAACCAGCCAATGACTTGGGACCGCATATAGGAGTCGTCCGTTAAGAGAGGCGACCCCTCCGCGAGGTGTAGAAGGATTGCCGCGGACTCGACGATGGTGCGGCCGTCCTCGAGCTGAAGCACAGGAATTCGACTGAAGCGGTTGAGCTTGTAGAATTCGTCGGTCTTGGTCTCTCCTGACTCCAAGTCAAGCGTGTGTCGTTTGAACGGCTTCTGCAATTGGTTCAACAAGATCCTTATCTTCCACGAATTGCCTGAGAAGCGGCTATCATAGAGTTTAAGCATCGGCTGGCCCCTCACCGTTTTTGATGAACGAGTCCGACCTTAGACGTCCTGCGAGCAGTTTGACAATAATAACAATGTTTGTTGCCCTGCCTTCGTCAACCTGCGATGTACGAACGGATGTACTCGGCCTCATATTCAATCGCTCGGATATGATGCCGTACCACGTCTCCGATCGAGATTATGCCAGCGAGCCGGCCATTCACTTGGACAGGAAGGTGGCGAGCTTTGTGCCGGTTCATCGCCTCCATCAAGCCGTTGATGCCCGTTTCCTTTGTGCAGCAGTGGACGTTTTTCCACATTACCTGCTGGAGATCCTCGGCCAACGCCCGCGCCCCGCTCCTTGCGATTACAGAAACGACGTCTCGTTCCGTGAAAATTCCTTTGATGGAGTTCTGCTCATCGACCACAACGACAGCTCCAATGTGGTTGTTGTGGAGGAGCCGGCATACCTCCGCCACCGTTGCCTTCGGCGGAGCGGTAACGACCCCACATCCTTTCTCCTTGAGGATTCCCTGTACTGACATGCCCTTTCCTCCATTGTGATTTTTTTATCTTATAAGCTGCCCAGCAACGCTTGCGGCCCAAACGCCACAAGACGTTCAATCTCCATCGCAGCCACCAGCAGATCCTCATCACTGCCACGCTTCGCTATGGCCTGCAGACCAACAGGTAGGCCCTCGTTCCATGAACCTGGAATTGGGAGCGATATGGCGGGAAGCCCTGCGAGGTTGAATGGCACCGTGTAAGTCATCAATGCCTCCCGTATCGACCCGGACCACGGTCCGATGGCGACTTCCTCCGCGCCGATTCGAGGAGCGACGCAGGGGCACGTGGGCGTAATCAACAGGTCAAAGTTGGAGATCATCCGATCAATGTCTTCCATGAACCGACGCCGGGTCTGCTGCCAATTCGCATATTGGGCGAGCTCTACCGCCGCCGAGAGCTTGAGACGCGACGCCGTCTCTCGCCCGTAGTTCGCAGCAATGAACGAGATGTCATGTCGGGCAAAGTGGGCTACGCCACCTTCCGAAAGCACTATCCCCGCAAATGCCGCGAAGCACTGCGAAAATAGGTTATCACCGTCCAATTCAACGAGGTCATATTGAAGTCGCAAGCATGCGCACGCAGTGTCGAACGACTCAGCCACGTCGGAAGAGAGTGGCACCCTCCCGATCTGTCGAAAGACTCCGATCCGCTTCCTGGGTGGGGAAAGGACGGTATTGCTGTCGATCCCCATCGGCTTGCAGACGCGCGCTACGTCATCGACGGTTTGGCCTAGGACACCGACGTGGTCGAGCGAGCTAGCCAGAGGGAAGACGCCGCCCAGCGGCAGACGTCCGTAGGTTGGCTTGAACCCGACTACGCCACATAGAGCGGCAGGTATTCTAACCGAACCGCCGGTATCGGTGCCCAATCCCGCGCGAACGGCGCCGTACGCCACAGCCGCCGCCATCCCGCCACTTGATCCGCCTGGTATCCGGCTATGGTCGTGGGGGTTAAGCGTGTCGCCGAAATCCGGGCTCGATGTCGTGACGCCCCATGCGAACTCGTGGGTTGTCGTCTTTCCGACGATGATCGCACCGCTATCCTTGAGCGTTCGGACAACCTCGGCATCTTTTCCTGGCACATGATCCACATAGGCCATAGAGCCATATCTTGTCGGAACGCCGCGGGTGTCGATCATGTCCTTGACGGCAATGACGACACCTTCCAGCGTCCGGGTCCGACCTTCTCTATAACGGTGCTCGGCCTCGGACGCCGCGTCGCGCGCACCGATTTCATCGATCTCTGCGAAGGCGTTGACTGCCGCCTGGCAGTGCCGTGCTTCGCGTATCGCGTCGTCGACGACGCCGGCCGGGGATATGGCGCCCCTGTTGAGCTCGGCTAACAGCCCCCCTATAGACGGTCTGTCACGTTCTGCGCGGATCGGTTTGGGCATCTACCAAAGCCCTTCCAGCAAGTCTGTAAGCTTCTGCGCGGCGTCCTCGCCGAGATCCGCGACCTCCCGTGGGTAATTTTCGACCAGTAGCCTCGCTACCGCCGGCAGTCTGTCGCGATCGAATTTCAGATCACGTAGCCGGGTCGGAAGGCCAAGCCGCGACACGACGCCTTCGATCTCCGCCGAGAGCCTCGAAGCCGCATTGAAACCGGATTCCGCCTCATTGAAGATTCGCAGCTTCTCACCATAAAACGACGAGCACGCACGGATCACCGGCGCAAGGGTAATGCAGGACGTCACACTGTGCGGAACGCTGTAGGTCCCACCCAATATGTGGCCTATGCGGTGACTCAAGCCGTAGACCACCGAGGCGGGGAAGAAGTAGCATTGCCACGCTGCAAGCTGGAGCTGGAGGAGCGCATCGAGATCGACTTCGCGTCGCTGGATAGCCACCTCGGTTTCCACGTTCACCGGCCACCTGCTCAGTACTCCGAGGAACCGGCGCACGCCGCTGGCTGCCAAGATCGCATGTGGATGGTCTGGCCCGACGAGCCGCATCCCTTCGACGGCATGGTCGATGCCCTTTATTGCCGATGACAGCAGAAGTGCCCTCGGCGTTCCTCTGACCAACTCGGGGTCGACTATGACAAGTTTCGGCACCACCTGCTTGACCGCATAGCTCCGCTTGAACTTTATCTCGCGGGTTGTCTCCGTGACGCCGAAGTAGTGTGAGAATTCGGAACCCGACAACGTCGTCGGCAACGCCACTATCGGAAGATAAGTCCCGTGTCTGACTTGGTGGAAATGCGAGACGGCCTTGGCGGCATCGAGAACCGAGCCGCCGCCGACTGCCACAATCGACTTCGCATCGCTCGCTTCGCATGCTTCGAGAGCACGCATTACTGCGGAATCGGGGACATGAGGAGGAAAGTCCACGAAGGTCCCCACGCAATCGGACAGATTGGGGGCCACGAAGCTCCGTCTCAATAAATCGAGCGGCTCGACTGTAAACACGATAGGCTTCTTGATGCCGTGCTGGTGAAGCTGACCCAAGGCATCCGCGAGTATGCCACGGCCCCAGATGACGTTGTCCTGCGGAAGAAATTCTATCTTTTCCATCTTTGAAATTGCTCCAGCTCTGTTTGGCCGTGGGCCATTATCACCGAGGCACGGGAACCGGCGCCGGCCGGTACGCGAGGTTGCGCTCAATCACCCTCCGGTCCTTCTCCAAGGTTTCCGGTAGGCAGAGCTTCTGGCCGAGGTTGCCGATATCCTCGTCGATCGTGAAGCGATTTGGAGTAGATAGTGCGCAGATGTGACCGTCTGGGTCGCGAAAATGGAACTGCTTCGCGTAGATGGTATCCTGGATCGTGGATGTGTCGATGCCGAGCCGGCCGAACCTCGCATGTTCGTTCATTAGCGCGGCATCGTTTTCCACCTCGAGCGAGAAGTGGTGGGAGAGACCAGTACCAAGCCGTCCCGGTTTGTACCCTGGCAGACCAAAAAAGGTCAGCACGGAGCCGGGGGAGAGATTCTCGTCGCAGGCGTAGTAGAAGTGGGTTCCGCCACGCTCATCGAGATAGTCGGTCTTCTTGATCAGTCGCAACCCCACCTTCTCGACGAAGAAATTCTCGGTCCGCTCTGCGTCGCTAGAGATTGAAGTGATGTGGTGAAATCCACGAAGCGCGAAGTCCGGGGTGACGTCGGGCACCGGTTGAGGCCAGGTCTCGGCGGCGACCTGGAGCTCGTCGCGTCCGCCGATAAGATTTTCCTTCGGCTGCGGACGAAAGCCGGACCCGAGTACCGTTTCGTCGTGCCCAAAGCCGGGCTCGGTGGTTGCGATCTCGATGATCGCCCCGTCGGGATCACGGAGGTAGATGGCGTGGAAGTAATGGCGATTGTAAGGACCGGTGACGTGTACGCCGTGGTCTGCGAGGCGCCGTTTCCATTTCAACAGTCCGTCACGGTTCGGGACATGGAGTGCGAGATGATGATTGGTTCCTGCACCCCAGCGTCCCTTAGGGTCGCCAACACGCGGGTTTGCTACGCCATCCCGGGTCGGTTCCTGCTCGATGAAGCCCTTCTCCGGGATCATGTAAAAGATTGGGTTCCATTCGATGTAAGTGATAGATTCGCCTCTCGGGTGCTCGCCCGCGTACTGATTGAAGCCAAAGGTAACGACCGGCAGCCTGGCATCATGGTGGTGAACGGATCTCTTCACCACGGGCAACCCCAAAACCTTTCCGTAGAATTCCTCGATGCGCCTGATGTTCGCAGCGATGAAGGTTTGGCTGCTGACGCCTCTAATTACCATCTGGTTCATGTTCCACCTTTGCGTTTTATCGTTCTGTGCTGGCCTATTTAGCTCGAGCGTCAGAAAGCTAGTTCCAGCACTATCGACATGAGAAGCCGCTGCGCGTGAGACGAAGCGTCCAAAACTATGGACAGCGTGCCGTTTAATGGTGGCGTCCTGCGACTCCGCCTTGCGCGCAGACGGTTCATGGCCAGCGTCCAAACTCTTGGACGCAGGTTCCATCATTCGACTGCTTTTGGTGGGCCCGCGCGTCGGCCATTTTCCGCAAATGCTGCAGCGTTTGCTTCAGCGCTAACCCTTGCTTGGAGGCATGAGATGACGAAACCAAAAGTGCTGATCGCGTTTTATTCACGCAACGGCTCGACCGATATTTTGGCGAATGCGATCGCCGAAGGCGCGGTTCAGCAAGGTGCAGAAGTGCGCCTACGGCGCGCGAGGGAGCTTGTCGGAGAGGACGTAATATCCCAGGTTCCCGGTTGGCGCGAAAGCGCGCTCGCCATGAATGAGAAGTACGAGGCGCCCACCGAGGCGGACGCTGAATGGGCGGACGCAATCGTCTTCGGCACGCCTACCAGGTTCGGCTCCATCTCATCGGAGCTCAAGGCATACATCGATGGTCTGGGCGGCATCTGGTTCCAGGGCAAGTTGAATGGAAAGGTCGGATCGGTGTTTGGTTCGACATCCTCGAAGCACGGTGGAAACGAGTCGACCCTGCTATCCATCTACACGCCAATGGCGCATCTCGGCCTGATCATCGTGCCCCTCGGCTACGCAGATCCGGCCATGTTCAAGGCGGGCACCCCCTACGGCGCGACCCACGTCTCGGCACTCGACAGCCTCAAGCCTGACGAAGACCATCTGGCGGTCGCTCGGTTCCAGGGTCGACGCGTTACGTCTGTTGCCCAAGGTCTTCTGCATGCCAAGATCACCGGCGCCGCGAACTGAGAAAACGACGGCACGCAGGCGCCGCCGAGCGTGCCGTCAATCAAGGCCGAGGTCGAGGGATCTGAATGACGGGACAGGATGACGAGAAGGGGAACTGGCTCCGCCACGCAATTGTCGTCATCTGGCGCGATATGGGCAGGCTTGGAGCAGCGCATTGCGTCTACGGGAACGTCTCTAAGGGGGACGAGGATGAGAGCGTAAAGCGCCAGAATCCTGACCGCAGCACCGCTACTCGTTCGTAAATCGCGACGGCTCGCTCACAAAAGCCGAGCGTGCAAACGAGGTTAAGCATCGAAGAGAGTAAATGAGAACGACTCCTAAATTCGAGCGTCGTACGCCCGTGGAGCAGATCGATGTTCTGTCAGTACAGATCGGTGATAAACGGGAGAATGTCGTGCTGAAGTTCTTGACGTATGTGCCTGACGGCAAACTCCGATGCGAAGTACGCGCTACTCCAGTTTGGCACGGTGGTATCAGACGAAGCGTATCTGGTAATGGTCGAAACCGAAGCCGACTTCGAGGAAGTGAAGGCAGCCTTGACGAAGTCAGGCTAGGACCATCTCGTTCTTGAACTTGGAGCGGCCACTCGCCCGGCTGGAGCTGGGAATAGACCGCATTTTCAAATTTTACGCGTCGGCGAATCTCCGAGCCCCCCTGAAACCAACACCAAACTTCGGCCCAGCTCCGCTCGGACATAGGTCTCGGTGCAAGGATGCATTTCCATAACTAGCATCTCCAATAAGTGTCGAGAGATGTTACAAGAGAATTTGCATTCGGCAGCTATACTCAGGGTTGCCCGTGTTTGTTAAAGAAAGGCGCGGCACCGCGAAAGTAACCGCCAGCACCGCGCCTGTCGATGGAATCGTCGAGCGCCCTACCTGCCACAGTTCGTTCGACCTTCGATCTCCATCAACTTAGTCGGACGTCGCCGCCGTGACCTCGAGGGCCACCTCCAGGCGGCGACCATAGTCTGCATCTGCGCGTCGACAATTCTCTACATGGCGCCACCTTATCGACGTCGACACGCCCGTCATCGCTCTGGCAGTATTGGCGACAAGAACAGCCCTCTGCTCCTCCGACATCAAACGGTAGAGGTTGCCGGGCTGCTCGTAGTGGTCTTCGTCAATCCGATGATCATAGCGGCCGGCCACCCCCTCGAGTTCCAAGGGCGGCTCTTTGAAGTCGGGCTGTTCATTCCATGCTCCCATGGAGTTCGGCACATAGCTGGTCGCGGCCCCGTAATTTCCATCGATGCGCATTGCGCCATCCCGGTGATAGGAGTGGTAGGGACAACGAGGTGCGTTCACCGGGATCTGATGGTGGTTTACGCCGAGGCGGTAGCGCGCTGCGTCGCCATAGGAAAAAAGCCGTGCTTGGAGCATCTTGTCCGGCGAAAATCCAACCCCTGGAACTATGTTCGCCGGGGTGAAAGAAGCCTGCTCGACTTCCGCGAAAAAGTTCTCCGGGTTTCTGTTGAGCTCGAGCACGCCCACCTCGATTAGCGGGAACTCTGCGTGCGGCCACACCTTGGTCACATCGAACGGATTGTGCCGATGCGACTTCGCGCCGGCTTCCGTCATCACTTGGATGTACATCTTCCACTGAGGGAAGGCGCCTCGCTCGATGCTGTCAAACAAGTGCCGCTGATGGCTCTCGCGGTCGCGACCGATCAATTCTGCGGCCTCCACGTCCGACAGGTTGTCGATCCCCTGCTGGCTCCTGAGCGTGAACTTAACCCAGTGGCGCTCGTTTGCTTTATTGATCATGCTGAAGGTGTGGCTGCCAAAGCCATGCATGTTGCTGAACGATTTCGGGATCCCCCGGTCGGACATGATGATCGTGACCTGATGCAGCGCCTCCGGCAGCAGCGTCCAGAAATCCCAGTTGTTTTCCGCGCTCCTCATGCCTGTCCGGGGATCGCGCTTCACCGCATGGTTGAGATCGGGGAAGCGCAGGGGATCGCGAAAGAAAAACACCGGGGTGTTGTTTCCTACGAGGTCCCAGTTTCCCTGCTCCGTATAGAATTTGATCGCGAAGCCGCGGATGTCGCGCTCCGCATCCGCCGCACCCCTCTCACCCGCAACCGTAGAGAAGCGAATGAAAATGGGCGTCTCCTTGCCCACTTGCGAAAACAGCGCAGCCTTGCTGTACGACGTTATGTCCGACGTCACCTTGAAGGTTCCGAATGCCCCCGCGCCTTTCGCATGCATTCGCCGTTCCGGGATCACTTCTCGGTCGAAATGGGCAAGCTTCTCGATAAGCCAGATGTCCTGGAGCAACGCCGGCCCTCGGCGCCCTGCAGTCTCGATGTTGAAATTGTCAGGCACCGGCGCGCCTGCGGCCGTGGTCAGTTTCTCGTTTGTCATGGATCTTTCCTCGCCGTTCGATTCCACGCCAATAGGCCAGCCGCGGCCGAAGCGGGCTAGCTATACGCTCGTTTGAGAGCCTGCGGTCCGGAATTGTCGCCTCAGTTGCGGTGGTGGTCGCCCAGTCGTGCTCCCAACCGGTTAAATGGTTGTGGGAGCAGTGAGTTGGAGGTTACGCCAAAGCGGCAGCAGCTACCACGCGATCGTAGCTCAACCTGACAGCGAAGTGATAGGGAATCCACGCCACCGCGATAAAGGCGGTGCATTTGCGACGGTGGGCAGAGAATCTCGAACGGATACAGATGCGGTCTGACCGACTTGTGAAGTTGTCGGCGGCCCTTACCGTAGAGTATCGATTGGATCTTAGCTGTCGAAGGGAGTGTTCATCACGAAGTCGACGGAAGACGGAGGCGAATATCCGTCTACATAGCGCGCTCCGAAGTCTCTTAAAAAATTGTCGTGCGAGGTTAGCGGCGCTGCTTCCACCATGTGGCAAAAGCACTTCGTCATCTTCTTTTTCATCTCCAGCCTCGGGAAAGCCGTAGTGATCGCCTTCATCTCGACTGCGTAGATCTTTTCATACCCTAGGCCCACTACGTCCAGGCAGATCCCTGCCGTGCACAATGAGACCTCTGCTTCCTTGTAGAGGCCGATAGATGGCGTCGAATTCAGCGCCACACAATCCCAGACCAACTGCACTCGGCGCGCATCAAGCCCCGCGTCAATGGCAAACTGGCGGGCAATATCTGCCCCCTCGACCTCGAAGCGTCTTGGACCACGAAACGACATGTTTAGTGTCACGTCGTGGAGCAGCGTACCGAGCGCGAGAACCTCCCGATCATGAGCTATATTTTGTAGTGAAGCGATGCTGGTCGCGAACAACCAGGATCGGACCACGTGATTGAAGAGATAGGATTCGCACCTTGCCTCAGCAAATTCCCAAGCCAGCCTAACCACGTCGGTGTCAGGAACAACGACGCCGGCCAAGAAACGGCTTCTTTGGTCTTCCATAAGGTTTTCTCCCGCGCGAGCGCCAAATGTCTATCGAATTTCGGACTGTTTTAGAATGTTGGCGGCGCGGAGGTAACTATACGTGCGGGCTACTCGGAGTACTTCTGATGTTGCAAGCAAATGGTCGTCCATCTCGTGACTGAGTGTAGGGAAGTGCGGCCGCGCTAGAAATCTCAAACAGTCTCGGCCCATCGCCGACATCGACAGTCGGCCGCATACGACTAAGAGACACGGCTTGGGCGTGGGAATCGCAATCGGCGGCAATTGCTATGGCGGGGAAATCGCCGGGGAAACCGAGCGAGCAGACCGCGATATCGACCGCGTTCAAAAAGCGCGTGGGAGAGAAGTGATCGAGGGGATGACCGCATGCCGTCTTCTCAACGCGGAACTGCAGTCGCCCGCTTAATGTCATGCTGTCCTCCCTCGGACACCAGCCATTCGCTTGAGGACTTCAACCGACTTTCCGAATACGGAAGGCTTTTGAATTTTTTCCGGCGGGAGAAGCCCTACTTTGAGGCGCGCATCGTGCCTAGCGACCTGGAGAGGATCCAGTTCGTTCGCGGCAGTAGTACGCATGAGCGCATCATGTCGCAGTCGGACACCTATCTGATCTTTGGCAGATACGCCATCCTACCTGAGACAGGCCACAGCGGTCTCAACATCCAACGCGTCACCGTCAGAGACAAGCAAAGAATCCTCGAGCAGTTGGCCAACTGAACATCCAGTACGATCTATCCCGGACTGGAGAAGACCTCTGCCGAAATCGCAAAGAGATATGAGGTTGGTTAGGCTTTCGCCAAGAGCTGTAGGCAGGGCACCGCAACGTTCGGCGGTTTGATTGGCGTGTGATCTGCGAAGGTCCACTTCGAAAACACCGCAGCCTGTCCGCAATATGCGCCGTGCTCATCGATAGGCTGCCAGACTAGCCCGTCTTCCCTCCAAAATTCACGACCGTTCTTCGTCGTTCGTACCCCGCGATAATTGTCGACGAACCCATTTTTCGAAACCGCGTCCAGCAGTCTATGCCTTTCCTCTCTATTGGGCGCCGTTGCCGAGAGCCGCGACGGCAGACGCATGAAATCCGACCGAGGATAGCCGAACACCGCTGCGCAGTTACATCGGCATATATGAACCAGGGATCGACCTCGGTGTTGTGTGCAAGGACGGCGAAAGGCGCTTCTTCATAGAGCTAGGTGGGTGACGTGTCTCCGGAGACGATAGCTTTACGAGTGAGCCTTGCATAGGAACCGGCCAGCAGGTCGAAGAATGCCTGGTCGATTTTGAGGCGATCCTCCCTCGAATTCATGACGTCTATCACCCTTCTCTTCCCTGTCGCATACCCCGAGATACGCGCCCCTCGACGCGCTTCTCGAATGGGAGCCGTGATCCACAATACACACCGCGCCGGTGCGAACGACCCAAACTTTGGCATACCTCGACCGCTAGAACCTCGAATTCTACGATCCAGGACGCGGCATGGCCGTCACATTGTCAATCTAAACTGGAGCGTATTATGTCGAACATTGAAACCAAGTTCCGGCCTGTCAGCCAGGAAGCAAAGCCAGGGCGCGACGAGCTGGTTCCATCACGTTACGCGATGCAAGTGGGCGACATCGAGGTAATGATCATTAGCGATGGCGTGCTTACGCCACCGGCCGAGTCGATGGCGACGAATGCCGATCCGGTAGTTCGGGGCGAGTGGCTCGACGAGCGGTTCCTGTCCAAAGACGCCTTCGACTGGGCTCTGAACGCGGTCGTAGTCCGTAGCCGCGGCCAGACAATGCTTATCGACAGTGGTATAGGCGAGGAGTATCCCGACTTTCCGCGTGCTGGCCAATTTGTTCAGAGGCTGGAGGCTGCCGGCGTCGATCTGGGGTCAGTCACGGATGTCGTTCTCACCCACATGCATTTCGACCACGTCGGCGGTCTGCTTGCAGAGGGTGTCAAAGATAGGATGCGCCCAGACCTCCGCGTTCACGTCTGTGCCAGCGAGACCGAATTCTGGAAGTCGCCCGATTTCTCTCAGACGGCCATGCCGCCGGCCCTCGCGGCACTGGCTCGAAAGGCCTCGCTCGATTTTATGAGCGTGTATGGCGACAACATCCGCACCTTCAAGGATCGGGCCGAAGTTGCTCCCGGTGTCTCCGTCACTCGCACTGGCGGCCACACTCCAGGTCACAGCGTGGTGCGTGTGCATTCCGGAAACGATCGTCTGATGTTTGGCGGCGACGCCATCTTCCCGGTATCCTTCGATCATCCGGAGTGGCACAACGGATTCGAACATGATCCCGTGGAGGCAACCCGGATCCGTCTTCGTCTTATGCGGGAGTTAGCCGATACCGGGACATGGCTGATCTCGACCCACATGCCTTTCCCATCTGTCGGTCGCGTGGCTGCAGTTGGCGAAAAGTACCGCTGGGTTCCGACTTGGTGGGACTACTAATCCCTCCGACGAGCCGGACCGGCTCACAAGGGGCCGGATTGCCAGTGTAGAGTTGGTAGGTCGAAGTCTCCAAGTTAACGTTAGCACCATCTAGCCACACCATTGAAAACTGCCAGCGCGTCTCCCACGCGCTGGGTCTTCCTTCTATCGATGACAGAGCTTGTATCATTCAGTGAAGAGCGCGGCCAAGTTCCTAGCCTTGTAAGCGGCAAGCTGAGGCCGTTCAGGCCCTATAGTCCCATGGCGCGAGGGCGTCGATATCGCTGCTGGGCCAGCCGGTTGCCGTAAGCGGTGCATTGATCCCGTCTGGCGATAGCAAGGCATCGCGTTTAGTCGACGCCGGTTTTACGGGAGCGCGACAAGGCGAACGCCCTGCCCGTTTCGGGCTTATCTCCCAGACCAACCGGCAACTGGCTCCGGGCATGAAGATGAACGACGATCAGGGTTCGTCCGGGTATTCAGGGATGGCAGAGATGAAGATGGCAGGATAGGCTATTGGTATACCAACTGCATTTCCCCCCTGAGTGTCCCGGTTTTTGCAAAGCCTGCGCGGACGATTCAAGGTCCGGTTTGCTGCGGCTCAGACATGATCTGAAGCCGGGGAAGCAAAGCCTGCGGCAGAAGAAAAAATGGCTTTGCTGCCGAAATATTTTATGACCGACAATCAGGTGACTACGCGAATGTGCGAATGCGTGAACCGGTTGTTCCATCAAGGGAAAATTGGCAAACAGGCGATCATCTGCGACATCATCAGTGGCGTCTGGCGCGTCGCACGCTCCCTGAAGACGCCTTGCCGCGCTGGTCAAAAAAACGAAACGTCTGCCGACCTAAAGCCACGCCGGCGGCCTACCGCGCCAGTCCCCGACATGCCGGCCGTGGTGACGGCGCCAGACCTGCGTATCCTGATTGGCATGCCCAAGGCCGGAACGGGATGGACGGTGTTGCCGGACTATCTGTGCGCCGAAGCGCTGGCGGCCGGGCAACTCGTGGAACTACCGACGACGCGGCCGGGGCCGGATAACACGCTCTATCTAGTCTGAAACAAGACTGCGCTCCGCCATCCTCGTGTGGTGCCTGTAAGAGATTTTCTGCTGCGTGCGGTTTAAGCACGTAAACGTGGATGAATGGGTGCCGCTTCCATCATAGCCCTCGACAGCAGCGAAGGGCGAAGGGCCAACACGCTGCGGCGGATGCTCTGTGGTTTCGAACGTAGCTCGCGCCGACAGCGGCACTCGCTCATTCCTCATATGCGACACCGTAGGTCAGCTTTTTTCGCTTGATCCGCGCGAAACCGAGCTCGCCAAGGTGCATGCCCGCGATCAGCAGTTGTTCGGCGGCCACGCAGTCCAGAAGCCTCGACCGTGTTGCCGCAGCAAGCTGTGCGTCCTGGTCGAATGCGATCGACACCTCTGGGCGCGGAATCTGAATTTGCGGGAAATGAACGATATCGCCCCAGACCAGCAGGCTCTTGTTTCCTGAATCGAGCCGATAGCCGGTGTGCCCGGCGGTATGCCCCTGCAGCGGCATCGCTGTGATGCCGGGCAGCACCTCGCCGCCCTCAATAGTACGCAGTCTGTCGCGATAGCCATCGAACGCCTGACGCGCCACGAGGAAGTTGCCACGGGCGCGCTCAGGCGCGCGGCTCAGATTGCCATCATCCTGCCAGAACGCGACTTCCCGATGGTGGGCGACAAGCTCGGCGTTTGGGAAAACGGCTGTTCCTGAAGCGTCCGTCAGCCCCGCAACGTGATCGGGATGGGCATGCGTCAACAGGATCACGTCAATCTCCGAAGGCTGGATGCCAGCGAGTAGCAGGTTGGTGGTTAATCGGCCGCCCCACTGCTTGAAACCGCCTGCTCCTGCGTCAATCAGGACCGTGCGACCGCCTCCTCGCACAAGGTAGCAGTTGATATGGATCGAGGTGTGATCCTTTATCCCTGCATCCTCCTGCATACGGAAGGCATCCGCCGGGTCGATATTCGCGAGGAAATCGAAACTGGCGTGGAGATAGCCATCGCTGACTGCGGTGATCGTCAAGTCACCGACCTGTTGTGTGGGAAATGTAAGACTGGACATCGTTTTCTCCAGGTATCAGCTCAGTTTCGCGCGTGAACGCTCGACGCGTCATAGCCAAAGCAACGAATGCGCGCGGTGAGGCCCGTATTGCATCTTATGGCGTCGTCCAGCCCCTCCATGAACCGAGCCATGACTGGCGGCGTCCGAAATTGCTCAAGGCGATACTGGATTTCTGCGAAAGCAGGGTGCCCCCGGCCATGCCGGACAGCAACATAGACAATATGCACGTTGGCCAATGTGGCACGGAGAACGCCTGTGCAAAGTTCTGTACATTGCTCCGTGAGGTCTGCGAGCGCTTCGTCCGGCGGCATCCTGTCTGCCGGAATATAGATCGTGACATTCGGCATCGGTGCTACCGCACCTTTCCGACAGCGGCTTCATCGTCCTTGGTCAACTGCGCCGTCATCGGCACATAGACATGGACGCCTTCAGGTAGATGCTCGATGTCAGGTACGGTGCCGCGCTCTACCTTGGCGAGCCAGCGGTTTTCCGGGAACTTTTCCATGGCGACCGCCTGCATCGCACAGGGGGTGAGGCCCAGCCGGAGCAGAGGCTCGGGGCCCGTGGCGCTCAACGCCAGATATTCGCCCTCACCAACGGCCGGCGCGCGGTCGATGCCGCCATAGAGGTTCCGGTGCCAGTCGGTGATGTGCTGCTGCCAGCGTGCAAAATTGCCGCCACCCTTCTGGCGGTATTCCTCACCCGTCAGGATGTCGAGGCCGTCGATCGAATGAAGGGCGAGATAGACCGGGCTGCCACCACTTAGCGCCTTGAAACGCTGCGACGATTGGAAGCCGCTCACCGAAATGAGTGCTGGCAGCTTGTCCAGGCTGTAAAAGTCGTTCCATTCCGCTTCGCTGCCTGGATCGGCAAAGCTGCATTCTACCGTATAGATCATTTCATCACCCTTGGCCGAAGGCACGGAGCTTCGGCCTTGTCTGTCGTTGATATTTTTTCAAGATAGGGCGACAATCATCACCTATATATCGACATCGGATCATGCTTTAGTGATCTAATATCAAGGTGACGGCGGATCGAATGCCGAACCATTCTGTCAGGACCGTCATGCGCCGCAAGATTCCCAGCAATTCCGCACTCATGGCGTTCGAAGCGTCGGCGCGTCATGGGAGCTTCGCTCGCGCGGCCGACGAACTGGCCCTGACCGAAGGGGCGATAAGTCGGCAGATAGGCCGGTTGGAAGCCTTCCTCGGCGTCACGCTGTTCGAACGGGTCGGTAACCGCGTCCGGCTCTTGCCGCATGGTGAGCGGTATGCCGCTCAGGTTCGTGAATCCCTCGACCGGCTGGAACGAGACAGCCAATATCTGATGGGGCAGCCGAGCGATGGCGCGAGCCTCGACATTGCCACCATTCCGACCTTTGCCACCCGCTGGCTTATTCCTCGCCTGGCGCGGTTTCGGGAAATGCACCCGAACATCACCGTGCATCTTGCCGAACGTATGGAGCCTTTTGTGCTTGCCGGAAGCGGTTTCGATGCCGCGATCCATTTCGAGCATCCTGCGTGGACGGGAATGAGAACGCACCGCCTCTTGCATGAGACGCTGGTGCCGGTTTGCCATCCGGGGCTTCTCGACAGAGGCAGGGCAGCAGTATCCCTGGATGAACTGCCTCGCCTTCATCGACGGCAGAACCCCGATGCTTGGCAAAGCTATGCGCAGGAGACCGGGATAGTGCTGACCAATCCAGCGGTTGGCGCCCGTTACGATCTTCACTCCATGCAAATCGAAGCTGCGTTGGCGGGACTTGGTGTTGCGCTGGTGCCGCGCCTCTATATCGAAAGCGAACTTGCGGAAGGTCGCCTGGTCGCGCCGTGGCCTGATGGTCAATCGATCTCCAAGACCTTCTGCCTCGTTTTGCCGGAGCCGATCCGATTGAGTGACGGTCCAATACAGGTGTTCTCGAACTGGCTTATCAAAGAAGCTCAGTCACCGGCCTAAATCCCAACCCCCGTTGCCGCCCCAACTGCCATGATACCGATCCGCCCTGCACGAGCCCGCGACCTCGCGGCCCAGTTGGCGGTCGATGACTGGCCGCCAAGGAACAAGGGTGAACTCGTGGCTCTGTTCAACGATGGCGAACTTGCCGCTCGATAGCTGCACAGTGCCGCTGACGGTATCGCCGTCCGTAGCGGCACGAAACGGCAGCGCTTTGCTCTTGGCCATCTCCGCACCGACGCGCGCGACTTCGCGCTCGCGCAGGGTGTCAAGAAGGCTGCTGCGCCGATAGAAGATGCGACCATCCCGCGCTCGCGTGGCGTCGCCTTGTTCGATATGACGCTCACGCCGCTGGACCACGGCATCGCGCACCTGCTGCCCGAAACCCGCCGAGCGAGGATAAGTCCCGACCGACCTTAATGTTCATGCGTCGCGGCGGGGCAACTGGGAAGCGATGGTTCGGGGTTGTACACAAACCGGACTGTTCAAAATCTTCTGGGCAGCGAGATTCCACTAGGATCAACGATCCATGCGCCCTCAGGCGAAATTCTCCCGCTCTGGTCAGCCGCAAATCGCTATGCGGAGAGCAAGCAGTCCGTCGTGATTGTCGCAGACGAGCGTTATGGCATGGGGTCTTCGCGAGATTGGGCAGCCAAGGGAGCATCCCTCCTCGGCGCCCGAGCGGTCTTGGCTGTAAGCTTCGAAAGGATTCATCGTTCCAATCTAATCGGTATGGGCATTCTGCCAATGAGACTACCGGAGGGTCTGGGACCAGATGAGCTCGCTCTGAAGTCAGGCGACCTCATTGAAATAAATGCCAACGCAGGCTTGATCTCGCCGCGTTGTCCGATCGACATTGTCATTAAACGGCACTGGGGTGAGGCTACCACGTTCAAAGCGGTCACGGCGATCGAGACGGCCGCTGAGGTCGACACGTTGAAGGCGGGTGGAATTCTGCCGCTGATGTTGAAGAATTTAGTCGAGCCCCAACGCAGCACGAGGTAGGGCGACATCGTTCACCTTCCCGCACAACACAAACATCGATTCAAGCGTTCCAGACGTGATCATCTGATTAGCAGACCGACCGCTTCCAGCGCACGATGGAGGTAGCCTGAACGGCTGAGAGGAAGGCGCGAGGCGGACCGGCCGGACATTGACAGAGGTGTTTCATCTCACTCTACTGGCTGCGGGTCGCGGATGACTGTCGACATGAGGTTAAGCCATATGCAAATTAGGAATGCCTCGAAAGACGATGCGCTTCGGTGCGTGGAGCTTGTCGAAGCAAGACGCAAAGAATACGAGAAGTACGAGCCTCGCTTTTGGGGAAAAGCCGCGACCTCAGCCGCCTCGACTCTGCCATGGTTTGAAAAACTGTTCGCTGACGAGCGGAATGTGTCTCTTGTGGCCGTTGAGAACACAATGATCGTCGGATTTCTCATCGCGAGAGAGTTTCCAACTCCTCCAGTTTACGATCCGGGTGGGGCAACCGCTTTGATTGATGACTTCTGCGTTATTTCCAAAGATCGATGGCAAGATGCTGGTGGAGCATTGTTACAGCACGCAAAATCGGAGCTAAATCGGCGAGGATTTGCCCAATTCGTCGTAGTTGGCGCTCAACAGGACACCGCCAAAACCGCGTTCTTGAGCCAAGCGGAACTTTCCTTGGCTTCTACATGGTGGACGAGCGAAGTGTCGGCCTAGCCAATGGCCGGTTCGTGAAATTCTCAACGCGATCTTCTATGTGGGATTGCCTAGCGTCACATATTCTCATAAATAACCTTCAGAAAATAATGTAAACAACTGATATATTTTAATAATATATCATCGATACGATCGAAAAGCCCTGCACCTCGTGCGCTGTCCTGATGCACCGGCATCACAGTAGCGCCTCAAAATTTGGCCTTCAACTTCTCTTTGCCGGCCCTGCATTGACGCCCGCCGGCCGACCCGGCAACCTCAGGCCATGACCCTGACCAACAGTTTCATCGCCGAACTCGTCCGCGACGCCAACAGGCTCGATCACCTCGACGACTACCAGAAGCGGCGTATGCTCGAACGGGCAGTGACGACAATCCGCGACATGCGCGAAACAGTCGGCATTCCATCCTGTCCCGGCCGTGACAGTGTCGTCGACATCCACACCGTCGCCCCGTCGATCGAACGCGGCTGGCGCAGCGATGAGGACGTGCGAAACGCCCTGCTGCAGGCAGCCGGCATGATCCGGGACCTGCATATCATCCTCGACAGCAAGACCGAAATCAGCATCGCCGAACCTGCCGGCTGACGCCCGGCGCCATCTTCGGGCGGCCAATAGCACTTCATACCGGCAACATTCAGCCTTCTGGTCTTAGGATTTCATTAACCATGTGGGACCACCCTCCTCTCACAGCAACGATGGAGGTTGGTCATGGCTTACGACTGGAACCGCAATCAACGCGTTGGCAGGTTTGATGAACTGGCGGCAGCTCTCATATTCTTCACGATCGTCAGTCTGCTTCTGGCATCCGCATATCTGGTGACCACGTTCGCCAGATAGGGTGGCTCTTTCGCCTGTCTGTCGGCCAGGAGGAGGAACGCCAGGGCGGCAACTTTAAGAGACCAATCACGGCGCATCAGCCGCCGGCTGCCTGCCCCGGGTGTTTTCAAGCTGGGGATCGGGATGCATGTTGATTGCCACCATCATGGTCACGCGCGGATCAGCTTCGCGGATCACCATGTCATTGTGTTCGGCTTTAAGCATTTCCTGAACAGGCTTGATGCTTTCCGTGCGCTGCCCTAACCGATCAGAGCCTTTATCCTTGCCGGTCGATTTCGACCTGCACCGGCCGCGTAACAATCAACCCGACATGGCTGTAATTTTTTCATGGCGACCAATCGAGATCTTTGAGCGACTTACATTGGATGAAGAGATTGCTGTCAGGGAGCAGAAATAGATCAGCTTGCATATCTGCTCCTGTGAATGGCGAATTATAGCGTGTGTCCAGCCGCTTTCAGTGCCTCCTCCATGGTCGTCAGCGGTATCGCCAGCGAAACGGGGGAATCGACAAGTGGTATCGCACCATAGGCTTTATACCACTCGGCGACCCTGTCATTTTTAGCATCGATAGCTAACACTACGCCGCCTACTTCTGATGCTGCCCGCAAGCAACGTTTGCCTGCAGCCACCATGAGTTGGCCACCCATGCCTTTTCCTTGTTGGCGCCGATCGACAGCAAGGCGCGTCAGCCGGAAGCCCGGCACTTCATGCCGCCCAAGCCCTCTACGCACCGCAGTCGGCACTTTCTCAGGATCGATTGACGTCGGGGTCAGGCTGTAAAAGCCCAAAATATGCCTGTTGTCCTCATCACTGACGGCAAGAAAGGTTTTCGAACCGCCCTGATCGTGGCTCTGTCGTGCGTATTTTTTCAGAAAGTCGTTCAGTTCAGCGTCACCACAGTCGAAATTTTTGCGATCATGATGCTTGCTGATCGCCTCTTCATGCCAAGCCGTCATATCGATTCGGGTAGCGAACGTGCAGCTGCGCGCAATTTTTCATTAGGTGCTGGCGGATTTTCCAGCAGCTCCAGAATGCGCAAGAAATCGCGTTCAGAGACTTTGATCGTTTCAGCCTGCTCGATCACGGCATCCGCTTCACGCAGAGCAGACTGTGTAACAAAATTAGTAAGGTCGGTATTGCGAAGCGCAGCGGCGCGCACAAGCTTAGCTTTGGCCGCAGCCGGAACTCGTAAACTCATACGCTCGTTATTTTCATTTGCTATGCTCGGCATGTCAGCCTCCATCTCTCTTTGAAGTATATGCAATCTTGCACAGATCGTCAATATTGTGCGCCTTCAAGGCGTACGCGATTAATCGTCGTCATAGCGGGGGTAGAATTTGCGTTCGGGCAAGTTAGAGAGATCAACGGATAGACGCCCTGCTCCACCGGAAGCCCGCCACATCCCATGTCGCTTACGCGCTGCCTTCAGTGAAATACCCAATAAGTGCGCCACGGCCATGGGTAATTTCCCTTTATCAAACAGCCGGTAGCAGATTTCTTCGCCGCGCTGCGTCAAGCGTTTGTTGTCATACTGGTTCAGCGGATGCCAGCGTTGCTCCTCATCCGGAGTCTCCTCCCACTGGAGTTCGGTATTCAGTCGCTCAATATCGGTGCTGCGTGTTTTTGCGAGTTGGCAGATCTTGCTGCGCAGCTTTTTGATGTCGGCATGCAGTGTCCGCTCAGCCGACGTAAACATCAGGCTGTCCATACGGCGCGAGACGACCAGCCGAACTTTGCCGTGCCAATGCGGCGAGACAGGTCTCTGACACCCGTTGTTTACCTGCCGACGAGACCTGTGGCGTCTGGTTCCGCAAACTCTCCAGCCACCTTAATCACTGGTTCTATCTCGCGGCGACGAGGCGGCGGCGTCCGAACCACCAGATTTAGTTTTCACGAACGGTCGAACCTTATCCGCCGAGTTCTTCGTGCCTCGGCCACCGACCACGTGCTCTTCGATAGTGCGGTCGGCGCCACGACACGGCCGGCCGTCGATACGGTGCTTGTCACTCAGCGCTCTTCAATAGAAAGTTGCCCTCAAACGGCCAGTTGCTAATTTGATTTTAGCCAGCCGTCTCGCAGGACATCGCGAAGCACGTGTCGGGTATCTTCCTTCGCGACCATAGCCCCGCTTGCCCAGGCGATCGCCAGTGCGCCCAAAAAAACGTCCCTGCCCGTCACTGTTCTTCGTGCTGATCCCTCTTGCTGTGCAGCATTCAGTATTCGTTCGGTCGTCGCAATGACCGTGTGGCAAGTCGGGGTAAGGGGGGAGTCATTACTGCAGGCCGCCCGCAGGGGCTCGGCCAAGCCTTCATAAGCCACCATCCAGTCTCCCAACGCATCAATCCAGCGCTCCAGTACGCGCGCTGGATTCGACTCCTGCTCTTCGATCTCGACGCGACGAATGTCCAGTGCCTCATAGTGATCGACGAGCAGCGCGGCCAGTAAAGCGTCCTTGTTCGGGAAATGGCGATAGAGCGTGCCCGGCCCCACCCCTGCCAGCTTCGCCACAGCATCCATGGAAACATCAACACCATCGCTACCGAAGGCCTGTCGCGCCACATCGAGAATATGCGTTCTGTTCTGTTGGACGTCTCTTCCGCGCCGCGGCGGTTTTGGCAAATCTTGCATTCTGACTTTCCACTCTTGAACATCGGAGAGTCTCTCCGTATATGCAAATCATATCGGAGACACTCTCCACATATATGTTCTGTCGGGCCGCTTTAACAGATGGTTCCCGTCAGGGAAAAGAGAATGCGATGAGCAAACAGATGATAATTGGCATGCATCTGGGCAATGGATACGGGAACCTGCCTGGGGCCTGGCGTGCCTCGACGGTCGATCCCAAGAGTTACACCAGTTTCGAAGCGAAGGTACGGCACGCGCAGGGGGCCGAACGCGGAAAGCTTCAGTTCCTCTTCCTGCCGGATGGTCCGACACATGTCGGCGACATCGAGAACGAGCCACCCAATTTCAATCTCGACGTCATGGTCACCCTGGCGGCTGTCGCGCGCGAGACCGACCGGATCGGCCTCGTCGCGACTGGCTCAACCACGTTTAATGAACCCTTCAACCTCGCGCGCCAGTTCAAGGCGCTGGACGTCTTGAGCCATGGGCGGACGGGTTGGAACGCCGTCACCTCAAGCGGAGAAGACGTCGCAGCAAACTACGGCAGTCGCCTGCCTTCCAGCAAAGACCGGTACGGAAGGGCGCATGAGACAGTTCAACTCGTTCAGGCACTCTGGGGCAGCTGGGGTCAGGATGCATGGTTACACGATCAGGCAACCGGGCGTTTCGCGAACGCCGAACAGATTGCTCCCATCAACATGGGAGGCTCGTTCGTCGCCTCGCGTGGGCCCTTGTACATCCCCCCGTCCGAACAGGGACAACCCGTCATCTTCCACGCTGGCGGCAGTCCAAACGCCCTTGAACTCGCCGGTCGTTATGCCAACGGCGTCATTGGTGCCACATTCACGATCGACGACGCACGTCGGCAGCGCACAGCGTTTCGTGACGCGGCTGAACGTGCTGGGCGCAGCCCGGACGAGATCAAATTTTTTGCCGGCCTTATGACGACGATCGCCAGCGATCGACGGGAAGGGCTCGATCGCCGGATCGCGTTAAGCGAGAGGACTTTTCCTCAACGCGCGGCATATCTCGGGCAGATGCTTGGCCTGCGCCTCGATCCTTCCCGGCTCGACGTGCCGTTATCGCTGGACCAACTGGCCAAAGCTCGCCCATCGCCGGGTGATCCGCGCTCAGAGCGCGCGCTTAAAATCGCACGCGAAGGCTGGACACTCCGCGACGTGCTTGCGCACGGCGTGATCGATTATCACCCGGTCATCGTCGGGCCTGCCGTCGAGGCCGCCGACCATATGCAGGAATGGTTCGAGGCAGAAGCCGTCGATGGCTTCTGGGTTTCGCCGGACATCTACGAGGATGGAATCGACGCTTTCGTCGATGGCGTCGTGCCGATCCTCCAGGAGCGCGGGCTGTTTCACCTGAACTATGAAGGCGCCACCCTACGCGATCATCTCGGCGCTCCCGCCCAGTACGGGGTCGATCCACGCGTAATTCAATGACCTCAATCCACCATTGATGAGCAAACAACAACTGGAAGGAAATCACATGAAAATCGGTATCATCGGCGCAGGAAACATTGGCGCCACGATTGCACGAAAGCTGGCAGCATCCGGACACACCGTCAAGCTGGCGGGTTCGAAGGGGCCCGACGACATCCGCGACAAGGCGGCAGAGGTCGGTGCTGTCCCGGTCGCCGCGCAGGACGCGGTCAAGGACGTCGAGGCAGTCATCCTCTCAATTCCCTTCGCGCAGATCCCCAATGTCGCCAGCCTGTTTGCCGATGTACCGGCCGACGTGGTCGTGATCGACACCGGCAACTACTATCCATTTCGCGATGGGAACATTGGTGAGATCGATGAGGGCAAACCGGAGAGCGTCTGGTCGAGCGAACAGCTTGGTCGACCTGTGGTCAAGGCATTCAATGCGCTTCTCGCAGAGACGCTGGCTAATGGCGGCAGCGCAAAAGGTGCGGCCAACCGTATCGCGATCCCTGTAGCGGGCGACGATCTGCATGCCAAGGCGGTTGCAAGCGAACTCGTAAACGAAACCGGCTTCGACATGTTGGATGCCGGAGATCTTGCAAATTCCTGGCGTCAGCAGCCGGGCACGCCGGCCTACTGCACGGAACTGACGTTGCCCGAACTCAGAGACGCACTGTCCAAAGCCGACAAGGCGCGTGCACCGAAGGACCGTGACGCGCTCATCAAGAGCTTCATGGCGGAGACCTCACCCCTCAGCCACCAGCAGATCGTGACCCGCAATCGCGAAGTCACTGCTCCAAAGTAATCCTCAACGCGGATCGGGGTGCAGCGAGCACTGCTGCCTCCCGATTGTGTTCAAAAGGAAGGAAGAGACATGAAAATCGGCATTCTTGGCTCCGGCCACATCGGCAGCACCCTTGCTCGAAAGCTGGCCGCAGCCGGCCATGAGGTAAAAGTCGCCAACTCGCGCGGACCCGACACGGTCGATGCAGATGCGCTCTCCACAGGCGCCCAAGCTGTCACCAGGGAAGAGGCCATCATCGGCATCGAGGTTCTGATCCTCTCGATCCCCTTCATCGGCATCCCCGCGATCGCGCCGCTGGTCGCCGACCTTCCCGCCGAAACGGTTGTGATCGACACGTCGAACTATATCCCCGCGCGCGACGACAGGATCGCCGCGATCGAGAACGGGATGGCCGACAGCGTCTGGGTGACGGCGCAACTCGGCCGTCCGATCGCCAAGGCGTGGAACTCAATCTATTCGGTTACGCTGGCGGATAAGGGCAGGCCCGCCGGCGACCCCGACCGGATCGCGGCCCCGGTCGCGGCCGATCGCCCCCGCGACCGCGACGTGACGATGGCGCTGGTCGAGGACACCGGCTTCGACGGCTATGATGCCGGGCCGATCGCGGAATCGTGGCGGCAGCAAACCGGCTCGCCATCCTATTGCACCGAGGTCACGCTCGCCGAACTGCCGGACGCGCTGGCATCGGCGGATCTCGCCCGCTCGCGCAGGCGGTCCGACCTCGCGTCGAAGGTGTACCTCGAACGCTTCGAAGCCGGCCACAATCCCGGCGGGGACTTCATCCTCCAGCTTTCCCGGCTGCTGTACGCGGTTTGAATGGGCCCGGTGACACGGCAGGACCACGGGGTGAACGCCAGTGCGGTGATGCCGCACCCTCACGCGTGATTGAAAAGAAAAAAGACAAATGAACGGAATTCTTGACGGCAAAGTCGCACTGATCACTGGCGCCGGCTCTGGTATTGCTGCCGCGGCAGCAAGACTTTTTTTCAAAAAGAGGGCGCCCGCGTAGTGCTTGCGGATGTCAGTGGGAAAGAGGCTGAACTTGCCGTCGAACTTGGCGAGCGCGCGGTGGCTTGAGCTATGAAGTCACCCGAGCTCCTCCATATTGATGATAGGAAGATCGGCATCACACCGTTATAGGAATGTACGCTAGGTGAGCTGAAAGTTGCGCCAATGTGAGCCATCGCCGCCAATTCAACGATCCCTCGCCTCGACGCTGGAAGACGTCATTACGCCTTACTCTCGGCGGCCCCGAGCGTACGACGATGACCTGTGCGGAAAACGGCTGTCATTCACACCGCGAGCCCCAACAGAGATAAACGTCACAAGGCCGCGTGGTCAGACGGGCAGACGAGAGTCGATGACTAGGGGAATGTTCCGCCACCCAGGCAAACACCAGACATCGCAAGGCAAGCTGACTACCTTGCGATGGGCATAAGCAAATTTAGACCGGTTGATATCCTTAGGTCTCTTCTCGACCCGTTGCGGACATTCGCTGCCCGCTGGGGCGGCGACCGAAATCGGAAGTTTGCGGTCACAGGGAAGGTCCGCTTTTGGGCGGTTCAGCCATATGCATATGCCTAGCCGCAGTCGTTAACCTGGCCCGATGCACTGTTCGGAAAGCTTCCCTACTGGCCAATTAAGTTGACCGATCGGGCAGCGGTAGCCATGACACAATCTTCGAAGGATCCCGCTGCACAGTCTTCCACTGCGCCAAACGGGTACGCCTCGGCTCCGCCGCCTCCCACCAACTGACGCGAACCGTTCGGGAAAGCCGCCCTATTTTTACCAGCGAATCCTCAGCCCTCCGCGGCCGGAGATGCTGTGGCTGTCGGCGAATTGGGTCAGGCTGGTCTGAGCCTCGACCTCGCCATAGAGCGCATAGCGGCCCCATTCGTATTTGGCGCCGAGGCCGAGCCCACCCCAGAGTCGCTCCCCACGGCTGGTCAAAGGCGTGCCGGCGACCGTTGCCGTCGTCCCGTCGAGGAATTCGTAACGCAGGTTGGCGATGCTGTAGAACGAGGCATTGACCTGTTGCCCCTCGTTGTCGCGCCAGCTCTGTCGATAATCCGCGGACAGGCCGAGCCGGCCGCGCAGGCTATCCCCGTCGGTGAGGGCGACGCGGGTGCCGAACGGGTCGATGAAGCTGTCCGCATCGACATGTGAATAGGTCAGCTGCGCCTGAGGCGTCAGCGACCAGGCATCTGAAAGCGCCAAGCGCTGCCCCAGCTCGAGCCCCAGAGCATAGCCGAAGCCGGCCTTGCCCTTGGCAAGCTGTCGCCCGGCCGTCGTGGAGGACAGGTCGCTGTCGAACCAGCTGAGTTTGGTCTGGGCGTCGGCATAGAATCCTGACGCGTCATACCAGGTCATCGCCCCGCCGAAGCCGCTGCCCGAAGCCTTGATATTGCCGCGCCCGAAGACCGAGGCAATATCGGCCAGCGCTTCGCCATGATGCAGCGAGACGCCCCCAACTAGCGTGCCGACATCGCCCGCGAAAAGCTGGCCGTCGGCGCCGGCCTGCAGACGCCAGCTATCAATCATGTAGCTCGTGCCGGTCGTCGAGAAGCCCGGCGTGACGGGGTTGTGGGCGGCATCGATGCGGGCCCAGATTGCGCGGCCTGCGGCGTTCGCCGCGTCGTCGGCCGGGCCGTCGAAGCGCTCGCCGACGCGCTGACGCAGCGTCTGGAGCTCGTTCAGGCTCTGCAGGACCTGGCCGTAGGCTTCGTAGATTGGCGCCCCGGGCTGGTAGACCGGGCCTGTGACGGTCGGAGAAGACGGCGCCATATAGGCCGAGCGCAGATACCAGTCGCCATCGTTCGGCGTGCTGACGCCGTTCTTCTGCAGGGTGTAGGCATAGGCGCCGGCGACGACGGCCTGCTGGTCCTGGAAGACATAATCGCCCTGGAGCGTGAAGGCGCCATTGGAGACGCCGCCGACATCAACGACCTTGATGCCTTCGACGGTCTGTGCGCCGACTCCGCCCTGGTTCAGCACCGTCACGAGGGTCGACCCCGCCGTGCTGCCGGTGATGACGAGGCGGTCGGACGGCGAGGCGTCGCCGCCAAGGGCGGTTTCGATCTCGAGCCGGCCGCCATTCCCGACGTAATTGCCGTTGATCGTCAGCGTGCCGATGGAGCTGCCCGGCGCGATCGTGCCGCCCGGCCGGTTGATCGTGGCGCCGACCGTGCCGATGCCCTGCAGGCGGCCGCCGATGACCTCCATCGTCCCACCGAGGATGCCATTCACGGCGAGCGTGCCCGCGAGCACGCTGCCGGCGCCGGTGTAGGTCGCGCCGCTGTTGCCGGTCAGCTCCAGCTTGCCGGCGCCATCCTTGATCAGCACGCCCGCGCCCGCGAAAGCGGGGGCAATGCCGATATTGTAGCCATTCGTGTCGATGACAGCGCCATTGGGGCCGATGGCGATGTTGCGCGTGCCGAAATTGTTGAAGAAGTTGGAATTGCTTCGCGTCGCGCGCAACAGGCCGCCGTCGAGCGTGAGGCTCGCGGCCCCCGCGCCTGCCCGAATCCCGCTGGTTTCCAGAACGACACGATTACTCGCCAAGCCCTGCAGAAGCAACGTCCCGCCGGCCCCCGATTGAACGCCGAGCAAGACACCGCCTTCAGCGCGAACCAGTCCGCCATTCTCGACGATGAGCGATCCGGTTCCGAAATTGCCAATTGTGAGGCTGAAGGGCGACATCGACCATCTCGAGCCCGCACCGGTCACCGTGACGGTGCCAGTGCCGGTGCTGTTGGCGCCGATATAGCCCTGATTGCTGGTGACGGTTGCGCCGGCTTCGATGCGCAGGATGCCCACGTCGTCGCTACCGACGCCGAACTGTCCGGTACTGGTCCAAGCCGTGCCCGCGCCGGTCAGGACGACGTTGCCCTGACCACTGCTGCCGATGAGGCCGTACGCGCTTGAAACCTTTGCGCCGTCCTCGACGCGCAGGGTTCCGGAACCGTCATAGCCGACGACCAGCAGGCCGCTGTTCTGCCAGGACGAGAGAGGTCCGCTGATCAAGGCGCTGCTGCCGTTGCCGACGCTGCCGGTATCGTTTGAAACTTGGCCACCAGCGAGGATGTTCAACGTTCCGTCGCCGAAATATCCGACATAGAGATCCCCGGTATTGGTCCATGTGGAGGCATTGCCAGTGCCGTCGGTGCCCGAGACGGTAACCGTGCCGCTGCTCCCCACGCCATAACCGATTATGCCCTCAACGCTGGTCACGGTGCCGCCAGCCGTGATGTCGAGCTGGCCGATACCGGTATTACCGACCTTGAGGTCGCTTCCAACGAACCAGTTGGGCGATTGGGCGGGGCCAGGGTTCAGATCGCCGATGCCCGCGACTGATTGCGCACTCGCCGGCCGCATCCCTGCGGCACAGAGCAGAGCGGCAATAGCCGTCGAGAGTAGCAGCGGTTGGCGGCGAAAGCGGAAGCTGATCCGGTTACTTTTGGTCCGTCTCAGCATGTTTCGCCCCCCGGCCTGATGTCGTTTGTGTTCGTCGAATCTCCGCATAGGTTGTACTATGCGGAGAATATTGCTGCAAGAGAATCGGTGCTGCCGATTCCATACGGTGACGATCAATGGTTCGTCATATTGCTATAGGGCGCGTCTCTCTGGACGTTTTTTGGTCCAGATTGCGCCCCGACATTGTCTGAGTAGGCGCCCAACGTCCGGTTGCGGGCGGCGCTCCAATGCCCGGTTGTCGCGCCATCAGGCGGTTTGCGGCGCCGGCTGCCAATTTCGGCTCTCCACCCAACGCAGACGTCTGCGTTTATGGGTTCACGACCTAGTTGCACTGCGGTCAATGGACGTTACGCTCACCACTGAGATCGATGGCCGCAGCATTCAGGAGTGGATCGCATGGGGGGAAGAGTGGCTCCAGCGGGCTGATCCAACTCCCGACGGTGTCACTGGCGTGTTCAAGCAATCGCGGAAATCACCGACTGGACCTACCGGGATTTACCAAGTGGACGCCGATCATCCCAGACCAAAATGCGTGTCCGCACTGACAAAGCCCGTATCTGCCCCTCGAGTCCTGTCTCTTCCATCCTATTTTCGTTCGACTTATGTTCTAAAGAGAGGTAGCAAGGTAGAGTGAAAAATGTACGAGGTTTTCGACAGCTTCTGTAAATTGCCAACTTGGGATACATCGCATGCGCTCTACGAGGAACGATTCAGGGCCGCACTCAGCGAAATCGTACACCTTGCGGACTTTTCTCCTGAAGAGATGGGTCGGTACATTCAGCTGAATCATGCAGAGCCGATCTGACTGAAGACCGCCGCGCAACTCAACAAGGTAGTCGATCGTCTCGTGGAATATGCAGCTGTTGAACAGGATCTTGTCCGCCGCCGCATTTGGTCGGCTATCAGCTTACTGATGACAAAAAACAATCCCGTCGAGCCAGGCAGATGACGGAGTGACGATTCCGGATGCCGCGTATGCCTCAAGCGCCTCCTCGGAAACTCTCGTGTGGTGAGTTATCTTGTAGTCGATTGATCGTCTGGCCAGAGTCCAATGGTCACGCCCTCCAAAATCCGGCGGCGATGTCCAACCCGCTTGATCTGAACCCTTCAAACTGGACCGTTTTTGGTTAGAGTTTTCCGGTGCATTTTCCTGGCTGGGAAAGGAACGGAAGACGATGAAAGCATCGCAGTTTTCGGACGCACAGAAGGCGTTCATTCTGAAGCAGGGTGATGAAGGAGTGTCGGTGGCGGAGATCTGCCGGAAGGCAGGGATCAGCCAGGCGACCTATTTCAACTGGAAGAAAAAATACGCGGGCATGCTGCCGCCGGAGATGAAGAAGCTGAAGCAGCTCGAAGACGAGAATGCGCGGTTGAAGAAGATCGTCGCGGACCTGACGCTGGACCGAGAGATGTTGCAGGATGTCATTCGGCGAAAGCTCTAAGGCCTGCTCGGAAACGCGAGATGGTGAAAGGCATGTGCCGGGATTGGGCGATCTCGATCCGTCGTGCCTGTGGTGCGCTTAACTTCGATCGTTCGACTTACCACTACACCTCTCGCCGTGCCGATCAGGCCGGTCTGGAACGTCGAATTCGTGAGATCTGCGAGACACGTGTCCGCTACGGTTATCGTCGTGTACATGTACTCCTGGAACGCGAGGGTTGGGGGACCAACATCAAGCGAACCTACCGCATTTACAGAGACCTGGGCCTGCAACTGCGCAACAGGACACCGAAGCGGCGGGTGAAGGCAAAGCTTCGGGAAGATCGGCAAACGGCTGTCGGCCCGAATGATGTCTGGGCCATGGACTTCGTTCACGACCAGCTCGCGACCGGCAAGAAACTGCGGGTGCTCACGGTGGTCGATACCTTCTCGCGCTATGTCCCAGTGCTTGATCCCCGTCACAGCTATCGCGGCGAAGACGTGGTGCAGACATTGGAGCGGGTGTGCCGGCAAGTCGGCTATCCGAAGACGATCCGTGTCGATCAGGGAACTGAGTTCGTGTCTCGCGATCTTGACCTTTGGGCCTACGCCAAAGGCGTCACCCTGGACTTCTCACGCCCGGGCAAGCCGACCGACAATGCGTTCATTGAAGCGTTCAATGGCCGCTTCCGCGCCGAATGCCTGAATCAGCACTGGTTCCTGACCCTTGCGGATGCCCGCGAAAAGATGGAGGATTGGCGTATAGACTATAATGAGTTTCGGCCGCATGGTGCGATCGGCAATAAGGTGCCGATCTCGCTGATGAAATCAGGAGGCTCAACCAGCCCGCCTCCCTGAATGGAGCCCGAAAACCCTAGCCTCAGTTGGTCCAGAAACCTGGGGCGGTTCAGCAGGTCACGCTCATTTGCCCCGGCTCGCGGCTACAACGGCATGAGGCATCAGGAATACGGCAATATCCGTAATGACATCCATTAATTCACCCGGATCATGGGCAACGTCTTCAACAAACGTTCGCCATTGCCGTTGCTTTTGCTGATCCTTGGCAAATGCTGCTGTTAAAGCATCTGGTAGGACAGTTGGGATTAGCGTCTCGCGCCGTTCGAAAGTGGCGGTAATTGCTCGCGCCAACCTGTCATTGTTGAAATCGAACGACCTGCTGAGAATCCAGATGTCGTAGAAATCTTTCATCCTCGTGTTGGCACGTCCCAGCGCCACCATCGCCTGAAACTTCTCGGCAATGACGGTTTCCCGCGCATAGCCCCGTAGACGGGGTATTGGGAAGTCGAGCATTGAAGGATAGTCCAGTTCTTCGGCACCAGGCTCCAGTGCATCGCCAAAGCCGACGTCGATCGTCAGACTGATCCGGGCGCCGCTGATCGAGGCCGTCGTCCTCAGCCTGAGCCCGCCATACTCCAGCTCCTCGCGAATGCGGTCGACGCGAAGTGCATCAGCGTCGAATTCTACACCGTCACCGGCGTCCTGCATCAGGATCTCACGAAACGTCACCAACATCGGCTCGGCGCTGGGATCCCCGAAGCCCAGCAGATCAAGATCGCGCGTGCCGCGGTGCGGATCATCGAACCAGCTCATCATCAGCATCGCGCCCTTCAGCACGAAACGGTCTGCGTAGGGTGATTGGCTGAGCCGGAAAAGCAAGCGCTCGAGGGCGAAGCGGGTCAGAACCAAGTCGAAGCTCTGGCCGCTTGCCTTGGCGAGTTGCAGCAGCCGTGCACGCACCGATGCGCCGATGTTCCTGATCTCCTTAGCCATTTGCGGTCAGCGCCTCAAGGTAAGGCCGAATCACGGTAGTAACCCCGCCGTGCTCGGCCTGTCTTGCAATTTCGCCAGGAGTGGCCTTACGCTGCCGAAGCGCTTCCTGGAGGCCCTCGATCGCCACCGACAGGCCGATCTTGTTGCGATATCGGAAACAGTCCGCGATTGTTTTGACGATCCCAAAGACCTTTACGGGTACACCCTCGATGACATGGGTCTCTACGCTTTCATTGAGCAGACTTTCGGTGAAGCGCACGATGCAAATGGGTGTACCGTCGGGTTTGGGAGGCCAGTCCTTCTGGCCGATGGCCAGCCATACCTGTCTCGGAAGCTGATCAGTCAGGCCGTGGAATGCGAGTGCCGACACAAGGCAGACGACGCCCTTGGGTATACGCGTGGCGACCTCAGCCAGACTGTGATTGGCGTCGAGCGGTGCATCGGAGAGCTGGTAAAGGCCGCGCGCAAGCCGGAGCACCTCCCCGTCCCGCACCATGCGACTCATCGTGGCGGCCGTTACGCCAGCGTCGCGCAGCTCTACAAGGCGCGCGATCCCACGCGCCGTCAGGAGGGCTTGGGCGATGTCGCGCTGGGAGATAGATGCGGGCATTGATATGATAGCTCGGAACTAAGGATTTACTGTCCGAGGATCTGTATCAAATTTCGACCGTGGGGGGAAGCTTTGACACTCGGCAACTTTTCCAATCGCCCACTTTTGTACCTTATTTAATTCGTCGCCACGCTGAAAATACAGTTGCGACGGTCATCGCCATCCCGAAGGTGTACACCAGCGGAGACCAATGATCACTAATCCATGGCTGCTGGGCAGCAAGCTCTGGCGGCAACGTATCCGGTCCGGCTGTCGGTGTCTGCGGACTGTAGTGGAATTTAACGCGAGAAGGTGGTGACGATGGTAGCAGCTTCACCAACTCGGTTGTTACCTGGTGACTCCGCGCCGAGCCTTGCTCTTTCCATGGTTTTAAACGGACCTCACATTAGCGAGGTGCCGTTCAATCAGCCTAGCCTGATCACCCTTTGGAATGCGGGCTGCGAGAGTTCCGTGTCAATGATTGATGAAACTGTGAGACATGAAGCTGCGCACGGTGTGCGCAGCTATGCAGTCGCCGTGATGGTAAGAGATGTCAAAGCGACCATCACCGCTGTAAAAGGATCAGCTTTGCTTGAGACAATTCTCGCCATCGAACAGTCTTCCACCAAGCCCTCCGCTCTGTCGCGGGGCTCGGTAACGCGCAATTGGCTTGAAGCGAGTGGGCACCAGTCCATTCCAACCAGCTTCATAGTGAACGACAGGGGGATCGTTGTCTGGATGGGCGACTCCAATGACGTACACGAAGTATTGCCCAAAACCTTAGACGGGCTCTGGGACTTGGAGGCGGAGCGAACGAGGTGGCTATCGAACGTAACGGACAAGGAAATTTTTGCGTTGCAATTGGACCGTGATGTTATGGATCTGCTTGCTGCTGGACACGTCGCCGAAGCGAAACTGCTCATCGCCCGTGCGGAGCGCGAAATGCCTGAACTTGCCTCTGATAAGCAAGTCAATGTTCAAAAACTCATCATTCCTACCTGTGCGGTAGATCAATTCAATGCGGCGATCGCGCAGTATCATCGCTGCGTTACGCTCTTCCACGACGACGTTGAGCAGCAACTATTTATCGCGGGCCTGATGATTCAAAGACTGTCGTCGAGGAAAGACGCCATCAAACACGCCGCCGCCCAATTGGCCCATATGGAAATTGCGAAACTGTCCATCGTAACAGACGAACAGGTCCTCCCGCTGTTGAGAAGAGATCTTCTTCTGGCTCAAGCCTACAAAAAACTAGGTATGGAGGATGACTGCGAGAAATCAATTGAGAGGGCGGCGTCTGTTATTCGTGGTGGAAGGCTTCCAGCCTACATCTCTGATTGGGCTCAATCAGAGATGGCGAAGCTATAGAGAGCGGCACGGCGCTATACGGCGCCGAATTCAGGATGTCTGCGCCCCTGGGTGTTTCTGCGTGGATGATCGACGAAGAGGATACGGTTGCTGAATTTCATTCCTCAGCCCACATTTCATCAGTGCCTTTTTGTACTCGGCACCTCGTCGAATTCTCGTAGTGATGGGCTTCCCGGCGCTCGCGTCCACCAGCGCCGGAATGCCTTTCTCTCTCGGCGGTGAGTGCCATAATGAATTGCCCCCACTTTCGACCAGCGGGAAGGCTCAAGCAGAGGCTTGGGGATAGGCATATGTCTAACGAGTTTCGACAGGTTGACCTGATGATCGAAGACGTCTCCATGCGAGATAGCATATCGGAGAGCCTCGGTGCTCGCGCATGTCAGGGAGCAGGAAACGCTCTAGCTTCTCGAATTTTTTGTCGGATGGATCTCAAGTCCGCAAATGGCGCACAGATGGCCTGACGTCGCCACGACGATGTCTGTTTCGGGACGCGGGCCACGACGGCTCCTATGACCGTAATGACGGCGCAAAGCTGAAGTCACTCCCGGAGTCGGCCCTAAGCGGAGAAGAAAGTGGCATGCATTCCGACCTCCGACCATGGGGCGACAAGTCAACTGCTAACCTCAATCGCGGAAATACGTATAAGCCCCGGGAACAAACCGGACCAAATCTCCGTTGCTCGTCACGATTATTTCTTCGGAGGCGGGTCATGAAACTCAAGCTGGCTTTAAGCGTGATCCTAAGCGTTACCTTTACGGTAGCAGTCGCGGAAGCGCGGACTCGATTGCATCTTTACGGTGTCGTCCCGGTGACAGGTGATCACGTACTTGAGATCGCCTATCGGGCAGCACTCGACAGATGCAGTTTCCAATCTTACCCATCATACGATCGCGTCGGTTTCTATGGAGGCGCCTATGGCTCTCCCGAGATGCGCAGCTGCATGTACCGTATGGGTTTCATCCTGGAAAATGGTGAGCCTTTCGCATACCCCGTGAGGAAGGCAACGTACCTTTCAAGGTGACAGGACGCCGAATTATATAAGACCGAAACTTCTGACAGTCACCGTCTCGATCGGACAGATTTGATACTTTTACGAACCCTGTTCCTCATTGAAGTGAAGCCATCTTAGTTTGCTGACGCAACTGCGTATTGAAAACCGGCTTTGGAATATCGACTTTCAGGAAAACCTGGAGGTCGAAATGATCTATATTCTTTTCGCGTTATGCGCGCTCGTCACAACATTCTTTGCTTGCCGGTACTATGCCGCCAGGACTCTACTCGTTGAACACGATATCGATAAAGCCATCGCACGGAAATTTGCCTCGAGTGGTAAGGCCATTGAGCTGGCGAAACTTCGAGAGGAGAACGCCGTGATTCGAAACCTTTTGCTCGACCTTCTGGAAAACGAAGCGGCTTTTCCAGTCCAGCAGGCAACGGTATCGAAGGATGATTTATTCCGGATGAAAGCGACCAGGATCCAGAGGTATCGCGAGATACTGGCCGAAAGCCGGTATGTCTTGCAGCAGCGTGAAGCCAGTAACGTTTTCGAACACTCCAGGTCACCGAAGAGTGCCGAAGGCAGGATGTAAGGTCCAAAATACGTTCAGCGGAAAATTTCAGGAAACCGCTCAAAGGGCATCATGGAAAAACCTATCGGTAAACCTGTCTTCCAGCAGCGTCTCCTATCAGGCCCGAAGCCGACGTTTCACGACAGGTGGACGGGTTTGTCGAGAACAGAAGCGCTAGTATGATCGTCTCAGGTATTCATTTCGATATTGGATGACTTCAATTTAAAGCCGTTCCGTCATCGAGCGCGTTTTGCTGTACCCGACCCTATTCAAGATCGGGTATAACGTTTCGGCGGCCCCTTAGACTTGCCGCAAGCCACCGTCAACGCATAGTTCAGCACCGGCGATGTAGCTCGCATCGTCGCTCAACAGGAACAAGGCGGCCGCAGCCACTTCTGAAGGCCGCGCCATGCGGCCCATCGGGATTGGAGCGACAATTGCCGCGCGAGTGTCTTCCGCGACAGCAGCCATCATGTCCGTATCCGTGGGGCCCGGTGCAATTACGTTGACGCGTATACCTTGCGGCGCGAGTTCTGCCGTCCAGGTTCGGGCATAAGAACGGACGGCTGCCTTGGTGGCGCAGTACGTTCCGTAACCCGAGTAGCCCGCGTTCCCGGCTATGGAGCCGACGAGGACGACCGAGCCGCCTTCTCTCATTGTGGGAAGTGCGGCCTGGAGTCCGAACACCATCCCTCGAACGTTGACGTCGAAGTGGCGGTCGAAGTGCTCCGGTGTTATTTCCGCAATTTGCGAAGGCTCGGAAAGACCTGCATTCAAAACAAGCGCGTCGACACGACCGTATGCTTTGTTCACTTTTTCGACAGCGAAGACCATGTCTTCCGGAGAGCTTGCGTCAGCGGTAATACCGACTGCGCCATTACCGATGCCTTTGGCCGCCATTTCAGCATCTTCACTTCTACGACTGGTAATGAAGACATGTGCGCCTTCAGCAGAAAGTCGCTCTGCAATAGCCAGGCCGATACCCTTCGCGCCGCCGACAACCAGAGCCACCTTGTTATTCATTCGAGCCATCGTAAATCCTTTCACTGAATGGTCTCGCCATGATATACGTCGGATATCTGATATCAATTACGCACCTGGAATAGCCTAGATATGGACGAGTATACCGACCTGGAAGCCCTCTCTCATCGCGCGCTTTGCGACATGGCGCAGGTTCGCCCGGTGCTTGACAAAATTGCTGACAAATGGACGATCCTGATACTGACGGTAATCTGTCCCAAACCCTCGCGCTTCAACGAAATCAAGCGACGTCTCGACGGGATCACGCACAAAGCTCTGGCCGACGCTTTGAAGAGGCTTGAGCGGAACGGCCTTGTGACGAGAACCGTACTCCCAACGCAACCGATTGGCGTAGAATATGCAATTACTCCACTAGGCCATTCACTGCGGGAGCCGTTTGAAGCACTGTGCGCGTGGGCAGCGGCCAACGGCGACAAGGTCGAGGCAGCCACGCTGCACTATGAAAAAACGGGAAATCGTCGTTGACGGCGTCGCTGTGTCCGCTTCCGGCGCACGGGGGACATGACGCCGCCGCCGGTACGATGTCCACTTCTAGACAGGTGTGGCGAGGATCTCAATGACCGACAAGACGGCGCAAAGCGGAAATTATTTCCGCCTCGAGGCCGGAAGGAGACTGACAGCTTTAGGTGTCAGGGAGAACGACGCACCCTCTCGAATGCGTTCCAGTTGGTCACCTCCGCTCTGACGCAGAAGACGACCGAAGGCACGTGAGCCGCCTGACGCCTTTGGACTAAACCTTGATGCGCGGACGTCAGTAAGCTGAACTCAAGCTACCCCTGCCAAGTCCGGCGAAGCCCGCAAGCGGGCTATGTCGCGCACCGGTGGTTCTCCAAAGTGGCGGCGATATTCGCGACTGAACTGCGTCGGGCTTTCGTAACCCACACGGAAGGCGGCAGTCGTGACGTCAATGTCTTCAACCAGCATGAGGCTGCGGGCGTCCTGCAGCCTGAGCTGCTTCTGGAACTGCAGCGGCGTCATCGCCGTTACGGCACGAAAATGCTCGTGCAGGCTCGACGGACTCATGCCTACTTCCGCAGCAAGCCGCTCGATGCTGAACCGTTCCCGGAAGTTCTTGCCTATCCAGGCGATGGCGCGGCCAACCTGGGCCACCGGACCTTGGCCGGAAATGATGTGGCGCATCCTGGCGCCGTCCGGGCCGGCGAGCAGGTGATAGAGAATTTCCTGCTCGGCAAGCGGCCCGAGCACGGGCAGTGCTATCGGATCGTCGAGCAAGCGCACCAGGCGTAGCGTTGCATCGAGCAGAGCGGTACCGGCATCGGACACCGTCTTGCCTATGGGCCGAGATGGTACTCCCGGCGGGGGCGGCACGCGCAACGCCAAGTTCCCCAGCATGACCGGATCGAAATCAAGGTACAGGCACAGATAGGGTTTGTCGGGCGTCGCCTCGACCACATGGCCTATCGCGGGCAGATCATAAGTCACGACGCCATAGCGCCCCGGTTTATATCTGAATACACGGTCGCCAAGCATGACTTCCTTGCGCCCCTGCGCGACGAGGCATAGTTGCGGCCGATAAACATTCGGCATCGGCATCGTCACCGTGGAGGATTGAACAAGCGTCACACGTTCGATGGGGGTGGCGTGGAAACCATCCTTCGAGACATGGCGGGCAATCACGGCGGCAATTTCGGTCAATGTTTCCATGTGCCGGAACATCGCACCCGCGCCGGAAGTCGGCAAGGCAGATCCGCGCTGCTTCTGGAGGATTGGGCAGTAATTTCGGCGCATCAGGCTAACGGTTCGGCATTGTCACGCATCACAGTGTCAGCGGCACCCGGGTCACAGCAACCCTGGCCGCAGAACAAGATGGAGTAAACATGACAAGCGATAAACTGAAGACCCCCACCATCGCACTGGGCACCTGGGCCTGGGGCGACAGCGGCGAGACTGGCGACGGTTACTTCGGCAGCAAATTCACTCAGGCTGGCCTGGAAGAGGTCGTGGACAAGGCACACGCGGCCGGGTTTACCCTGTGGGATACAGCCATCGTGTACGGCATGGGCCGTTCAGAGACCGTACTCGGAGAGGTACTGAAGCACTACGCCCGCCACGACTACCAGCTCTCCACGAAGTTCAACCCGCGGATCGCAGGAACCAGTGACACTCCTATGACAGACATGCTGGAGCAGAGTCTGGCCAACCTCGGCACCGACTACGTCGACTTCTACTGGATCCACAATCCAGCCGATGTCCTACGGTGGACTCCGCACATGATTCCGTTGCTGAAGAGCGGGAAGGTCAGACATGTCGGCGTCTCGAATCATAACCTCAGCGAAATCAGGCTTGCCGACCAAATTCTGGGGGAAGCCGGGTTCCGGGTCGAAGCTGTCCAGAACCACTATAGCCTCCTCTACCGCGGCTCTGAACACACTGGCATCCTGGACCACTGCCGCAGCCAAGAAATCCGCTTCTTCGCCTATATGGTGCTCGAACAGGGCGCTTTGACCGCCAAATACAACCCGGAGAATCCGCTGCCGGGAGGCAGCAGCCGGGCGGATATTTACAACGGTATGTTGACTCAGTTGAAAGCCCTGACGGACAAGCTCGCTTCGATCGGTCAGATGCAGGGTGCAGAAGCTCCCGATGTCGCGACGGCTTGGGCCATAGCGAAAGGGACAACGCCAATCATCGGCGTCACCAAGCCCCACTATATCGACAGTCTGGTCCGCGCCAGCAGCATCACGCTCACCAGCGATGCCATCGCCGAGCTGGAAGCGCTTGCCAACGCCGCCAGGGTGAACACCCGCGGCTTCTGGGAACAAGAGATGTAATTCTGAAGATTCGCCGTCCCAGGCCCGCAGACCGTCGCTCAGAGCAATATGGCAGGGCGATCTCGCGTCTGCCACTGGCGCAGTAGGCCTGCCGCGCCTACTTGCACCAGATGACTGCTTTCGGAACTGGTCAGCCGCCTGTTCAATGACCATAAGGAGAGCGCATCTATGCCATGGGCCTGTCGGCCTAGAGCGAACATTCTACGCCTGTCGCCTCTAGCGCTCGAACAGGCTGCCCTCCAGGCGCTTACCGCCACATCATTTCGTCGGTTGAGATCGTACCGTGAGTTTATTTCCATCCGGATCGCGAAGATATGCGACGAACGCCCCATTCTGACGCTCTGCAGGTGGGCTCTCAATGGACGTGCCGCCATGCAGGATACCGGCGGCATGCCACGCCAGAACATGTTCAGGGCTCGCGGCGGCGATACCGATCGTCCCACCGTTGGCCGCTGTTGCTGGCTTGCCGTCGATCGGTCTTGTGATCATCAAGCGGCTGCCCTCATGGGGGTAGATCAGTCGGCCTCTCGCATCCATCTCGCCGGACTTGCCGCCCAATGCAACAAAGGTGGCATCGTAGAATCTACGCGCCCGCTCTAGGTCGTTACTTCCGATCATGACGTGGGTGAACATGCTTCGTCTCCTGCAGGGTGCTTCTGTAAAGGTATTTCCTGACGTTCAACGCTCCTGACCATGACGCCAATGCCAGGACAATGTCTACCTTCAAAGGTCGCCCCGCGGCTCGGGACGGCTTCCTGAAAGCTGCCGTCCCAGTCGCGACGCCGAAGTTAAATACTAATCGAGCGAGGAAACCAGCCCGGCGATCTTGAACTGGCTGCCATGGACGAAGGCTATGAACGATGGCCAGCGAGATAAGCCACAACTCGCGACCGCTTTCATCTTAAAAACTCGAAACCGGTCCTTACCCCTCCCCACCCCGAGTGGCGCACGACCGACCCATCACCAGGCCCTGATGATCTGCTCAACCACGGCTTCGACACTCATCGCGGAGGTATCCAACCCCAACCCTTCACGGGGCGTGTCTTTCTGAAGAGCATCAGCAAGGACGTTAGGAGGGAAGTGTTCTCCATAGCCCGTCTTGTGTCGCTCGGCGTCACGTCGGGCGAGCGTCTCCACGTCGGGGTTAAGCACAACTATACGCGGGTTGAGATCGGCAAGCGCCTTCTTGATGCGGACAAAATCCGCACCGATCAGGATGTCCTGGTATACCGTCGTGAATCCGGCGCCGACGAACCGTCGGACCGCGTACATTGAGATGTCTTGCCGAAGGTGGAGTTGCTCAATCGCCTCGCTGCCGAGCACTGGCCCCATCACCGCTCCGCCCCTGGTGATCATGCGCAGGAACGCGTCACCGCCGACATGTGCCGACTTATCGAACCGCTGAACTAGGGCCTTGGCTATGGTAGACTTGCCAGCGGCCATGGCGCCGGTGATGACATAAAGTGGTGCAGTCATGGTAATCCTTTCATGTCAAGGGACACGAGATCATGCGCGCCTGTTCATAGTAGAAGTCGAACATGGGGATGGTCTTCGTTCGGTTATACCAAGCCTGCCTTCAAGAAATCTTGCCAGTTACCATAAGCAGCACATTCAGCTCAAATAACCCGAATGGCATCTTTCGGAAACATGGAATGACACCGAACGACTGGGGCGCGTTGCGGCCGAGGTTTCGTGACCGCGCAAGGTGCAGCTTTCGCAGTGTACTCGTTCAAAGCCAGCTATTCTGCCTCCATACGCGACCTGTCGTCTAGCGCTGCCGTACGATGGCCCCTATCGTATTGACGAGGATACGCGAAGCTGTGAGAGCCGACAGGCCATCGACGTCGGATGGCGGTAGCAACTCCACCATGTCCATTCCGACAATGCTGCCCCGTTTAGCAGCCCCGGCAATCAGGTCGATTGTCTGGGTGTAGCTAAGCCCACCGGGCGTTCGTGCGGCTACAGCTGGCATGATGCTGGGATCGAGCCCGTCACAGTCCAGTGTTACGATAATCCGCGCTCCTTCTGGAAGACGGCACAACGCGGCCTCGACGCCGTGTTTATGGACCTCGCGAGCGGTTACGATCCGGCTCCCATAAGCCTTCGCCGCCTCGATCTCCGCAAGGCCAGCGCTGCCGACGCTCCTAATGCCGACCTGCACGATCCCCGCAACATGAGCCATTTCACTCACTCGGCGCATGGGGCTGGAGTAGCCGTATCGTTCGCCCTGAACCTCGTCGCGCCAGTCGATGTGAGCGTCGATTTGAAGGACCCAGATCGGCCCTTGTTCAGAGAAGGCGCCAATAAAGGGGATAGGCACCGAGTCATCGCTTCCAATCAGAATTGGGACGGCATCTTGGGCAAGAACCTCCCGCGTCTTTTGCTCGATGCGGGCGCGGTTGCCGACGCCGTCACCCATCACGGTTTCAACGTCCCCGATATCGACACAGGCAATTGGACCGCCGTCAAACAGGAGGCCGCCAAGCTCAAAATCCCAATGCTCCAACAAGGGCGCGTCTTCCTGGCTTGCCGCACGGACCGCATCCGCAGCGAGCGCGTGTCCGCCACTGTCCTGTCCGGGATAGTTAGTGCCGTGGCCAACACCAAAGATCACCGCTCGAAGCTGATCTTTCTGTAGGAGGCTATTCGGAAGATTCAGAAAGGTTGCAGGCAGAGACATCGCAGGATCGAACTCGCTTGAATTGCTGGGTATGGCTTGAAGCTTACCACGGTTTCAAACCAAAAGCCGGCCGTCGTGTTCCCACGCCCGGCAGGACATTCCGCCCAAATAGGTCAAGCGGCTGCTTTGGGTAAGTCTTGCGGCAGTGGCAACGGCCGGAATGAAGGCGAGATCCCTCACAGGATTCGTCGCTTCATGGCCAAACCAACCAGCTTCCAGCCTAAGCTGGGAACTTCACGTCATCTCAAGGTGCGAGGATTCCATTCCCTGCGTGATAAGCGGCGCGGGAGACGTCAAATGCGGGTGGGAAGCGTTAAGTCGCCGAGCTACGATATCGTGGTTGAGCCACAGGACAGGACCGGAGGGCTCGGAAGCTTCGCTAAAAATCAGCTGCCCGGTTGCCTTCACAACGAGACTGCTCAGGAGGTCGCTGATCATCAACTTTCTATCCCGATGCATCTGAGTGATCTCGTTGGACGTACCGATGGTCAAATCCGCCTGTGCCTGGCTGTTTGCCATGGGCCATGCCGAAAAATCATAGAACGGACGCATGACCTCGCTGGCCTGCATGTCGGTAATCTTCCGGAAAACATCCTTCATGGTTAAGCCGTCGGCCAGAAGCTGCTGGCAGGCCTGCCACTGCTCGTCTGCCCACTGGCCACCGTTTTCTTTCTTCAACGCAAGCAGCAGCGGTATCAGGGGCAGCTCGATACCGGTGAACACATCAGACGAATTGGTCCGGATTTCGGGACAGTTATAGACAGTTGCCTTGATCCCTGCCGCCCAGGCTTCCTCTGCAATGCCTTCGAGCCGCATCTTCGCATAACCCTGGGTGTAGTTGGTGTAGGTCTGCCAACGATAGCTTCCGTCAATGAGAACCGCCGATCCGTGGTAACCATAGGCCGTATATCTCACTTGACCGCCCGAGGCTTCCACGCGCTCGCGGATCGCCGCGCTGAAATCAATGAGATGGCGAAAGGTGTTTGCGGAGACGTCGTCAAAGTTCTGCAGGATGAGCTTTCCCAGGTCACTGTCGAGCAAGGTCTGCGACGACATGTGGCGGGTTCCGGTCCCCTTGTATATTCGATTGGCGACGACCAGGAATACCTTCGCCTTCGGGATGCCCCCGGCCATTGTGTGGGCGAAGAAAACATTGCGGCCAGCCTCGATCATTCCGTCAAGAACGGTCATAACTTTTGAAAGCGACTCCGTAAAACGCGCAGTGGCGATGTCGCGGCATTGCCCGACATAGTCCCAGTCGAGCTTGTCGTCTTCCCAGCTCTCAAGTGTCATCTTTGCCAGGAGATCGGTGGGAGTTGGGCCACCTGCGGGCGCATCGAGATCGAAACCCGCCATAAGAGGTATATTGATGATCCTGCCGCCCAGTTGGGCCTCCGCCGAAGACAGTTCCTCGGCGTCGAGCGGCCGCAGCGCGTTGTTCTCGCCGCGCCGCCCGACGGTAATCCCCACAATCTCCATCCCAGCCCGTCTGGCTTCGTCGAGCAAGCCGGTGGCGTATCCGCGACCGAACAGCTCGCCGAAGAGTACGAAAACATCGCCTTTACGGAAGACCGTGTTCTCGGAAAGATGATTCAGTGCAACCGGATTTTCCATGCTGTCAACTCTTTGATCGTGCGTCGTCGAGCAATGGCTCATACGAACTTTCATAAAGACATGACCGCACAGGCACAGAATGGGAACTCATTTTCGGTGACCGTTTATTTCAAAACGTGAAGTCGGTCTCTGTTGAGCGCCCCGCACGCCTCCAGCGTGAGCCTGGCAGATTGCCTCAAACGCATCGTGGCCGTCGCGGACCGGGTCGGGATAGCAGTCGTGATCCTCGACGTATTCGATTGCGGCAACGTGGAAAAAGCCAGACGTCGTGCCGCGTCATACGCCGGCTATGGGTTTCAGCCGCTGCCATCTATGCCACTGCGGATGTTCCTGCCCGTGGCAACAATCAGGATATTTTTTGAGTGAACTCGGGAAAAATGGGCCAACAAACCCTTGGCCCACTGAAAACAAGGTCTTTTCAGGCCGCCGGGTCCGTCGCGTATGCCAGTAGAGAACCTGCATCTGCCCCTTACAGATGAACCTCGGCTTGGACGCATCGCAGCGGCATTGGTCGATGATCCTTCCGATCGACGCGCCATGGCCGATTGGGGCGGTGCGAGTGACCCAAAGGCCCGACGCCCGGGAGAATTGAGTTCTTCTGCCTTAGGGCTGGGGTTTGCTCCGGATCGGAGGCGAGCCGAATTTGCGGGAATAGGCACGGGAAAACGCGGCGGCGCTGCCGAAGCCCACCCCCGCGGCGACCGATTTGACACTCCGTCCGGCGCGCAGTTCGGTTCGTCCGAGCGCCAGGCGCCAGCCATTGAGGTAGGCGATAGGCGACTGGGCAACGATTTGCGTGAAGGTGGAAATGAACTGTCCGCGCGACATATCCGCTATGGCAGCAAGGTCTGCAATCTGCCAGTTTCGCGCCGGATTGTCATGTATGGCGACAAGGCTGGGATGCAGTCTGGGATGCGCAAGGCCCGCCAGTAATCCGGCATCGACCGTCCCGATCGCTATCGCCTTGCGGACCGCTAGCACAACGATGATCTCGCATAGCCGCGCCTCCATCGTGCCGCCACCACAGCGGGCGACTTCGACTTCGGCCACCATCAGTTCGCACAAGCCGCGCAGTTTCGGTTCGTTGGCCAGTGAAAAGCACAACTCGTCGGGCAGCGCACCGATCAACGGATTGGCACTGCCGCCAAAATCCACTGTTGCTCCAGCGCATATAGCTGTGCCCTCCGGCAGCGACGCCGTGGATCGGGGGCGGTAGAGCAGATGGGTCGGTTCGCCTGCACCATGGGCATCGATGATGAGGAGGTTAGCAGCTTCAGCAGTATCGCAACGTGAGGCACCAACATGGAAGGCTTTCAGAAAAGCCGTCAGCCGATCATGTTTTCGCCCGGCATCTGAACTCTCAGTCATGGATTTCTTCCCTTTCTTGATCGTAAATCCTGTATTCTCCCGGATCGAAGCGCGCCAGCACGAAAACGGACGAGAGACAGCATGACACAGGATTCCGCAGCCAAATTCGATGCCTCCCGCGCGGAGGAATACGCGCGACAGAGCCGGATCGCGCTGGCCGGATATGATGCCTGCCACGAGCTTTCAGCCTGCATGCTCTCGGCAGCTCTGGGCGAAGTAAAGGCGGCACGGGTTCTGGTCGTCGGGGCCGGCGGCACGGCAGGCGAAATCATTGCCGCCGCACGGCTGGAGCCGCAATGGTCCTTTGTCGCCGTCGATCCTTCAGCACCGATGCTTGACCTTGCACGCGAACATATGGTCAGGGCCGAAATGTCTGAACGGGTGAAGACGGTTCTCGGAGCTGTCGCCGATCTGGATGCAGCTCCATCGTTCGACGCAGCAATCATGATCGGCGTGCTGCACCATTTGCCGGGGAATGCCGCGAAGCAGGATATTCTGGCACAGATTGCAACGCGACTGTATCCGGAAGCGCCCTTGATTGTCGCGGGGAATTACCGGGATTACGCGTCGCAGCCCCTGCTCATGGCAGCCTGGGCAGCACGATGGCGTATGAATGGCGCCAGCCCCGAAGAAGTCCAGGCCAAAATGGGCAAGATTCTGCAGGGTGCGGAGCCACCACGATCGGAAGACGAGGTCATCTCACTGCTGGCCGGCGCGGGTTTCGACGAACCACTTCGGTTCTTCGCGAGCCTTTTTTGGGGGGCATGGCTGGCCCGACGCCTTAAGAACGCAAAATGAGTGCCACAATCCGCTCCGGTTGCGGTGTGAATCAAAGAGACAAGTCACTTCGGGACATCCGGTATCGGGAAATTATCAGCCCGAACCCTGATGGCGCACGATAACGCCGGGGCGATAAACCTCATAGGTCCCTCGCGCAGTGGGAGGGCAGCTTTCAGCTACTTCAGCAAAGCGGACGACATGAATGTAGGCGCATATCCGGAAAACGCCTATGCGCAGAAACACACGCCCCGCTTCCTGCGGAGCCACACGTCATTAAAGTTCCGTACGTTCTGCCAGTCCCAGCGCAACCTCAAGGTCGGCGCCTGGGTACCTGACTTTGTTTTCGATCCTGGTATGTCCTGGCGGGATTTGTGGTGCGGGCCTGTCTCCCCAAAGCGGACCGAATCGATGTCTGACAATATGCCTCGACGGGAACGCCAAAGAGCGGTCTCCGGACGACGACCTCGAAGCCTGAGACGCAATGTTCTGTGCCGTCGGCCAACGGCGAGGTGAATTCCATCGCCAACCATCTGCTTAACGCAGGATCGGCGCTGTCCTCCTCGTTCGTGGAGACTGGCATTCGCTCGCCTGAGACGCCGGTGTGGCGATTGTCGCGGAAATAAACGGGGTGTCGAACTGGTCGTAGCGCGGAAGGCTCCGCCAATGATTACAGCACTCCTCGATTAATTCACTCTCATTCGATGAATAAATGGCCAAATCCCACAAAGACTACGACTGTGAAACGCTGTTTTCTGGCGATTCAGAAAGTTGGCACACACTTTGCATGTGACTGATTTGACCGTTTTGACTGATTTGACGGTTTATTCAAAAATAGAAAAGGGGAACTCGATGGGTTCAGAATTCAGTCGTCGTCGCTTCCTGCAAGGATCCGCGGGCGCAGCCGCGGTCGCTGGCTATATGCAGATCAATCCTGACTTCTTCATCTCGTCGGCCTTCGCGCAGGCCGGCAAGACCATGACCTTCCTGTCGGCCGAAAACATCACCGGCAACTGGGACCCGACCGCTCATACGACACTTTCCCAGAAGAATATCGAAGGTTTCGTCATGGGTTTTCTTACCCGTACGCCGATGAAACTCGATGATCCCGGCGCGGTCGTTTACGAACTGGCGACCGACATCAAGCTGCTTGACCCGCACCGACTACAGATCAAGCTGCGCGAAGGCATCGTCTTCCATGACGGCAAGCCGTTCAAGGCGGAAGACGTCAAGGCAACCTTCGAATACGGATCCCAGGCAGATCGCCCGGCGCAGTGGTATCCCGGCCCGACCGAGACGCTGACGATCGAAACACCTGACGATTACACCGTCATCGTCGACACATCCAAGGGCGGCTATCCGGCTCATCTCTTCATTTTTCTTGCATCCTTCCTGCCGATCATGTCGGCCAAGGATGTTGCCGGTGGCCCCGGCGGTCCGCTCTCCCAGCGGCTCAACGGCACCGGTCCCTTCAAATTCGTCGAACAGCGCGGCAACGACACCGTGATGCAGGCCTATGACGGCTACTTCAAGGGCAAGCCGGTCATCCCCGGCATCAACTTTACGTTCACCGGCGATTCCACCACCCGTATGCTGTCACTGATGAACGGCCAGGCCTCTATCGTCGAACGTCTGGAGCCAGAACAAGTGGACTCGATCAAGGACAATCCGGCGATTTTCATCAACAAAGTCGTTTCGGTAGAGAACAAGTATCTCTGGTTCCGCTGCTCGAAACCACCATTCGATGACCCCCGGATCCGTCTTGCCGCCTGCCATTCGATCGATCGCGACATGATAATGGAACTGATGGGCTCGGCCGGCCACGCCTCGTCAAACTTCGTCTCGCCGGTCAAATTCGGCTATGTCGATCTGCCGAACTACCCAAAATTCGACCCGGAGAAGGCCCAGGCCCTGCTCGCGGAAGCCGGTTTCCCAAACGGCAAAGGCCTGCCACCGCTTGAATACATCACATCCGTCGGCTTCTATCCGAAGACCAAGGAATATGGCGAAATGCTGACCGCCATGCTGCAGGAGCAGGGCTTCAACGTCAGCCTGACCGTGCTTGAACCTGCCGCCTGGAACGAGCAGCTGTACCATCGCCCCGGCGGCGGGCCGGGGCACATGGTCGATTGCGGCTGGTCGACAGCTTCTCCGGAACCGGATCTGGTGCTGCGCACCCATTTCCATTCCACCTCGCATCGCATCTGCGGCATCGAAGACAAGGAGATCGATGCCAGCCTCGACAAGGAACGTTCGGCACCGACCCTGGAAGAGCGCAAGAAGATCCTTCAGGAAGAGACCATGCCTCTCATCACCTCCAGGATGCCGGCACTGTCGCTGTTCACATCCGTGATGATCCACGCAATGCAGAAGGACTTTGAGGGCATGTACATCTATCCCGACGGGTCAATCGACGCCGCCAAACCTGCTGCCTGACCGTGATCAGCCACACGCCGCGATCAGGCGGCGTGTGGACTTGCCCGTGACTTTTAGAGCGGAGTGACTGAATGTTTGCCGTGAACTTCCTGATGCGGCGCCTCGTCCAGGGCGTCATCATCATATTCCTCGTATCTCTGCTGATCTTCACCCTGTTGCGGGTTGTGCCGGGCGATCCGGTACGCCTGATGGCGGGTGGCATGGCGCCCGAGGCACTTATTGAAAAGATCGCAACGGACATGGGCCTGCGCGACCCTATCCTCGTGCAATTCGGCCGGTATATGGGCGGCGTCGTTCGCGGCGACCTCGGCCAGTCTTTCGTGCGCCCGGCAAACGGCGCCTCGACAGGTGGCGCGACATTCAACGACACGACGCGCGGCGAGCGCGCAAAAGTCTTCGACCTTATATTCGATACCCTGCCGATGACACTCCAGCTTGCGGCCGTCACACTGGTTATCGCGCTGATCTTTTCGGCAATCGTCGGCATTGCCGGCGGGCTGTCGATCGGCAGGTGGCCCGACAAGCTGGCATTCTACATATCCTCGATCTTCATCTCGCTGCCGAATTTCTGGCTCGGCATCGTTCTGGCACTGCTCTTCTCAGTGAAACTCGGCTGGCTGCCCGCGATCGGCTATCAGGGCTTCGCATATACGATCCTGCCTGCCATAGTGCTGGCGGTCGAACTGTCTCCGGTGCTGATCCGCACGCTTGTCAGTTCGGTATCCGGTCAGATGATGGAGTCCTATGTGTCGGTCGGACGCGTACGTGGCTTGAGCCGTTCGCGGATCATCTTCAACCATGCCCTGCGCAACGCCTCGGTGCCGCTTCTCAACCTGCTCGGTGTGCAATTCTCCAGCCTGCTCGGCGGAGTCATTATCGTGGAATATATCTTCGATTATCCCGGGCTCGGCCTTCTGACCATCAACGCCGTACTGCAGCGCGACTTTCCGTTGATCCAGGGAATCGCGATCGTCACGAGCGCCATCTTCGTACTGATCAACATTGTCGTCGATCTCGTCGCAACCACCATCGATCCGAGGCTTGAATACTGATGTCCATCACATCCGCACTCGACACCCCGATCATATCGAAAATGGCAAGCCGCTCGATTGCACGCCGCATATTCGGTCGCGCTGCATCGACGCCCGGTTTTCGCATTGGCCTTGCGATCTTCCTGCTGCTTGCGATTGCCGCCGCGCTCTATCCGGAAATCAGTGGCGTCGACCCGACCAAGATGAATGTTAAGGCCCGCCTTCTGCCGCCACTCTTCCTCGGTAACAACTGGAGCTGGGGTCACCCGCTCGGCACCGATCAGATCGGCCGCGACATGCTGGTGAGGTCGCTTGTAGGCCTGCGTTACTCCTTCCTGATCGGCATTGCATCGGTTGCAGTGACACTCTTCATCGGCTGCGCCCTCGGCACGATCGCCGGTTATTTCGGCGGTCGCATCGACATGCTGATCATGCGCCTGACCGATGCGCAGCTCTCTATCCCGATGATCATTCTGGCGATCGCCGTTCTCGGCGTGTCGCGCCCGACAATTCCGGCCATTATCCTTGTGCTCGGTCTGTCAAGCTGGCCGGTCTATGCGCGGATCATGCGCAGCATAGTGATGACGGAAAGGCAGCGGGAATATGTGCGCGCTGCGAAACTGGGGGGCTCGACCGATTTCCGCATCATCGTCAGCCTGCTTCTGCCGCTGCTCCTGCCACCGGTGATCTTCACCTCGGTGCTTGATGTGGCACGCATGATGATCTTTGAATCGACGCTCGGATTCCTCGGCCTGGGCGTTCAGCCGCCGACGCCGACTTTCGGCAACATCATTGCCGATGGCCGCAAATATCTTCTGAACGCGTGGTGGATCGCCACCATGCCCGGCATCTTCCTCGGCCTCACGCTAACCAGCATCAATCTCATAGGCGCTTCGCTGGAGCGGGCACGTAATACCATCCACGGAGGGTCCGAGTGATGATCAAACCACTTCTTCAGCTTAAAAACCTCACCGTTAACGCAGGTCGCGCGGACAAGGCGAAGATTATTCTGGACAATATCTCCTTCAGTCTCGCGCCGCGAGAGATCGTCGGTGTCGTCGGGGCCAGCGGAGCCGGCAAGACGGTGCTGTCAAAGGCAGTCGTCAACTGGCTGGAACCACCCCTTTCCGTCCGTTCCGGCAGCGTCCTCTTCGAAGGCAAGGATATTTACGGAATCCCCGAGAACGAGATGCGGACCCTGCGCCGCCGGGTCGCCTATGTCGGCGCCAATCCGATGGGTGCACTCGATCCGACGCTGCCGGTCGGCGCCCAGATTGTCGAGAAATTGCGTGCGGTCGTTCCAGGCACCTCGCGGCAGGAGGCGGAAAAGCGTACGATCGAGCTTCTGGAGGCCGTCCGCATTCCGTCGGCCCGCAGCCGTTTCAGCGACTACCCATCGCAGTTTTCCGGCGGCATGATGCAGCGCGCATTGATCGTTGATGCGTTGGTGACGAACCCGGCGCTGCTGATTGCAGATAACGTCACCCAGCCGCTCGACGTCACCGTCGCAGCCCAGGTCATCCGCCTGATGAAGGAACTGACTGACGGTTTCGATACCGCCGTGCTGTTCGTCTCCTCCTCACTTCCCATTGCCCGCGAAGCCTGCAATCGAATTCTGGTAATGGAGAAAGGCCGCATCGTTGAGGAACAGGAAACCGAAAGGCTGATCGCTACCCCTGCATATGCCTATACGAAGGAGCTTGTCGAACAGACGCCGAAGATCTGGGTTGAAAAGACCGAGATGCCGCGTCTCAACGACAAACGCGACATTGTCTTGAGCCTGCGCGACGCCTCACAGGTCTACACGGTAAAGAAGAAGACCGGCTTCGGCGGTTTCAACCATGTGCGTGCGGTTCGCAACGTCACCTTCGACGTCCGCCGCGGCGACAGCTTCGCTATTGTCGGTGAATCCGGTTGCGGCAAGTCGACGCTCATGCGGCTTCTGAGCAGGCTGGAGCTGCCGAGCTCCGGCCAGGTCCTGTGCGGCACGGACGACATCGCCATGCTCGGCGGCAAAAACCTTCTCACATTCCGCAAGAAGCTACAGATGGTACTGCAGGATCCTTTCGGCTCGCTGCCGCCACGTACATCGGTCGGGAAGATGCTCGAAGGCCCGCTTCGCACGCACGGATGGAAGGACAGCGCCAGGATCCGTGAGCGGGTGCTCAAGGTCATGGGCGAAGTCGGCCTCTCCGCGGATCTCTACGAGGAACTGCCGCTCGGCCTGAGTGCCGGTCAGCGCCAGCGCATCAACGTTGCCCGTGCGCTGGTTCTGGAGCCTGAAATCCTGATCATGGACGAAACGCTTTCTGCCCTGGACCAGACAGAACAGTTCAAGCTTCTCGATCTTTTCCAGAAACTGCAGAAGGAATACGACCTCACGTACATCTTCATCTCCCACGACCTTGCAATGGTTCGCAAGGTCTGCAACCGGGTGGCGGTGATGTATCTCGGCGAGGTCTTCGAACTAGCCGATAACGAACGGCTGTTCTTCGATCCCGGACATCCTTACACAATGGCGCTGCTCAGCGCGATGCCGACACTTGAAGAACGCCGCTACCAGCCGGAAGACTGCCTTCTGGAAGGTGAACCGCCAAGCCCGATCGATATTCCTCCAGGTTGTAGCTTCAAGTCGCGCTGCCCGCGTGCGATGGAGAGATGCGGCATCCTGCAGCCCGCTCTTACCGCGCGTGGCAGCCAGGATTTCGCCGCCTGTCATCTCATCCAGCCATTGGCTCCCGATGATGAAACCCGTCAAATGGCTTCGGCCTGAACATGGTTGCGGCGCCACCGAAAGGCCGCAACGATCACTAGAATCCAGGGTGCATTCATGAGTTTCACCGAACATCGCCTCAAGCTTATCCTCGACATGCTGAAACAGACCCAGCGCGTCAATGTGAGGGAGCTTGCCGATCATCTGCAGGTCAGCCAGGAGTCGATCCGGCGCGATCTTAAGGAACTTGAGATGCGCGGTTATGCCCGCCGTGTCTATGGCGGCGCGGTCCTCGACCAGCAGGAACGCGATCAGCCATTTACCGATCGACTGCGCGTCAGTTCCCGCGAGAAAGCCAAGATCGGCGAGGCCGCAGCGTCGCTCGTCCAAGACGGCATGAAGGTCTTCATCGATACAGGCACCACAACGATTGCCTGCCTGAAACATATCGAGACACGCAAGGACTTGACCGTTGTCAGCAATTCGCTGGCGGTCGCCGCCCATTTTTTCAATCTGCCGCAGGCAAGTGTGCGGGTTCTCGGCGGCCGCATGCGCCCCGACTATCAGGCGACCTACGGCCATGAGACCGTGGCCGCACTGAAGGAGCATTTCTTCGATCTCGCGATCATCGCCATCAGCGCCATTCACGCGGAACGGGGGTTCATGGATTTCGGCGAGGACGAGGCGATCCTGCGCCGCGTCGCCAAGGCTCAGGCAAAACGTTCGATCATTGTTGCCGATAGTTCCAAGTTCGGTCGCCTCGGCTCCATTCACACTTTCGGCCTCAGCGAAATCGACGCGGTGGTGACCAGCGGCGTCATCGCGCGGGAATTTTCTGATCAATTCAATCAATCCAAAGTGGAAATCATACATGCCTGACGTTCCCTCTTCCTCTGCCCCGATCAACGCCGAGCGGCTCCAGTTGCTGATGGAGACTCTCTCCACCTTTGGCGGTGGCCCCGATGGCTCGATGACCCGTCTGACGCTTTCCAGGGAAGACGGCATGGCGCGCGACTGGCTAAGGCGCTGGTTTACCGAAAACGGCTTCGAGCAGGCCGTGGACGCGATCGGCAACCAGTTCGGCAAGATGAAGTTGGCAGGCGCAAATGCGCCCGTCGTCATGGTCGGTTCCCATATCGACAGCCAGCCGAACGGCGGTCGTTTCGACGGAGCGCTCGGCGTCATCGCCGCCTGCGAGGCGGTTCTGTCCGTCAGCGAACGTCTCAAGGCGGAAGGCAGGTTGTCCGCCTGCAACTTCCAGATCGTCAACTGGACCAATGAGGAGGGCGCCCGTTTCCAGCCGAGCCTGCTCGGCAGCAGCGTATTTACCGGCGCAATTGAACTCGAATGGGCGCTGGGACGGACCGATGGCGATGGCATTACGGTGCGCCAGTCGCTGGACGAGATCGGTTATGCTGGCAAGGAAAAGGTGGAAATTCCCGACGCCTTGATCGAGCTGCATATAGAAGGTGACACGACGCTCAGCCGTGCCGGCGAGCGGTTCGGTATCTTCACGCGGTTCTGGGGCGCCACGAAATATCGCCTCGCCTTCCATGGACGCCAGGCGCATACCGGCGCAACCCCGATGGCAGATCGCAAGGATGCACTGCTTGCCGCTGCCTATCTGATCGCCGATCTCAAGCAGATCTCGACGGAACACGGCCTCGATCTGCATACGTCGGTTGGCCGCCTGGAAGTCTTCCCCAATTCGCCCAATGTCGTGCCGGGCGAAGCCGTGCTGTTCATCGAGCTGCGCTCAGGATCGCCAGACGTTCTAACGGAGGCGGAACGCAAGATGAAGATCAGGATAGAGGAGGCGGCGCTGAAAGCCGGCGTAACCTCAGAGGTCCGCTCCATCGACCGCCGCAAGGCCGGAACGTTCGCGCCGGGTCTGGTGACGCTTGCGCAAAATGCTGCGGCGCATCTCGGCCAGACCGCCCGCCACCTCGATACGATTGGCGGCCATGATGCCGTTGCCGTCTCCGATGTCTGCCCGGCGGTAGTTCTGGCGGTTCAGAGCCGTGACGGCGTAATCCACCACCCGACCGAATACACCTCGCCTGAAGACCAGGCCCTTGGCACGCAGATATTGGCGGACATGCTTTACAAGATCGCCTGCGAAGGTTTGAAGGTCGCTAAACTCAGTGAGGCTGCCGAATGAAGAAAACGGGTTCTCCTGAATCACCGATGGAAGCCCGCGCGGAGAAGGCGCTTTCAGTCTTTTCCGCAGTGATTGGCGACACCCCTTCCTATGCGCCGGGGATGGGAGCTGTCGCATCGCCGTCCTATCATGCCGTTGAATCCTGTAGTTTCGTGGTAGCGCCTGCAGACGGCGAGGCACGTTATTTCCTGCGTCTCGGTGCCGATGAGGTAACCGATCTCGTGGATGCCGAGACCGCTAATGCTGCGGCAAGCCGTTTTCACAGCCTTGGTCTTTCGCCTGAGCCCCTTGGTTACGATGCCGGGACGCGCAGCACGCTGTTTGCCCGGCTTGGTCACGACTGGCGAGCGGCAAGGATCGACGATCTGATGCAGCCGGCAAGTATTGCCCGACTGATCGAGATGCAGACGACAATCGCGCAGAGTATTTCCACCGGCCGAACATGGTCAGTCTTCGACGGAGTCGATCAGCTCTGGACGATCGTGACTGCCGGTGACACCAGCCTGCCCGGTGATGCCGAATGGATGTTCTCCTGGATGACGCCGATCCGCGAGGCGGTTGCAGCCGCCGGCATGGACCTGAAACCGGCCCACGGTGATCCGCAGGCTTCGAATGTCATGCTGGGCCCAGATGGAACGATGCAACTCGTGGACTTCGACATGGCCGCCGACGTCGACCCTTATTATCAGCTCGGCGTTCAGATGAACGAACTATTCCAGTTCGAAAGCCAGATGAGGCCGTTACTGGAAATGCACGACGGTAGTTTCAGCGAAAGAATCTTCAACCGCTGCCGTGCCTATGCTGCGGCAGACGACCTCTACTGGGCCTTGCGCAGCCTCGTGCTGGAGCTTCGTTCGCCGCCGCGGGGTGTCGAATTCCTGAAATATGCCGGCTGGCGTTTCCTGCGTTGCCGGATGCTGCTCGGCCAACCGGACTTCGAAGCCAGACTACGAGCGCTTTAAGCATAACCATAATGACAACGGGCTAGAAACAATAACGGGAACAAGCCTATGAACGAACTGGGAATGGCACGATCCGATGCCGAACGGGCAGTTGAGGCCGCAATCATCCAGGTGACACCCTGGCAAGGTCGGCGACTGCGCTATCGTCCGGTCTCCGGAGGCATCAGTAACACCAATTTCCGCATTGAGGTCGAAGGTGAGGATCGGGGATATTTCCTGAAAATCCCTGGCCGCGGTACCGAGATGTTCATCGACCGCAAGGCCGCAGCCGCAGCAAGCAAGCAGGCCGAGGCGATCGGCGTCGGGCCGAAGACATTCGACTACCTCAATCACCTCGATATCGAAATCGCCGAATTCATCGACGGTCGCCGCGCCTCGACACATAGGGATTTCGCAGACCCGGCAATCCGTAACGAAGCGGTGCGCGTCTACCGGCAGTTTCACGATGCCCCTGCCCTGCCGCTGACGAAAACCGTTTTCGATATGATAGAGGAACATTTTGATCAGGCGCGCCTGCTGGACGGCCACTGGCCGCTCGACCACGACTGGCTCTTCCGGTCCTACAGACAGGCACGCGCCGCACTTGAGGCTTCCGGGCTTGATCTGGTTCCCTGCTTCAATGATCCGATGCCGGGCAATTTCCTGATCGGCGACGACAAGTCGATCAAGCTTATCGATTTCGAATATGCATCGAACAATGAAAGGCTCTACGATCTGGCGATCTGGAGCGGCGAGATGTTCTATTCGGAGGACACCGACTGCGAGATCATCGAGGAATATTTCGGTTTTTATAACAAGGCGTGTCACGCCCGCTTCATCGTCCACAAGGCGCTGGCCGATATCAAGTGGAGCACTTGGGCGATGGTGCAGAACCGGATTTCGACGCTCGACTTTGATTTCTACAAATACGGGATATGGAAGCATATGCGCGCCCGCTCGATCATCCACGATCCCCGTTGGCCTCTGTTCCTGAAGGCGCTTTGATGACCATTACCGATATCAGCCCGCAACAGGCTGCGACCTATACCGCCTTCGCCGAAGAGCTTGCCAATGCCGCGCGTCCGCTGGCGCTCTCCTATTTCAGGACCCCGCTCGACGTGGTTTCAAAACTCGACGAAAGCCCGGTGACAATCGCCGACCGGGCAATCGAAAAACGTCTTCGCGAGATGATCGAGGCGCGTTTTCCCGACCACGGCATCTATGGTGAGGAGTTCGGCGTAAAGGAAGGCAATGCCTTTACATGGGTACTGGACCCGATTGACGGCACCAAGAGCTTCATCACCGGTTTCCCGTTGTTCGGTACGCTTGTCTCACTGACTTTTCAGGAAAAGCCATTCTGTGGTCTGATCGATATCCCACCCACCGGCGAACGGTGGCTGGGACGGCCGGCAGAGACACTATTTGCCGGCAAGCCGGCCCGCACCAGCGGCTGCGAAAGCATGTCCAGCGCACGTTTTTATACGACTTCGCCGGACATGTTCGTGGACAGCGAAGCCAAAAGCTTCGAGCGTCTCTCACTTAAAGCCAGGCTGCGGCGTTTCGGCGGAGACTGCTATATCTATGGTCTGATCGCTTCCGGCCATTGCGACATCGCTCTCGAGACGGGACTTCAACCTTACGACTACATGGCTCTCGTGCCTGTTGTCACAGGTGCCGGCGGATGCATTACCGACTGGCAGGGCAATGCGCTTTCGATACATTCCGACGGACGGGTTCTGGCGTCGGCCACCCCGAGGCTTCACGACGAAGCTCTGGCACTCCTCAACCGGTGACGTGAAAAAATGCCCTATACGACGACAATCGAGCAGACTGTCTTCCGCTTTGATGACCTGAAAATACTGCTGGCGAAAGCAACGCCGGAACGCTCCGGCGACCAATTGGCTGGCATTGCAGCGGAAGGCCCGGTCGAGCGGCTGGCAGCCCAGATGGCGCTGGCCGATCTGCCCTTGAAAGCATTTCTCGGCGAGGAACTCATTTCGTCGGAGGATGACGAAGTTTCCCGACTGATCGCGCAGCAGCACGATCCGGCAGCCTTTTCCGCAGTCTCCTCGCTTACTGTCGGTGAATTCCGCGAATGGCTGCTCAAGCCCGAGACGACGCATGAGCGGCTGGAGGCGGTGACCTGGGGACTGACCCCGGAAATGGTCGCGGCCGTATCGAAGATCATGCGCCTGCAGGACATGATAGCTGTTTCCGCCAAGCGACATGTCGTGACACGGTTCCGCAACACGATCGGGCTTGCCGGGCGGCTTTCCACCCGCAACCAGCCCAACCACCCGACGGATGACAGCCGCGGCATCATAGCGTCTGCCATCGACGGCCTGCTGATGGGGTCGGGAGATGCCGTGATTGGTGTCAATCCCGCGACCGATGCGACGGACGACTATATCCGCATCGTTTCCTTGCTCAACGAATTGCGGGAAAAGCTTGCGATCCCGACCCAGACCTGTTGCCTTGGCCATATAACGACGGCGATCCAGGCAATCGAACGCGGTGCGCCGGTCGATCTCGTCTTCCAGTCGGTAGCGGGATCGGAAAAGGCCAATCGCGGCTTCGGCGTCGATCTGGCGCTTCTGAAGGAGGCACATGAAGCGGGGCGGTCGCTGGGTCGCGGCATGCCGGGTGCAAACGTCATGTATTTCGAGACTGGGCAGGGCGCGGCGCTTTCGGCCGATGCGCATTTCGGCGTAGACCAGCAGACGATGGAAGCACGGGCCTATGCCGTGGCGCGTGAGTTCGATCCACTGCTCGTCAACACGGTCGTCGGTTTCATCGGGCCGGAATACCTGTTCAACGGCAAGCAGATCATCCGTGCCGGCATCGAGGATCATTTCTGCGGCAAACTCCTGGGCCTGCCGATGGGCGTCGACGTTTGTTATACAAATCACGCCGATGCCGATCAGGAGGATATGGATACGCTGCTTACCCTGCTTTGCGCGGCTAATGTCAACTTCGTCATCACTGTTCCTGGTGCCGACGATATCATGCTGAATTATCAGTCGCTGTCGCATCACGATGCCGTCTATTGCCGCGAGACGTTGAAGCGACCACCCGCACCAGAGTTCGAGAAATGGCTTTTCGAAATCGGCCTCACCGATCGCGATGGCGCTCTGGTCGGCGAGCCTGTCGCCCTTTCCAATTATGTCCGCAACAGCGCATTGATCGGAGCCTGACATGGTGAAGGTCCTAGAATCCACTGCTGCCGGAAAAAACCTGACCATCAAGGACCTGACCGATGCGCGTGTTTCGCTCGGCCGTCATGGCGCAGGTCTTCCGACACGCGCGCAACTCGCCTTCCTTCTCGACCACGCGCGGGCGCGAGAAGCGGTCTGGACGAGCGTCGACCGGCCCTCACTGGCGGACAGGCTCGATCGTCTCGGCCTTTCGGCTGTGAATGTCGAAAGTATGGCAAGTGACCGCGGCATCTATGTGCGGCGGCCGGATCTCGGACGGCAGCTTGAGGCGGCATCCGTGACGCGGCTGAAACATGAGAGAAAGAACAATTGCTATGATGTCGCGATTGTCGTTGCGGATGGCCTGTCGTCCAGCGCAGTCGATCTTAATGCGGTGCCGCTGATCGAGGCGCTTGTTCCGAAGCTCTCGTCCCTGAACCTGACGGCTGCACCAATCGTGCTGGCTAGCCAGGCGCGCGTCGCACTCGGCGACCCTGCCGGTGAGGCATTAGGTGCAAAACTGACGATCGTACTTGTCGGCGAACGTCCGGGACTTTCAGCTGCCGACAGCCTCGGTGCTTACATCACTTACGGTCCAAAGTCGGGAAACCTGGATTCCAGCCGTAATTGCGTCTCCAATATCAGGGATGGTGGTTTGCCGGTCCGCGAAGCTGCTGAGATCATTGCCGCGCTGACCAGGGATATGATGAGGACACGCGTCAGTGGCGTAGCGCTCAAGGCTGCCATGGTGGAGTTTCTTAAAAACCATGACACTTCGCTTCCATCTGAAGGCTACTGATAATTTGAGGTCTTCAAGGTGCAATCCTTATTGAACCTATTGGTCAATAAGGATTGCATATCCCGAGTGATCGTAGTTAGAGCGGTCTATCATGCCGTAGCGCTGATTGCGGGGGCACACAGCCAACGATTTCTGCGGTTGGTTGAACTCGGCGTGCCTGTTCAGCAGTCTAGCTTTTCGACGTGCGCACTGTTCGAGTTCCACCCGTTCCGCTCGCTGGACGGCGCAATTCGATCCGCCTGCGTTGGCGCTACCGGGGACGTTTTTGCCATCACGAGCGGACATTCGCTTTCGAAAAGTCCACGCAGGCGACGACACACGAGCTTCAAACACCCATTCGCTCAAAAAAACCTATTAATCGCTTTGGGATCGAGACATTTCTGTATTATATGGAGCCATAAATCATTGCGCAGATCAGGTTCAGAACAAGTGAACAATATTGGCGATCCTCTAGATCCAGTGAGCGTCGAAATCGGTGCTCTTAGCCCCCTACAAATTGAAGTCGTGCGTAAATTGATACCAATTATCCGTGCTGGTCGGTGGGCGGTTGGTGATAAGGTCTCGGATGCCATACTGTCCCGTGAATTTGGCATTTCGCGTACACCGATACGACAGGTGCTTCAATTCCTTGCAGATAATGGTTTACTGGCGCAAACCGACAATCGGGGTTACGTGCTGGTCCGTGTGCCAGCGAGCAACGATCGGTTTGAAGAAAAGGTTCCACCATCAGGCGTTGATGCGCTCTACCGAAAAATCATGCATGCTAGGGCAAACGGCCTGATTGGCAGCGAAGCCTCGGAAACGGAACTGCTGGAGCATTTTGGTACTTCACGCGGCGTGGTCCGCCGCACGTTGATGCGACTTTCGGCAGAAGGATTGGCTGAACGTCGCGACGGGCATGGCTGGCGTTTTGCCGAGTGCCTCGATAATCGCCAGGCCGTCAATGAAAGTTATGCCTTCCGCGCCATTATCGAATGTGGCGCGGTCATGGAAGATACGTTCCGGGTTGATCTCGGTGCTCTCGGAGCGCTGGAAGCGGAACAGACAGTGCTTCTCAGTGCGCCGCTGGCCAGCATTGAAGGGTCTGCCTGGTTTGAGGCCAATGCCCGTTTCCACGAAACGGTGGTGTCCTGGTCGCATAACCGGTTTCTGGAACAGGCTATACGCCGCCAGAACAGCCTGCGCCGTATGACGGAATATGCGGAATTCGCCGAACTGAGTGAAGCCGGAGTGCGCAAGGCCGCTCGTGATCACCTGGCCATTCTGGAAGCCCTTAAGGCTGACGACCGAAAACTGGCGTCCGCCATTCTGTTTCGCCATCTTAGCCGCTCACCTGCCAATGGCGAGGTCAGGCCGGCCCGGATCAGCGACTGAAGGGCCATGGCACGTATCTTCTGCCGTGACCTCTGTATCGAACGTGGTGAACCGGTGCCGGGACTTGGTCCCTCGTCACGCAGTTATGTTCTGCTTCACTGGCCGCGCGGTGATTGGCGCGTACCGCGCATCGAGTCGCACGGCATGCCCGCAGCACTTGGTGAAGCAATTGCCGCCGCCAATGCAGCAGGAATTCACGTGGCGCTGGTCGATGGTGACGTTATCGGCTTCACCCACGAAGGCGTCACCCGAAACCACGTCACTCCAGATCAGGCAGCAGAACTGTTGCAGGATATTGCCAGAGGCGGAACAATCGAGGGTGAGCACGATCCAAGACTGACGATCGTCTGCTGTACCGACGGAAAACAGGATCCGTGCTGCGCCCGTTATGGTTTTGCCACCTGGAAAGCACTGCGACTGGCCGCTGACCCTGCACGTTTTCGGATCTTGCAATCCACCCATCTTGGAGGGTGCCGTTTTGCCGCCTCGCTTGTCGTGTTGCCACAGCGTGCACGTTACAGCAGGCTGGAGCCAAATCAGGTTGAGGAATTCCTTGCCTGCCTTGAAAGCGGAACTCCTTTTCTACCGGCCTATCGTGGCAACCCTGCCCTGACGGCGCCGGAACAGATGGCGGAGTTCGCCGTCCTGTCTTGGGCAAGGCAGCGCGGAGCTTCAGGCGAGGTCTTGCTGGCTAATGAGCAAATACATGCGGACAGCCAAACAATCCGGTACGCGGCGACCATTGGCGCACATTGCGCGACAGTCGTTGTCAAAAAAGTAGATTTTGACGTGAATACGCGCTGCGTAACGATATTCGAGCCGGAAGGTACGAAAGAAGTAGCGCGCTGGGTCGCGACGTCGGTTGTGGCCGAAAACTGACAGAATTCAGTTTCCGGCAAAAAATGTAAAAATGCCTTTCAGTCCAGCTTTTCAAGAACGCTGGAAAAGAATGCCTTTACCGGCGGCTGAATGCCCGTTCCGTCATGGCTGATGCCAGGTACGCTGTCAAAACGAGGTGTCACACCGATGGATTGAAGGCCGCATTCCAGACTGCGCAGACGTTCGACCCGCGTTTCGCCGCTGTCATTGATGCCTTCCATCCAGAAAGGCGATTTGGCCCCAACGGTCACATCCCAGGTCTCGATATCCGCATCACCAATGACCAGTTGCACCGCAACTTTGCGTATGGCTTCGACATCAAGTGGCAGGCCGAAAATCTCTTCCATGCCTTTCAGCCCGACCCACCAGGACGCACGGTCATCCGGTAGGGTAACGGTGCCGGGAGCGCCAACCGAAACGGCATGCAGCCTGTCCGGATGAAGATAGAGAAAACGATGGGCAAATTGCGCCCCGCCGGAAAAGCCGTGCATCAGCACCTTGTTCTTTTTCACGCGGTAACTGTTTGCCAGTTCCTCGATCATATCGAGCAGAATGACATCGTAGCGAATGCCATGATAAATGATGTGCTTGTAATTGTGCAGATCTTCCGGGTCATCAATGCCGGCTGGAAACAGCGGTGCGAGCAGGACGCATTGATGTTGTTCTGCAAAATCAATGAATTCATCCCGCAATATATCGGCGTCACGGAGACTGCCGTGAACCAGAACGGCGAGCGGATGGACTTTCTCCCCTGCCGGATCATATCCTTCAGGAATATAGCAGCACCATGAGAAACGCTGATCCATGCGCGACGCAAAGATAGGCGTACGACCCCGGCGATAAAAATTAAGCGGCGCAGCCGTTTGCTGGGCAGGCATGACAGATCCTCTCAGAGCTTTTTGGGTTGTTGCTGGCTGGCGTAGTCGGCCAGCACTCGGTTCATGCGGGCCAGCACGGCTTTCAACACCTCGTAACCATCGTTGCGGTCACGCGTGGTCTCGTCCATATAGAGCTTGCGGTTGATTTCGAACTGCACGCTGTGGCGTTGAAGGGTTGGATTGGAATAGGCCGCGACCAGTTCCGCGCCGCGGAATGGCTTGTTCAGCGCGACAGTCAAACCCTCACTCTTGAGCGTGTCGGCAATCAACGACACGAATTCCGCCGAGGCCGATCCGCCATTCAGGTCACCGAGGCAAATATCGGCTCGCACGGCTCCGGCGGGATCGGAGGAAATTGCGTGACCGAATGCGGTCATCGAATGGCAGTTGATATGATAAACCCGACCAAACCGCGCATAAACCGCGTTCAAAAGCGCCGCAAGATAGTGGTGATAAGGTTGCCAATAGGTAGCGATACGCGTCTCTGCCTCGGCAATGCTCATCGGGGCGGCATACATTGCTTCGTCGCCCCAGGCATAACGCCACATCAGCCCCATGCCACGTTTCGCCGTGCCACTGTCGCGGACCGGATGAGGCCATTCGCCCTCGACAAGCAATGTGTCCATATCCAGGAGTGAACGATTGACGTCGAGAAAACTGCGCGGGAAATGGGCCCGCAGCAACGGTGCGCCGATCTCGCTTGCCGACATGAACAGGTCATCAACGTAGGTATCGGCAGCCACCCGCACACGTTCCGCTGAAACGGCGGGACTGAAGTCACGTGGCATTTCGAGCCCGCTATGGGGACTGTCAAACACCATGGGAACCAGAGGTGCGCGCGGCGCGATTATGGACAACACCCCGTCCAGCGTGGCGCCCTCAAGATTGCCGAATGTCGGGATCATCAGTTTTTACCTTCATTTTCAGTGGGATTGAGCCGCGCATTGATCTTGTCGACCGCACGGGTAATGTCGCCAAGCTTTTCTCCGGCAAGCAGTCGCTCCATGGTGCGGGAAACGCGACCCTCACGGGCGATGCAGATTGCAGCGATATCCGCCGCCTCATCGGCAGGAAGTACAACGACACCAGATGCATCACCTAGAATGATGTCTCCCGGCAAAACCGGGACACCGCCGCAGGCGATGGGGCGATTGAAGGTGCCACCGAGATCAAGCTGGCGGGTGGTGACCGACGAAACTCCGCGGCACCACACGGGAAGACCTTCGGCGAGAATTTCCGCGGCATCGGTACAAGGACCGTCAATGATGACCCCAGCAACCCCTGCCATGCGAGCGGCTCGCGCCACCACGCCACCAAGGCAGGCATGGCGGTCATCACCCAGCCGGTCTATCACCAGCATGTCGCCCGGTCGCACGTGGCTCAGTGCATAATGCAGAAGGGTCGAGCACATCGCCGGAATAGCCAGCGTCACCGCAACACCGGCGCGGGTCGGCTGTGTTGCAAAAATCGCCTGTATGTCACCGCGCATGAAGCCCGTGTGGCGCAGATGTCCAACACTGGCCGTCTCTATCTGTTGCAGCGTCTCGACGACCTCCTGAGGTGGTGCAACCGGCATCGGACCGATACGCAATTCAGTCATCACCTTCTCCTTGTCGCGACACATTTGAGTGTTCGCCGTAGGGCTCTACCGCATTCCTCGGATCAAAATCGGCTAGATGGCGCATCAAACGTGCGGTGTGATCAACGATATGATCACACATCGCTTTTCCTTTTTCTGCGTTTGCCAGTGACGCAAGGCCACCCAGCATGCCTGCCGGATCCACTTCCGTGCAATCGAGCGGTATCTGCACTGGCAGCCCCTCGAACCGGCTGACCGAGATGCCGCCAACAGGCAAACCGAATACGGTACCGCGCGGTGCAGGTGCACGAACGGCATCGGCACGAACCAGATCTGGGAAAAGATGCATATAGACGGACGTCATCGGCTCTCCACCATGGCCCCGCACGTGCCCTGCATTTTCGCCATAGAGGTCGTTCCACAGGCTGTCGGGCAGACTTTGCCAGATGTTGATCGACGGGATCAGCACTCCCCGCTCCCGTCGAACTTTCCGGCAGACCTGATCTATCAGCGACGCATTTGTGGTGTGTCCGTTAAAGATCAGCAGCCTTTCGTGACCGTGATCGAGGAAGGACGTCAGGATGTCCTCGAGCACCGCCGTAAAAGTTGATGCACGCAATTGTATTCCGCCAGCAATCGCCCGGAAAAATTCGGCATAGCCAAATGGAAGTACCGGCGCCGTCAGCCCATCGCCTGCAAGACCGCACATTTCAGAAAGCCGCTCCGTCAGCATGAAATCGCCCATCGGTGCGTGCGGCCCCTGCTCTTCCTGCGAGGCAAGCGGAATGAGAATGACCCCAGGCCGCTTCATACGTTGCGCAAATGCTTCATGAGTCATGCGGGATATGGCGACCGGCTCGACCTCAGCCATGCTGCTTCTCCCTTTCCGTTTGCAGGTCCAGTTGCCCCCTCAATTCGGGCAACGCAAGCTCCGAAGAGTTGACATTCACACGCCTTGAAAGCGTTACCGCGCCATTCACGAAGTTCAAACGCACGGTATCGCGGAATGCTGTTTCGACGAATATCCAGTCCATTTCCAGCACCGGGCCGTCTTTCGTATCCGCAATGATTCTCACTGATGCTACCACCCTCAGCCCTCCCTCAGGCTGGTAGGAGTGATGCAACCGCGCACCCGGCATTGTCGTCATCGTTTCAATATAATATCCGCAACCGGCCATCACCTCATGTGCGCCATCAACGTCGTTGAGGACGAAACTCAACTCATCTGCACCCGTGGCGATGGATATGCTTGCCACGCCCTGGTCGTTCGGTTCCATCGTCCATGTGCCACACGGCAGTCCATCTGCCATAAATGGCTTGTCAGCGTAGTTTTTAAGCCGCAACCCTGCCAGTCTTGCCTCGATCATCTGGTCAGCATCCGAAGGCGCGGCACCGTTGCCCAGTGCCGGGCGCAGCAGATCATAAATTAGACTGTGGACACGCCTATCGCTGTCTTCCAGCCCCCCGGTAAAGGCAACAACGGCTTTTTCTTCCGGTAGCACGATGCAATACTGACCAAACAACCCGTTTGCGGAAAAACTGCCGTGAGGGCCACGCCACCACTGATAACCATAGCCCTCACGGCGGCTGACCTTCACCCCATCAGCGACCTCATCAGGCCCAAGATAATGATCGCCCGTGAACACGCCGAGCACGACATCACGCACCTGCATTCCAGTTGCGTCCATCACCCACTTGCGCGGAAGAAGCTGGTGTCCCTGCCATTCGCCATCCTGAAGATGCAAGATGCCAAGTTTCAGCATGTCTTCACTAGTGCAGCTGAGACCATTTCCACCTGTATTGACCCCGTCCGTACCCGTATCCCAGGTTATGCTGGACGACATGCCCATGGGCTGAAAAATTCGCTCGGAAAGATAGTCGGCAATCATCCGGCCACTGACCTGCTGCACGATGGCCGACAACATGTAACTTGCGGCACTATCATAGACGAACACGTCTCCGGGCAAGTGAGGTGTCTGTTGGCGCAGGAAATCCTCAATCCAGCTCGACGTCAGCCGCCGCCAGGAACCTCCCGAAATGCCGCGCCCATGGCCGCTTGTCATTGTCAGCAGGTGCCGTATTTTCATGGCCCGGAGATTATCGTCGACTGGCCCTGGATAGTCTGGAAAGAAAGAAAGAACCGCATTATCGACCGAAAGTAGCCCATCCGCTACCGCTAGGCCGACAGCCATGGACGTAAAGCTCTTGGTGACAGAATGCATCATATGCGGACGGGTTGCCGTGCAGGGTGCCCAGTAGGCATCGGTGATCAGCGCACCGTCCTGCCAGACGAGCAGACTGTGCAGTTCAAGGTCCTGACGTTCGATCTCATCAAGCATGGCAAGCAATATTGCCGGGTCTGTGCGGCGCGAAGCTGGTGTGGCACGCGGCAGGCTTGTGATTATTCCGGTATGTTTCATTGCAATGCGTCCGCCTGCTTTTCTTCCGTAGGTGCAAAGCGCCAGTTGAGCGAAACGCCGGTCTCCGTTTGAGTCAGGGTTGGAATGGCCGAGAGCAATGCTCGGGTATACTCCGATTGCGGAGTATCAAAAATGAAATCCCGACTGCCTTGTTCGACAATGGCGCCATCACGCATCACCACTACGCGGTCGGCAAGTTGCTCCACCACGCCAAGATCGTGGCTTATGAACAGGCACGAAAAACCATACCGTTTCTGTAGATCGGCCAGCAGCTCCAGCACTTTGGCCCGAATGGTGACATCCAGCGCAGAAACCGCCTCGTCTGCGATCACGAACTGAGGCCGCCCTATGACCGCCCGGGCAATCGCTACACGTTGCCGCTGGCCGCCGGAAAGTTCGTGCGGGAAACGATCAAGGTAACGCTCGTCCAGTCCCACTTCTTTGAGAATGGCGACAGTACGTTGCTTTTTCTCTTCCCGGTCTGCCCGCGTATCGTGACGTAGTGCTTCGGCGACGATGTCACGGATCTTCATACGTGGATCGAGTGAGCCGAACGGATCCTGAAAGATCATCTGGCAATTGAGACGGTAGTGATGCCATGCCTCGGAACCGGGCTTGACCTCTTCACCGGCAAAGGAAATTTTGCCGGCCGAGGCGGGAACCAGCCCGGCAATACAACGGCCAAACGTGGTCTTGCCTGAACCGGAGGCACCGACCAGCGCCACGATTTCTCCGGGTCGTACCACCAGATCAACACCATGCAGCGCTTTTTTGGTCTTGCGTGGCGCTAGAAGACCGCCGCTTGCGCTATAGGTCACCTCGATGCCACGCGCCTCCATCACAGGCCTGGCGACAGGATCAATCTCCCGCGCTGGCCCGCGAACCGGCATGGACTGCAGCAATTCGCGGGTATAGTTGTGGGTCGGATGGGAAATGATCTGCTCGACCGGTCCCTGCTCGACAATCTCCCCCTGACGTATGACGATGACACGATTGCAGTAACGTGCCACCATTGGCAGGTCGTGGCTGATCATCAGCAAGGCGGTGTTTTCGCTGCGCACCATCTCCAGCATCAGTTCCAGCACTTCGCGTTGTACCAACGCATCAAGCGCAGTGGTGGGCTCGTCGGCAATCAGCAGCGATGGCTTGAGCAGCATGGCGGAAGCCAGCATCATGCGCTGGCGCATGCCACCGGAAAACTGATGCGGAAAGGCCAGCAATGTGCCCTCTGGATCATGAATGCCAACCCGCCGCAGAATATCGAAAATTCGCTGATGCCGCGCGACCTTGTCCAGTCGTGTATGCAGCTTCAGCGGTTCCTCAAGCTGTTTGCCGATTGTCATCGACGGATTGAGCGAGGTCATCGGCTCCTGAAACACCATGCCAAGCCGGGAGCCGCGCAGCGCACGGATTTCCTTCGGCGTCATGGTAGGTACGGAGCGACCCTCGAAAAGGATGTCACCACCAGAAATGGCGATTGCAGGCGGTTGCAGTCCCATGAGGCTGCGAGCGACCATGGTCTTGCCGGAACCACTTTCCCCGACAATACCGACGATTTCGCCTGCGCCCACAGTAAAGGACACATCGCGGACGATCAGGTGCTCGGCCAAGCTGTTGACGGAAAGACTGAGACGGTCAACCTGAATGAGAGGCTGGTTCATTGCTTACAATCCTCTCATACGCGGGTCGAAACGGTCGCGGATCGCATCACCGAACAGATTTATGCCGAGCAGCGAAAGTGAAATACACAGTCCGGGGAAGATGCCGAGCCACACGGCTTCTGCGATGTGAGGACGACCACTCGCCAGCATGTTGCCCCACGTGGGTGCTGGTGGCGGCACGCCAAGCCCAAGGAAGCTCAACGCACTTTCGGTCAGCAGCACAGAACCAAACATCGAGGTGGCAAGGACGATGACCGGGCCAAGGCAGTTCGGCACGATGTGACGAAACATGGTGTAGGCGGGCGAATTCCCCATGATCCGCGACGCCTCGATAAATTCCCGCTCACGCAATGAAAGTACTGAACCGCGCACGACACGCACCATGGATGGAGTATAGGCAATCCCCAGCGCCAGGATGATCCCGTACATATTGGCGCCGGTGATGGAGAGCAGCGCCAATGCCAGCAACATGCTGGGAAAAGCCAGAAGAGCATCGTTGAACGTCATGATCACGCGGTCGGTCCAGCCGCGGGCATAACCGGCCAGCACGCCAAGCAGAACGCCTGCCAGCACGGCGATTGAAACGGTCACCAAACTGATGGACACACTGGTTCCAGCCGCAGTCATCAGCCGGGACAGAACATCACGCCCAAATTCATCGGTGCCCAGCCAGTGCGCGGCACCCGGAGGCTGTAATTTGGAACGCAGGTCAATGCGCATCGGGTCGAAGGGCGTCCAGATACGTCCGGCAAGGGCAGCCCCGAAAAAACAGGCCAGAAGCGCGCCCCCGAAGATACGATTTCTTTGATGGCGTTTCATTCTGCAGTCACTCTCGGATCGAACAGGGGATAGAGCAGGTCAACCAGCAGATTGACGAGCAGATAGGTGACGGCGACAAACAGCAGGCATCCCTGCACCACCGCGTAATCTCGGGCGTAGATGGAATCAACGATCAGCCGCCCCAGGCCGGGAATGGTGAACACCGTTTCCACCACGGCAACGCCACCAAGAAGGTTGCCAAGAATAAGGCCTATGAGCGTCCATGTGGGGCCGAAGGCATTACGTGCGGCGTGGTGCATCAATACGGCCCATTCACTCAGGCCTTTGGCGCGGGCATGGATAATGTAATCCAGCCGCAACACATCAAGAGTTGAAGCGCGGGCCATACGCACAATGATGCCCACCTCATGCAGGACAAGTGTTGCAACCGGCATAATCAGATAGATCAGGCCCGCAACCGGATCCTCGGTGACGGAAACATAACCGAGCACCGGCAACCAGCCGAGCTTGAGACCAAAACCCAGCAGGATCATCAGCCCCAGCCAGAAGGTGGGGACCGACAACAGCAGGGTCGACATCGAGACGATGACGAGATCGAGACCGCCGTTCTGTTTCCAGGCCGCCGCCATGCCCAGAGGCACCGCGATAAGGACAGAAAGGCAGACTGCAATCAGCACCATCCAGGCGCTGGTCGCAAACCGTTGCAGCACGAGGTCCAGCACAGGCTGGCCATTCAGTACCGAGTGGCCGAGATCGCCCTGCATGACATTACCGAGCCAGATAACAAACTGGAGCGGCACGGGCTGATCCAGTCCCATCGACTTGCGGGCGGCGGCCAGCGTATCGGCATCGGCGAGGTCGCCGAGCATCAGACTGGCCGGGTCTCCGGGTATCAGACGGACAAGACCGAACACCGCCACCGAGACGATGAACAGGGTAGGGATTGCCGATAACAATCGGCTCAGGGCAAATTTAAGCATCAACGGTATCCGACAGCCATTTTCACTGGATTTTTTCAACGCCCCAGAAGCGGGCGAAGCCCTGCCAGGTGCGATATCCCTTCACTTTCGGGCCGGACACGCCGACATCGAGACCATTGGCGAGCATCGCGAAAGGCGCCTGATCAAGAAAACGGGCGTGCAGACCGTCAAAGATTGGCTGACGTTTGGCGGGATCGGCCTCCTGAAGCGCACGATTGACGAGTTCGCTCACTTCGGCATCATCCCACACGGTATTTGCCTTTTTTGCCTTCGAACCGACGACCGTCTGATAAGCAAGCGCGGGATCGGTACGGTTCGAGTAGTTGAACGCCATGATCTGGAATTTGCCGCTATTGAACCGGTCAAGCTGGCTCGCCCACTCGAGAACCTCGATCTCTGTATTGATACCGACCGACTGAAGCATCGCTTGCGCAATAATGGCGGTGTCGTAGTTGATGGCAGAACGACGGTTGGTGAGGATGGTAATCTTCTCCCCCTTGTATCCGGCCTTTGTCAGCAGCGCCTGAACGGCAGAGGGATCATATGTGTAGCCCCTGTCCTGTGCAGCGGTGTGATAAAGTGAACCCGATGCGACGAGCGAGTTATTCGGCACACCCAGACCATAGGTCACGGAATCAACGATTTGTGGCGTATCAAGCGCGGCAATCACGGCGTGGCGCATTTCCACCTTTGACATCAAAGGATCAGCAGTCTGGAACAACATGGTTATCAGGCCGCCATGAGGGGCTGCGATAATCGTGAAGTCCTTCTCGTCTTTCAGCTTTGCAGCCTCTGCCGGCGGCAAATATGGAAGGACATCGAGCGCACCGCTGCGAAGGCCCGCCACAGCAGTTGCGGTGTCTGGCACCACGACATATTTCACCTCGTCGACCAGCACCTCCTTACGCCCGCCATAACCATCAGACTTTTCGCCAGAGATTGAATAGTCAGCGAATTTCTTCAGCGTCAGTCCCTGCCCGCGCTTCCAGTCGCCAAAAATGAAAGGCCCGGTGGCAATAGGCGTCTTCCAGTTTCCATCTTCGCCGAAAGACGAACGATGCACGATGCCGGTGGAGCCGCATTGCGCCTGCGCCATATAGTTCAGGAACATTGCATCGGGGCGATCAAGAGTAATGACGACCGTGTTGTCATCCTTTGCCTCGATCGTTTCCAATTTTGCGTCGCGGCTGCCGTCGAAGAATGCCTTGCAGTTGAACTCTGGGTCACGGATCAGCTTTTCGAGACTCCACTGCACATCTTTGGCGGTCATCGTCTCACCGTTGTGAAACTTCACGTCGTCACGCAGTGTGAATGTGTAGGTCTTTCCATCGTCAGAGACCGCCCACTTCTTGGCAAGCATCGGACGTATTTCACCTTTTTCACCTGCCGCGACCAGCCCTTCCACCACGTTCAACATGACTGAATCGGTGCCAGCATCGCGATTGATACCAGGCTGGGAACTGCGGATATCGGCGGTGATCTGTACATTGAGTGTATTGGCAGAAGCCAATCCGGGGTGCGCCAGAGCGGCGGATGCGAGGAATGCGCGCAAGGCTGTTTTCGACAGTGACATAAGTTCGCCCTCTTGTTTTATGTTTATGTAAAAAACATTTCACATGTAAAAATCATAGTCAAGCATGTTTCAATGTGCATTATAAAAACATGCGCAAACCATAACGACCGGGCAAAACGAAACCCTGTTTGCCTGACAATGGAGGAAAAGCTGAAACTCGATCCAATCGATCAACACATCATCGAAGCTGTGAAGCGCAATGGACGCCTTACCAGGCAGGTACTGGGGAGGCTACAGGCCTGTCGGCCACACCGGAGACATCAGTCATGACATCACCCCCGAGACACAAATCAGCCGTATGGCTTTCAGGACCAAATGTTGCGGGGGCTGAAATTGCCGCGTCGATAGGCTACACATCAGCCGTCCTCGATATCGAACATGGCGGCTTCGATCTCGATACGCTCGAGCGTTTCATTCCGGTTCTCAAAGGATTGGGCCTGGATGTACTGGCAAAAGTGCTGGCGCCTGAACGCGGCCCTATCCAGCAGGCGTTGGATTTCGGCGCCGATGCCGTGGTCATTCCGCATATTCTCGATGCCGCGCATGCCGAAAAAACATGTTCCTTTGCGAAGTTTCCGCCACATGGTGAGCGCAGTTTCGCAGGGGGGCGCACCGTTGCCTATGGCAGCCCGGACGACCAATGGTTTGTGGATCAGGATCGCAAGACCAGATGCTATCCGATGGTGGAGCATGCCGGCGCACTGCGTGACATCGATGAGATCTTGGCGCTCGATACCGTCGACGGCATCTTTATCGGCCCAAGCGATCTTTCACTGCGTCGTGGCCGGGGTGCCTATAAACGCAGCGAGGCCGATTTCGCAGATCTGAAAACCCTGGCTGACGCAGCCCACGCTGCCGGAAAACACTGGCTGTTGCCGGCTTGGAGTGTTTCTGAAAAGCAGTTTGCCCTTGAAAACAACGCTCACACGCTGGTGTTGACCATGGAGCATGGCGCTATCGCCCTTGGGCTTCGCGATGCCTGGAATACGACAGCACAATTTCTTGCACCCGCAGTAGATTGCTAAAAGGAACTTCTGATGAAAGTCTCACTGGTTCAAATGAACTCACAGAATGACAAGGCACTCAATCTGCAAACCGCCGCCGCTCTGATTGACAATGTCGTCAAGAATGAAAATCCGCAACTCGTTGTACTTCCCGAATATTTCGCGTTTCTGGACGACAACCCGTCTGCCATGCACACCAGTGCCGAGACGTTTCCAGGTGGTGAAACCTGGACATTTCTTTCGTCCATGGCGGCCGAACACCGGATAACCCTGCATGCCGGCTCGATTGTCGAAAAAGCAGGAGAGGACTTCTACAATACCTCGCTTGTTTTCGGGCCGGATGGGCAGGAAATCGCGCGGTACCGCAAAATCCATCTCTTCGATGTCAAGACACCCGAAGGCATTGTCTATCGCGAGTCGGACTCAATCCGTCGTGGTGAGGATGTCGTGACTTACAGGGTCGGTGACATAACTGTCGGCTGTGGCATTTGCTACGACATCCGCTTTCCCGAACTGTTTCAGCGGCTGCGTGATCTTGGCGCCGAAATCATCGTGCTGCCTGCCGCATTCACCCTCTCGACCGGCAGGGACCACTGGGAGATCCTCGCGAGAGCGCGCGCCATCGAAACTCAGACCTATTTCCTGGCTGTCGGACAAACCGGCACCCATGCCGGGGGCAGTAAAGCATGTTACGGCCATTCGATGGTGATCAATCCTTGGGGTCACATGATTGCGCAAAGTCCGGATTTCGTCACAGCTTTTACTGCAACGCTCGACCTTACATATCTAAAATCTGTTCGCCAAAATCTGCCGGTAGCAGATCATTGTGTTTTGCACACGATGTCGAAGGAATGACAAGCTCCAACTCGCGCGCGATCCTTCGAAGGAGACTCCCGAGAACTTCATGAGCGAGAGACGCCGACCAAAGCATCTCTTCACCGGCCTCGTCAAGTGCGGTTGCTATGGTGGCGAGGCCGCCAAAGCCCAAATCAGGAAGACAGATCGGGAACTCAACACGCTTCTCGATCTGATCCTCAAGGGCGGAGCGGCCGGCCGCATCTACGACAAGATGGTGGCGCTGGAACAGCGCAAGAAGGATATTGCGACCATGCTGGAGACGGCGGAAGAACCGCCTGCCCTAGACGAACAGGTCGTCTGCCACGGAGAAACCGCTCTTTTGCAAATCGCTCAGTGTCGTGTCGAGGAACTGAATCGAACCGCCATCCGGCGTTGCGACCAGCAGTTCATTTGCTGAAACCACGGTAACGGCCGCCAGCAAAGCGGCCTTGGACGCGAAAAGACCGCTGGTGAACACCAGAGTGTCGTCGGCCCGCAACTGATGCACGATATCGATACCGTGACCGCTGCCGAACCAGAACGCATCCGCGCCGGCACCACCCTTCATCTGGTCATTGCCGGATCCACCATAGAGCACATCGTTGCCTTCATTGCCTTCCATCGTGTCGTTGCCGGGACCGCCAACGAGTACGTCGTCGCCGAGCCTGCCCTTGATAACATCGTTGCCGCCCCTGCCTTCGATGATATCGTTGCCGGCCAGGCCGGATATCGTTTCGCCCGCTTCGGTCCCGATGATGGTCGGGGCTCCATATCCCGGACCGCCACCCGCCGGCGCACCCTTGACCGTCATCGACAATGTCGCCGTCGCGGTTGCACCCTGGCTGTCCCGGATCGTGTAGTGAAAGCTATCCGTGAGACTGGAGGTTTCCGACAGGCCTGCAACTGAGGGGTTCGTTTCTTCTACATCGTAACTCCAGCTCCCGTCCGCTTTGAGAACAAGCGTTCCGAAGCTGCCGGCAATTGTGCTTCCCGCGCCCGTGACATTGATGGCCGCGCCACTGCCGCTGGCAGACAGGACCGTCAATGCGTCTCCGGTATCGACGTCGCTATCGTTGCCGAGAACGGTTCCTGTCACATTGGCCGCGCCCGCCGTCGCTGTCGCCGCATCATCGGCGGCAACCGGCGCGTGGTTCGCTCCCTTGATGGTGAACACCAGACTGGCCGTCGACTGCAGACCCGTCTCATCGCGAATAGTGTAGCTGAAGGTCTCGGTCAGCGTCGAACTGCCCGAAAGGCCGGAAACCGCCGGATTGGAAATATTCGGAACGTAACTGTACGTGCCGTCAGAATCGATGACCAACAGGCCGTATGTACCCGCCAATTGCGTATCGTTTTCGGTGATGGCAACACTCGACGAGCCATGCACCACGCGCGTCACGGCCATGAAATCACCGGCGTCGGGATCGGTGTCGTTGGCGACGACGTTGCCGGTCGTGCTGGCATTGACCGACACGATGCCGGTGTCGCCGACCGCCACCGGCGCGTCGTTGCTGCCTGCAATCGTGATCGACAGGGTCGCCCTGGCCGTTCCGCCGCGACCGTCCGAAACGGTGTATTCGAAACTCTCGACCAGATTATCGAAATAGAGCGCGTTGACGACCGGATTGGTTGCGGATGGCGTGAAGCTGTAGTCACCATTAGCCGCAATCGTCAGCGCGCCGTAACTGGTCTGAATGGTTTGCGACGCGCCAAGCGAATAGGTCACGCCCTTGATCACGATCGAGGCAACCGACAGGACATCGCCGTCGCTATCCTGATCATTGGCAAGCAGGTTGCCTGAAGCCGTATTGTCCGGGCCGTCCTCCGAAACGGATCTGACCTCGCCTGTCGCAGACGGCGCGGTGTTGGCAGGCCCGGACGGAACCGATGGTGTGACGATGAACTGCGCCGCCTTCACACTCGACGCCGTAATTCCGCTGAGCGTCGCAATCGTTGCGAAGGCGCTGGGTCCGGAGACTCCGTCCACGTCCACCTCAACGAGAGTATCCGCGCCCGACTGTGAAACACGGATATAGCCCGCCGCAAATGCGCTCGCGCCCGTCGCACCGGACGGCATTGCCAGAATGCCGGAAAGATCGAAGAAGTCATCCGAACGAAAATCGGAAACGATATCGCCTATCTCGCTCATGCTGTTGATGACGAAGGTATCCGCACCCGCGCCACCTTTCAGCGTATCGACACCTGCACCACCGCTAAGCCGGTCGTTGCCCTCATTGCCCTCCAGATAGTCATTGCCGTCGCCGCCGATGAGGATATCGTCTCCGATAAGCCCCTTGATCGTATCGTTGCCACCCAAGCCGGCAATCACGTCTGTGCCTGCCGTACCACGCAGCGTATCGGCCGCCGCCGTTCCGCTGATTGTCGGTTCGGGTTCGCCACCTGTGAAGGAGGCACGAATGGAAACCGTCAGCAATGCCGAGGACTGAAGACCTGCGCCATCGCGGACCGTATAGTTGAAGACTTCCGATAACGACGCGGAGCCGGAAAGTGCTGCAACCGCAGCATTGCTCTGGTTCGGTTGATAGACCCAGCTCCCATCGCTTTTCAGGATCAACGATCCATAGCTGCCGACAATAGTGGTTCCGACGGTGGTCACACTCTGCGTCGTCCCCCCGCTGGCGCTGGCGGAAAGCACGGAAAGAACGTCGCCGGTATCCGGATCGAGATCGTTGGTCAGCAGATTGCCGTTGCCCGAAACGGTTTTGACGACCGAGGCGGTATCTGCAACCGCCGTCGGCGCATCGTTCAGACCGGTGATCTTCACCGTGACGACGGCACTGGCTGTCCCACCGCGTCCGTCAGAGATACGATAGGTGAGATTGTCCTCGGCGGTCTGCCCTGCCGCAATGGCGTTGGTGGCAGGGAGGCCTGGGTCCACCCTGTAATAATAACTGCCATTCGGACTGACATAAAACGTGCCGTATTTACCGGCAATGGCGGTCTCCGCTGCCTGAATGGCGGTGGCCTTGGAACCATGGGTTGCCTGAGTCACCCGCAGAATATCGCCATCCACATCGCTGTCATTAGCAAGCAGATTGAACGTATTGCTGACCGTCGTCCGGTTCTCGGCCACGGTAATGTGGCTGTCGGCAACGGCAACAGGCGCAGTGTCGCCGGGTTCCATCACCTCATCCGGGTCCGGCGAAGGACGCGGCCCTGAAATGGTGCCGGTCAGCCCTTCCGTATAAGCGATGTAATTGGCGAGCCGGCCTCCAACTACTTCGTAGGATTCGTTGTCCGTATGGACCTGATCCTTCAACGGCAGATCTTCGGTGATCGAACCGATATAGATGTCGTCGCGACTGGCCGCAATTTCCCGCTGCGCCTCGCGAACGATATCCTGCCCCCCGTTCCAACGGGCATCCGAGCCGGTATAGGCCGTATCGGCAACCTCCTGTATGAAAACTGGCGCGGCAGGATCAGTCTGGGCTCGGATATAATCCAGCACCTCGACCGTTGCTTCCTTGTAGGTCTCGACGTCGCTCGTGCCGTCCATGATGCGCTTGGCATCCGCCTCACCCTGCGCCCAGACGATTTTCAGCTCGACCTCGTAGCCTTGGGCCTCCAGGGCGGCAACCGAGGCGTTGATGCCCTGTATCGCCGCCAGCGCCAGTGCTCCGGGCGTGTTCGTGTCAGGATACCACCAGAGAAAATCCGAGCCGGGCGCATCGGAAGCATTGCCATCGACGCCACTCGCGCCCTTGGCAAAATCCTGAACCACCACATTGTCGGCGGTCGCAAATTTTGACGACGTTCCCGTGCCCTGGATAGTTGTTTTCAGCGTGGACGCCGAAATACCGCCGGAAATGCCGAGATGGGACGAAAGCTCGGACGCAAGAACCGAAGCGCCGGAATCGTTGTCCCCATAGAGGTTGAACATGTTGTCGGCGTTGGATTGCCCCATAAACGCAATAAACTGGATAGCTGCCATGGTACCCTCCGGGCAAACGCCTCTTCGTTAACTGATTGCCTTGTCTGATACCGGGCGGAAATGATTTCTCTTGTCCCGGCTCAGTCCTCCCTGAAAACATGATTGAGCTGATCCGTCAGCGGCTTGACGAGATAGGAAATCACGCGCCGCTCCGCCGCTGGCATCAACACGTCCGTTGGCATTCCCGGATAGAGTTTCAGGTTTCCCAACCCTTCCAGGCTTTCTGCCTCGGGCCTGATCCGCACCGCATAAAACGGCTGTCCCGTTCTCTGATCGGTCAGCACATCCGGCGAAACGGACACGACCTCACCCTTCACCATCGGTGTGGTCGTGCGATCGAAAGCGGCAAAATGCAGCTGTGCTTTTTGACCGGGCGTCACCTGATCGATATTGCGCGGCGAAATTTTCGCCTCGACTATCAGACCATCGCCACGCGGTGCGACCAGCATCAACGTTTCCCCTGGCTGAACGATGCCGCCGACGGTGTGAAGCTCCAGCTCGAAAATGCGACCGCTGGCAGGAGAGCGGATGTCCAGCCGGCCGAACTGTTCCGTCACATCGACACGTCGCGCTTCCATTTCGGTGATCTTCGCTTCGGTTTCCGCCAACTCCTTGGCATTCTCCCCCCGGCGGTTTTCATCAAGCTGAAGAATTTGCAGTTCCACTTCGCTGATGCGCCCCTCGGCCTGCGCTCTCGATGCCAGTCTTTCACCAAGATTGCCCTGCAGCTCGGCGCGACGCTGTTTGAGCGACGTCAGGCGTTGCAGCGTGACAAGCTGTTGCCGGTACAATCCGTCGACAGAGGAAAATTCCTCGTCGACTGCCGCAATCGACGCTCTCACGGCCTCGATCTGAACGTTTTCGCCCTCGATCTCGTCTGCAAGTTGGCCTTTGCGCTCAGCGAGCTGGCGCTTCATGCCTTCAAGTCCGTCTCGCCGCGTTTCGAGAAGGTTCTGCTCCAATGCAACCAGTTGGCCATAGGCAGGCCTGGTGAGCCGCTTCCGCTCCAGAAAATCGGCCTCGAAAGTTCGCGTGCCGGCAAGCTCCGCTCTAAGGCGTGCAGCGCGTACCAGAGACTGCACCAGCGCATTTTCGATGATCGCCAGATTGGCCTCGACAGTCGTTCGGCTGAGACGCAGCAAAACATCCCCGGCTGCAACGTCGCTGCCCTCATGCACCAGCAGTTCCGACACCGTGCCGCCGCTGAGATGCTGTATTTTCTTGACATTGTTCTCGATGACGATGAAGCCCTGACCGCTGATGGCCCCTGCCAGCTTCGTCGTTGCCGCCCAGCCACCAACACCGCCGAACAGGGCAAGCCCCAGTCCGATAGCAACGGCAATATGAAGCCGGAGTGAGCGGCGCCAGAAGGCGATGGAAAGCTCATCGCTCATCGCGGCACCTCCAGCTTTCCGGTTGCCCCGACAACCTTCAAAATCTTTCCAGAGCGGGCAGCCGGTTCCCGGCGAAGGACCTGTCCCATGATCGCCTCACGCGGGCCGAAGGCTGCCATTTTGCCCTCTTTCAAGATCAGAATCCTGTCCGCCTGTACAAGAATACCGGGTCTGTGGGTGATGACGACAGCAATGCCTCCGCGCATCTTGATGCCGTCGATGGCGTGAGACAAAGCCTCTTCCCCCTCACCGTCGAGATTGGCGTTCGGCTCATCGAGAACGACAAGGAATGGCTGGCCGTAAAGCGCGCGCGCCAGAGCGATACGCTGTCGCTGACCGGCCGAGAGTATCGGAAACTGGGGATCGATCATGGTGTCGTAGCCACTCGGCAGTTGCAAAATCAGATCGTGCACGCCTGCCGTTCGTGCTGCGGCAATGACCTCTGCGGAGGGAATGTTCTTACGAAACCGGGCGATATTCTGAGCGACGGTTCCTCCAAACAGCCCCACCTCCTGCGGCAGGTAACCCATATGGCTGCCGAGCCGATCAACGTCCCACTGGTCCATCGTCGCACCATCGTAACGCAACGTACCGGCACTGACGGGCCAGATGCCCAGAAGCAAACGGGCAAGCACCGTCTTACCGGATCCGCTATGTCCGATCACCCCAAGAACCGTTCCCGCCTCCAGCGAAAACCCGATCTCCGAGATGATGGGTTTTTCTGTTTCCGGCGGACCACCTGCCATGGCCTCGACCGTAATGTTACGGAATGGCAGCGGTAACTCCGACAGGCTTTCCCGGTCCGTCTCTGCCGTGACGACAGCCTCCAGGCGGAGCCAGCTGTGCCTCGCCGCAGCAAAACCCCGCCAATGCACAATAGCCGCTTCAACAGGTGCAAGCGCCCGCGACGTCAAGATCGAAGATGCCAGAATGATACCGCCAGACGCATCACCCCTCATGACGAGAACAGCCCCGACCGCCAAAACGGCCGACTGCAGGGCAACCCGGAGAACCTTCGTCAATGTCGCGTAGGTGTTGGCCACATCCGCATGACGTGTGGCGAACAGGCGGAATGCCGCATTGTGGGTGGCCCACCTGTCCGCCACATCGGCAGTCATGCCCATGGCCCTCAGCGCCCCGAAATTCAATCTGACGGAATCGGAAAAGCCCCTGCGGTTCGTGGTGAGCACAGCGAGATCGCGTTGAGATTGCTGCAGGCTGAAATGCGCAAGTGCAGTCAAAACCATCAATACCAGCACGCCCGCCAGCGCCACGAAACCGACGACGGGATGAAGCAGAAAACAGATTGCCAGATAGACGGGCAGCCAGGGAAGATCGAAAAGTGCCGATGGTCCTGGCCCGGAGAGAAAACCACGCACGGTATCGAGATCGTCGCTTGTCGAAACGATCGTGGGTGTGCCGCACAACAGCAGCGACCGCCGATACAGCACGCGATCAAGAGCGACTTCGAACAAGGCGCCGAGACGCGACAGCATGCGACTTCTGACAATTTCAAACGCGCCCTGACAGACGAACAGCATGCCTGCCAGCAGGCACAGTGCAATGAGCGACCCGATGCTGCCGCTTGGGATGATGCGGTCATAGACCTGCAACATGAAAAATGGGCTCGTCAGATACAGAAGATTGATGAAACCGCTGACAACGGCGACGACCGCAAACCCGCTCCTGCATCGGGCAAAAGCCTGACGCAGGAGCGTGGCGCGAGCGTGTCGCCCGCCCGTTTTACGATTAAAGGCGCCGTTGTTCGGCATACTCATTCGCCTGCTGCTTTTATTGCACAAAATTCTGCGTTGTCCCGCGCGCCGCAAAGCATCGTCAATTGGCGGGATGGGGTTCGTCATCGAGGGTGCTTTCCGGCACCATGTTGAGATCGAAGGCTGACACATCTGCCTCGACGGGAATGAGGTCGAGGACCGTGTCTGCGGTAAAACTCTGCGGCGCGATGGCCAAATTCCGCCCGGAACTGCGCTGCCGGGTGACGACGACAGTGGTTTCCCTGGCCGTGCCGTTATAAAGCGACAGAATCTCACCTTCTGTCGGCGAAAGGCTGGCCATCGGCACCAGATGGCGGACAAAGCCATTGAGGATTATGTCGATCTTGCCGGAGGATACCGACCAGTTCTCCCAATAGCCCTCAGGAATGCGCAGCGCGATCGTCGCGTTGCTGCGCAACGTCACCGTGAACACCGACAGGTCGCCCTGATCGCTCAGCAGCCGCACCTTTCCCCAGCCATATAGTTGCTCTCGCGTGGCGCGCGATTCCGGCATCTTGTTCTGCTTGAGAAGATTGACAGCATCCTTGACCTTCTGCGCCATCGACATCTTTGTAACGAGGACGGCATCGTCATCATCGATCACGATCATATCTTCCAGCCCAATCAGGACGACCTTTCTGCCGCCACGTGCATAAGCGAGGGTGTTAGTGGAGCCAATCGACAGCACCGGCCCGGAAAGGGCATTACCGTTGGCATCCTTGTCGCGGTCGATTTCATGCAGGGCTGACAGAGAACCGATGTCGGACCAGCCGATGCCCTCGCAGCGCACCACCGCACCGCGTGCCGTCCGCTCCATGATCGCCGTGTCGATCGGAATATCTGCTGGCGCAGCCCCGAATGCCGAAGCCTCCAGCATGATCGCGTGTATATCATCGAACATGTCGATGGTGGCTCTTTCAAACGCCTCTTCGGCTGCCCGCAAGGTTTCCGGCGAATGGCGCGCCAGTTCCTCCAGCATGACTCCGGCCCGGAACATGAAGATGCCGGCGTTCCAGCAGAACCCCTCCTCCACATAACGCCTGGCATTTTCAAGCGACGGTTTTTCCAGGAAGTCGCCGGCACTGATGGCGTATCCTCTGACTTCACCGTCTATTTCGATTGCCTCACCCGGGCGGATATAACCGAAGCCGGTTTCAGGATGTTCCGGCTTGATGCCGAAGGTGACGATACGGTCGGCAAAACGTGCGATCGGCAGAGCGCCCGCGACGATCCTGTTGAAGATTTCGGGTTCCGCGATGATATGGTCCGAAGGGGCCACTAGAAGAACGGCGTTGCTTCCCGCCGCGTCCATCCGCGAAATGGTGACAGTCAGCGCGGCTATCGCCGCCGCCGTTCCCTGCATCGATGGTTCGACGATAAGTCCGTCGACGGAAAATCCGCCGCTGGCGACCTGCTCTTCCGCATGAACCAATGTGTCGCGCGCGCACATCAGCCACGGCAAACCATAACCGGGCACTGCGAAACGGCGCAGTGCCTGCTGGAAAAAGCTGTCATGCCCGTCCCCACCCAGCGTGAGAAACTGCTTCGGTTTGTTCGAGCGGGACAGAGGCCAAAGCCGGGTTCCGGATCCACCGATCATGATGGCGGGAACGATCCTGGCAATCTCCCCTGGAGCAGCGGTCAAAACCTGACGCATATAAATTCCTCACAAAAACATAAAATATATTTTCAGGAAAATCGGCCCGTGCTTTCGCCGCCTCACCAGCAAAGTCCGTGATAGACAATGTTCCCGCTGCGGTTTGGCACCTCGACACGCGCAAGATCCACCACCACGAGCGGTCTGCCAGCCGCTTCGATCGCCCCGGTCAGGCCCGCATATTTGTGGCCGACCACCAGAATATCGGCGTTGTCGATGACATCGTTGATCGACGAACGGATACGTGGCGCAATGTGACGCAGATAGTTGCGGCCTTCGCTTTCATCCCTCACAACGTTCGGATCAAAGATCGACACTTCTTTGCCGTTGCCGATAAAGTTCTCGACAAGGCTCAGCATCGGGCTTTCGCGCATGTCATCGGTGTCGGTCTTAAACGTGATACCGATGAAGCCGATCCGATCCTTGCGCGCATCGGTGATGAGCTGTTTCGCGCGATCGATCTGCACCAGGTTTGCCGCCTTCGCAGCGTCGAGCATCGGTGTTGCAACGTTCATTCGGCGTCCAAAGCCGGACAGAGCCCGCAGATCCTTGGGAAGGCACGAGCCACCATAGGCAAAACCCGGCTTCATGTAGGCCTTGGAAATATTCAGGCGTGTGTCCGCGCACACGACATCCATGACCACATGGCTGTCAATGTCCTTGGCCTTGCAGAGATTGCCAATCTCGTTGGCAAAGCTGATCTTTACCGCATGCCAGCAGTTGTTGACATATTTGACAATCTCGGCGCTTCGCAACGGAATGACATGCGGAACGACGCTGATATGGGCGACCATTGCCTTAAGAACGTCGATCGAACGCGTATCGTCACCATACTGACCGAAAACGATGGCGCCGGGCCTGTAGTAATCCGCAATCGCTGAGCTTTCGCGCAGGAATTCGGGATAATAGGCTACGCCGAAATCCACTCCGGCGATTTTCCCGGACGCCTCCTCGAGTGCCGGGATGACAACCTCTTCCATCGTGCCAGGAAGGATGGTGGATCGCATGACGACAACGTGGAATTCGCTTTTACGGCGCAAGGCCCTGCCGATCTCAAAAGAGACCTGACGCACATAGTCCGTATTGAGCGTACCGTCGAGAAGGCTGGGCGTACCCACGCAGCAGAGCGACACATTCGTCATGTCGACCGCTTCTTCCGCCGAGGTTGTCGCGGTCAGCATGCCGTTGAGGTTGGCTTTCTCCAGAAACTCGGCAAGGTCGGGTTCAATGATCGGCGCTTCGCCACGGGCAAGGCAAGAAACCTTGAAGCTGTCCGGATCGACCGCCACGACGCGGAAACCGTCGTTGCTCAGACAGGCGGCCGACACGCAGCCCACATAACCGGCCCCGAAAACACCGACCCTGAGACCCATTGCACTGACGTTAATATCAATTTTTGTCATATGAACCCCTGAAATCGACTAAGGAAATACTTAAAGAACCATGGGAAAATTCTGCAAATTCAGAATATACGCCCCACCGGACCAAGCAGGAGAAAAGGTCCGAAAAGCAACGCAAGATCAGGTTCGACAGAACCTGTCGGCAAAATAAAACCTATATTTTACTGCAAAATTGCCTCGCCGAACGCAAAAAAGCAAACGGCAACAAGTCTTATGAAATGCGACAACATACTAATATCACTGCACGAAAATGCGTACATCACGAAAATAGACAAATTGTCTAAATTCAAACAATCATATGCGAAGGCAAAAAACCGAAGGCGAACAACGAGTGATACGACCTTGCTCGCTGCGTTATTAATTATAAAAACATTAAATATGAATATGCAATATAGTCAACAAATATTTAACGGAAAATACAAAATAATTCCAAAACTCGAACAATAATCACAAATATTTTGTCACCCGTTGCTTGCGCGCGTCACTTGATGTGCAGCATTAACCAGACGTTTCCTCGAATCTGCTTCAATGGCCGCTTGCCTTTTTGGGAAGTGAGCCATGTTGCGTTTTGCGTTGATCGCCTTTTCTGCGTCCTTTCTGTTCAGCTTGCCTATGCTGGGCGTTGGCAACGATTCAGATTCAAATGAAGCCGCACATAAAATCCTCAAGCCCAACACGTCGCCTGCACACCCGCCGACGGTTCGGGTAAAACTGGAAAGATCCGGCACCGCAACGATCTCGAACGGCATGAAGGAAACGGGGATGAGTTGCGGCATGGCGGTTTCCCAAATCGAAACCCCGCCGAAAAAAATTGCCACAAGCTCGAAATATCTTTCCCGGGGCGCGATAGAGAGCGAACGGCAGGACGACTCCCATATAGCCGTTTTCAAACCAATCTGGCGTTCTATTCTCGAGCTGGAAAACATTGAGACGCGCTTCGGAGCAGAATGCGCGATGCGTGTCCTTCACCAATGGGCCACATCCCACGCCCTGATCGACGCCACGACATCCGACGCCAAACTCACCCGCGCTCGCGTGCTTGCAGAAATATCCGGGCTCGTCGCCACCTGGGATGTTGCAGGCGATCCCGACAGACAAAAACTCGTTACGGAATGGCTGAACATCTTGGCAGACGACACCATGGTTTTTTTCGATACCGAGGCCGGCCCCAGGAGCGCCCGCAACAACCATCGTTATTGGGCAGCACTTGCCCTTGCCACAGTCGGCAGCCTGACGGGAGACCAGAACAAGATCGAATGGGCCCGCCAGTCCTATCGGATCGGCGTGTGCCAGGTTACCGAAGACGGCACTTTGCCGCTTGAAATGCAAAGGGGTGCCCTTGCACGCAACTACCATCTCTATGCTTTTCGTCCGCTTGCCGGCACATTCGTCACGTTCCGAAAGATCGGTCAACCCCTCGATGACGTTTGCTCCGGCTCTCTCGATCGACTGGCCAAAGCCACGTTGGACGGTGTCGATGACGCCAGGCTGTTCGAAGCAGCGACCACGAAACAGCAAACCAAGCCGCCGCGTGAAGACAGTTACCCTGCCCATCTGAGACTGGATACGCTTAAACGCGAACTCCAACAGGGATGACACTGGCAACACCATCATCGCCTACCTCGTCATGCCGTCTAGCGAGATAAGCGCGGATCGCGCCAAAAGGTAGCCGCCATCGGCCGATTGAGTCAGCCAATATTTAGCCTGCCCGATATCTTTGACCACGCCGGTCGCCTGCGCGTACATCAGACCGAGCAGATATTGCGCCTCGCTGTCTCCCTGCGTTGCAGCCAGTTTTCGATAGGCGGCCGCCTTTTCAAACGACCGGCTCGTACCGCGACCTACGAAATAGGCCTCGGAGACAGCACGGATGGCGTCCATATTTCCCCGGTCGGCATAGGGTTCGAGAATCTGCAAAATTGCGTCATGCGTGGTCGCCGGCACGCCAGAACGGTTCAACGCCTTGGCCAGGAAAGGCACGGCTTTTCCATCGCCCGCCTTGGCGGCTTCGGCGAACATGTCCACACCCTTTCGGATTTCGGCCGGGTCGTTGCTGTTCCATAAAGCGCGGGCAATCTTGCCGTCCTCTGAAATAGGACCGCCCTGCGGCGCTGCGGCGATGATTGCCTGCGCCTTTTCCCGTGCCGCCACACTGAAACGACTGTCGGAAAGTTTCGTGGCAGCGGAAAGACTTCGCTGCGGCGCCAGATCGATCGCCGAGAGCAGAAGCCTCTCGGCGCGTGCCGTTGAGTCGGCGTCGGCACTTTGCATGAGCAGGGACGCGGTTTCGACATAACGGGCCGCGCGCCGCTCCGGCCGCAACTTGTCCAGCAGGGCAATCGCTTCATTCACATTCCGGGTGACGCCGCGCCCTTCCAGCAAGGCAAGCGAGGTTTCCTCGATGCCACGGAGATTGCCCACCAGCGCTGCCCACCGGTACCATTTGTAGGCAAGCGCATCGTTTCTGGGAACATCAATGCCGAGCTGTTGCATACGCGCCCACGCAATGACGCAGCTGGAAGACCCTCGCATGGCCTCCTTCGCCAACAGGTTCATCACCTTGCCGGTATTGGTACCAAACGAATAGTCGTTATTGACGATCCCCTTGGCCAGCAGACGCACCGCCTCGCGGTTCCTGGGGGCCGCCGATATCAGAAGGGAAAAACCCAGATCAGGATCCCGAAGATCGCGGCGAGATTCATTCAGGGCTGCCGCTGCGATTTCCATCTGCCTGGCGACAGGAAGCTTCTTTGCCGCTTCAAGCGAAGGCAGACGCGTTGCCGATAAGGCTTGCGGGCTGACGGTGATCGTCGTGCGCGCCTTTGCAACAGGCGCACTGCTCTTTCCCGCAGCCAGAGCCACGGTCGTCGCAATCGGCAAAACCGTAATCAGGGTGAAAATGACAGAAAGTTTCATCGAGCGGTCCTTTCTCCACCATCCGGATATCGTGACGGAGGTTTTGCTATTGAGTGATGGTTGCAACCTTACCCAGCCACCGTTCCGCTTCCTTCGGATCGGTGGGGACGCCGTAACCAATCTGCAGTGCGATGGCGTAAGGTTCGAAAGCCTGGCGATAACCGGAAATCGCCGCCCGCGCGAGCCAACCCGTACTGTCTGCGGCCGAAAGAGGAAAACCACTGGCGCCGGTCGCAAAAGCGTCAGCAACCATCACCATGGCAGCGCCGTCGCCGGTTTCTGCGGCTTTCATCATCCAGACCCTGGCCTTCTCCGAATAGGCCCCGTCCTCTTTCGCCAATGTCGACAGAATGCGCGCCAAAGCCTGAATGGCATTACCGGAACCTGATTTCGCGGCATCTTCGAGTGCCGGCAAGGCTTCGGCGACGACTGAAGGATCTGTCGATGCCATCGGCGCCTCGTCGCCCACGAACTGCTCGACGAGCGTCTTCAAAGCTCCGTCGTCTCCTGCGCGAACCCCGGCAAGCAACCACCGCGTCGCTTGCCGCTGATCGGCGTGAGGCAACAGGAGGTACATGCGGCCAGCTTCGCGCATCGCTTCCACCTTGCCCGCCTCCGCAGCCTTGACCATTGTCGCAAGCGCCAGTTCGGGATTGGCAACTCCGCGTTTGTCATCGTTCAGCAAATTTGCGAGTTGATAGAGCGTGCTGGCGTCATCCGTTTCGGAAGCAATCGCCCGCTCGACCAGATTGCGCGTCTGTATGGCGTAATCGGCATCCCGCGATATGGCATCGGCCAGCGCAACCTCGTCCTTGGCGCTGCATAGCGGTTGTTTCAGGGCCATATCGAACATGGCGCGGCGCGATGTCCGGTCGCTCGCTCGGTCGGCTGTTTTCAGTATGGCGCGGATATCACCGTCATCCACAGCCTGCCTCAACCAGAGATCGGCTGCCCTGCCACCACCGGTCTTTGTGTCCACACCGAGATCGGAAAGCTGGATCATCGAAGCCGTGTGACCCAGACGTGCAGCTTCGACAAGAAGTCTGATACCTTCCTCAGGTTGGGGAGTGAAACCTGCCGCACCCTTCAGATAGAGCTTGGCAAGATCATAACGCACCGAGGTATCGCCGGTTGACAGACCATCTGTGAGAAGCTCGACCGCAGCCTTCACGTTCGCCCTGTCGGCGTTTTGAGATGAAAGCTGCAGTCGCGCCAGCAGAACCAGCGCCTGACCGCGTTCCTGGCCCACCGCCAATGCCTTTTCGTACCATTGACCGGCCTCACGGGTATCGACACCCGTGCCGATCCCGTCACGATAGGCCAGCGACAGGAGAACCATCGCCCGCCGGTCCCCAAGAGCCGCCGCCCGGCGAATATTGCGGAAATACATCAGTTTTCCGTCATCGGCGGATTGCTCGGCCAGCGCCTGCCTGGCGACGGCGATCAGGCTGGGACGGTTACCCGCGGCAGCGGCTCGCTCCTGCCAGCGTCGCCCGATCCCTGCGTTACGTTCGACACCGATGCCGCAGCTATAGGCGTCTGCCAGTGTGGCCATCGCTTCGCTCAAGCCGTTATTGGCGGCGCGCCGCAATATCGCGACCGGATTGACGCTTTTTGAAATATTATGCGTGCTGTCAACCATCAGCTGGTAAAGCTCAAGGGCAGCGGTATCAGATCCCAGAGCAACCGCACGCGTCAGATATTCCACGGCCTTTTCCGTGTTGCGCGCCGTTCCCGTTCCGCTTGCGTAAGCGCTGCCCAACTGCTTCAGAACATCCGTATCAACGACTGGATTGCGGGCGGCCTGTTCGAGGTAGCCAACCATGGCGGAGTAATTGGGCTTTCCGCCGAAATCTCCATGAGCAATCTGCGCCAGCAGCTCGAAGGCCCGCACATTTCCGCGCTCGGCTTCCCGTTTAAGCGCCTGTGTCGCCTTTGGAAGCGCGTCCTTGAGATCAAGATTTTCCAGCAGCAGGCGAGCAAGCGAAATGCGGCTACCGCTGTGACCTCCCGCAGCAGCGGTTTCGAGAAGCTCAACCGCCTTGTTGCGATCCACCGGCACCCCGTCGCCAATCACGTAACGCTGTGACAGGCGTTCGACCGCGACGAAATTTCCCGCCCGCGCAGCAGCCATCAACCACCTGGCCGAAAGCTCCGGATTAGAAAGGCCAAACTCCTCAGTGGCGTAAATGCCGGAAAATAAGTTGAGGACGTCGCATTCTCCAGCGCCAAGCGACTGGCTGAGTTTGTCGATCGCCTGATTGAAAAAAAGCTGAGGTGCATTCTCCGACGGTGCCAGATCCGGATTGTTGCGATAAAGCCGCGCAAGCAACAGAGCCGCAACCGGATCGCCGTTTTGCGCACCCATCTTGAGGTATTTTTCGCCCTTCAGCTTGTCCTGTGGCACCACCTCGCCCGTGGCATAAAGACGACCCAGAAAGGTCGCCCCTTCCATGAAGCCACGCGCTATCGCCTCGTCCTGGAGTGCGAGACCTCGGCCGAGATCCGGCGATCCTGACGTCGGGTCGAACATCAAACGACCCAATGTGTGAGAGGCACGACCAGCCAGTTCATAATTGGTGTTTTTCAGATATTCGAGCATGCGGCGCGCAAGCACCCTGTCACGCGGGGCATTGCCGGTTCCGCCGATATAGGCCTGCGCATCCAGCAGCATATCATCCAGACTGCCTTGAACCGGCCCGCCGTCCCACTTGCTCCAGTCGAAGGAAAGATTGCGCTGTTGTTCCCTGACCCTGCAGATCGGCGCGTAATCGAAGTCGGGACTTGGCATAAGACCGTCCTGCAACGGCAGGGTCGTCTGCGCCTGTGCCGGCTGCACCGTCAACATCAGTGCAGTAAACAACAGGACAGCACCAGACCTCGTCTTTTCTCGCCGATCGGAGAGGAAGGATGCCGCGCTTTTGAATGTTGTCATGTACCTGATCCCTCTCATCTTCCTGCTCCCGCTCAGGCTTTGGCCGAAACGGATGTGAGAATGATATCGTCCGGCCCGTTGCCCAAAACGAAGATGGACGTCACCGAACGGCGTTTCAGCGTCGTTTTTTCGAAAGTCCTGGCAATCGCCCCTGAAATCTCGACGTTCAGATCGATCGCAACGGCATTGACCTCGAGGGAGACGCCGCTCATTGGCGCGACGGCCTTGATGACGGGCGAACGCTTGGCGAGCGCCGTCAGTGAAACCGGCGTTGTCGTGAGGTTGTAGAGCGCAAGCGCAGATTTCGCCGGGTCGGACGTAAATACATCCGCAACGACGACCGGCTCTTTTGTGTCCGCGCCCGCGAGAACCGTCAGATATTGTCCCTGCCCCACCGAAAGCGGCGTGGACTGCCCTTTTACCAGCAGGGTGTAGTCTCCGGGAGCTCTTGCGACATAATCGGAAATCCCGCTTGCAGATACCTTGAATGGTTTCTCGCCAATGGTCGCCGTTGCAACAGCCGACGGATCGGTCGCGGCAATACGGATGAAGCTCCAGTCCTTCGGAACATCCGCATCATAGATGCCGGCATCGTCGCCAGCCGCCAAAACGGACTGGTTTGCCGCCATCAGGCCCGCAAAAGCAGTAGCAAGGCGAACGAACCGGCGTCGATTTATTTTGAAAGCAATCTCATCCGAAAACATCTGCTTCAGCCCTGCTTCTTGATGAATTGGTCGGGAACGTGGCAAAGACGAGCGGTCACCGTGATGTCGCCGAAATTGCCGTTGACGGACACACGCGTAATAGGCGTCGGAAACTCGTCGTTCAGCATCAGGTAAAACGTGCCGTCATCAACAAAACGAGGGAAGCCGCCGAGCGTCAACGTATCCTCGTCCCCATCGCGATAGCGCACGGTGACAGTCATCTGGTTCAGGCCAGCTTGCGAGGCAACGAACTCGAGATACGCGTCTCCATATTGCTGCACCTTAAGGTCTGCGGCGGCAAGCAACACCGTCTCGCCGTTGATTTTCTTCGGCTGGGAGGTCGCGATGCTCTTTGCGCCCTCGCACGAGCCGTAGACTGCCGCCAGCAACTGACGCGATGCCTGGAACATCGTCTGGTCCACGGCATAATATGACGGCGCCTCCCAGACGATCAGCGGAGCCGGCTTTTCATGAAAGCCTTTGGAAAACACGAGAGTCGCAAGAGACGAGATGAACTGCGCTCCGTTTTCGGCATAGTTCGTGATATCCAGCCCGGTTTCCTGCGCCAGAAAGCCCGCAAAGTTGAATTCAGGCGTTGCGCTGAAAGAAGAGCCGACGAGAGCAACCGGTGGGGAGGTTTCGGCAGCATTCCCGAGAAGATCGCTGGCGTCATCTGCCGACCGCGTCGTCTGCCAGACCGTTTCTTTCTCAGGTTCCACCGCGCTGCCGCATAATGCCTGAATTTCGTGGCCCATCGTCGCGATGTAATCGAGACTGCCGGCTGCCTTTGTCTCGAAACTGTAAGTAGACAGGGACGGGTATCCGGCGAGATTTTTTATCGTTTCAGCGGCAGCGGAAGCAACCAGACGGGCGCCGGATGACGTCCAGTGATGATCCCGCGCAAAGAAGAATTTGTCCCGCGCCTGATGATCGTCAATCGCCTTGAGAACATCTACCGTCGTAATGCCATTCTTTTGCAACTGCGCCACGTAGTGACGGAACTCCTGTTCTGCGACGGGGGCGTTGTAGCGTGCCTGGATCACGTCGCTGTCATCAAGTTTCGCTTGCTGCACGATACCGCGGGACGGCAGCGGCAGGAAAACAAGTTCCGTTCCCTTAATGCGCAACGCGTCGGAAATGGCGCGCAGGGAGGCCATCGTTTCCGACGTTCTGACGAAGAACTCTTCAAAATCCGTATTGGTGCGAAAAAAGACGCCGTCGAGCCCTTCGGCCAGATTGAATCCCGTTTTTTTGTTGCCAATGTCGGGACAAACCGTGCCCGCAACGGCAGACGTTGCGGCGAAAACGAACAACGCGCTCATGAGGCGGAGGGCAAACCGGCTCGCCTCACCTGCACCGCTAAGATAGTAATCAAGGCTCTTCGTTTTCATCGACCACCTCCATCTTGGGTATCTCGAAACGGGGATCAGCCGCCGCCATCTTCATCAGAATTTTGTTGGCCTGGTTGTGCTTGAGCGCCTGCGCGCGCCTCAACCAGAGGAGGCCCTCCGCCTGAAGGGCTTCCGAACTGTCAGCGCGAAGGATGAGCGCCGTCTGAAACATGGCGGACGGATTGTTGGCGGCCGCCGCTCGGGCCAGCCATTCATTCGCCTTGTCGGCATCCCGTTCGACGCCCTGACCCGACCTGTAAGCCTCATAGAGCCGATACATGGCGAGCGGACTTTCCTCCGTGCGTGTCGCTGCGGCTTTCTCAAGCCAGCCAATGCCAGCCTCGCCATCGTGCGGAACGCCGAAGCCGGCGAGCAGAGACAGCCCGACATTGATCATCGCCGCCGTGTCGCCGCGCTTTGCACCCTTGTAATTAAAGGCAAACGCCGCTTCGGGATCGATAGGTGCGGCGAAACCGGAACTTTCCAGCGCCGCGAGATCGTGCCAGGCACGATCAAAACCGGCATCTGCCGCCGCCTGCAAATTCTGTTTTGCAAGCTTCCTGTTCTGCGGCACTCCTGCACCCCAGAGATATGCGAGACCGAGTTCGCGGCGCGCCGAACGGCTTCCGGCGTCGCTTGCGGTTCGCAGATAGTCGGCGGCGCGCGTCCTGTCGATGTCGACGCCAACGCCGTCGGCATACATGCGGGCAAGCTTCAGGTTGAGCGATGGGTTGTTCGGCTGCACGGCAAGTGCCCGATCATAATAGGACAAGGCCTTGGACGGGTCGGCAGGTGTATGAATGCCGTCAAGCAGAAGATCGGCCATCATGATCGTGGCTTCGACGTCGCCATTGGCGATCCCTTCTTCGAGAACACGCTGCGCCTCTCCAAAATTCTGTTCGCTTTTCTCTCCGTCCAGATAGGTTGAAGCCAGCATGGCGGCTGCACCCGGATACCCCGCACCTGCCATCTCTCTGGCGAGGTTGGCGCCCCTCAGACTCAACAGTGAGTCTGTTGATTTCAGCAGAGCACCAGCGAGCAGGAAACGATCGGCAGACAAGAGATCGGGAATGTTTGCAGCAAGTTCCAGAAACTCTCTTGCCTTGCCGCTCTCTCCACCTGCCAGCGAAAGAATATCGAAGAGATCGATCGCCGCAGAGAAACTCCCGGCTCGCGCCGCTGTTTCCAGAAGCGGAACGGCTTCTTCCAAACGGCCATTTGCTCTCAGAAAACGCGCCATCTCGACCGATGCCTCGACATCGCTCCTGTCGACCGCCCTCTGGAAAATCGCATGCGCCTTTTCAAACGCATCAGGACCGCCGATGCGCATGTGCAGATTTGCAAGCTCTATGAGACCATCCGTCCTGCCCCTTGCGGCTGCTCTTTCCAGATATTCCGTCGCCTTGCCGACATCGAGCGGAACGATCTGCCCATCTGCGTAGAGCTTGCCGAGCTTCAGCATCGCCGCGTCGCTGCCAAGGGCATCGGCCTTCTCCAGCCAGCCCATAGCGAGAATTTTTCGCTCCGGGTCTGGAGAAAGAAGAGCGGCCTCCGCCAGCCTGTTCAGCACACGAACCGAAGGCCGCGCCGCGAGCGCTTTCGAATACCACGCCATGGCATCGTCGACATCGACCGTCTGACCTATCCCTTGAAGGCTGAAATCGCCCCTCAGCACGATTGCGTTGATGCTGCCGGCGGCGGCGGTGGCGATAAGCCCGTTGCGTGCCGCTGCCAGACTTTCTTTCGTCCGCAATTCAGGCTTTTCGAGAAGCAACTGCGCTAAAAGGACAGTGCCGTCCTTGGACTGGCGCGCCAACGTCAACCCATAGATATCCAAAGCTTTTCGCGCATCAGCGATAACGCCGTCCCCATCACGGAACATCGTGCCGATGCGCAGAAGCGCATCCACATCGCGCGTCTCTCCATTCATGACCTGGGCGAACAGATCGTCGGAGAGCTTCTTGCGGTTTTCCAACGTGTTCTGAAGCTGAACCGAGAAATAAAGGACGGCCTTGGCATCCTTGATGCCAGCAAGACGCCGCATCCATTTATCGAAGATCGCTTGATCGACATTGATGTCGCCGCTCTCGGTAAAGTCTTTGACCAGTTCCTGCGCCGCTTCGATATCGCCGGTCTCGGCCGCCCGGTCGAGATAATCCGCCGCCTCAGCGGGATTGAACAGGCTGGTCGCGGAATCCATTTGCAGGCGCGCGATCCAGAAGATCGATCGCTTATGCCCAAGCTCGCCCGCTTTCCGATACCAGCCAAGTGCCGCTTGTAACGCCTCATCGGAATTCGCATTTTCCCGATAGTAGGTCGCAAGATCATAAGCCGCGCGCTCATCGCCGGACGCCGCACGCCGCTCAAGCAGCCCGATGCCAAAGCGGGTCATCGACTGTGCTTCGGTCTCAGGCGTTCCAGCCAGACCCGCCAACTCGAAAGCGGCCGCGCCATAACCAAGCCTCAGCGCCAGTTGCAGCCGGGTCTTCGCATTGGTAGCGTCCAGCTGCCGCTCCACCATCGTCCGCCCGGCTATATAGGCTGCCTCGGCGACCCCCGCACGGCCAGCCTCTTCCAGAAGCGACAAGGCCCTATTGATATCAAACGCACCGCCCTCGCCCACAAGCAGCATCTTCGCCAGCGTCAATCTGGCATCGGACTGGTGTGGGCCGGGGATGGTCAGCGCGGCTTCGAGGACGGTCCGTGCCTTGCCGAAGTCGGACACGAGCAACGGGTTTTGCGCATCGACCGGCACGCCTGCCCGCAGCAGCCTTGCATAATCCAGCATGCCCTGACCGTCGCTCCGTTGCGAAAGCACGGTAGCGGCCTCGATAAGCCTGCCCGGCATTTGCGCATCAGCGGCAGACGCCGGAAAGCCGTTTAAAAAGGCCGTTCCAACCGTAAGAGCGAGGGTGAAAAGGTGACGCTTCATCATCACTTCCCCCAGAAACAGGTGGCATTGCCACCGACAAATTCATCGATCAACGGCCGTTCGGTCGCGGCATCCTTTTGCAGCAGCGCAACCGCGCGCTGCATGGAGATATTCTCGGCGGGAACAGCAGCAAAAGCTTCGAGGAATGCGAGATAGTGGCGACCATTGCCACGGTTCTCGAGAAAGCCCGTATCCTGGTGAAGATAATCACGGCTCGGACCGGGAATATAATTCTCAGCCGCGTAGGCGTTGACGAGAACCGGGTCGTTGATGCCGTTCAGCCAATAACCGAAGATCGTCCAGATCGAACGTTTGACGGGGTTGGCATCGCCGGATGTCTTCACATAGAGGTTTTCGCCGCGTCCGCGGGCAACCTCTGCCATCACCACCATGCTGGTCAGCGACTGCCGCATATACCAGAGCGCCCGCGCACCCCGACGCGTTTCAAGCGGCAGCCCGCCATTGGCGCGCGCCTCATCGAGAATGGAGAGAAAGCGCGATCTGCCTTTTTCATAAAGGCCGTCATCCCCGACGATCCCGCCCCATGTCATCAGCACGCTATCCGCCAGATACCGGTGATTGTTGACGTCGACGTCACCGTTGAATGTCTGGTCGACACGGCGAACCAGTGGATCGAGCCACGTCTGGATTTTCGACCGTTCGGCGTCCGGCAGGCCGTCGCGAATGATCGAAAAAGCCGTGATGGCGGGCAAGAGTGCACGCTTCAGCGCATAATAGGCGTCGTGCCCAACCTCCGTTTTTTCGAAGGCGCCGCGATCCGCCCAGGTATTCAGAAGCGTACGCAGCATCTTGGTCGACGCAGCGTCACCGCCAAGCGAGCGCCCGGAAAGCACCATCACGGCCCAGGCGAACTGGGAACCGGCACGATCGCTGCCGTAACCGGCGGTCGGGCGAAATCCATCGACAACCTCGAGATCGAGCCATTTGCTGTCGGCCTTGATCGCAAGGCATTGCTTGCGAAGGCGTCCCGAGGTATCGGCCGCGATTGCCGCCTTGCGGGCTGCGACATCGAAAAGACCGTCATAGGCAGGCACAGCAGTTGCGGCCGAGGTGACGCAGAACCAGATACCGAGGGCAACAATAGTACCGCGTCTCAGGGAGATTTTTGCGCCAGGAATCCCGGAAAACTTTGCCATCAGCTTCGGCCTCCCGTCCCATTGAAGTTCTCGTATTGAACGGAGTTTGAAACATTGGTGCAGGTGTCGGTCAGCGCATCTTCCGCGAAGATTGCGGATTGACCGTCGCCACTGAAAAACCCTGCATCGCGGAAACGGCAGCTATAGGCTTCCGGGCGTTTCGGGCGGCACACCGTCGAGGTTATCAACACGCTTTCGCGCTCGTTGAATCGCAGCATATGGCCTTCCATCGCCCGACCATCGCCATCGATCAGCCGGCCGACCTGATTGAGATAATCGTTGCCGGAAAGGCTGAAACCCGACGTACCGTCAACTTTGATGCCGCCGCCATTTCCACGGATGCGGTTACCGCTGGCCGCAAAGGTCGTCAGCGGCAGATAGGGATCGAACTCGAAATCACGCAATGCGTTTGCAGGAGATGCCCGCAAGTTACTGATATAACCGTGGATCGCATCCTGAGCATTGTTCTCCAGAACATTTTCGTGAACGCCGACATCCCAACTGTTACGGATCTTGATGCCAGCACGCTTGTTGTCGAAGAACCGGTTGCCCACGGCCAGATTACAGCTGCTTTCGAAGAGTGTCAGGCCATCCTGTTTGTTGTCGAAGGCGACATTGGCATAAATGAAATTGTCGATGCTGTTGCGGTCGATCATGAAGCCCGACCCGGTATTGGTGTGCGACACATTACCAACGACCCAGGAGAAATTCACCTCACGCGAGACGATGATGCCGTGTTTGGCCTTGGTGTCATAGGTGGTATTGAGGGCAATCAGAAGCCGATGAGAGCGGTCATGCGGGTCGATCGCATAGAGCACATTATCGCGATATTCATTGCCAACGAGGCTAACTTCGTCTGCCTCGTAGGAATAGAATCCATATTCGAAATTGTGGAAGAAATTGTCGACAACGATCCCCGTCGGCGCACGCGCGTCAGTTATCCGCTGCGCCACGGTCTTGGGACCCGCAGAAAAGGCCAGGCCGAAGGACTTGGGCGCCGCATAACCCAGCGAATCCAGCACGGAGCCACCGATCATCAGCCGTGAATTGCTCCAGCCGATGATATAAGGCCGGAAAACATGACGCTTCTCCTTGTCCGAATAACGCGGCGTTCCGGTCGCCTCATCCCAGGATGTAACGGTCGTGTCCTGAACATAAAGCGTTCCAGCCACGGAAATGAAACTGCCGGCCGTCGCGGAAAGACGATAGGTGGCCGCTTCCTGTCCAGACAGGATAAGCGTCGCCCCCTCCGCCACCAGAACAGGGGCGCGCAGTGTCACGACATCGTTTTCGCGCGTTACCAACGGAAAACCGCCGCCAGCACCCAGTTCGCTTACCAGACTGCCAAGTGTGTAGACGCCGCTCTGAATAACGATGATGCGCGGGTAGGGAATACCCTGCGCTTCGGCCGCGAAAGACAGCCCCGTATTGCCCGCAGCCAGATCTTCCATGAACTTGTCGCTATAGGGACTGAGATTGGCGAGCGTAACAGCAGCATGACCGGCCTGCGGCAAGGGCACATCCTCACGCACCGTGCCGGCACGAACGGAAATATCGGGATAGGTGTAGGTCTCGGGAAGGCTTATCCTGCCTTCCTGCCGGGCAAGTGTCAGCCTGCCATCACTGAAGGCGGCAGCGGGCGTTACCTCTGCCGGAGCCTCCAGCTTCGGTGCCTGTTGCATGGCCCGGTAATCGACCGGGCTCCCTTTGCCCCAACCGAGATTGCGCACATCGAGCGACCGCAAGTTTGCTTCCGCGATGGAACGCGCCGTGCGGACACGCAACATGTGATCCTTCAGTGTGGTCGCCTGAACCGATGCGAATTTGAGCATCGCCGGATTAGCCGCAGCCGCAACCAGAACATCGGCCTTGAGCGCCTCATCCTCCCTAGCGCCCGCGAATGACTCGAGATAGGTCAATGCCTCACCGCCGAAGCCATCCAGCGCAGCACGTTTGCCAATCATGCTGGCGGCCCGCGCCTTGATCTTTTCGTCGGTAATACGATCGATCAGTTGCTTGGCTGCGTCGGTTTTGCGCGCATCGGTCAGCACTTCGACGATCTTCAGATACCCCTTGTCGCGGTTATCTTTTTTGTCCTCACCGGCTGCAACTTTCACCGCTTCGCCGACCAGCGCATCGAAATCGCCATTGCCCTTGCTGTCATTGGCAACCGAGGCTAGCCGCAGCAGCGCCTCTATCCGGAACTCCGTGTCCTGAATGGAAAGGGCAACCGACTTTGCATCATCCGTCTCGCCCTTTTTGGCGAGCATGCGCGCCAGCTCGGACTGTACGCGTCCCTTGTCACGGCTATTGGCGATGATTTCGAGCGCGCTCTTGCCTGCGGCGATATCACCTTCCCGCACCTTCACGCGGGCGATACCGGCAACAGCCTTGTCATGGTCATTGCCGCCCTGGAGAAAGGGCAGCAGCTTTTCCGCATCCTTCAGCCTGTCGGAATCCGCCAGGCTTTTGGTGAGATTGGCGATCGTGTTGCCGCCATCCTTTACCGTGCGCAATTCCTGCACCAGCGCCAACGCATCATCCAGTCGCTCCAGACTGATGGCGCTCTCAGCCGCGGCCACCACCGCCACTCCCCGCTCAGGACCGGACAGGCCGGCAAGAACGGCGTTTCCGTTGGCATAGGAAGCATCCGCCATCTTCGTCAGATCGTTTTTGGCGAACACCGTTGCCAGCCTGAAATCAAGCTCGGCACGCAACGCGCTTTCCGGCAGGTATTCTGCCAGCTTTGCTGCATCCAGCCCACGCCCGGCCTCTATACGCTGCTTGACGACCTTTTCGATCAGATCTTCCTGATCGCTGTTGTCCGCAAGGCTGGTGGCCAGCACGGGCATCCATTCCAGCTTGCCTTCGCTGAGGGCCAGATCCGCTACATTGCCGACTGCCTTCTTACGCGCCTCGGAATCTTCCGGATTGATCGCCAGCGCCCACAACAATGCCGACTCCAGATCGTCTTTCTCGAGGGCACCGACGCTTTGCGCCACAATGCTGTCCGTGGGAGCGGCGCTGATTTGTTTACCGTCGATCTGCTTGCCCGCAAGAATTCGCAAGGCCAGATCGTAGCGGGCATAACCACGCATACGTGTCGGCCACATGCGCGAAATCGCCTTGTCGGCAAGGACGGAGGATATTTGCGGATCGATGACCGTGGCCGTCTGCGCCAGGGTGTTCAGCGCCGCGTTCTTCGCCGTCTCGTCCTTGATGAGATCGGCACGGCCGGCTGCCTTCTCCATCAAGCTTATGGCATTCGGCTTGTCACCCTTGGCGACGAGAGCGGCATAACCTCCCAGGGCGGCGACCTGCAATTCCGGAAGAGAAAGAGCTTCGGTCAGCTCCATTATCCGCACACGCATCTCGGTTCTTTGCTCCGGGTCCGCGACACGGCCCTTCATCTGTTCCTGCAGTGCGGAGATACTGGCGGACACCAGACTGTCGGCATCGATGCCACCGGAGGCGAGGCTGCTCAATGCAGTCTTTGCTTCGACGGAATCCGCTGCCATCCACGATTTCAGTTGCGTCATGCCAGCACGGGCCGCATCGAGAAATGTGAGGCGCTGCCGGGCATCTGTCGCACCATCGGCCTTCAGAACATTTGCGGAAATGTCCGACATGGCGGCGTCGACTTTGCCCGACGCGGGTGCCTGCGTTGCCGAAGCCTGCTGGGCGAAAGCAACCGAGGACGCAACCGGCCAGTGTCCGGCGGGAAACACGAGGCAGATCGACAACGCCGCCATGCGCAGTGATACCAGGGCGCTCGCCGTTTTCGGCAGCCACCGGCAGTTGGAACTTGATAGGTGGATGATGTCGCGTGTCATCATGCTTCCTTCGTCAGGTCTGTGTCGTAAAAGCTGCTCGATCATTGCGTGCAGGGAACCGGAATGCAGACAACGGATGTCCCATCAGAGACCAAGACGTCCCCTGCACATGAATTTCCTGCAACTGGCATGCAATATGGCTGCCGACGGGCGCCTTTGGCGAAGGGAGGCCAAACCTCCCGCAACCACTCATTTCGGCAGGAGTCTGCTCGTCATATCCGTAAACCATTGGTTCAGACCGAACCATGGTCCGTTGTCGAAGCGAACGGCAGCGGGTGTACCGATTTCGGCCGACAGTTCATGTCCGCCAAGGTCTATCCTGACTGCTACCCGGTCGCTGGTCGCAGCGGACTGTTCGCTGACCTTTGGCAGTTGAGACACCACCACATCATGCAGAACCGTGCCCTGCGGCAGGTCCACGCTGACATGCGGCGCCTTGTAGAGCGCCATCAGATGTGAGCGATCCACCATGGCGACCACGTGCGGTTTGGCATCCGCATGACGCAGCCCCAACACTTGGGCTCCGACCTTGATCTGCGTATCAACAGCCGGACCGGTGGGCTCGGCGGAGCAATCGCATGATGCGACGACCGACGTGCTTTGTCCGCTTTCGGTCAGAACGGTCAAAATCCGCTCACCACTTTTTACCGGTCCGGTCACCAGATTGGTGATGATGCCGTTGGCAGGAGCAAGAACCGGAACCGTATCGACCGTGACCACCGCACTGTCGGCCTCGAAGACCCAGAGGCGTTGATAGAGGCTGCTTGTCAGAAACGCTGCAAGTGCGAGCGAGAGGGCCAGCGTGGCGACAATACCCCCGGCTTTTCGGAGTTTGCCAGCGCCCGGAACCGCCTCGTCCGACTTTCGTGGCCGCATTTTCACCTCGCCGGAAGCGCGCTTGGCGAAATCGAGAATATCGTTACCCTCGATGATCTCGCCACTGAGATATGAATCGTGAATGTAACGCAGCATGCGCTGCGCGGCCGGAGACGTATCGATAAACTTGAAACCCGTACGGCCGGTTTCCGCGCTGGAATGACGTACTTCCGCTTTCACAGGCAATAGCATGTCGAAACCATCGAGAGGGATCTGCAACTGCAAGGGCAGCACTTGTCCTTCTCCGAAGGTGACATTGCCTGTTGCGACACCCACCCCGCCCAAACACCAGTCGATCGAGGAATATCTGTGCTGATCGATGACGCATTTCAGGGGCAACTTGTAGCGCGCATGCTGGCGTTGCTCATCCGCTTCGAAACTCACGATGCTCATATTCATTTTGGGCTCCTTCGCGGGTCAGCGCATACCGAAAATCGCAGTCGTCGCCCCAATACCTGGGACCGACAATTGACCGACGAGCAACGATATGAGGGTTACAAACAAAGTAATCGATAAAACATGCATGTAGGTGGAAGAGGCGTTTTTCAGCGCGGCGGCTCGACCCGTGCCATTGGCGGACAGTGTTGTTTTCTGCCGCGTCCACTTCTGGCGATCGAGGTGGAAGAAAATGTATGTTTTTATGATCGAGCCAAAAACCTGATTGAAATAGATGAAAAAGGGATAGAAAATCGAAACCCGCCGCCGCGAATTGAACAGCATCAGCGTCATGATGTAGCGGGTCAGGAGAACCCAGGCGAAATAGGCCGGGAAAATGAAGGGGTTGTCGAAGAGCCCGATCAGGATGACCATGACGAGGCCGGCGAGCGACGTCCACATCGAGATGCGCTGATCGAAAATCGTCCACCAGGTAAAATAACCGATTTGCCAGGGACCGAGTGCAAGTGCGCGGCTGTTCGTCCGCAGCATGTTGCCGAACCAGCGCGTCATCAATTGCGCCGCTGCCTGGAAAAAGCCTGATGTCGGTGGGTCTTCGACTGTCGCTACGGTGACGTCGGGCACATACAGCATGTGATAATTGTTGCGCAGCAGCCAATACCAGCTCGACTTGTCGTCGCCGGTGAGGAACTTCAGCCTGCCAAGACGCCAGTGCTCAATATAATCCCGTTCCACCTGCCGAATGAAATCGGAATTGGTGACGACAGAGGCGCGGAACATCGACATTCTGCCGGTCAGCGTCAAAACGCGCCTGGAAAGTCCATTCGAAGACATGAGAATATGGCGTTGCGCAAACCGCAGGGAATACCAGACGTGAAACGACGATTTCCCACGCACCCGCGAGGTTTCATCCGTTGTCAACGCACCAACGCGACCATCCGCGAAGAAACCGGCACACCGATCGACGAGGTTTTCGGGCACAATGGAATCGCCATCGATAACTGCCACGACGTCATCGCTTCGCGGCTCCAGCTTGGAAACAGCCCGAAATGCATAGGCCAGCGCATCCCGCTTGCCGCTGCCATTGATGCGCACGATCACCAGGCGAATATCCGCGTTCTCGCCACAGATAAGGCGATGCATCGAACGGATCAGGCGCTGGTCGGACATTTCAACGATGGATGCGATGACCGTCGCCCCGCCGCGAGACGCAAGCGCTGCCCGGAATGCGGCTCGATAGACCTCGGCTGTCGTATCGCCATCGATGCGAAAACTGGTTACGATGAGATAGGCATGGGGCGCTCGCCCGTTTTCCGCACTCAGCTGGAGATGGCGATCCGCTCGAATGCGCATTTTCGGGAAGACAACGCTACGGTAGATGTTGGAACGCACGAAATGCAGGATACCCCAGAAATATCGCCACACGGCCAGCGCGCCCAGACCGAACAAAAGACCCGCGTTTGCGCCAAAAAGCACGCCTTCAGGGACAATCGCGATCAAGCTGGCGAGGCCGAGCACAAACAGCAAATGTGCTGAAAGGCTTTCGCTCCAATTGACGATAGCGGATTGCTCCCCCGCCTGAGAAACCGACACTGTCGACAATCTATCAACAGGCAATACTTCATCAGGAAGACCGAGCACCCTCTTTTCGAGATAGTGTCCCATAGCATAATCCATCAATCAAATAAATTTACAAAACTTATGATCAAAATTCGAAGTAAATTATATGAAGTGCGCTATATATTTGTAAACTATATGCTATCAATGAAATTAATCAAACTATAAATTATAATATACAGCGTAAAATTCATATATTTATACGGTATCATCCAGATAACGCACCGGTATCTCCCACAACACGACTTTTGGTGCCGTTTGTGAGCGAAGTTTCTCCAGAAAATCCTGCATGGGCACAAAAGGCCCCTTTCCTTCCCTGGCGTAGTTGAGAACATCCACCTCGCATGCCGTTTTCAACTGATCTTCAAACGACCAAAGCGGGTTCGCGCTATAGCTCGTCCCGACCAGCACGACCTGATCCGCCGGTCCAGCTCCAGACTCGCCATCAGCAAATAGCGCATCGGCATGATCCGCCCTGGCCGCAGCCGATATCGGCTGAATAATATCTAAGCCCGTGCCGGCTCCGGACAACATCCAGCCGGCATCGACAAATTTCGCGAGGTCGCCGACATGGTTGACGTCGTGTTGGGATACACTGTCAAAAACGGTTTTCATCAACTGGTCGCGACGGGGAATGGCGGCACACGCCGCCTTGGCCGCCAGACCGCTGCCTTTGACCGTCCAATGCGTATCCGATCGCAGAAAAAGTTCTTCAGGCTTTGCTGAACCGAACGTCGCGGCCACGTCTGCAGCCGCGATCCCCTTCTTGTTCAGGAAGGTCAAAAATCTCTCATAGAGATCGGCATTGGTGTCCGGCAAAACGTTACCGCCTAACTGCCCGGCCACGACCTGCGCCTTGGGCGGGATCGGTACGATTACCAGAGTAGTGCCTTTTTCTGCCAATCTGGAGCGAACATCCGCAATCGTCTGGAAAGACGTTGCAAGATTGGCTTCCGATGTCCGGCTCCACGCAAACTCCTCCGCCGTGAAAAGCCAGCCGCTCCGGCCAATGATCGCACCTTTCCTGGCTTCCCCGAAAACACCGAGAGAAACTGCATTAAAAAACTCGACGGCGAAATTGCTGAACGGCAATTCCCGCTCGTACCCCTCTTCAAGCCGACTGGCGACCTTCCCGGTCCAGATATCGGCAAGATCGTCAACTTTCAGGTCCTCATCCGGTATATCGACCACATAATTGGCGGTAATTCCGGCGCCAGCCAGCAAAAGAAAGAGAACCGACGCGGTTGAAAGCAAACGTGGTGAGATCATGCGCCGTACTCCCTAAAACTGAAAATAGAGGAAGGGTGAATCATTGTCGGCCGTCAGCTTCAATATCGAAATCATGCCAAAAAAGCAGACGATGCCCGTTGCCGCCAAAGCCACGCCCGCAGTCGATGGGTGAAGCGGCATATGGATCAATCGCTCGGCGGGAAAAGTCCGGTTGAACCACGGCTCAATAAACACCACCGCCACGCCAACGGCCAGTGAAGCGAGAGCGAAGTTCTTGATCTGCCACGCAATATCCGGCTGGATTTCAAATCCGTTGAGACCTGACATTCCGCGATACATGTCGACCGCGCTATGCACGTCGAGCGATCGGAACATGACCCAACCGAGCATGACCAGCAACAGGGTGCCACCCAACGCCACGACAGAGCGTTTATCGGACGGCTTGACCCCGAGCAGGCGCTCCAGTGCCAGGAGCCCGCCGTGCCAGACACCCCATAGTATGAAGGTCCAGTTCGCGCCATGCCAAAGTCCGCCCAGCACCATGGTAATGAACAGGTTGAAATACGTCCTTGCGGTTCCCAGCCGGTTTCCGCCGAGCGGAATATAGAGATAATCCCGCAGCCAGGCCGACAGGCTGAGATGCCAGCGACGCCAGAATTCCGTGATGGAACGGGAAACATAGGGACAGTCGAAATTTTCGATAAAGCGGAATCCCATCATCATTCCCAATCCGATAGCCATGCTGGAATAGCCCGAAAAATCAAAATACAGCTGTATCGAATAAGCGATGGTTCCAAGCCAGGCCTCGGCGAATGTCGGGTCGGCTTTGGCGAATATCGCATCCGCTATAGGCGCCACGGAATCCGCAATCAGCACTTTCTTGGCCAGTCCGGCAAAAAACCGGATGCCGCCTTCGGCAAAAAGCTCAAGCGAATGCTGGCGATACGTGAACTGATGGGCAAGGTCCTTGTAACGCAGGACCGGACCGGCAACCAATTGCGGAAACAGAGCCTTGAATGCTGCAAAATCGAAGAAGTTCTGCGCCGGCGGAGCGTCTTCCCTATAAATATCGATAAGGTATGAGATCGCCTGAAATATATAAAACGAGATGCCGATCGGCAGCAGGATTCGCGCATGCCACGATGTGAACGGGTCACCGCCATTGAAGAGATCGGCGAGGCTGTCCATGAAGAAATTGCAGTATTTGAAATAACCGAGCACAAGCAGAGGCCCGGAAATCGCAACAATCAGCAATCTTTTGCGCGCTTGCGCCGTGCGTTCCACATAGATCAGCTTTCCGAAGATATAGCTCCAGAGCGTCACAAGGAAAAGCAGGGCAAGGTAATCTATCCTCCACCATCCGTAGAACAGGTAGGAAAACAGAAGTATAACGAGTGATTTGTACCGAAAAGGAACGGAAAAATAGACACCGAGCGCAATCGGTAGAAACATAAATATGAATAAACTTGATGAAAAAACCATTTTTATCGACTTTCTTCATGAAGGCCGAACTGAATATGCTCATATAAGAATATGAATTAATGCAGGAGTCAATAAGCTGTTAATAGAAAATTAAACTACTTGATGCGCCGAATTGGCTTTCGAATCGCAATTATGAAGTCGAGATTTGGGAAGCTTTGCGACGACGACAAACAATTCCCCTCATGACCCACATACGAAAGAAGCACACGCAGAGACGACGAACCATAGATTATGCAGGGTAGAGTTCGGACCACGATCTGCCAATTTCTATCATATAATGTGGCGCCATCAGCCGCTGGAACGTGACCGACGACAGAAATGTCCCCTTAGCGGCGGTGATCATACGGAAGAAACCGAAGCTTCGATGGAAAGGCAGAATAATGGGTCTGGTTCTAAATCTCATCGTTCAGACGATCGTCTGGTTCGGCTTCATGGGCGCGATCATCTTTGTTGCCGCAGGCACGACGGACTACCCCGGTGGATGGCTCTATCTTGCTGTGATGGTTACGCTCTCGGTCGTATTGGGGACATTCATGGCGCGCGTTGATCCTGGTCTGCTCAGAGAGCGCCTTAAACCGCCCGTGCAGAAAGATCAGCCGCTGACGGACAAGCTGCTTCTCGTCGCAATCCTGCTCGTAATATTGGGAGGAATGGGCTTCATGGCGGCAGATGCGGCACGCTGGCGCTGGTCAGCAATGTCATTTTCCGTGCAGTTGGCGGGCTGCGGGCTCCTCCTGGCAGCGCTTTTGTTTATCTACTGGGTCATGCGGACGAACAGCTTTGCAGCGCCCGTTGTGAAAATCCAAAAGGACCGCGGGCAGGCGGTCATCACCACAGGCCCTTATGCCATCGTCCGCCATCCCATGTATTTCGGCGCGCTCTTCTACATCGCCGGGACATCGCTCGTGCTCGGTTCGTGGTGGGGACTTGCGGCGGTCCCCATCCTCGCCGTCCTGCTTGGCATCCGGATCGGCATCGAAGAGCAGGCGCTGCGCGAGGGTCTCGATGGCTATGATGACTATGCGCGCCGTGTGCGCCAGCGTTTAATTCCGTTCATCTGGTGATGACGGTGTACGACTTGGCAAAGCTTCGGCGCGCGGATTACAAAGACCAAAAACGGATCTTGCTAAAAAATGGATGACAGAGGCTTCTCCCTGGATCGAATGCGGACCTTCGTCCGTGTAGCTGAGCGTGGCAGTCTGTCAGCAACAGCCAGAGATCTAGGTATAGGGCAGTCGACGGTAACGCGTCATATCAACGAGCTAGAAGAGGCCGTCGGTGTTCCTCTTCTTGGACGAACGACACGTCGTGTCACACTCACCGAGGAGGGCAGCCGTTATTATACGAACTGCCTCCAGATTCTGCGGCTGGTGGAACAGGCAGCCGAAGAGGCAAGAGATGCCCGGCAGGTGCCTGCCGGTGCCGTTCGCCTCTCCTGCACGGCAGCACTCGGAGTCATGCACGTAACGCGGATGATCTTCGATTTTCAGGACAGACACCCGGACATCCGCATAGATCTCAATCTGACGGACGAACGAATTGATCTTGCCCGTGAAGGCGTCGACATCGCGCTGCGGCTGGGGCCGATCGTCGATGGGGCCATGAAGCTATTCCCGATCGGAGAAAGCCATCGAAACGTCGTGGGGTCCCCTGACTATTTTTCTCGCCACGGGCGGCCGGCACGCCCCGCGGAGTTCGCGCAACACAACTGCGTTGTGATGTCCAACGTCGCCGGAAGCAACCAGCTTTTTCTAACTGCTTCGGATGGGGTACGGCTGATGGTGCCTATGAGCGGGTCCCTGCTTGTCGACCACGGGCTCGCCGCGCGAACCGCCCTTGCCGCCGGTCGCGGCATCGGCCCGACACACCTCTGGCTCGTGCAGGATCTGCTGGATGCCGGCGAACTCGAGATCGTGCTCGACGCATACGATCTCGATCCTGTTCCCGTCAGCCTTCTCGTTGTTCCCGAAAGAGCCGGCGTTGCCCGCGTGCGGTTGCTGGCCGATTTTCTGGTTGACGAGATCCGGAAACTCCCGGGGATCACGCCGGACCGAACGCCGGGCGATCAAGCCTGAATGCCGAAAGATCGCCGATCCCCTTGCCATCCCGTCTTTCGCAGGAACTGCTCCCAGTTCAACGTTTGAGGGTCGAGGCGGCGGCTCCAGTCGAGATCGCGTTCATTTGTATAATAACCGTATTCAACGGCATATTCGACCATGCCAAGCAGTTCCCTGACCAGGAGCTCGTTGCTGGCGAAATTGGGAAAACTCTGCAACAGGCCATCGCGCGTGAAGGCATTGCGGTACTCGGCCCGGATACCCGTCACTCGCTGAAACGTTTCCACCATCTCCCTCGGGGAGATCAGGTCGCCGACAATCGGAAGCGTCTTGCCATCATAGAGCGCAGGGTTGGAGAATATCTCCAGTACGACCGGGCCCGTCGCCGTCAGCGGATCTACGAAGGGCGCGCGGAAATCTTCCGGAAGGTAGATGGGCAAGAGGAGCGTATCGCCATCATAGCGGGGAACGTAATACTCCAGCAGGTTCGTATAGAAGAAGGCAAGCATGATGAAGGAATGAGAAACCGGCAGCCCGCGGATGTAGTCGGCAACCTCCGCCTTGTCCGTGAAGTGCGGCGCAAATTTCGCACCGGCTGAGATCCTTTCGACATGCTCAAGTGTGCTGAACACGATATGCTGCACGCCGGCCGCAACCGCAGCGTCTGCGAGCTGCCGGCCAAGCGGCGCCTCGCTTGTATCCGGCGGCGCAATAGGCGGCGTCATCAGGAAAGCACCGGCCGCACCTTCGAAGGCAGCGACTAGCTCCTTCGTCCGACCGGGCTCGAGAGGAACCGTGACGATCTCCGCCCCCAGATCCCGGAGCGCACGGGCCGCAGGGGACTGGCCATTCCGGGTCAATGCACGAACCCGGAAACGCTGGCTTTGAAGCAGGGTTGTCGCAACGCTCCGGCCCTGTTTGCTGGTCGCTCCGACGATTACGATCATTGGTCTGTCATACTGCGTCACAGCTGTCTCCGATCCTGGTCTTTGGCCCTGCGGCGAACGTCATCCGGACACGACCGGGTCGCTCCCCGTCCTGTCCCGTCGATGCCAGAAGAGGTAACTGATCACGTCCGGAGACACTATCCGCCACAACCGGATTACATTATGCCGTTTTATGGATGGATCTCTTCAGCATCGGGATACCCGTCACGGAGTTGTCGAAGGACGATGTGGGTCAGGAGAAGCCGTTGCCACTCCACGCTGCAGCCATCATCGCCTTGCTGTCTTTGCCCACAGCGCTATGATCCAGAACCGTCGCGGCTCTGAAACCGTTTGACACGGGAGGTCCATGTATCCATGTCGATAATTCTGAGAACTGATCGCATACATCTGCGAGAAATCCAGGATGATGACCTGGTTTCGCTGAGCAGAATCTACGCCGACGAGCAGTGCATGCAGTTTTATCCCGGCACCAAATCCATGACTGAAACAATGGCCTGGTTTCAGAAACTGGCTTTTGAAAGTTACCACCTTCATGGCTATGGCCTCTGGGCGGTAGTCGACAATCTCTCAGGGCATGTTATCGGTGATTGCGGAATTACGCAGCAACCCACCGCGGCCGGTACAGAACCCGAAATCGGCTACCATCTGTGGCGCGACTTCTGGGGGAAAGGATTAGCGACTGAAGCTGCGAAAGCCTGCCGCAACTATGCCTTCACGACGTTAGATATGCGCCGGGTCGTCAGCATAATCAGCCCCGAAAACATACCTTCCCAGAAGGTTGCACAAAGGGTTCACGACAGAAAAGAGGTCTATCAAAAGCGCCTCGGAAACAGCGACATCCTAGTGGACCGCTTCCTCTATATCAGTGAAAACCTCTGATCGCTCCGGACCAGTTGCGAGACCAACCCGTTCAATCCCGCACGACCACGCGGCAACAGCGCGTAGGTGCGGTCGCAGCAGCTGATAACACTCGAAGGCCTTAAGGGGTCCACTGGAACCCCTTAAGCAATCTTTTCAGTTGTCAGCCCGGCACGATGCGGGTCAGGCTCCGTATGGCACCCAGATGTTCTTCACCTGGATGGCCCTGCGCAGATAGTCACGGCCCTGCGCTTCAGTACGGTTAAACCAATCTGGCTGACGGCCATTATTGACCCAGGTGGCCTTCAGGTTGCCCGCAGAAGCCTTCTCGACCATTGCGCTTCCCTTGGTCGAGCCGAAATACCAGACAGCTGCAACGTCATCATGCTCGGCCAGCGTCTTTGCAAGCAGATCGCTTTCGCCGGTCACAATATTGATAACGCCGCCGGGCACATCCGACGTGTCGAGTACCTGGTAGAAATCACCGGCAATCAATGGATAGCGCGACGATGGGACCACCACAACGCGATTGCCCATGGCGATTGCCGGCAGAACCAGCGACACCAGCGACAGGAACGGCGCCTCGTCCGGGCAAACGATCCCGACGATGCCCCACGGCTCGTTCATGGCAAGCGTGACGTGACGCGACTTGGTAGAATGTACGGCGCCGTCGAACTTATCGGCCTGTGCGGCGTAATAGGAAATACGGCGCAGGGATGCGTCGAATTCGTCCTTCGCCTTCTTTTCGCTAACCCCGGTGCTGTCGATGATGCGGGCGACGAATTCGTCCCGCCGGGCATCGAGGTTCTCTGCGAGATAATAGAGCACCTGCGCACGGTTATGGGCGGTTGCGGAACTCCAGCTGCCTGCCTTGGTCGCCGCTTCAACCGCATTACGGATGTCCTTGCGGCTACCTATTCCGGCCATGCCAATCACGGCGTTGCCCTTGCCAGTCACAGAATAACTGTAGCCACCGTCGGGGCGGGCTTGCTTGCCGCCGATATAGTTCTTCATGGTGCGATCAAGGCCGTCGATCGCCATCTTGCCGTCAGCGTTCGGCAGCGCAGAGGGAGTAAAGGCTTCAACGGGCTTGGAGACCGGCAGGCCCTTTTCCCAGTCTGCCGCCAGATATTCGTAGAGCCCTTCGCGCGCACCTTCACGGCCGAAACCGCTTTCGCGGTAACCACCGAAACCTGCACCGGCATCGAGCATGTTGGTGCAGTTGACCCACACCACGCCTGCCTTGACGCGGGCAGCCAGATCAAGCGCGACATTGATGTTTTCCGACCAGATCGAGGCGGCAAGGCCGTAGCGGGTGTTGTTGGCCAGCGACACGGCTTCATCCGGAGTGCGGAAAGTGGTCGCCGCAGCGATCGGGCCAAAAATTTCCACCTGGCAAACCGTCGACGCCTGATCGACATCAGTGAAGAAACCTGGAGCGACATAGTTGCCGGTGGCCGGCAACGGGCTGGAACTCTGCCATAGCTCCCCGCCCTCTTCCACGCCCTTGCGGACCAGATCGGTGATGCGTTTCACCTGGGTGGCGGAAACAATCGCGCCGACATCGGTGGATTTGTCGAGCGGATCGCCGACCCGCAGGGTTTCCAGCCGCTTTTTCAGGCGTGCATAGAACTTCTCGGAAATGCCTTCCTGAACCAGCAGGCGGGAACCCGCGCAGCAGACTTCGCCCTGGTTGAACCAGATCGCGTCAACAACGCCTTCGACCGCCGCATCAAGATCGGCGTCCTCAAAAACGATGAATGGTGACTTGCCGCCCAGTTCCAGCGACAGCTTCTTGCCCGAACCGGCAATCTGCTCGCGAATAACGCGGCCGACCTTGGTCGAGCCGGTGAAGGCGACCTTGTCGACGCCGTCATGGCCGCAGATCGCAGCGCCTGTCGAGCCATCGCCCTGCACAATGTTGACGACACCGGCCGGAAGCCCGACCTCGTGGCAGATTTCCGCAAAGGCAACGGCCGTGAGCGGCGTCAGGTCGGCGGGCTTCAGCACCACGGTATTGCCGGCAGCAAGTGCTGGCGCGATCTTCCAGGCCAGCATCAGCAGAGGGAAATTCCACGGGATCACCTGACCGCAAACACCGACGGGCGAGAAACCACGGAACTCGTCTTCCACCATCTCGGCCCATCCGGCATGATGGTAAAAGTGGCGGGCGACGAGTGGAATGTCGATATCACGGGTTTCCCGAACCGGCTTGCCGTTGTCCATCGTTTCCAGAACGGAAAGGAAGCGCTCGCGCTTCTGTATATGGCGGGCAATGGCATAGAGGTAGCGGGCGCGCTCGTGACCCGACAGCTTCGACCATTTTCCGAAGGCCGCGCGGGCGGCCTTGACCGCCAGATCGACGTCTTCCTCATTGCCGCAAATGATCTCCGCCAGCTTATCCCCGTTGGCGGGGTTTGATACGGCAATCGTCTTGCGGCCTTCCGGAGAAATGAACCGGCCGTTGATATAATGACCAAACGAGCGTCCGTGAGCGTCGAGCCACTGCTTCACATCACCATTGGCCTCGGGAGAAGGTCCATATTCCATGGTTTCCAAAATGTCCTTAATGGGTCGCATTTTTTCGGTCCTTATGCGGCAGCGTGATGATGAGCGCTGGAATAGCGGCCGGTTACGAAATGTTCGAGCTGCCGCTCGATATCACCAAGCATCGAGCTGGCGCCGATGCGGAACAGGTCCGGCTCCAGCCAGCGATTGCCCAGCTCTTCCTTCATCAGCGTCAGCCAGGACAGCGCGTCTTTCGCGGTCTTCAACCCGCCTGCGGGCTTGAAACCGACCATGTGGCCGGTCAGTTCGCCGTAATCGCGCAGCGCACGCACCATGGTCAGGCTGACCGGCAGGGTGGCGTTGACCTCCTCTTTGCCGGTCGAGGTCTTGATGAAGTCCGAGCCCGCCTGCATCGCCACCATTGAGGCGCGATAGACATTGGTAAGCGTGTTGAGATCACCCGTCGCCAAAATCGCCTTCATATGGGCGTCGCCGCAGGCTTCACGCATCGCGGCAATCTCATCATAAAGTGCCGTCCAGTTCTGCGTCAGAACGAACTCACGGGTTATGACGATATCGATCTCTTTGGCGCCCTGCTCGACGGCATAGCGGATTTCGGCCAGTCGCTGCGGCAGCGGCGTCAGGCCGGAAGGAAAGCCCGTCGCCACGGATGCGACCGGAATGGTCGTGCCTTCCAGCGCCTTGACGGCATGGGACACCATCGTCGGATAGACGCAGATCGCACCGGTTGTGATGCCGGCATCAGCAAGGCCGAGTGCCTCAAGAATGTCGTCCCGAACCGGGCGTCGCGCTTTCGCACACAGGCGGCGCACACGACCGGGCGTGTCGTCGCCGGACAGCGTTGTCAAATCGATGCAGGTAATAGCCTTGATCTGCCAGGCAACCTGATATTCCTTTTTGACCGAGCGCCGGGCGATGATGGTTGCTGCACGCCGTTCGGAGGCGCTGCGATTGACCGATACATCTTCAAACCATTCCGGCTTGAGAGCGGTGCCGTTATTTCTGGGGAATGCTTCGCTCATTTTCTGTCCATTCTTGGGTCAGGCTGGGGCATTGGCATGTTCGCGGCAAAAAGCCTCGAACTCTTCGATGCTGGCATAGGCCTTCTGTGTTCCGGGACGGGTGATGGAATGCGCCGCGTAAAGCGATGCCTTCTTCAGTGAGGATACGACGTCGCCCGTTTCGGCATAAAAGCGGGCGAAAGAGCCGATAAAGGCGTCGCCAGCGCCGGTAGTGTCTTTTGGCGTTACTTTGACGGGCTCGATGTTGACGATTTCATTGGCTGTAATCATCCGCGCGCCACGTCCGCCCAGCGTCACGATGACGGTACGAATGCCGCGTGCGATCAGCGAACGGGCGGCGGCGACGATGGCTTCGCAGGTATCGGTCGGCAATCCGGACAGCAACGCCAGCTCGCTCTCGTTCGGAACGAGGAACGTTACCTGCCGGATACGCTCCGGATCGAGATTGGCAGCGGCGGGCGCAGGATTGAGGATCGTCTCGATACCGTTTTGGGCGGCAAATTCAATGGTGTGATAGACGGTCTCAACCGGCACTTCCATCTGCATGAGGATCAGACCGCACTGCTTCAGGTCGGCGACCGCCTTATCGACTTCCGCCGGTAAAAGATCGGCATTGGCGCCCTTGACGATGAGGATCGAATTCTCGCCGGACTGCTCAACGAAAATCGGTGCGACGCCACTCGATTTGCCCGCAACCTTCACCACGTGACGCGTATCCACGCCGAAGCTCTCGAGATTGCGAATGGTATTGTCGGCGAAGACATCGTCACCGACCCGGGTGACCATCATGACCTCAGCGCCGAGGCGCGCCGCAGCCACCGCCTGATTGGCGCCCTTGCCGCCGCAACCCATTTCGAAGGCGGGAGCCTCGAGCGTCTCGCCCGGTCCGGGCATACGGTCCACATAAGTGATGAGGTCGACCATGTTGGAGCCTACGACCCCGATTTTCTTGCTCATGCTGAAATTCCCTGGATATCCTGTTTCAAAGGGCGCTGATCCTGGCGCCGAACTGATCGGCGGCAGCGCGGTCGAAATAGCCCTCCGCAGTTTGCCGCCAGAAAATGCCGGACGTCCGTAAAGTCCTGCCTGCGGAGATGGAATTCCGTCGCCTGCATGGGATCACCTGCCGGGGTTGCGCCACGCATTGATGGCGATGACGAGAATGAGGAATGCACCCCAGATGAAGTCGATCAGGTGGTTGGAGAACCGCATCATCTGGAAGCCGGAGGAGAGCAGCATGAGGGCGATCAGCGCAATGGCGATGCCGAGAACCCGCCCTTTCCCGCCCGCCGGATTGGTGCCGCCTAGAACCGCAATCAGCACCGCCTGCAGCAGATAGGACGCACCGTAGTCGGATTTCGCCGCATTGGTGCGCCCCGACAGAATGATACCTGCCAGCGACGCCAGAACGCCGGTCAACATGTAGGAATACAGCATCATGCGATCCTTGCGGATGCCTGCAAAGACTGCGGCCCGCGGATTGGTCCCGATCAGCATCAGGTTGATGCCGAGCGTCGAGCGCGTCAGCAGGATCGCCACGATGACGCAGACTGCGATGAACAGCAGGAACGGCGTCGCGATACCGAAGATTTTACCGTTACCGATCCAGTTCCACGCATCGGGAAAACCGACGATTGCCGGACCGCCGGTCATCACCAGCGCCAGCCCCATCAGGATCTGGCCTGTGCCGAGTGTCGCCAGGATCGGCGTGATGCGCAGCTTCGCCACCAGCAGGCCGTTGACCAAGCCGGCCAGCAGGCCAACTGCCATGGCCAGCAGGATGCCAAGCCCGGTGTATAACACCATGCCCGACGTGGAGGATTGTCCTGCCTGAACCATGGTTGAATGGAAATAGACGCCGGCGATGATGCCTGCCAGATTGGCAATGCCCACCACGGAAAGATCGATACCGCCGGTCAGCATGGCGATCATCATGGCGATGGAGAGAATCCCCAGTTCGGGCATGATGTAGCTGATGGATTCGAAGTTGTAATAATTCAGGAACTTGGCGGGGTTCATCCAGGTCATCAGCGCGAAGACGATGATGGTGATCACAAGAAGCTGAAGGATGTTGTTGTCGTTGCCGAGAAGCCGGCGCATGTCGAACGAATTTTTCATGATGCGCTCTCCAGTTACGCTACGCTTTTACGATCGCGCCATGCGGTGACGGCAGTGGCGATGATGATGATCAGGCCGACAACGACCCGCTGCCAGGTGGTGTCCACCTTCATGATGATCAGTGAATTTTTGACCATCACCAGCATGAACACGCCCATCAATGTGCCGAGAACCGTGCCGCGCCCGCCAAAGATTGATGCGCCGCCAAGAACCACGGCCGCGATGACATCAAGTTCAAGGCCGACGAAATCACGCGGGTTGGCGAGCCAGATCATCGACGAATGCAGCAGGCCCGAGAAGCCTGCCAGCGCACCGGCAACGCAATAGACGAAGAAGATCGTCGCACCCGTATTGAAGCCAACACGCTTGGCTGCTTCCGGCGAGCCGCCATAGGCATAAACGCTGCGCCCGATCATCGTGTAGGTGAGGATGAGATGAATGACCAATGCCAGACCCAGGTAGACCAGAAACATCGCGGTCAGGCCGAACGTCGAACCCGTAGCCGAGGTCAACGAGATCACATCGGTCTTGCCGAACCCGATCAGTTCCTTTGGCATCTTGTTGATGTTGACGATGCTGGTGCCGACGAGGCCGAGAACCAGACCGCGCACCATCGAACCCGTTCCGAGCGTCACAATCAGCGGTATCATCTTAAAACGATGGATAATGAAACCATTGAACGCACCGAGAGCCAGACCGATCAGCGTTGCCGCAACGAAGGGAATGAGCACGCCGTCATAGTCGAGATAGACCATGGTCCGCACGGTCAGATACATCGCTGCAATGGCAAAGGCGGTGAAAGATACGTCGATACCGCCTGAAATCATCACCAGCAGGACGCCGAGCGCCATGATGCCGATCACGACATTGGACCGTAACAGGCCGAAGATGTTGTCGAGTGACCAGAATGCCGGGTTGATAAAGCCAATGATGACCATGGCCGCAAGCAGGACGCAGGCGATAATAAATTCTGTGCTTCTGAAGAATTTCATGTTTTGCGACCCCTCAATTCAGCGTCTTGAGCCGGTCATTGACGGCGTCCTCGGTCATGCTTTCTCCCGACAATTCGTCAACGAAACGGCCGCGGTGCATAACCAGCACGCGGTTGCAGTTCTGCACCAGTTCCGGCACATCGTCGGAAATCATCAGCGCGGCCAGGCCTTCTTTTTCAGCAAGCCCGCGGATGATGTTATGGATCTGTGCCTTGGAGCCTACATCCACGCCCACGGTCGGGCCATTCAGGATCAGCACTTTGGCGCCCGTCAGCAGCCAGCGGGCCAGAACCACGCGTTGTGCATTGCCGCCGGAGAGATGATTGACCGGCGTATGCGGTCCCGGCGCCACGATCTGCATGGCCGAGAACATATCGCGGGTCGTCTCGTCCGCCTTTTTCCGATTGATGAAAAGACCACGGACAAATTTATCTATCGACGTCACGATGATGTTGCGCTCGATCGATTGTGTCAGGAACAGGCCCTCGGTCAGGCGATCTTCCGGCACATAGGCGATACCGCAGGCAATACCATCCTGAACGGTCCGTGGGTGAACCTCGCGGCCTCCCACACGCATGGAACCGGTGAAGCCCGGGCGCATGCCAAACAGCGCCAGCGCAAGTTCGGTGCGGCCCGAACCTATCAGGCCCGAAATGCCGACGATTTCGCCCGGCTTGAGCGTCAGATCGGCGTTTTCCACGGAACCCGGAACCGAGAGATTGCGCACTTCCAGCACCGGTGTATCGGCGCCCTCCTGCGCTACCCATTGGTAGCTGTGGGCGGTCAGTTCCTGCCCCGTCATCGCGCGGGTGATCGCCGGTTCGTCGAATTCGGCAATCGGTCCTTCGGCAACCTTCTTGCCGTTGCGGAAAACGGTCAGGCGCTCGCTGATTTCAAGCATTTCGCGCATCTTGTGGCTGACGAAGAGCACGGCGATGCCCTGTGCCTGAATATCGCGCACGATCTTGAACAGGGCGTCAACCTCATGGCGCGTCAACGCCGTGGTCGGCTCATCCATGATGATCAGACGTGCATCCGCCATGAGGGCGCGAGCGATCGCCACGATCTGCTTGCCCGAAGTCGGCAGGCTTTCGACATCGGCATCGAGGTCGATGGTCACGCCGAGGCGGTCCAGCGCTTTCCTGGCCATATCACGGACACGTCGCCAATCGACCGTCTTGCGGCCCTCGATCAGAAAGGTATTGATCGCCAGGTTCTCGGCCACCGTCAGGTTTCCGAACAGCGAAAAATCCTGGTAGATCACCTGGATACCATGGTGCACGGATTTTACCGGATCAAGTTTGCCAACGGGTTTCCCGTCGATCAAAATCTCGCCGTCCTCGGGTGTGTAAACCCCGGACATGATTTTGATGACGGTGGATTTACCGGAACCGTTTTCACCGGCAAGGCAATGGATTTCTCCCGGGCGAATGCTCAGCGACACGTCGTCGAGCGCCTTCACGCCGCCAAACCGCTTGCCGATATGGCGCAGCTCGATCAGATTTTCAGTCATAATGGCCTCGTGCAAGGCTGGAAAATGCAGATGTAAAAGGAGAGAGGGCTGCCCCTCCCTCCGTGGTTCGGATCAGAAGTCGTATTGATCCATGTTTTCTTTGGTCACGCCGACCCAACCTGCGCCATAGAGCAGATGTGGCTTGGAGGCGTCAGGAACCAGCAGGCTTTCGTAGCCTGGCAGGCCCATGTTCAGACCGGCCTTGATCTGATCGTTCTTCTTCTCGAGAACCGCAACAGCCAGCATGTTCATGGCATAACCGGCAACGGCCGGATCCCAGAACTGGATGTACTGGATGTTATCGTTCTTGATATATTCGCCGGCGACGGAAACCAGGCCCGTACCCGCGAAGAAGACCTTGCCCGACAGACCGCCCTCGGCGATCAGGCGGCCAGCGCCGGCGGACGTTGGCATCGGAGCGCCCAGAATACCGGTAATGCCGGGATAGGCGGTCATCGCTTCCTTGAGTTTGGTGTAATCGGTATTGGCATCGTCATAGGTTTCAAGCCGCTCGGTCGCCAGCGACATGTCCGGGAAGTTGGCCTTCTGGTACTCGATAGCACCATCAACCCATTCCATCTGCGACTTGGACGTCAGGCCGCCGACGGTGGCAACGTATTTGCCCTTGCCGCCCATGGATTTGCCGAGTTCCTTCATCAGGTTCGCGCCATAGGCCTTGTTGTCGAAGGCTTCGATGTCGAAATCGACGTTCTGGATGTTGGAGGCCTCATGGCTGATGACGACAATGCCACGATCGCGAGCTTTCTTGAGTACCGGCTCAACCGCTTCGACCGAGAACGGCACGATGGCGATGGCATCAACGCCCTGCGCGATGAGGTTTTCGACGATCTGCACCTGGGCGGCGGCATCGGCCTGGCTCGGGCCAACCATCCAGACATCGTTTCCAGTGTCGCCCTTGAACTGCTCGACGCCATCGCGCATGCGGTCAAACCACGCAATACCATCCACCTTCACGACGGTTGCGATCGTATATTTCTTGCCACTCGCCGAAGTGATCAATTCCTTATTGACCTTCGACGTATCGACGGCGCTCTGCGCAAAGACAGCCGACGCCGAAAGCGTCGCAGCAAGCGCAATGGTTGCGAAGATTTTATTCACGGATAACTCCTCCCTTTGAAACTGCATGTGCCACGCCTATCCCAGCCGCAGCACCCGACAATGTTCGATCGCTCACGTCGGGAATCGCTTCTCTCGCGCCCGACGCCTCCTCATTCTCCCGAAAAAAGGCCTCCCGCGCGCCGTACCGATGGATCACCGGGTGCCCCAGAAACCTGTTGTCTTCCTCTCCCGATAATGCGAATTATGATGTTACAATCCGAACATTATGTTTCGATCGTTTCATGATTGACATTCCCTTGTCAAGCGCAGCCAAGGGCAATTGCTAGGAAACTAACATCCAAATAAGAAGCGCAGGGTACGAACCGAAAGCGGAGATACGGTGAGCAGAATAAGTGCACACAACGCCAGGCTGAATGCGCTGGCCCTTCTTGTTCAGGAAACGGGCGTATTGCGGTTGCGGGACGCGGCTTCCCGGCTTGGCGTATCCGAGATCACCATTCGCCGCGATATCGCCGCCGACAGCAAGCAGTTGAGCTGTCTTGGCGGTTACATTATTCCGATCCAGGACGGCACTGTGAGCAGCGACTATGTGCTGGACCAGGAAAGGGACAGCCATGCGACGGCCAAAGCGCGCGCCTGTGCGCAGGCCGCGGCTCTGATCGAACCCTATGATACCGTATTCATCGACTGCGGAACGACGACGCCGCATCTGGCGCGGCAAATTCCGGCCAACGCACATGTGACCGTCATCTGCTACTCCCTCAACGTTGCAGAGGAGCTGGCGAGCAGAAGCGATGTCCGCCTGATCATGCTTGGCGGGCTTTATCACCCGGAAGCGGCCTCGTTTTCAGGGGATGAGGGTATTGAGGTGCTGAAGCGCATCAACATCAACAAGGCATTTCTGTCTGCCGGCGGCGTGGACGAACAGCACGGCGTCACCTGTTCACATTTTCATGAAGTGCCGATCAAACAGATGGTCATGCAACGCTCGGTGCAAAAGCATCTGGTGGTGGACGCCAGCAAGTTCAGTAAGGTGCGAGCCGCGCGCTATGCTTCCATCAGCGACTTCAATTCAATTGTCGCAGATCAGCCTGCACCATGGGGTTGAACACACAACTTTAAGCACCCCGGCTTTCAATTCTCGCCAATCGCCAATTCTACATTTCGGCGAGCGCACTGAAGGTCAAGCAGCGAAGTCGCCACGCTCATTGATGAGCGCGACGACGAAGTCCATGACGGCGCGGACGGAAGGTGTCCTGCGCAAATCACGGTGAACGAGAAGCCAGATGTCCCGGGAAAAGGACGGAAGGCCTTCCCCGATCCGCACGAGGTCAGGGTCGGCATCTCCCATGAAGCAAGGCAGTCCGGCAACGCCAGCACCAGTCCGCACCGCGATAAGATGCCCGCCGATATCGTTCAACTCACATGCAACCGGCCGCGTGCCAGCAATGCCGAGCAGCCATTTTTGCTGCGGCATGTCTCCGAAGTTTTCGTCGAAAGCGATGAATTGCCACTGATCCGGCCGGTCGCGGTGCGTATAGTCCCGGCGTGCGTAGAGACCGAACGCCATCGTCCCGAGTTTGCGCGCGACGTTGCCAGCCTCCTTGGGCCGTACCAGCCGGAGAGCGACGTCCGCCTCTCGTCGGCTGAGCGAAACCTGCTGCGCCTGCGCCGCAAGAGAAAGACGGATATCCGGATAGAGTGTCCGAAACTGCGCGAGATGCTGCGCCAGCAGATGTGCCGCCAGCACCGGCGGAGCACTGAGCGTGACCTTGCCGATCAGCGGAGTATGCGCAGCCCGGGCGACCCGGGCAACGCCATCAGCGGCATCTTCCATCATGACGGCCTGATCGAAAACCTGCTGACCGATCATCGTCAAGCGGCAGGATCGCGGCAGGCGCTCGACCAGCATGACATCCAGTTCGGCTTCGAGTACGGCCAGCCGACGGCTGACGGTTGCATGGTCAACTTTCAGGGCACGCGCCGCACCGGACAAGGTACCGCAACGCGCCACGGCTAGAAAATGACGAAGATTTTCCCAATCGGCCATCTGTGCGAATTCTCCAGGTTCACTGGCATATATATAGAATTTTCGCAGAGAAATCGTCGGCGTAATCTCAAGAAAATGTCTTTTCAGGGATCGTTTCGATGTCCGCCTCACGTACCGCATACCCACGCATCACGCTGATCGCCTCTTCACTTGGCTTCGTGGTCGTTCTTCTCGATGTCAGCGTCGTCAATGTTGCGCTCGATGCGTTGCGCACGAGTTTCTCAACCAACGTCGCCGGCCTGCAATGGGTGGTCAATGCCTACACGCTGATCTTCGCCGCCCTACTGCTCATGGCAGGAGCCCTGGGCGACCGTTTTGGCGCGCGCACCATCTTCATCACCGGCTTCGTTGTCTTCACGCTCGCTTCGCTTTGCTGCGGGTTGGCGCCGACGCTGGCGACACTGGTTGCGGCACGGTTCGCGCAAGGCGTCGGCGCCGCGCTGCTGGTTCCGAACTCCCTGTCGCTACTCCAACAGACCTTCCCGGACAAGGAACAGCGCAACCGCGCGGTTGGCTGGTGGGGCGCCGCGGGCGGTATTGCACTGGCGGCCGGCCCCATAGTCGGCGGCTTCCTTGTGACCCATGTCGGCTGGCGCAGCGTTTTCCTGATCAATATCCCAATCGGGGTGCTCGGTCTCTCCCTGATCCTGCGCTACACGCAACCGAGCCCCAGAAACGAGGGGCGCTCGCTCGATCTGCCTGGGCAGGCCACCGCCATCATTGCGCTTGCATCGCTTGCGACGGCGTTGACGGACGCGTCGCATCTGGGATGGACGCATCCAAGGACGATCGTGGCCGTTCTTTTGGCCGTACTCTGCGCGATCACCTTCATCTTGATCGAGACACGAAGTCGCGCACCCATGTTGCCGCTTTCATTTTTCTCAAGCCCGGCCTTCTCGATTGCCTCGATTACCGGCATCATCGTCAACTTCGCCTATTATGGCATGATCTTCGTCTTCAGCCTGTTCTTTCAACTGGAGCAGCATCTTTCGCCCCAGGAGACCGGCATCGCCTTCCTGCCGATGACCATCATTCTTATGGTCACGAACATCGTCGCAAGCCGGCTGATCTCACGCCTCGGCGCACGCAGACTGATGGTGCTTGGCCTCCTTCTGGCAGCGACCGGATATCTTCTGCTGATCCCGGTCAGTCTCAGCGGCTCCTACTGGCAACTGGCCGTGCCTATGCTGATGGCAGCGAGCGGTATGGCGTTGATTGTGCCGACGATCACGAACGTGACCCTTTCCTCAGTCGATCCATCACGGGCGGGCATCGCATCGGGTGTTCTCAACACGGCGCGACAGGTGGGTGGCATGCTCGGCGTTGCGGTGTGCGGCTATTTCGTGCGGGACACGGCCCCCGCCCTGTTCATGCACGGCATGCATCTCTCGCTGATCGTCGCAGTCGTGCTGTTGTTTCTCGGCGCTGCGCTCTCGTTTTTCTGCCTGAAGCAGGAGCGATGATAACCACCACGGACGCCGCCTGCAGCGCGTTTCCAGGAAGCATTTCGATGGTTCCACAATCCAAAGACCACCTGACTAAACGCTGGGATTTCCGAACATGTGGGGACGTGAACGGACGAAGGTCTTTTTACCCGCCTTCCAACCAGCCAACGGGCGCGCGATGGAGCGGATGGCGGTTTGTTGGTCGGGTGCGTCGAGGATGACAATGTCGGCGGGGGCGCCGACCGTTAAACCGTAGTCTGCGCGCATGATTGCTGCGGCACGTGCGCTCACCATGGCAAAGACCTCATCCAGGTCCTGGTCTCGACAAAGCTGAGCGAGGTTGGCGTATAGATTGGCCATACGCGAAAGTGAAGCATCACCAAACGGCGTGAAGGGGTTGAGAATGTTGTTCGTGGCGATTGCTGCCTGCACCCCGTCGGCCAATAGGAGATGCGCCGGTGTGACGCCCCGCGGGATGTTTGATCGATGATCGCGTCCCATCAAAAAAAGATCTGTCGCAGGCAGAACCGTCACGGCAATTCCGGCTTGAGCAATCTTGCGCGAGAGAGCCGAACGCTCCGTCGGATCGAGCACAGACAGGTTGGTCACATGTCCGATTGTCACCCGACCGCCATAGTCATTTTCACGCGTCGCCTCAATAACGGCTGGCAAATCGGTTTTTGCCGGATCGAGGCTGAAATCCAGATGGAAATCCACATCGACGTCATGTTTTTTGGCCAGCGCAAAAATCCGCCTGATATGCTCCTCCGGTCGGGGATCGGTATAGGGGCAACCGCCTATGAGATCGGCACCGGTGCGTAGCGCCTCCTCCAACATCTCTTCCGTTTCCGGCTCCTGCGTCAGCCCTTCCTGCACGAAGGCGCAAATCTGGAGGTCTATCGCGAAGGCGAATTGCTCACGAACGCGCTTGATGGCTTGAAATGAGCGCATGCCTGCGCGTGGATCAATCTCCACAAACGTGCGCATGCGGGTGGTGCCGTGAAAGATGGCTTGCCGGACGACGGCAGAAGCCCGCTCAAAAACATCCTCTTCAGAAAATCCGGCCTTGGCTTTTGCCGTTTCGCGCACGGCTTCTTCCAGCGTACCGGCGCAGATCGTGCAGCGCTCCAGAATGCCGGCTTTGTCGAGATGAATATGGCTATCGACGAAGCCGGGAAATGTGAAGTTGCCCTCCACATCTTCTTCGGTAATGGCATCGCAGCGAATGTTCGCGCCAATAGCAACGATGCGCCCATGTTTGACCGCAATATCCACCGGCCCCGGCTGATCTGCCAGTTGCGCATTTCGAAAAACGAGATCAACGAGCATATCAGGCCTCAAATACCAATGGCGCAACCATCGCTGCGGGGATCATGTGCGCCGTCGATCCAGCCGTCACTGTTCAATCGGATCACCCCCGCCTGCCCCGCCAGCGCGCTGAGTGCCGGGATGGCAATCGTTTCATGGCCCATCGCATGCAATTTCTCGATAACCCCGTCTCCAGCCGGAGCCTCGATCTTCAGATTATCGCGGGTGTCGGAAAAAGTTCGGCCGAGCAGAAACCTCGGCGCAGACAGCGCCGAAAGCGTATCGAAGCCGTGGTCGATCAGACGGCTCAATAGCAGGGCAAGCGTCTGCGGCTGCCCATCGGCACCTTGCGTGCCGTAAAGTAGATGCGGTTTACCGTCTCTCAAGCCGATGCCGGGGTTGAGCGTGTAGAATGGTCTCTTCCCCGGCGCCAGAACATTCGGGCTTAGCGGATCGACGCTGAAAGCAGCTCCGCGATTTTGCCAGAGAATGCCAGTATCGCCGAGCAAGACACCACTTCCCCAGTCATAGTAGGTGCTTTGCAGAACGCTGGCGCAACGCCCGTCGTGATCGACTGCGGCAAGGTAAACCGTATCGCCGGTTTGATGGATAGCGGGCCAGGGGCGGGCGACCAGCCGGTCAATCGCGGCTGCCTTGCGCGACAAAACCACGTCGCTCAGCCAGTCACCACATGCCTGCGCAACAAAATCCGGATCGGCGATGGCGCCCCGGTCGAGAAAAGCCTGCTTCACCGCCTCCACGCAAAGATGGTAGAATTCGGCTGATGAAGGATCCACCTTCTTCATGTCGAAATTCGACAGGACGCCCATGATCCCAAGCGTCGTTACGCCCTGGGATGGCGGCGGTGGTGCCAGCAGTTCTATGCCTCGATAGTCCATGGAAATGGGATCGACGATCTGCGCGGCAGTCTTTTGCATGTCGGCAACACGGATTGGGCTGCCCGCAGCCTCCAGACCGTTTGCAATGCGCCGGGCAAGCTCGCCCTCGTAAAATTCGCGGTGACCATATAGGGCGATCCGCTTCAGAACGGAGGCTAGTTGCGGTTGACGCTGAATACCTTCGGTAACGAAGTGGGCTTCAAAACCCGGCCAGGTGGCGATCTCATCCGCGCGAAATGCATGCCAGTGCTTTTGCGACCGGCTGGCCGGAAAACCCTCTGCAGCCAACGCAATCGCGTCCGCCAGCAGCGTTGCCAAGCTCTCTGTTCCCCGCCAGTTCTCAGACGAATATCGCAACGCCTCGCCCCAGCTATCGACCAGCCCGGCCGTTGTCAGAGCCGATAGCGGCCCCCGTTGCGGGATGGCATCAAGCACGGGTAAATGTTCAGCAGCCTGACCGATCCCCATGATCGTTCGCCGACGGCCGGAGCTGTCTGCCACGATCCATATCGCGTCTCCTCCCAGCCCGCAAAAATGAGGATAGAGAACGGTGAGCGCTGCACCGGCGGCAATGACAGCCTCGATCGCCGTGCCACCACGCCGTAGTACCTTCGCACCAGCTTCACTCGCCGTGTGGTGCGGCGTGGTGATCATGCCCTGCTTCGAGCGTGCCGCACTGTTTTCCGATTGACGCATGGGTGTTCCTAATCGGATATCGAAATATATCGGCTGAGAATCTCCGTAATATCCGGACCATCATCCTTCTCGTCCACCTTGGCCCTGTCTTCGACCGCGTGCAGGTGATGATCCATGATGCGGCTTGCTGTTTCGGCATCGAGGTTTTTCAACGCCTCGATCAACTGGATATGCTCATCGATACCGCATTCCGCGGAATGAGGTCGCCCGAAACGGGCGAGAATGAGCGACGAACGCGAGACGATCTGGCTGATGAAATCAATCAGCAGTTTGGAACCCGTCAGTTCCGCGAGAAGAATGTGGAATTCGCCTGCAAGCCTAATCGAACGGGGAGACGATGCGTGTAGCGCTCGCTCTTCCTCGCGCACATGACTAATGAGGGCATCGATACCGTCTCTGGGCATACGCCTGCACAGGCGGCCTATCACCTCGCGCTCAAGGCAACGCCTCAGCGCAAAAACCTCCTCCGCTTCCTCCAGCGTCGGCATGGCAACAGCCGCGCCGCGATTGGGCTTGATCTCCACCAAGCCATCGGAAGCAAGTCGCAACAGGGCGTTGCGGGCGCTCGTTCGGCTGACACCGAATGTGTCACCGATGGAATCTTCCGGCAATTTCGTTCCGGGCTTCAACGCCTGTTCAAGGATGGCACGGCGAAGAGAAGCATAGATCGCATCGCTTCTGCTGAGATTTGTAGACATAACATGCGCTCGTTATATGGATGCAATTTCCCTCTATATCGCACGAGTATCGTACAAAATCCATACCCTTAAATTGCATGCAATATTCTATTGCGTTTGCATTCACTCTGATCTAGCTTTTGCCATAGTTCGCAAGGAAGAGCCAAAAAGCCATTTGCGACGACGGGTTTCAATAGCACTCATTCCGGTTAGCGACAGTGTGTCGATAAGATTGAATGCAATCCGAGGGGATCTATAAATGCAATTATCCAGAATTTTCGTTGCGAGTGCGGCACTGATAGCGCTAGCCCTCCCAGCCTCCGCTACAACACTAAAATGGGGCGCTTCTCGCGACATCAGTTCGCTCGACCCCTACTCCTACGGCGACAGCTTTGCTCTTGGTGTGCTCAATCACTCGTATGAAGGATTGATGCGGTATGACCGAAACCTGAAGATCGAGTCCGCACTTGCAACATCGTGGGAGATCATCTCGCCCACCACATGGCGCTTCAGACTTCGCGAGGGCGTGAAATTCCACAATGGAGCGGATTTCACAGCAGACGATGTTCAGGCGTCGCTTCTACGTGCGACCAACCCCAAATCACCGCTTCGTGGAAACATTCCTGCCTATAAGGGCTCACGCGTCATCGACGCCCACACCATTGAAATCGACGTCTCGGCCAACTACCCGCTATTGCTAAACGACCTGACGACAATCTACATTTTCGACGCGGGCTGGCTCAAGGACAACAATGCCGAAGCACCGACCGATGTTGGTTCTGGCGTTGAGGGCTACGCTACCTACAATGAAAACGGCACCGGCCCCTTCAAAGTGGAAAGCCGCCAGCCGGATGCAAAAACCGTCTTCGTGAAATACGATGGCTGGTGGGACAAACCCCAGCACAATATCGATCGCATCGAGCTCGCGCCGATTGCCTCCAGCGCCACCCGCGTGGCCGCACTTCTATCCGGGGATATCGACTTTACAGATCAGGCACCGGTGCAGGATCTGCCGCGACTTGAAGCCGCCTCATCGCAGGTCAAGCTTCTCGAGGGAACCGATCTTCGCACCGTCATGATCGGCTTCAGCCAGCGTGACCAGCTACTATCGGGAGCGCCAAATCCTATGAAGGATCTGCGCGTCCGTCAGGCAATGCAGCTCGCCATCGATCTCGATCTCATTCAGAAACGCGTAATGCGCGGTAAGTCCCGCAATGCCGGCGCCCTCGTCGCGCCGGAAATACCGGGGTACGATGCGGCCCTCGACCAGCCGGCCAAAGCCGATCCGGAGAAGGCAAAGGCACTTCTCAAAGAGGCTGGTGCTGAAGGTTTCGAATTTGAATTCAACTGCGCAGACACTTTGGTCAACGAAGAGCAAGTGTGCCAGGCCGTTGCTTCGATGTGGTCGCGTATTGGCCTCAAGCCCAAACTGGACCAGGGCCCGCGCGCGGTACAGACACCGAAACGTTCTGCAGGCAAAGTTGATGTCTATACTCTCGGCTGGGCCACTTTGCCCATGCTGGATGCTTACAGCCTCACATCACAGGTTCTACACACCAAAGAAGGCTCATTCGGGATTTTCAATTGGGGCGGCTGGTCGGACAAGGAATTCGACGCGGTAACGGAAGCGTCGGCAGTTGAACTCGATACGACCAAGCGCCTTGCACTGGAGGCACAATCGCTGAAGATCGCAAAGGATCATGCGCTGATGATCCCGCTCCACCAGCAACCGCTGGCTTGGGCTACAAGCGCCAAGATTGCCGATTTCCCGCTGTTTTCGGACAATCTTCCCCGTCTATGGCTGGTGAAGATGTAATCCGAGCCCCCGCCAATATCCTGGCGGGGGACCGTTCCTTCATGTTGGCCAGATCAAGGACACATCACCATGCTCGCTTTCCTCATCAAGCGGATCGGCAATGCCGTTCTCGTGATGCTGACGGTCGCTTTCTTTGCCTTTCTTATCTTCCGTTTTCTGGGAGATCCCGTCGAGATGATGGTGAACGAAAGCGCGACCCAGGTTGATCGCGACGAACTGCGGGGACGCCTCGGCTTGAACGACGGTTTCCTCGTGCAATATGTTCGCTTTGTCGCCAATGCGGCGCAGGGTGAATTCGGCCTGTCGTGGCGCAATCAGCAGTCGGTGTTGGGCCTTATCGCCGAACGATTTCCAGCCACCTTCGAACTGGTCATCATCGCCACCATCCTGTCGCTCGCCATCGGCATACCGCTGGGCGTCTTCACTGCCATTGGTCGGGAAAAATGGTGGGCGGAAAGCTTGCAGTTCAGCTCGATCATCGGCGTATCCCTGCCGAGTTTTCTCGTCGGTATCCTCCTGATCCTGATATTTTCCGTCACGCTCGGCTGGTTGCCGGGTTACGGGCGCGGCGACGTGGTGCGCATCGGCTGGTGGTCCACGGGGCTGCTGACACCTTCGGGCCGCGCCGCCGTCATCCTGCCGTCTCTGTCACTGTCGCTTTTCCAGATCACACTTGTCATGCGGCTGGTACGGGCAGAAATGCTGGAGACGCTGCGGACGGATTTCATCAAATTTGCCCGCGCACGCGGCGTAAGACGGCGCGCTTTGTGGTTCCGTCATGCACTCAAGAACTGTCTGATGCCCGTCGTTACATTGACCGCGATGCAGGTCGGCAACCTGATTGCCTTTGCCCTCGTCACTGAAACAGTTTTCCAATGGCCAGGCATGGGAATGCTGTTCATGCAGGCCGTCACCTTCGTCGATATCCCCGTCATGGCGGCCTATCTGTGCATCGTATCCTTCATCTTCGTAACGCTGAATACCTTCGTCGATATCGCCTATGCGGTCATCGACCCGCGTCTGCGCGCCGCGTGACAGGAGCATCACCATGACCACCATCGAGCCCACACCAGCCGCGACCAGACCGACACCATCGCGATTTGCACGGTTGCTGCAATCCGATCTGGGATGGAGCTTCACCCATCACCCGTCCGCGATCATTGCCGCAATCATGCTTTTGATGCTGATCGCATCGGCTTTTCTGGCCCCGTTGTTTACGGTGCAGAATCCATATGATCTCGCCTCTCTCGATCTACTGAACGCCGAAATCCCGCCAATCTGGATGACGGATGGCCAGTGGCCGTATATTCTCGGCACCGACGTTCAGGGGCGCGATCTGTTATCGGCAATCCTTTACGGATCGCGGGCGTCCATCATCATCGGTGCCGCCTCCGTGGCCGTATCGCTGGTCGTTGGCTCTACGCTCGGATTGATCGCCGGCTACCATGGCAAATGGGCTGACGGTCTGCTGATGCGGGCGGGCGATGTGCTGCTGTCCATGCCGACAATGCTTATCGCCATTCTCGTCTCCGCGCTCGCCCGTCAACTCCTGCCGCCCTATCTGCGCGAGGCAGGCGCATCAGGCGTTATCATTTTTGCGATTTCACTGTCTGCTTGGGTACAATATGCGCGGACCGTTCGGGCGCAGACCATGGTCGAACGCAACAAAGAATATGTGCAGGCGGCCAGGCTGATACGGGTGCCGACGCGGCGCATCATGCTAAAACACATTCTTCCGAACACCACGACACCCCTGCTGGTCACCGCTACACTGAATTTTGGCCTTGGCATCCTGATCGAGGCGACACTGTCTTTCCTTGGCGTCGGCATGCCACCAGAGCAGCCATCTCTCGGAACGCTCATCCGCATCGGCAATCAGTATCTGTTTTCAGGTCTGTGGTGGATCGTGCTTTTCCCGGGCCTCCAGCTCTGTCTGCTCGTGGTGTCCATCAACGTGCTCGGCGACTGGCTGCGCGACGCCCTTAACCCCAAATTACGCTGAGGCTTTTTGATGACCGATCTTCTGATTACCAATGCAAGACCCATGGGTGGCATGAAGGCCGATATCCTGATCGAGGATGGCCGTATCGCTGCAATCGGCGAGAAACTGGCCGCCGACGGCGTACCAGTCGAGGATGCCGCTGGCCGCATTGCCATTCCCGGTCTGGTCGATGCCCACACCCACCTCGACAAGTCGCTGCTGGGATATCCGTGGTACGTTAACACGGTTGGCCCGCGCCTGATCGACAAGATCGACAATGAGCGCAATGTAAAGCGTGAATACGGTCTCGACGCCCATGTGCAATCCATGCGCCAGTCGTTGCAGTCTGTCGGTTATGGCACGACGCTGATTCGTACCCATGTCGACATCGATACCGACCAGGGTTTGGTCGCACTGGAAGGCGTTATGGAAACGCGGCGACAGCTTGTGGGCGTCGTCGAAATTGAAATTGTCGCTTTTCCACAATCGGGACTGATGCGCAGACCCGGCACCGCCGAACTGCTGGACAAGGCCATGGCGATGGGCGCCGATCTGGTTGGCGGGCTTGATCCCTGTGGTATGGATCGCGATCCGAAAGGGCATCTCGATACGATCTTCGCGATTGCCGAAAAACACGGAAAAGGCATCGATATCCATCTCCATGAAGGCGGAGAGCTTGGCGCATTCTCGATGGAGATGATCTTCGAGCGCATTCGCGCCACAGGCATGCAGGGCAAGGTTGCGGTCAGTCATGCATTCTGCCTGGGTCTTCCTGACTGGAACGTCTCGCAAGCACTCATCAACACCTGCGCAGAGCTGGACGTCCCTATTTTCACGACGGCCCCTCCATCGCGCGAAGTTCCGTCGCTGAAACGCCTGCATGTCGCCGGGGTGCGCTTCGGTGCCGGTGTCGACGGCTTCCGCGACACATGGGGACCCTATGGCAATGGCGACATGCTCGAGCGGGCCATGCTGCTAGGTATGAAAAACAATCTGCGCCGCGATGACGAGCTTGCAATGGCTCTCGATGTCTGCACGACCGGCGGGGCTCTGGCGATGGATCGCCACGCGCACGCTCTCAAGGTGGGCGGTCGCGGCGATATCGTGCTTGTCGAAGGAGAAAGCCTCGGCGAAGCCATCGTGACGCACCAGCCACGCAAGCTGGTTGTCACAGCCGGTAATATCGTTGCGCGCGACGGCGCAAGCCTGAGAGCACGACCATGATGGTGGCAGACTGGTCTACACTTCCTCTCGGCGAACGTCCGCCCGGTCGCTGGGCGCTTGCAGCGCGTTACGTGATTGCCGATCTGCCAGAAGGCAGACGCCTCATCAACGGTGGCGAAGTGGTGATTGAGAACGACCACATCATCTGGGTCGGGTCCCGCTTCGAAGGCGAATTGGCCGCACGTTACGACATGGGTGAAGCCCTTATCGGCCCAGGCTTTGTCGATCTCGATGCCCTGTCCGATCTCGACACGACCGTGCTTGCCATGGACAACCAGCCGGGCTGGAAAAAGGGGCGCGTTTGGCCTTCCGATTACGCCGCACGGGCCTATGAGATGTACACGCCGGAGGAACTTGCCTTCCAGAAGCGTTACGCATTTGCTCAGCTGCTCCTTAACGGCATCACTTCAGCACTTCCGATAGCATCCCTGTTTTATCGCGAATGGGGTGAAACGATAGGTGAATTCGAGGCTGCCTCCGTTGCCGCCAGGGACCTTGGCATCCGTATTTGGCTTGGTCCCGCCTATCGTACGGGTGGCGTCATCCTCAACGAAGCCGGAGCAATGCAACCGGTCTTCGACGAGGCGCGCGGACTTCGGGAGCTTTCCGAAGCCGCCGCCTTTGCCAAAAGGGTACACGGCACCGGCGACGGCCTGATCTCCGGCATGTTCTCCCCGGACCGCGTCGAGACCTGCACGGAGGAGCTACTGCGCCAGACATTTGCCCAAGCCGATGAACTGGATATGCCGGTGCGTTTACACATGGCGCAGGGCGAGATGGAGTTGCAGACCGTTCAGCGGCTGCACGGCACCACCGCTCCGCAATGGCTGGATGGTCTTGGCCTCCTCTCGCCTCGATTGATAGCACCTCATGCGACAGTGGCGACCGACGACGATCTGCTGCGTTATGCGGCAAACGGCGTCACCGTCGCCCATTGTCCGCTTGTTTCGGCACGACATGGCTCGTCGCTCCAATCCTTTTCCCGATTGAAAGCGATGGGCGTTCGCATCGGCATGGGCACCGATACGGCACCGCCGGACATGGTGTTGAACATGGCCATTGGCATGATGGCCAACAGGATTGCGGAAGGGCGCGGTGACGCCGGATCGGCAGCCGAGTTCTATGACGCAGCAACCCATGCCGGTGCCGATGCCTTGAAGCGCCCTGATCTGGGACGTCTTGCTCCCGGCGCAAAGGCCGACATCGCCGTGTTCGACATGGCGGACCGGATGATTGCGCCGCGCATCGATCCGATCCAGACGCTTGTCTATGGCGCAACTGGTCGCGTCACCCGGGCAACGATCGTTGATGGACGGATTTCGATGCGTGACGGGAACGTGGCCGGGATCGATCTGATCGCTGCACGAAGCCAGGCGCAGCAACAGTTTGACGGCCTGATCGCTCGCTATCCCGTGCGCACCTTTGGCCACCCACGGGTGGAGGAGATTTTTCCGCCAAGCTACCCTTCCCCCAAAAGTGAGGCGTCGTCATGAACACCAGCCCCTCTCCCGCTCTCGAGGTCAAAGGCCTTTCTGTTGAATTCCCAACACGCGGTGGCGTTCTGACTGCGTTGTCCGATGTATCCCTGACGATTGCGCGGGGAGAGATTCTCGGTGTCGTGGGAGAGTCAGGTGCGGGGAAGTCGATGACCGGCCTGGCCGTTCTCGGCCTTCTCGAACCGCCCGGTCGCATCGCTTCCGGCGAAATCCATATTGGCGGAAAACGGACGGATAATCTCAGCGACAACGAAATGGAAAACGTGCGAGGCCGCATGGTGGGCGCCATATTTCAGGATCCGCTGACGTCGCTCAATCCCCTGTTTTCCGTTGGTCAGCAACTGATCGAAACCGTCCGACTGCATTCGGACCGCAGTCGGGCGCAGGCGCGTCTTCACGGCGTTCACCTGCTGCAGCAGGTGGGTATTCCCGGCGCGGACGAGCGCATCGACCATTATCCGCACCAGTTTTCCGGCGGTATGCGGCAACGGGTTGTGATTGCCTTGGCGCTTGCAGGAAACCCGCAATTGATCATTGCCGATGAGCCGACGACAGCGCTTGATGTTTCCATACAGGCGCAGATTACCAGCCTGCTGCGCAAGCTGTGCCGGGAACAGGGCGCTGGCGTCATGCTGGTCACGCATGACATGGGCGTGATTGCCGAGACCGCCGACCGCGTGGCCGTCATGTATGCGGGCCGCATCATCGAGATCGGCGCCGTCGAAGACGTCATCGCCCGCCCGAAACATCCTTATACGCGCGGCCTGATGGGCTCCATTCCAGCGCTCGGTGCACGCGTCGATCGTCTGACACAGATCGACGGCGCCATGCCACGGCTGAATGCTGTTCCGCCCGGCTGCGCCTTTAATCCACGGTGTGGCGCGGTCGGCCCACGTTGTCTCGAAATCCGCCCGGCGCTGATACCCGAAGCACATGGTGCCGTCGCCTGCCTGCTTCATAACGGAGGTGTTGCATGAGAAGCTCCCAGAATGCCCTTGAGGTCGACCAGTTGACGCGGGTCTTCGATGTCTCGACGCCGTGGCTGAACAGGATGATCGAGCGCAAACCGAAACGCTATTTGCATGCCGTGCAGGACGTCACCTTCATCGTCAAGAAAGGCAAGTGCCTGGCGCTGGTCGGCGAGTCCGGATGCGGGAAATCGACGGTAGCGCGATTGGTGACGCGGCTATATGCTCCGACCGAGGGCGCCATCGTCTTTGCACCGGCCAGTGACGGGAAGCCAATGGAAGCGCAGATGATCTTCCAGGACCCGCATGCGAGCCTCAACCCGCGCTGGCGCGTCGGTGACATCATTGCCGAACCTATCCGCGAATTCGGCCTTCGCGATAGTGCGGACGCAGTCACCGAGCGTGTGGCCGACCTGCTGAAGATCGTTGGTCTTTCACCTGATGACAGTCGGCGCTATCCACATGAGTTTTCCGGCGGCCAGAGACAGCGCATTTCCATAGCCCGGGCACTGGCCAGCGAGCCGGAGTTCCTTGTCTGCGATGAACCCACATCGGCCCTCGATGTCTCCGTGCAAGCGCAAATCCTCAATCTGATGCGCAAGCTTCAGGACGAACTTGGCCTGACCTATCTTTTCATCAGCCACAATCTGGCTGTCGTACGGCATATGGCAGACCGCATTGCCGTGATGTACCTCGGCCGGATTGTGGAAGAGGCGGATACGGAAGCCCTTTTTGCCGATCCGCAGCACCCCTACACAAAATTGCTGCTCCAGACGATCCCGGACGTGGCCGCCCCCAATCGCGACCGGGCACTGATGGGCGGCGAGCCGCCCAGCCCGCTCGATCCTCCGAAAGGCTGCGCCTTCCACCCACGCTGTCCACTTGCCGCAGATATTTGCAGCAGGGATGCCCCGAAACCACGCAGGCGCCAAGGCGGCGGTGTCGTCGCCTGCCATATGGCCCCGCTTTAAAGCGGCAGCGTGTGATAATGCATATCAGGAGTTTTCATGAACACGACCAAGACTGTCTTCACCAACGCCAAAATCGCCGGCGGCCTGTTGCGCGACGTCCATGTGGAGGCCGGGCGGATCACATCGATTGAGCCCGCCGGATCGGATACGGCATCCGCTTCCATCATCGACATCGCCGAAGATTTGCTTGTCCCGGGATTTGTCGAAGGGCATATCCATCTCGACACGAGCTTTTACGGCGACAACTGGATACCACATCGCCCCTGCACCAATGGTTTCGACGTGCACGAACGGGTCGCATTCCAGGCGGAAAACATGGCCATCGCTGCACCGATGGATAAGCGCGCGCGTGATCAGCTCGATCTCTGCATCAGCAATGGAACGCTCCATATGCGCAGCCACGTCATGGTGGATGGTTCGGTCGGGCTGAAATCGCTGGAAACCATTCTGGCCCTTCGTGAGGACTACAAGGATCTGATCGACATCCAGCTCGTCGCCTTTCCCCAGAGCGGCATCTTGAAAAGTCCCGGCACACCGGAACTGCTGGACGAGGCTATAAAACTCGGTGCGGACCTCGTCGGTGGCCTTGATCCGGCGAGTTTCGACCGTGACGTGAACGGCCACCTCGATGTCGTTTTCGGCGTTGCCGAAAAACACGGAGTGGACATCGACATCCATCTTCACGATGCGGGAAGCATGGGTGCTTTCACCATTGAGGAGATTTGTGCACGAACGGTCGCGCTCGGCATGCAGGGCCATGTCGCAATCAGCCACGCCTACGGGCTTGGTGACCTTCCCCTGGACGCAGCCCGCAAAATTGCTGCGACCATCGCCAGAAGCGGCGTATCGATCATGACAAACGCGCCCGGCAATCACACTTTCCCGCCCGTTGCCCTGTTGCGACGGGAGGGCGTGACGGTTTTCAGCGGCAGCGACAATATTCGCGATTCCTGGTGGCCCTATGGCGACGGCGACATGCTGCATCGCGCCGAAATCATCGGCTACCGCTCGGGCTTCTACACGGATGACGAACTGAAAGCCGTATTCGATGTCGTCACGAATGAGAGTGCAAAAGCTCTTCATATAGAAAATTACGGCATCCAGGTCGGCGCCAAAGCCGACTTCGTTACGCTCGCTGCTCCCAATATCCCCCAAGCCGTTGTCTCCTTTCCAAAGAACCGAAAGGTGTTCAAGGGAGGAAAACTCGTGGCTGAGGCAAACAAGGTCTTACGCTGACGAGAATGGACACTGGCTTTTTTAAACATGTCAGCATCCGGTCGAAGCCGACGTTCGAACGGAAGAGCGGTGCGTGGTCGGGCAGTCAAAGGGAGCTGCCCCTCCGTTGCTGAACGAGCAACGCATTGTTCCCACTTCCGGGACTACAAAGTGTCATAGCTCACTTCATATTCGTCGACGACGCACATAAAGAACAACAATCGGTGCGTGACCGACCAGAGGAAGAAAGACATGAGCAAAGCCCTAACATCAGCAGGAAGCTGGTGGCTGCACGGTATCGTCCTGGCCATCGTCGTCGTTGCGGAAATAATTGGCATCCGAAAAGTTCCAATCGGAATAGGAACGGTCGTGTTTCTGCCGATCCTGTACGCGTTTGCCATGGGCATAGCGTTGAATCCGCATATCCTGAAAAAAACGGCAAAACTTATCCCACCGAGCGCCGTCAAACTTTCCGGAACCATGATTACCATTGCTATCATGCCGTTTATCGCGAAGTTTGGAACAACGGTCGGACCTCAGATCGAGAAAATCATCGAGGCCGGCCCGGCGCTTGTCTTACAGGAAATAGGTAATCTCGGGACGATCCTGATCGCTTTCCCGGTCGCCGTGTTTCTCCTGCGCATGGGCCGTGAGGCGATCGGAGCCACCTACTCCATTGACCGGGAACCGAACATCGCATTGATTGCCGATCGTTACGGCCTGAACAGCCCTGAGGGAGCTGGCGCAATGGGCGTCTATGCCACCGGAACGCTGATTGGTACATTCGTCTTCGCAATCATGCCGCCTCTGATCCATGCACTTGGATGGTTCGATTATCGCGCACTGGCAATGTCCTGTGGCGTCGGCTCGGGCAGCATGCTGGCAGCCTGTACGGGCAGCCTCGTCACGGTCATGCCGGAAAACAAGGACGTCATTCTGGCTCTGGCAGCGGCCAGCAACATCCTCACCTATGCGACCGGTCTTTATGTCGGTCTGTTCGTGGCACTTCCGTTGACGGAGTGGCTTTATAAAAAATCACGGCCCCACGACCCCGCCAACGTGGCTCAGACAGGAGCGAAGATATGAGTGTGAATTCAACCCAGACCGCGTCCGCTGAACACACATTGCCATCCGAGGGTGAAGACGAGCGCAAAATCAACGTGGTCCGATACTCCGGACTTCTGCTGGTCGCATCCGTCATCGGCCTGGTCTCAAACTGGGTAGGCACGGGCACAGACCCGCTTACCGCCTTGCCGGGCATGACCATATTGTACCTCGTTTCGGTCGGCGGACTTCTGTTTGCCCGTTTCATGCCGTTCTACCTGCCGGGCGTGGCCTGGACGTCGCTGCTAGCGATCCTCGTGACAGTTCCGGGCATTCCGGGTTCGGCCTGGGTGATTTCGCAGGTGGAGGCTCTTAACTTCCTCGCTCTTGCGACGCCTGCATTGGCCTATGGCGGCCTGGCTCTCACCAAAGGCGAATTCGACATCGCGCGAAAATCCGGATGGAAGATCGTCATCGTCGCCATCTGCGTGATGTTCGGCACATATATTGGCTCGGTCTTTATCGCAGACATTGCGCTTCGGATCGGCGGCCAATAATACCAGAACCAGAAGCGGGCGTCCTTCAAGACGGCCGCATTCTTCAGGAGCAGGACTCGATGCAGCAATTCTTCCCAGGCACCGAAATCGATGAAGCCGTTCAATGGCGGCACCATCTGCACCAGAACCCCGAACTGGGCTTCGAGGAGCAGGAAACGTCAGCTTTCATCGCTGCCCGTCTTTCCGAATGGGGATATTCAGTTCGCACCGGTTACGGCAAGACCGGAGTGATTGGAACGCTCAGTCGCGGTACGTCGTCAAAGGCGATCGGCATCCGCGCCGACATCGACGCACTGCCGATCCTGGAGCAAACGGGACTTGCCTATGCCTCCCGCACACCCGGCAAGATGCATGCCTGCGGCCATGACGGTCATGTGTCGATGGCGCTTGCTGCCGCCCGCGCCTGCAGCCGGTTGAACTTCGACGGCACGGTTCACTTCATTTTTCAGCCAGCCGAAGAAAACGAAGGCGGAGGCCGGGCGATGGTCGAGGACGGTCTGTTCCGCGACTTCCCGATGGACGCTATCTACGGCCTGCACAACTGGCCAGCACTGGAGCTTGGCCAATGCGTAGCCAGGGACGACCAGATGATGGCGGCCTTCGGGACATTCGAGATCAAGATAACCGGCCGTGGTGCTCACGGAGCTATGCCCCATGAAGGTGCAGACCCGATCGTGGCCGCATCTCAAATCGTCTCCGGGCTTCAAACCATTGCCAGCCGCAACGTCTCCCCTCTGCAATCCGCGGTCATTTCGGCGACCCAGATTCACGGAGGCGACGCCTGGAACGTCATTCCGGAGGATGTTGTCATCCGTGGCACGACGCGCTGGTTCGAGGAAGATGTCGGCGCAAAGATAGAGACACGCATCCGCGCTTTGGCGACCTCCATCGCAACCGGGTTCGACTGCACCGCGACGGTCGATCATCACTTCCGGTATCCGGCGACGATAAACGATCCGGGATGCGCCGCGATCGTCAGGAATATTGCCTCCACCATGCCGGGGATCGAGGTCGTCGACGCCATGCCGAGCATGGCTGCGGAAGATTTCTCCTTCATGCTCCGCGAAAAGGCCGGATGTTACTTCTGGCTTGGCGCGCAAAGGGCCGGCAAAAATCCGGGGCTCCATTCAGCCTATTTCGACTTCAACGACGCGCTTCTTCCCCTGGGCGCGCAGATGTGGGTATCCCTCGTCAGCGACCAGCTCAAGGTAGCGTAAGGGCCGTTGCTGCAGCAACAACGCGCATTGACCCGATAATCGTTCCGGCACAGGATGGCGTTGATGGAGACCATGGATGCCAAAGCATTGCGGATGTTTATGGCCGTCGTTCGCTTCGGCTCGATCCGCAGTGCGGCGGAACATCTCAATGTCGCCCCTTCCGTCGTCAGCCGCCAGATCGCCGATACCGAGAAGAATATCGGCCTGCCGTTGTTCGACAGGACAAGTCGGGGCGTTGGACTGACCGACGCCGGAGAACTGGTGTTTGAACATGGCAAACGCATTCTCGAAGACAACGGCCTGCTGTCGGAGCAACTCGACCAGTTGAAAGGTGTGCAACAGAGGCGCATCCGGCTTTGTTGCGGTGAAGGTTTTCTCGGGGACCTCATCGAACACGGTCTGAAGCCCTTCGTCACTGTCTATCCGGCGATCCGTTACGACGTCCGGCTGGGAAGCACCGAAAGCCTTCTCGACAGTGTCGCCAACGGTGATACGGATATCGGCATTGCCTACAATCCGGCCATCGATGTGCGTGTCCGGTCTCTCGCCATTTCGCGGCAACCGCTTTGCCTTGTCGCTCCCCTCGGCCACCCGCTGCTGAGCAACCCGCAGGTGGCGCTCGAAAACTGTCTGGCCGGCGCTCAATACGCTTTGCTCAGCAAAGGACATGGCGTCACCCAGCTGGTCAGCCGCGTGGCGGCCAATTGCGGTGCAGCGGTCACACCGTTGATCGAAACACCGTCCATCGACGCTCTGCGCCGCTTCGTGGTCGCCGGACTTGGTGTGACATTCCTCCCCAAATTCGCCGTGTCCACCGAACTCCTGAGGTCGGCCTTAGGCGTCGTCGAACTGAGCGATCCGCTTCTGTCCGAGGCCAGCGCCCACCTGATGGTCAAAGCACGGCGCCGACTGCCTACGTCGGTAGACCGTCTCGCGGGATATCTCGCTGCCGAAATGACGGCGTTCAAAGCCTGATCGGCGTTGCTGAACCCGCAACGCTTTGTACCCGGACACCTCACTACCGAGCATCCCTGTTTGATGAGAACGTCACCGCCTGAATGATCGTCAGCCGATACCACGTGGCATGGCAGATAAAGGGAGTTCGATCAAATGTCGGATGAAAAGCAGACAACTGTTGGAATAATTGGCCTTGGAAGCATGGGCCTTGGTATGGCTCAAACGCTGGCTGGCAGGGGTTTCCGGACGCTGGGTTTCGATCTGTCGGACGACAGGAGAGCACTGGCGCAACAATCGGGTGTCATTGCCGTAGATACCATCGCCGACGCCTTTGAGGAGAGCAGCTTCCTGGTATTCTCGCTGCCAACGGCCACGGACGTCGCCAGCGTGGTGAACGACCAGATCGAAGTTCTGAAAAGCCGGAGCAATCAGCGGGTAATCATCATCGACACCTCAACGTCGGAACCGGATGTCAGCCGCGAGCTTGCCGCAAAGCTTGCCTTGATTGGTCACGGTTTTCTGGATGCGCCGGTCAGCGGCGGACCGTCTGGTGCTGCCTCTGGCAAGCTGACGATGATGATTGGCGGCACTGACGAAGACGTCGCCCTTGCACGACCAGCCATCGAAGCCATGGCGGCCAAAGCCCTGCATGTAGGGCCAAGCGGTGCGGGCAATGTCGCCAAGCTGGTGAACAACCTTCTCGCCGCAGCACACATGGTAACGACCAGCGAAGGTCTGAAGCTTGCTCTGGCCGCAGGGATCGATCCCGAAGCGGCGCTCCGCGTTCTCAACGCGGCGTCAGGGCGATCGATGATCAGCGAAGTGCATTTCCCAACGTGGATCATGTCGGACAGGTTCGACAGCGGTTTCTCGATGGGACTGATGCGAAAGGACGTCCGGCTTGCGCATGAGCTTGCAGCAAGGACCGGCGCAGACCTGCCGATGGCTGAGGTCGTTGCAAAACTCTGGTCCGGTTCGAGCGACCTGAAAGACACCGACGACTTTACCCGCATGGGCGCTTTCCAACCCTCTTCAAACTAAGGACGAGCATTATGGGCAACGTAGATATCATCCGCGATCCGGGTCCGCGCATCCGCGAAATCCTCAAGGCTTTCATCGGCACCGAAGAGATCGGCAGTTTCGTCAATGGTGAGATCGTCTTCGGTTCGGGCGAAGAACTCGCCCTCACCGATCCCTCCAGCGGCAAACCCTTCGCGACATACAAAGACGCCGACAGATCGGTGGTCGACAGCGCAATGGATGCCGCAGCGAAGGCGCAACGCGCATGGATGCAGCTCACCGCCTCCGGCCGCGGACGGGTCATGAACGAGATCGCCCGCAAGATCCGCGAACATTCGGCCGACATCGCTGAAATCGAAAGCCGCTCAGCCGGCCGGCCGATCCGCGATATCCGTGGCGAAGTCGTCAAGGTCGCGGAGATGTTCGAATATTACGCCGGATGGTGCGACAAGCTGCATGGCGACGTCATTCCCGTTCCCACCTCCCACCTCAACTACACACGCCAGGAACCGATCGGTGTGGTTGTACAGATCACGCCATGGAACGCGCCGCTGAACACCGGCGGATGGCAGATCGCTCCCGCCATCTGCGCTGGCAACGCGGTCGTCATCAAGCCCTCCGAGCTGACGCCGCTCAGCACGATCATTCTGGGTCTTCTCTGCGAGCAGGGTGGAGCACCCCGCGGCCTGGTGAATGTCATCGCAGGCCAGGGCGTGACCGCAGGACAGGCAGCTGTGGCCCACGCCAAGACGGGTCTCGTCGTGTTCGTCGGATCGGCGCAAGCGGGATCTCTGATCGCCGCGGCGGCAGCCAGGAACGTGGTTCCCTGCATTCTCGAACTGGGCGGCAAATCGGCCAACGTCGTCTTCGACGACGCCGATATCGACCGGGCAATCCTCGGCGCCCAATCGGCGATTTTTGGCGGTGCGGGACAAAGTTGCGTTGCCGGTTCGCGGCTGCTGGTCCACCGTTCCGTTCACCAGCAATTCGTTGAACGCTATGCAACGGCAACGGCGAAGATTCCCGTTGGCGACCCCTATCTCGACACGACCCAGGTCGGCCCGATCAACAATCTGCGCCAATGGAACAAGATCAGTGAGATGGTTCAGCAAGGCATCAGCGAAGGCGCGCATCTGGCCGCCGGTGGACGCAGGCCGGAGCACCTCGAGGAAACAGGCGGCTTCTATTTCGCGCCCACCATCCTCGACAACGTCTCTCCGAATGCAACGATCTCGAAAGAAGAGGTTTTCGGTCCGGTCGTCGGCGTTACGCCATTCGATACCGAGGAGGAAGCAATCTCGCTCGCCAATGACAATCCCTACGGGCTTGCCGGGGCTGTCTGGACGCAGAACGTCGCAAGGGCACACCGGGTCGCCTCGCAGGTTCGGGCGGGAACGTTCTGGATCAACGGCTACAAGACCATCAGCGTGATGTCGCCTTTCGGCGGATTTGGCAAAAGCGGTTACGGCCGCTCCAGCGGCAGGGACGCGCTTCTCGCCTACACCCAGACAAAAAGCATCTGGGTCGAAACCGCAGCCGAACCGGTCGTTACCTTCGGTTATTTCTCGGGCTGATCGAGACAGGACCGGGCATGACCCGGTCCTTGTCTTTCCGAAGGCCTCGCCACCGGTTGCCTCTGTGACTTCGATCCTGCGAGGCACCTTTGTTTCTTTCGATCTTCGTTGCCTGTTATTCAACGCGCCAAAGCACGGCCATATCCGGTGCCTTGCGGCCACTCCGCCCTCGTTAGCTGAATCAGCCGCCCGTTAACCGCCCTGATCGATGGCGTGGGGTGATGGTTGCTGCTCCACAGTACGATCGCCTGATACCATATAGGTAACCATTGCAATAAGGACGGCAGCCATGAGAATGCCCAGGATCAGTCTCATCCTTAAACTCCTTTTGCTGGAATAGCTCTAACAACCGGCTGGCAGCAAAGTTCACGGAATGACGCCCATACTGGAGGCAGAAGCACAGGAATGCCGGTGGACGGTCCCACATCAAATGATTGATGAGCGCTGCGTGCGGGTGGCGTATCTTTGCTTTCGATTTCGAGCGCATTCGCGAGTTAAAGTGTAAAGCGGTCGATAAGGCCAGATACCTCTGCCAGTCTCGACACGGGACCGTTTGATCTGGAGGAGGTTTTCATGCGTTTGTTACTGCCTTGCATCATTATCGCCAGCTGCATTGTGAGCTCACCGGCCATGGCTTTGGATTTGCCCGCGGTACCGCCCGCCGACCGCCCTCTGAACGAATTCGTCACTTCCGTCGAAAAGGACGGTAGGATCAGCTTCCGTCTCTTTGCTCCCGCTGCGAAGGCCGTTTCGATCGTCCTCGGCCAACGCCTCCCATTGGAAATGAAGAAGGCTGAGAACGGCTTGTGGAGCGTAAGGAGCGAAATACTGAAGCCTAATCTATACGAATATTACTTCAATGTGGACGGCTTCCGCAGCATTGATACAGGCACCAATTCACCCAAACCGCAGCGTCAGGTAAATACGAGCCTCATTCTGGTGCCCGGCAGCATTCTGGATATCCGCGAAGTTCCCCATGGCGAACTTCGCCTCGTGACGATCCCGTCCAAGGCGCTGAAATCTCAACGCCAGACCTATATCTACACGCCGCCGGGCTACAGCGATTCCTCCGAGCCGTTGCCCGTGCTTTACCTCTATCACGGCTTTGGGGACACGGTCGCCTCTTGGGTCAGCCAAGGCCGTGCACCACAAATTCTCGACAACCTGCTGGCCGAAAAGAAAATCGAGCCGATGATTGTCGTCATTCCCGATACTGAGGCCGATATCCCCGAAGCGATCCCGGAAAACTTTCCCGGAGCCGACCGTCGCAAGAATTTTTATCCGCTGAACGCTATCGCGGTTGACAAGGAATTAATGGAGGACCTCGTTCCCTACATGAGGCAGAACTACCGCGTGCGTGACGACGCAGAAGGACGCGCTGTTGTTGGCCTTTCGCAAGGTGGCTATCAGGCGCTGGTCTCCGGCCTGACCCACCTCGGCACATTCGGCTGGGTCGCCACGTTCAGCGGTGTTTCCACCACTACCGTCCCGAACAAGGCTGTAGAAGCGACGTTGAACGATCCTGAAAAGATCAATGCCACACTACGCAACTTCACCGTCACCGTCGGCACCAAGGACGAGATAACAGGCAAAGATATCGCCGGCCTCAAGGCCATACTGGACGAAAAAAAGATCGCTCATGACTACGTAGAATACAAAGACCTCGCGCATGAAATGGACGTGTGGCGTCCTTCGCTCGCAGCGTTCCTGGAAAGGGTGTTTAAGAAGTAATGCCAAATCGAGGTCGATGGCGGCGAGGACCTTAGACAAGACCAAAAATGCTGCGCAGAGCCGATGGTGTCTTGAAGCAGATGCATCAAGGTCGATGCCGGTTCTGCCTGCGGTGACTTCAGCTATCAGGGAGCGTCGGCCGGGAGGATGCGCAGTCCAGGTCGAAGAGTCATTGCAACCTGGATTCGCCATCAACGCGCCGCCATTCATTCGGGTCGATCAGACGTTGATGCATATAACGGACGGAGTGCAGCGGTCCGTCGAGATTGGCCTGCCGAAAATCGAGGAATTCTGCATCTGTGGAAGATCGGGGGCTAGATTATAGTCCTGCCAGACATGGGTATGAAGAACGGATTCGAATTCCGGGACGTGGTACAGGATGCGCGTGTTCGTGAGAGACCCTAGCCCCTGAACTGGCGACGGGGCAATCGCCGTCAGAGTGTGTCCACCTCGATATTCTCCAGCCGCAGTTTGTTCACGACTTCAAGGATGGCTGCAATCACCGCGTCGGGCCGAGTGAACTGGATATAATGTCCGGAATCCGGCAGAAGCTGGTGCCGGCTACGCGTCGACCAGGAGGCCTCGTCCTCTTGCAGCTTTCTCCAGACATCGCGACGACGTGTTTCCTCCCGTCGGGACTCCGCTTTTAACGAAACATCGCTGAGCGGCTCCATCGCCGTGAGCACGACCAGAGGGCGATTACCCAACGTGCGGAGGTTACCCGCCTCCGCCAGTGTCCGATCGATGTTCGTATTCTCAGAGACCACTGCCGTCAGTGACGGACTGACAAAGGCCCTGACCTGTTCTGTGACATATGTCGGAACGCCGGACACTCCGTCAGTCGACGCCATGAGGCGGATGATGCCGGTCCAGGCGAGGCTCGACGCGGTCTTCAAGACTTCGCTGGTGGAATCGGACGGCGCATCTGCCACTTCGGCAAATCGAGCGACCTGGTCCGGATGCGAGGCATCAACGAACACCAGCCCCACGACCTGATCGCCGAATTTTCGAGTGTAGGCCATACTGTAAGGCCCGCCGAGTGAATGAGCAACCAGAACGAAGGGCCCTTTTTCTCCGGCCGTTGTCAGAACCGCATGAAGATCGTCCGCCACCGCGTCGGCGTGCTGTGGCGTAGACTTTGGCTCGCTCCACATAATCCCCGCGCGATCATAGGTACAAGCGCGGGTGACAGCCGCCACGGAGTCATGCACCTTTGCCCACGAAAGCGCGCTGTAACTGTCGAGTCCTGCCTCGAAAATTACTGTCGGCGATCCCTGGCCGCGACAGTCGAGATGGATCTTGCGTCCCCCAATATCCACAAGCCTGCCTGCAGGCGGAAATTTCACCTCAGCCCAATCCCGCGACAGCGCCTCATAGGCACTGCCAGCCGCAACCAGCAGAACCAACAGCGCCACCAGACCGAGAGAAAAGCGCATGAAAGAGGCCATCAACGTGAGCCGGCGGAATGGTCGAGCGAGTTTCGATGCCATGTTACGGCTCCGTGAGAAAACACGTGGTGTTGCGCAATGCCGAAACATCGGGCAGGTGGAGAAAACGGCACGCACGGAGCCGTTGGGCACCCTGCGAATTGTGGCATCGCTGCCTATCGGCTCGCGCGTGATCGCGCCGGCACCGCCGCAGTTTCGCGAACGCCCAATTGCTCGCGGTCGGGAATCGCTCAGCGAGCGAACACATTACCAAACCAGCGAAGCAAGCTGGCGAATCGACGCGCCGTTAATCTGGCACAACTCCCTGCGCGGCAAACGCCGTTGACATCGCTGGAGGCGAAGACATGACTGAACAGTTTCAAGCATTCGCGAAGGAAACGCCAGCGCAGCAGAAAGCATGGTTTGCGGGCGGCTCGCAGCGGCGTCTGCATTGGAAACAATAACCTGCCATAAGATGGGGATGTCCGCTGGTCAGCAAACTTTCCTTGCCATCCCTACCGAGCGCGGGGCGGTTTCAGTGAAACCGAACTGCCGGTAGAGGCGGTTTGCCTGGCCGTCGGCGATCAGACTGACGTAAGCGCTCTCCGGCAACTGATTATCAATATGGTCCGACAGTGCTGCCATGATCATCTTACCAAGCCCCCTGCCCTGATGCTCGGGTGTTATCGCGATGTCGGTGACCTGAAAGAAGCAGCCTCCGTCGCCGATAATGCGACCCATACCGACTACCACGTCACCGCTCATCACGCTGACGCCAAAGATAGAGTTGGGCAAGCCTTTTTCGGCCGCCTCTCTCGTAAAGGGACTGAGACCGGACTGATGCCGCAGACGCAGATAGTCATCGACGTTCGGGATTCTACACTCGATGCGATAGCCATCCCGGGTCAATATGATACCCTCCATTACATGCTTTCTAACAGTGACGTCTTTGCAAACAGTCACCCGCCTGTGTCGCCGTACCGCTCTGTACCACGCAACTGGGAAATCCTGTTACAAATAATGTCTAACTGTCCCGGTGCCTGCTACTTGCCGAGCAACTTTTGCGTGCTTAAAAGGCGCATAGTCTCAATTCGCATCGCAGAGGACCAACTTCGTGGATCAGGTAAATACCCAGACCGGCAAGGGCCGGAGCAAAGCCCTATGGGCGACGGTTGCGATTATTGCTGTGGCTGCGGCGGGTGTCATCGGGGGCAAAGCCTTCTACGAAGCAAAGGTCAGCGAACTCGTTGCTCGCAGTGGCGCAACCGCCCGTTCCGTAGAGGTCGATTTTCTCGGACAGATTCATGTTCGTGATCTGACTTTGCCGCTTGCAGATGGCAAAAATATTCAAATTGCGGCTATCGATGGACGTCCCAAACTTCCTTTCCTGGATGGCGCGCTGGAAATGAATGACATCGATATTGATGTGCCAACCGGGAAGATCTCGATGGCGCATGCGCGCGTTGAGAATGCCGCTTTCGAAAAATCTGTCCCCGCAGAGGCCTCCGGCGATGGGAGTGACAAATCTCTCGCCAAACGTATAGAGCGCTTCGCCGCAACGCGCATCTCCACACCTGAGGTGACGTTCACGCAGTCCATGGCCGACACCGAGCAGAAGGCTGTTTACAAGAACGTTGCTTTTTCTGACATCGCCAACGGCCGTATCGTCAGGTATTCAGCCGACAACGCCAGCTACGACATCCAGATGGGCCTGCCGGACGGCAATGGTGTGGTGCAGAAAAAGCATCTGGTCGTGTCAACCGGCGCCACAGCTGGTCAGGACTTCGATACCGCTTACCTCGCAAGGCTCTACACGGAAAAAGCAGGCCCTGAAGACAAGGAAGCAAGGCCTCTTTATGGCCCGCTGTCCGTTAGCAAGATTTCGTTTTCTGACGGGGACAGTCATTTCAGCTATGACGAAGTGCGTAGCGACGGCTTCAGCGCCCGCATGCCGGCCGAGCCGCTTGTGGAAACGCTGGAAGCACTGACCGCGGCCGCAAAGACTGAGGAGCTTTCGCCGCAGGAACGCCAGGCATTTTTCGCCAAGGGTCTGTCCATTCTCGACATGATCGGCAAGAGCAACATGCAGTTGCTCGGGTTTAAGGCCGACGCACCGGACGAAAGCGAAGGGTCGGCCGGTAAAAGGGTCAACGTCGCCATTGACCGTATCGAAATGCAGATGGACAGCCGAAAGCTTGATTTCGGCCTGAATGGCATGTCGGTCGGAAGTGGCGAGGACAAGATCGAAGTCGCCGAGGCCAGCATCAAGGGCTTTGACTGGGGCTCCACAATCGACGGTCTTTCCCAGATCGTGGGGCTCGATGAGACACAGATTGAAACTTTTCCGTTCAATCACCTGATACCGGAACTGGGAACGGTCCGCGTCGGGGGTATCAACTTCGATGTCGCCGCTCCGAAAAAGGAAGAGGAAGAGACAGCGGGCACGCCGGAACGCATCAAGTTCACACTCAGGAATTTCGAGATGGGGCTGACAAAGCCCTTCAATGGCATCCCGACCGATATCCAGATCAGGCAGGATGACCTGGCTCTTCCCATCCCGGTAGATTCATCGGAGGAAGTCTTTGTTGAAGCGCGCAAGCTTGGCCTCGAGACCCTCGCCTTTTCTTACGCCCTCGCCGCAGGCTGGGACGAACCGAACAAGAATCTGGTGATCCGGGATATCGCTATCAGCGGCAAGGACATTGGCAGTGTCAATTTTTCCGGTCTGGTGAGCGGGTTCACAGAGGAGTTTTTCTCCTTCGACGTCAACCGCACTCAGGCCGCCCTTTTCGGGCTCGCGGGTCGCGAGGTGAAGCTCACGATCAGGGACGAAGGTATGATGGCCAAGGCTATCAAGCTTTATGCTCTACAAAACGAGATGACCGAGGATCAGGTGCGCGGCACTCTGACGTTGGTGGCCAGCGTGATGTTGCAGCAGGTCGCGGCTGAACAGCCGAAACTGCAAAGCGCGGTGGAAGCGCTGGTTCGCTTTATCAGCACTCCCGGCACCCTGACGGTAACGGTCAAATCCACAGGTGCAAATGGCCTTGGACTTTTTGATCTGGTTGCGGCGTCCGATAATCCGATGCTTCTTCTCGACAAAGTCGATATTCAGGCGACGGCCGAGTGAGCATTCCGCGCTCCCGAACGGCTCAATTTCCAGTTTTATGAGTTGAGTCAGTCCGGGGGCGAGCAGGTTTTTATCGCTCAAAAACAGGACACCGGAGACCAGAGTCTGAATCTCCAATCTCCGGTGCCAGCGTTCAAGGCGATGCTTTCGGTGCCTTACTTGGCGTCAGGCGTAAACAACGCGGCGACTGTCAAAACTCTTCCCAGTTATCCGCAGAGGTATTCAGCGCGGCGTTGCCAGAGAACGCGGCCCTGATTTTTCCACCAAGATTGCGGGCGGGAGAAGCTGTGGGTCTGTCCGCTGAAGAGGCAGTGCGAACCGGTGCAGAGGCTTCGCCGTAACCGCGTTCGGACAATTTAAACTGGGCAATCAACCCGTTGAGCGAGGAAGCCTCACGTGCGAGACCGTGGCTTGCGGCAGTGCTTTCCTCCACCATGGCGGCGTTTTTCTGGGTGTCCTGATCCATCTGGTTCACAGCCGTATTGATCTGCTGGAGACCGGAAGATTGCTCATGCGCGGATTCCGCGATTGCTAGGACGTGCCGGTTGATTTCCTGCACTTCCGTGACGATCAACTCCAACGCCCTGCCGGTTTCGCCAACCAGTTGCACGCCTTGCTGAACCTGACTATTCGATGTCGTGATCAGATTCTTGATCTCTTTGGCGGCACCGGCGGAACGCTGCGCCAGTTCGCGAACCTCCTGTGCGACAACGGCAAACCCTTTGCCTGCGTCACCGGCGCGGGCTGCTTCCACGCCCGCATTCAGTGCCAGAAGGTTCGTCTGGAAGGCGATCTCGTCGATCACGCCGATAATGTTGGAAATTTCGTTGGCGGATTTGGCGATCTGCTCCATTGCAGCAACGGCGTTCTGAACCACTGCCCCGGACTTTTCCGCGCCGATTTTTGCACGACCGACGAGTTGACCCGCCTCCTGCGCACGTCTGGTCGAGTCCTTCACCGTTGTGGTGATCTCTTCCAGCGCAGCCGCAGTTTCTTCAACGGCTGCCGCCTGCTGCTCCGTGCGTCTCGCCAGATCGTCTGCCGCAGCCCTGATCTCATTGGCGCCGGAGTCAATGCCGCGCGCATTCTGTGCCACCTGGCTCAGGGTCGATTGCAGTTGCTCCGCGGCCTTGTTGAAGTCGCCGCGAATGCCATCCAGGCTGGGCACGAAGGGTTGAACGATGCGGTAAGTCACATCGCCCTGAGAAATCTTCGAAAGCGCCGTAGCAAGGTTGTCGACGGCAAATTGCACGTCGGCGGATTCTTTCGCCTTCTGTTTTTCGCGCTCGATCCGATCCTTCTCCGAGGTTGACCGGTTGGCTTCAGTCTCGTTCTCAAGCCGGACACGCTCAATTGCGTTCTCGCGAAACGCCTGAACCGCAGCGGCCATCTGCCCGACTTCATCCCTGCGATCCATTCCGTCAATTTCGCTCGCCGTATCCCCGGCTGCCAGCGATCCCATCCGTGCCCGAAGCCGTGCGATCGGGGTGGTGATGCCACGGGAGGAAACAAACAGGCCAAGTGCAATCAGCGCCAATGAAACAAGTGCAATAGCGAGCAGACTTGTCCAGATCGTCGTGTCGGTGCTGGCTGTGAGACCCGCTCTCCCCTCGTTCATGACCTGGATAAGCTGCTCGTTACCCGCACTGATTTTCGGCGAGACCTCGGTTATCTTCCGCAGGACGTTGAGCGCCATCTGCTGTGCCTCGGCACGCTGTCCTGCCTGCGTCAGGGCAATGACCTGATTGCCGATGTCCTCAACTTCGACAACACCCTTAAGGATGTCACGGGCGGCATCCGTGCGAGCCGGCACAAGTTCCATGATCTTGTTCTGCCGTTCTTCGAGTTGCTTGCGGTCAGCTCTGAAGGTTTTAACGGCGGCTTCGAAATCACTGCTGGTCGGGTCATTAAGGCTGGCGCGAAGCATCTGCATGCCGAGCGCATTGAGGTTCCCGCTGGTTCTGGCATTCAGCACCGCAGCAAGGGCCTCATTGGCGATGAAATCGCTATAGACGTTATCGGTATTTTTGTATTGCAGGCTGACGTAGCTTATACCGGAAAGCGACATCAAACTCATCAGCGAGATGACAAAAACGACCTTCGTTTTTATCTTGGTGTTCTTCAGGAAAGACATGAATGGCCTCAAGGCAAGCGCTCCGCCAGCCGCCCGCTCGGGACGTCAGGGAACCATATGATGAAACATCGCTGGTAGCTGTTGCCCCTCATGGGGCGACAAGGGGATATCGTCGTTCGAACCGCCACGAGGCAGACCGAGTGAGCCACTTGTTCTACCGGCTCCGACGATGAAACATTGGAACCTGCTTATTTTAGATTTCACGAAACCACTGAATGAAGTGTTACCTCAGCCATGCAAATGATGACATTTTGCGGCGGCGCCAGATTGCGCGGGCATGGATTTTGAGCAGAGCGATATTGCGCCGTCAAACCGGCAACCCAAACAACAGGCCAGGCGCTCGGACAATTTACTATATTTGGCACATCACGTTGTGTTCGCGAGGGCAGTGCGACATTATTCCCGCCGGAGTTGAACTAACTCTGAAGCAGCCGGGAGGACGATGATGTTTCAAAACGGGTTCAAAACGGTGATATTTGGCGGTTTCTGCCTTTTATTCATGCAGGCGATAGCGGCAGCGGCGCCAGGACACACGACTGCGAATGTCAACATGCGCAGCGGCCCTGGAGCGGGCTATCAAAAGATCGCTACGCTGCCTGCGGGTGCGCGGGTGAACGTCGGTCGCTGTGTCTCCAACTGGTGCAGCGTGCGGGCGTTTGGTGTTTCGGGTTGGGTTTCAGCCAATTATGTGCGTCACGCGGGGTGGCAAAGACCCGTCGTGATTGCGCCGACGATCATCGTTCGTCCGCCGCACCGGCCGAGACCTCCGCACTGGAACAGGCCCGGCCGTCCTACATGCAGGATCGCTCCGGGTTATCCCTGCCCCCGGTGAAAAAATGGGCGCTTCCCAAACGGCTTCCTGGTTGTGACCTTTACGGACCAGTCTTTGAGTTTTGCGGAGCGGCCTGCCATTACTCCGGACTGAATTCTGGCCAAGTCTGATGCCGCCATTTTGGAGGGGCTATCGGGCTTGGTCTGATTTGTGGCTTCGAACGGTAGTTCATCTGAAATTCAAGCGGGCTGGGGCCGTTTGCCGGTCGAACGATCGGAATGATATTGGAAAAAATATCTGACAGGCGCATGGATAGTAACGCGCAATTGCGTCCGCGAGAGTACCGTTAGATGGAAGCAAGACGTTCCCGCATCATCGCACTTGGCGTTCTTCTGGGAGTCCTCGGCGCCGTCATCCCTATTGCGACAATGGCCTATACATCGTGGGTGATTGCCGTCAGGAAGGATCAGGACACCCTGAAAGGCCTTGCGAGCCAGGCAGTTCAACGTGCATCCGATACGTTCAAGGCCGCCAAGAATGTTCTGGGCACTGTCGAGGCCGCCCATCTGCCGCCGTGCTCCGCCGAACACATCGAATTGATGCGCAAGCTGACGATGAGTGCACCGACGGTGGAGGAGGTCGGGTACTTCGAGGACGGCCACCTGAAATGCACGTCCTGGGGCGTTACCGACGGGTCCTTTCCTAAATCCCGCACCGAATATACGACACCCGACGGAATGGAAGTCGCCGTCCGGATTGAGCCGACTGTCAGCCAGGGCACGCGAATGACGGCGCTTCACTTCGGCGCTCACAATGTTCTCGTCGCCCCCTCGCGTTTTGTCGATATTCTTATCGATGACAGCATGTCCCTTGCCCTTACAAACGAACAAGGCGTTCTGATAAACCAGCTGAACGCGCCCGACCCGCAGCTTGTGAAAGCACTGGCGGACGAATCCAAAAGAGGCATGACGGACGAGGTGATCTACGCCGTCAGCCGCGGTGACGGGCTGGTTGCCATTGCAATGGAACCGCGTGCAAACATTACCGCGAAGGTTCGGGGCGAGCAGGTATTTTACCTGCCCGCCGGTGCGATCATCGCGGCATTCCTTGTCGGGACGGTGATCTGGTTATCGAGGAACCGTCTGTCGCCCCTTGCCGAACTCGGCATTGCCGTCCGGAAGCACGAATTCATCGTTCACTACCAGCCGATCGTGGAACTGAAGACGGGTATCTGCATCGGAGCGGAGGCGCTTGTCCGATGGCGACGGCCGGACGGTCTTTTGGTGCGGCCTGATCTCTTCATTCCACTGGCGGAAGAAAGCGGGCTGATCCTGGCGATTACCGATCAGGTCGTCGATGCCATCGTCACCGATCTGCGGAAGGTGCTCGTCGAGGACCGAACATTGCATATCGCCGTCAACCTATGCGCGGCGGATGTCGCATCCGGTCGCATCCTCACCGTCATCGCGGAGAAGCTGAAGCATACGGGCATCAGGCCCGAGCAAGTCTGGCTGGAAGCGACGGAGCGCGGCTTCATCGATATCGAAGCGGCAAAGATCACGCTTGCCGAGGCGCGGCGGCGCGGCCACTCGGTAGCGATCGATGATTTCGGCACCGGTTATTCAAGCCTGCAATATCTGCAGGGTCTTCCGATGGATGCGTTGAAGATCGATAAATCCTTTGTCGACACGGTGGGTAAGGATACTGCGACAAGCTCGGTTACATCGCACATAATAGGCATGGCCAAAGCGCTCGGTCTGTTTACCGTGGCGGAGGGTATCGAGACCGAGGATCAGGCGGAATATCTCAAGGCGCAGGGCGTCGACTTTGGGCAAGGCTGGCTGTTTTCCAAAGCGCTGCCCGTCAGCGAATTCGTTGCCTACCATCGCCTCACGAAACAGAAATACGGGGCGTCCCCTGAAATCATTCAGGCGGCGGCCAAATAGAACGGCAACGCCGGTATGCGGGCAACCGGCTATCGCTGACTATCCATTGGACCTACCGCTCCTTGTCCAACTGAACCTTGGCTCTGAACTCGCCTTCGCTATCCTGAAGGAAGACCGGCCCCACGATCCGGACTGTCCGATCGCCACTCTGCGGCGAAACGGGTTTCGCGAAAGCCGCCACAGGGGATGTGACGTTTTGCGGCCTCAGAGACGGAACAGGAATTATGGAACCGGTGAGATCGGTGGTCGAAACGGTGCGGGCGCTGAGTTCGTTGATCCGCGCGAAATAGCGGGGCCAGTTGCATGAACTCGCGCCCGGATCGGTCTGGTATCGAAATGCGGTCGCAAGGCTTTTATATGGTGTTCTCGTCTCAACCGACAGCATCTCAGATGTTTCCAGCTGCGGATCTTCAAGAACATAGACAGTCATAGCCGGATTTTCGCAAATGAAGCGGCATTGGTCGATCGCGAATTTGGCATAATCCGATCCGCCAAACTGTGAGTTCGGCGCAGGAAAGTGATACCCGTCCGAGGGACGAACGCAATAATACAGGGCGTTGCGGGCATAGCTGCCGAAACCGTCGGATCCCCCCGCACGTCGCTCCGGCGCGGTCGTGCGCTGCTGTTTGGCGCTCTCGCATCCAAGCGCCTGGTAGCGTGCCTGCAACGAGACGGAACGCTCGCTCCGGCGGGCCGCCGCAAGCTCATTCTCGGCATCGGCCCGCTGGCGGGCAAGCCCCCGGCAGGCATTGAACAACCCGCCAGATGCGGCCTTCTCAGGCGTGCAGGACCGTTGTCTTTCGAGCACCCGGATGGCGGCTATCTGGCGCTGCTTCTGCGCTGTTTCCGCGCCGGATGCGCTGGCGCTCGCCCCAATCTGGCTTCTTATCGTCGAGCAGCTTTGGGCCGAAGCCGGGTCGGAGCCTGCAAGAAGGATCAGGCCGCATGTCGAGAGCAAAAACCAACGGAGCAACATGAGACAAGCTCACCTTACGTTAGAGAGTGGCATTACGGGTCTGATTTCCGGCGAGCGGCCAACTCTCCTGGTGTGCCGACCGCCTGCCGATCACCATTTGACGCTAAGGCCGATATTGCCCTCCCAGCTGCGCGTTTTCTCGCCTCCGAGATTGGTCGTATAGTCCACCGTCGCAAACAGGCTGACCGTCTCCGTCAGAGAGGCGGTGACGCCACCGCCAAGCTCGAGCGAGGTTCCGCCGATCTCGGTAACGATCGGATCGCCCGCAAAACGCACCGTCTGGTCGGATGAAAAGCTGTGCCAGAGATTTGCCTTGAGATAGGGCTGGATGAGCCCGGCGCCCGTCTCGTATTTGCCTTGCAGCCTCAAGCCCAGCCGGCCGGTGATGGTGTCATCGCTGTCGAAGGAGACCGAGGAAAAACGATCGGAGGTATCATCCAGCGAGAGATGGTGCCAGACGATCTGGGCTTGGGGTTCGAGGTTCCAGCGGTCGTTGAGAGCGATCGGATAGCCGCCTTCCAGCGAGGCGGTCACGCCGGAACCGTCGATGTCGATCGACTGGCCGGCATTTGAGGAGGCGTGGCCGTCGAACCAGGTTCCCATGAAGACGGCATCCACGTACCAGCCCTGCGGCGCGATGTGGCTCCAGTACCCGCCAACGCTTGTACCGCTGATTTTGACGTTACCCACGGAAAGGTCGTTCCAGCCAAGCGCCTGCCCCTTCACATCGCCATCCATTTTCGCATAGGCGACGAAAAGACCGAACCGGTCGAAATGCCCGTCGCCGGTTTCACGGCCGAGCAGATCCTGTCCGGCCTGAAGGCCGTAGAGATTGCCATCAAAGCTCGGCGAAACCGTACCGTCCCACTTCACCTCGGTGTTCTGCCCAAAGGTTCTGCCCCATGTATTGGGCATCCATCCGTCATCCTGAAGCAGCGCCTGTTCGCCGCGCCGCTCATGGAATGTGCCGAGTGTCGACAGAGCCAGATATTGCGCCAGGGGCTGCGCAGCCGAATAGGTCGGAACCTCGACGCGATAGAGCGGCACGATATCGGCAATCACCGGCGTGGCGCCCGGTGTTGGCGGCGTGGCGGTGGCGGAGGGGATCAGTGCGAGCGTGGTCGGCGGCACGGGTGGCGCAGGAGGAGGATCTGCAGCCTCTGCCGCCTGTGGCGTGGGTGGAGCTTCCGGCTGCGGATCGCCCGCATTGATGGGAGGCGTCGGGTCCGTCGGATCCGTCGTCGGATCTCCCTCGGTCGGAATGGGCGTCGGCGGCAGTTGCGAAGGCGGCGGCGCTCCGGTGATATCAGGCGCCTCGGCCTCCGGTACAACGATCGGCTGAAGCGGGTCCGGGGCGCCTGCAATCGCCCCGCCGCCTGACACGATCGTCGAGCGGAGATACCAATTGTCCTGAGTGCCGGCCGAAACGCCACCTTTGAACAGATAATATTCGTAGGCACCGGCGGCAACGCGGCTGTTGAGCGCAAATGCGCCGCCGGTGGTGGCCGCACCGTTCACGGCCTCGACAACCATGATCCCGCTTGCGGTTGTCATCGCACCGGAACCTCCGGCATTGACCACGTTCATCCCCGTGCTGCCGGATGCAGTGCCTCCGTCGATGACCAGTCTGTCGGAAGCGGAGCCGTCGCTGCCTAGAACTGTGTCGAGAAAGATCTGGCCGCCATTGCCCAGGTAATTGCCGGAGATCGTGAACGTATCCGAGGCACTGGCGCCGCCATTGGTGAGATCGATGCGACCTGAATTTACCAGATTGGCGAAAGCACCGGCCGTGAAGGCGGAAACTCTTCCGTTCTGCCCGCCGCCATAGATCGTGCTGGCGGAATCCACCGTCAACGTGCCCGCGCCGGTACCGCTGTCACCAAGCGTCAGCGTTCCGCCGAAAACAAGCTCGCTGTCATTGGTGAGGTTTATCGTTTCCCAGCTGTCGAAGCGGGCGACGCCTTGTGTCTTGACGTTGTTCATCGTCAGGCTGTCGGTTCCCAGACCACCGCTTATCTGTGTGGTCGCGCCTATGTGGGCATTGGCCAGATTGGTGAGCGTGGCGGTGTCGTTATCCCCGCCAAGGTCGATCGCACCATAGATGATGCCGCCGCCATTCCAGTCGAACCTGTCGTTGCCGAAGCTCATCAGCACGTTGCCGCCAATCACGCCACCGGTAACGGTTACGCTGTCGGTTCCGCCGCTGACGCTGATGTTGCCGCCGATCGTTCCGTCCGAGAGAATGATGGTGTCATTGCCAAAACCCGTCACCAGGTTTTTGTCGATAATGCCGCCCGACATGTCGAAGACGTTATCGTCGAGCTTCATGTTGACACGGCCGATACGGCCACCCGTCATGGTAGCGATATCGCCATCGTCAAAGGCATCGATGATACGTCCATCAGACATGAAGAAATTGTCGAGATTGTCGCCCTGATTGAGCGACTGGATGGTGCCGCCCGTCATCCGGAAATCGTCTATGCCGCTGCCTTGCTGCACATTGCCGGTAACGGTCCCGCCGGAAATAACAACGCTGTCGTTGCCGTCTCCCTGGACGACAGCGCCGTTAATACTGCCGGAATAAATTTCGATCCTGTCTGCACCGGCGCCAAATGTGACGTTGCCCGCGATGGTCCCCGTGCCGGCGGCTGGAAGAAGCAGCGTATTATCACCGCTGAGATCGCTCAAACCGCCGATGGACGTCCCGCTGTCACAGATATAGGTGTCATTTCCGGGAGTTGGAAGAAAACTGCAGGCCGCGCCCGCGGGAGTGGTGGAAAGGAAAAACAATCCGGTCATAAGTGTCGTGCCGGACAAAAGTGTCGTGGTCCGGTTGATAATGATACGGTAACGCATCGTCCTCCGCCTTTCGGTATCCGCAGCCACCAAGCCTTCGCGCTGGCGAAGTACAACTCCCCCGAGCTTCTTCCCGTGAATATTAAAGACTGCTAATTTTTACCGGCACAACCAAGGATCGATCGAGGTGCTGCCGTTTTTTGTGATGATGTGGCAGGAATGCGACAAATTGACGCGGACTTCGCAAACAAGAAGTTACTTCTTATGGTTGAAAATTAGTAGCCACGACAAAAACGTCCATCCTCTCGGTCTGCGTACCGAGGGCTCGCGGAATAACAAGGTCCATCTCTTTGGTGCACGACTCAGGAGGCTCATGGCCATGGCATAACGCCGTGCGGCACGAAGCAGAGCCACCTCATGGGGCGAACGCATTCCCCGAACGTGCAAAAGCAGAACGCCGGAGCATCGCCCCGGCGTTTCGTCTCAAGCTACCAGACCCTTGGTCAACTCCAGCGCCTGCCGCTCGAACAGCCGGCGATAGATGCCGTCGTTGAGCCGGATCAGCGCCTGGTGGTCGCCCTCTTCGACAATCCTGCCTTTGTCGAACACCAGCAGCCGGTCCAGCGCCCGCACCGTGGAGAGCCGATGTGCGATGACCAGCGTAGTGCGGCCGTCCATCAGGCGTTCCATGGCCTGCTGGATCTGCACTTCGCTCTCGCTGTCGAGGCTCGACGTCGCCTCGTCCAGGATCAGGAGTGGCGCATCCGCGAGGAAAGCACGGGCAATGGCGACACGCTGCCGTTCTCCCCCCGACAACTTGACACCGCGTTCCCCCACCATGGTCTCATAGCCCTTGGGAAGGGACATGATGAAATCGTGGGCGCTCGCCTGTTTCGCCGCCTGCTCGATTTGCCACCGCGAGGCGTCCGGCCGTCCATAGGCGATGTTTTCCGCCAGCGTGCGGTGAAACAGGATGGGCTCCTGCTGCACGATGGCGATCTGGCTGCGCAGGTTTGCCTGACAGACCTTGGCGATATTCTGCCCGTCAATGCGAATCGAGCCCGAATTCACATCGTAAAGCCGCTGGATAAGCTTGACGAAGGTCGTCTTGCCCGAACCCGAATGCCCGACCAGCCCCACACGCTCGCCCGGTTTGATGGTGACCGAAAAGTCGTCATAAAGCGGGCTGGGATGCGCGCCATATTGAAAAGTGACACGATCGAAGACGATCTCGCCCTTCTCTATCCTGATCGGCGTGGCATCCGGCCTGTCTTCGACACCCAAAGGCATCTTCTCGAGCAGCACAAGTTCTTCCATGTCGTTGACGGCACGTTGCAGGTTGCGGATGTCCTGGCCGACATTGCGCAGATAGCCCTGCAAGACGAAGAACATCGCCAGCACGAAGGTGATGTCGCCCGGCGTCGCCAGCCCCTTTTGCCACATGAGAAGGCCCGTTCCAAGGATACCGGCCTGCATGGAGACCATCATGAAGCCCTGGATCGTGCCACTCAGCGTGCCGCGTTTCCATGTCCTGCGCGTGCGCTTATCCCACTTGGCCAGCACGTGGCCCAGCCGGGATTCTTCGCGATTTTCGGCGCCGAAGGCTTTGACGACCGAATTGCAGCTGATAGCATCCGCCAGCGCGCCGCCGAGCTTGGTGTCCCAGGCGTTGGCAAGTCTTGCCGCCGGCGACACGAAACCCATGGAGAGCGCCACGGTGACGCCGATATAGATCAGCGATCCAGCACCGACGATCAGGCCCATGACCGGCCAGTAGCTGCCAAGCACGATGGTGGCGCCCACAAGCATCACGATGGACGGCAGGAGCGCAATGAGCAGCAGGTCGTTGAGTGAATCAAGCGCCCACATGCCACGCGTGATCTTGCGAACCGTCGAGCCGGCAAAGCTGTTGGCATGCCAGTCGGTCGAGAACCGCTGTACCCGGTGGAAACCGTTATTCGTGACATCCGCCATGGTCCGCAGCGTCAGCCGGATAATGCCGGTAAAGATGAACCAGCGCAGCACCACACTGGTCAGCCCCAGCGTCACCACGATGACGAAGGCGCGCAGTGCCCGATCGTCCCCGCTGCCGCCAGCAATGGCATCGACGATCTGGCCGGAAAAAACCGGTACCATGACTTCGGCCAATGTGCTGGCAATGACCAGTACAATAAGAGTTCCAACCAGAAGCGGCCGGTGGCTCCAGTGGTGGAAAACAAAGCCGAGCACATGGCGATAGGCATCGGCGCGGAAATCGAGCTTCTTGCGAGACATTTTAACCAGCCCGGCGCCATGCGTTCGGCAACCGGTCCTCAGAATAGAGAGTTGGATGGCACAGCCCGGCCAGAAGACGAAATGATCCCGTCAGATCAATCGGGCTATGAAGGAAAAAACCGCATGTCGTGCGCGCTCAGGGCGGGGCACGAATGGAAATGACCTAGTGTCGGTTCATTCCACGCGGGAGGACTTCGATGAATGTTGGTGTCATGCAACGCCTCCCTTGGGTTCGATTTGACGCGATGAGTAATTTGTACCCGACCGGCACGCCATTGCCAACCGGGTTTTTGCAACCTTACGAAACGTGATGCAAAAAAAGCACAATTTATGGGCTGTCAGGTTTAGGGGCGGAATGCCGGAACCTGTCGATGCCGCGGGCGCGGACATGGGTTTCCCGCAGCCGCCGCTTTGCGCTGCGCACCCGAAGCAAAGGTGCGCAGCAGTTCAGAGACTTAGAGAACGTCCCGTTTAAACGGAATCGCTCGACACGAGCTATCTCTTTGTTTTCGCCCATTTTCCAGACATGAATCCGCTATGGGCTTTTACCGGAAATGCTCTGGCATGCAGTGCTCGATCAGTCCATCTGCACGTTTGCGTTCTTGACGACGGGCTCCCACTTTGCGATTTCCGCCGCAACGTGGCTTTTCAGCTCATCGGGCGAAGAGGCGACGATCCTGGCGCTGAACTCCGCCATGCGTGCAGCAACGGCCGGATCGGCAAGCGCTTTCTTGGCAGCGGCATTTAGCGTATCCACCACCTCGGCCGGCGTGCCGGCAGGCGCAAACAGCGCATTCCAGGTGTAGGTTTCATAGCCCGGCACGGTTTCGGCAATGGTCGGCAGATCCGGGAACGACGAGGCGCGTTCAGCGGTCGTTACGCCAAGCGCCCGTAAGGTGCCGGATTTGATGTGGCCGGACGACGAAGGCAGATTGTCGAACATGATCGAGATCTGGTTGCCGAGAAGATCGTTGAGCGCCGGACCTGCGCCCTTATAGGGAACGTGCTGCATACTCACGCCCGTCATGCTCTTGAACAGTTCACCTGAAAGATGCAGCGGCGTGCCGTTGCCGGAAGACGCATAGGCATATTTATCCGGTTCGGCTTTTAAGAGCGCGATCAGTTCCGCGACGCTGTTGACGTTCAGCTTCGGATTGACGACCAGCACATTCGGAACCACCACCAGAAGCGAGACCGGGGCGAAATCCTTTTCCGGGTCATAGGGCTTTGTCTTGAGAATAAGCGGATTGAGCGCGTGGGTGGCAACGGTACCCATCAGGATCGTGTAACCGTCGGGTTCGGCCCGTGCGACACGGTCGGCGCCGAGATTGCCACCGGCTCCGGCAATATTTTCAACCACGATCTGGTGACCAAGCTCATCGCCCATCTTCTGTGCGATAACCCGGGCAACCACATCGGTGGAGCCGCCCGCAGCGAAGGGTACGACCAGCGTAATCGTTCGATCAGGAAAGCCCTGCGCGCTTGCCGTCATTCCCAACATGCAAAAAGAAACTGCCGTGGCGCCAAGTTTCAACAACATGCGCCGTCTCAAAGACCGGTAATTCATGAACCCTCCTGTGGAATGGCCTCCCCGCCATCGGCGCATAGTAGCTCAAATGGCCTTGAGAGCAAGCAATTGACATTGCGGCCGGAAAACGAGACGGAGCCTAGCGACTGAACAAAAATCCGGGCAGCCCTGCGGCCGCCCGGTGTTGTCAACGGTTGCGGCAAGTCAGCCGAACAGCGCGAGGCTGCTTCTGACGGTGACCCACACACCCCAGAGGAGCGGTATGCCGACGGCGGCCCAGGCGAGCGCGGCCTTGGCATCGAGACCGCCCCTGCCGATGCCGAAGGAACCGGTCGGCCCGGCATTGGCGGCGGCGGTCTTGGCCTGCAGTGCGGCCACTTCCGCATCCGGCATGAACCATTTCTCAGGCAGCGGCCGCACCAGCGCGTTGGCGATAAGGCCAATCGCCAGCATGCCCGCCAATATATACATGGTGCTGGTATAGAGCGCCGGCCCCGGCGCGACACCGGCCGCGATCTGTGCTTCGCGGATGTAATTGACGACCACCGGCCCGGCAATGCCCGCCGTTGCCCAGGCCGTCAGCAGGCGGCCATGGATCGCGCCGACGAACTGCGTGCCGAAGATATCGGCGAGATAGGCGGGAATAGTTGCGAAGCCACCGCCATACATAGACAGGATGATACCCAGCGCCAGAACGAAGAACGCCTTGGAACCCATCGTCGCCAGCGTCGGCGCCAGCGCATACAGAATGATGCCGAGAACGAAGAAGCAGAAATAGGTATTCTTGCGGCCGATCTTGTCGGACATCGACGCCCAGAAGAAGCGGCCGCCGATGTTGAACAGCGAAAGCAGGCCGGTAAAACCCGCTGCAATGGCGGCGATCTGGCCTTTCTGGCCGGCATCCAGCTCGGCAAAGCCCACACCGGGCAGCCCGATCAGCGAACCGGCGAAAATTTCCTGCAGCATTGGCGATGCCATGCCGATCACGCCGATACCCGCTGACACGTTGAGGCACAGGACCGCCCAGATGAGCCAGAATTGCTTCGTCTTGTGCGCATCGCGCAGATGAACGTGGCGGTTGGTGATCATCGCGCTTTTGGCTGCCGGGGCCGTCCAGCCTTCCGGACGCCAGCCCGCCGGCGGGATGCGATAACCGAAGGCCCCCGCCATCATGAAGGCGAAATAGATCAGCGCCATGACGACGAAGGTCTGCCAGACGCCGACTGTTGTGTCCGTCTTGAAGGTATTCATCAGGAGATTGGCAAGCGGTGCGCCGATCATCGCGCCGCCGCCAAAACCCATGATGGCCATGCCGGTCGCCATTCCGCGGCGGTCGGGAAACCATTTGATCAATGTCGATACCGGCGAGATGTAACCGAGACCAAGACCGACGCCGCCGATGACACCTGCCCCGACCCACATCAGCCAGAGTTGGTGCGTCATCACACCAAGCGCTGCGACCAGAATACCGCCGCACCAGCAGCAGGCGGAAACGAAGCCTGCCTTGCGCGGCCCCACTCTTTCCAGCCATCCGCCCCAGATCGCCGCCGAGCATCCGAGCAATACGAAGAACAGCGTATAGATCCAGCCCAGATCTGCCACGCGCCAGTTGCACTCGGTAGTGAACAGCGCGCCGACAAGGGTAAGGCTGGCGCAACTGGGGTCCGTCGCCGGCAGCGCCTTAGACAGCGGCAGCCAGAAGACGCTGAAGCCATAGGCCATGCCGATGCACAGGTGAATGGCCAATGCCGCCGGCGGCACCAGCCAGCGGTTGAAGCCCGGTTTTGCTATAATCCGTTCGCGGTCCAGAAAGCCGGCTTGCGCCGTCCTTCCCGCAGATATGTCTGCAACTGCCATCGATATTACCTCCCTCGTGAATATCTGGACTACCATGCTGCACCCCATTGGCCGCATCGACCGGGCGTAACCGAAACCGCCGCATGTCCTCCCAAACGGCGATGCCTGCTTGCGGCGTTTCGCCGCCTATCCTTACGTGGTTTCGGGAATGCTCGGTTCGGAAAGGGACAAGCCCGCAGCAGCGCCCTCGCCGCCCGGCGCACCCTTGGCGTCGTCACCTAGCCCGACCGCATCGGCGACTGGCGCTCCGGGCCTCCTGATCTTGAGCGCTGCGGCGAGCACCAGCGGCAAAAACTCCCCGGCACCTGCATCCACCATCTCGAAAAACCGTTTGCGCATACGGGGTTCCCAGAATTTGTTAATGTGAGTGGCAACACCTTCGACGCGGATATCGTCCGGCTGGGAGAGGAAAAAAGTCGCGATCTGGTTCGCCATTCTCACCAGTTTTTCGTCGGTGTGATTAAGCAGCATGGCTGTTTTCCCCGCGCCGCCTGACGGACGACGTTCACGTTTTCAAAAGGCCGGGATTGCCCCGGCCCCGATTATTCGGCCGCCTCGAGCTTGCCGGCGATCCGCCGCGAACGGCGGCCCAGCGCATCGTATTCCTCCTGCCATTCGGTCGGCCCGTTCGAGGGCGATACCTGCACGGCGGTGACCTTGTATTCCGGACAGTTTGTCGCCCAGTCGGAATAGTCGGTGGTAATGACATTTGCCTGCGTGCCGGGATGGTGGAAGGTGGTGTAGACCACCCCCGGCGCCACGCGATCGGTAATCAGCGCCCGCAATGTCGTATCGCCGGAACGGCTGACGAGCTTGATCCAGTCGCCATCCTTGACGCCGCGTTGCTCGGCATCGTGCGGATGGATTTCCAGACGATCCTCCTCATGCCAGACAACGTTCTCCGTCCGCCTTGTCTGCGCGCCGACGTTGTACTGCGACAGAATGCGGCCGGTGGTGAGCAGAAGCGGAAAGCGCGGGCCGGTGCGCTCGTCGGTCGCCACATATTCGGTGCGGATGAATTTGCCCTTGCCGCGCACGAAACCGTCCACATGCATGATAGGCGAGCCTTCCGGAAATTTCTCGTTGCAGGGCCACTGCACCGAGCCCCGGCTCTCCAGATAGTCATAGGAGACACCGGCAAAGCTCGGCGTTGTGGCGGCGATTTCGTCCATGATCTGCGACGGATGCGTATAGTTCCAGGTTAGCCCCATGGCCTGTGCGAGCTTCTGGGTGACCTCCCAATCCGAATAGCCGTTCTTCGGCGACATGACCTTGCGTACACGGTTGATGCGCCGCTCGGCATTTGTGAAGGTCCCGTCCTTTTCGAGGAAGGTGGAACCCGGCAGGAAGACATGCGCGTAATTCGCCGTCTCGTTCAGGAACAGGTCGTGCACGACAACACATTCCATCGCGGCGAGACCGGCCGAAACATGTTTGGTATCAGGGTCCGACTGGAGAATGTCCTCGCCCTGAATGTAGATGCCCTTGAAGCTGCCATCCACGGCGGCATCCAGCATATTGGGAATGCGCAATCCCGGTTCGTTGTTGAGGGTAACGCCCCAGAGTCTTTCGAATATTTCCCGGGTGGCATCGTCGGAAATATGGCGATAGCCGGGAAGCTCGTGCGGGAAAGACCCCATGTCACAGGAACCCTGCACATTGTTCTGGCCGCGCAATGGATTGACGCCGACACCGGGCCGGCCGATGTTGCCAGTCGCCATGGCAAGATTTGCAATCGCCATGACCGTGGTGGAGCCTTGGCTGTGTTCGGTGACGCCGAGCCCGTAATAGATCGCGCCGTTGCCACCCTTGGCAAAGAGCCTGGCGGCACCGCGCAGCTCCTCGGCGGGCACGCCGGTAAAGATTTCGGTTTCCTCCGGACCATGCTGCGGTTCAGCCACGAAAGCTGCCCAGTCCTCGAATTCCGACCAGTCGCAACGCTCGCGGATGAAGGCCTCGTCGAACAATCCTTCGGTGACGATGACATGGGCAAGGGCTGTCAGCACCGCAACATTCGTTCCCGGTTGCAGCGGCAGGTGGAAAGACGCCTCCACATGCGGCGTGCGGACGAGATCGATGCGGCGCGGATCGACGACGATCAGCTTGGCGCCCTGACGCAGGCGCTTCTTCAGGCGCGAGCCGAAAACCGGGTGACCGTCCGTCGGGTTGGCGCCGATGACGAGGATGACATCCGAATGTTCGACGGAATCGAAATTCTGCGTTCCGGCAGAGGTGCCGAAGGCCTGCCCCAACCCGTAACCCGTCGGCGAATGACAGACGCGGGCGCAGGTATCAACATTGTTGTTGCCGAAACCGGCGCGGACGAGCTTCTGGACCAGAAACGTCTCTTCATTGGTGCAACGAGACGAGGTGATCCCGCCGATGGATTCGCGGCCATACTTGCCCTGAATCCGCTGAAATTCTGAAGCGACATGGGAAAATGCCTCGTCCCAGCTCACTTCGCGCCACGGGTCGCTGATCTTTTCCCGGATCATCGGATTGAGAATGCGGTCGCGGTGGCTGGCATAACCATAGGCAAAACGGCCCTTTACGCAGGAATGCCCGCGGTTCGCCTGACCGTCTTTCCACGGCACCATGCGCACCAGTTCTTCGCCGCGCATTTCCGCCTTGAACGAGCAGCCGACACCGCAATAGGCGCAGGTAGTGACCAGCGAATGTTCCGGCTGACCGATCTTGATCACCGATTTTTCAGTCAGCGTCGCCGTCGGACAGGCCTGCACACAGGCGCCGCAGGAAACGCATTCGGAATCCAGAAACGCCTCATGCGCACCGGGCGAAACACGACTTTCGAAGCCGCGCCCTTCAATGGTCAGCGCAAACGTTCCCTGCACTTCTTCGCAGGCGCGCACGCAGCGGGAACAGACGATGCATTTCGACGGATCATAGGTGAAATACGGGTTGCTCTCGTCCTTGGGCATCCAGTTGGCGTTAAGGTCGCCATCACTGCCACGGGCCTTCACATGGTTGTCGCCGTCATAACCGTAACGCACGTCGCGCAGGCCGACCGCGCCCGCCATATCCTGCAACTCGCAATCGCCATTCGCGGCACAGGTCAGACAGTCGAGCGGGTGGTCGGAGATATAAAGCTCCATCACGCCCTTGCGAATCTGCTTCAGGCGTTCCGTCTGGGTGTGGACGACAAGCCCGGAAGCCACCGGCGTGGTGCATGAGGCGGGGGTGCCGTTTCGGCCCTCCACCTCGATAAGACAGAGACGACAGGAACCGAAGGCGTCGACCATGTCGGTGGCGCAGAGTTTGGGAACATCGATGCCCGCTTCCCTCGAAGCACGCATGATGGAGGTTCCCGCCGGCACAGTGATCTCGCGGCCGTCGATCGTTAGCGTGAGCATCTCTGTCGAGTTGGATTTCGGCGTTCCGTAGTCGATTTCAGATACAAGGGCCATGGTCTTACTCCGCCGCTTCGACACGTGGGATGGGGGCAAAATCCTCAGGGAAATGCCGGAGTGCGCTCATCACGGGATAAGGCGTAAAACCGCCAAGCGCGCACAGCGAACCGAACTTCATCGTTTCGCAGAGATCCTCCAGCAGCGCCGTGTTTCGCTCGGTCTCTATCCCGAGTGAAATCTTGTCGACCGTTTCGACGCCGCGTGTCGAGCCTATCCGGCATGGCGTGCATTTTCCGCAACTTTCCACCGCACAGAACTCAAGGGCAAAACGCGCCTGGCGCAGCATATCGGCAGTGTCGTCAAAGACGACGATGCCCGCATGACCGATCAGGCCGCCTGCGGCGGTAAATGCCTCATAGTCGAATAGCGTATCGAACAGCGACACGGGAAAATAAGCGCCCAGTGGGCCGCCGACCTGAACCGCCTTGACCGGCCGGCCCGTAATGGTGCCGCCACCGATATCATTGACCAATTGCCCGAGCGGCAGGCCGAAAGCGGTCTCGTAAAGCCCGCCATGCCTGATGTTTCCGGCAAGCTGGATCGGGATCGTGCCGTGCGAGCGGCCAATGCCGAAATCCCGGTAAAATGCCGCGCCGCGATCCATGATCACCGGGATCGAAGCCAATGATATGACATTGTTGACCACCGTCGGCTTGCCGAACAGACCCTGCAGGGCGGGAAGCGGCGGCTTGGCGCGTACCGTACCGCGCTTGCCTTCGAGACTGTTGAGCAGCGAGGTTTCTTCGCCGCATACATAGGCACCGGCACCCATGCGCACCTCGAGATCGAACGCATGGCCCGAGCCGAGAACAGACGCGCCGATCACCCCTTCACGCCGGGCGACCTCGATGGCTTTTTCCATCGTCCTGATCGCATGGGGATATTCGGAGCGGGTGTAGATGAAGCCCTTGGTTGCCCCAACCGCAAGACCGGCAATGGCCATGCCCTCGATCAGTACGAAGGGATCGCCTTCCATGATCATGCGATCGGCAAAGGTGCCGCTATCCCCCTCGTCGGCATTGCAGACGATGTATTTCTGGTCAGCCGCGGCATCCGCCACGGTTTTCCACTTGATACCTGTCGGGAAACCGGCGCCACCGCGTCCGCGAAGCCCGCTATCGGTGACCTGTTTGACGATCTCGGCAGACAGCATCGAAACCGCCTTTTCCAGCCCCTTCATACCCTGACAGGCACGGTAGTCTTCCAGCGAAAGCGGATCGGTCACGCCGCAGCGCGCGAAGGTCAGGCGCGTCTGGTTTTTCAGGTACGGGATTTCCTCCGTCGGCCCAAGACAGAGCGGATGATCGCCACCATCCAAAAAATCCGCATCGAACAGGCCACACACATCTGCGGCTTTGACTGGGCCATAGGCGACCCGGCCATGATCGGTTCTGACCTCGATGAGTACTTCTAGCCAAAGCATACCGCGAGAGCCATTGCGGACAAGGCGAATATCAAGATTGCGGGATGCGGCCTCGCGCTGGATAGCATCGGCAACGCGGTCGGCGCCAACGGCGAGTGCTGCGGAATCGCAAGGCACGAAAACGGTCACGCTCATCGGCGCACCTCCGCCAGAATGTAGCCTAGACAGTGCTCATCCACCCGGGCGTGAACTTCGCCATCCAGCATCAGAGCGGGCGCCTGGGCGCAGAGCCCGAGACAGAAGACCGGCTCAAGCGTCACCGAACCATCCGCTGCCGTCTGGTGCCAATCGACGCCGAGTTTTTCCTTGATGGTAACGGCAAGAGGTTCGCAGCCCATCGACTGGCAAGCCTCGGCCCGACAGAGCTTCAACACATGACGCCCAGCGGGATGATCGTGGAAATCGGGATAAAAGCTGACGACGCCATGCACTTCTGCACGGGATACGTTCAGCGCCAGGGCTATGACCTGCTTTGCGCTTTCCGGCACGTAACCGAATTCTTCCTGCACCCTGTGCAGGATAGGCAGCATTGGCCCTTCCAGATGCAGACAGCCGTCGATGATAGCCTGCACACGCGTTGCCTCATCCACGGCGACAGCACGAATATTCATGAGCCAGTCCTCCCAAACCGACGGATGGCGGGCGTCTGGACCGGGGGACCTCCACATCCTGTCCCGGTGCACCGCGCTGCCTGATGATGAAAGAATGGCTAGCGGACCAAGATCAGGTCAATATCGTCTTTCCGTCAGTCGATAGGGAATTTCTATCAAAAGCGGAGGCTGCGGCGCGCAATCGTGCCTCGTGCAACAGCGCGGATACGAGCGGCGTGTGCGGCTCGCGATAGGTGGCAATCAGGCCGACAAGATGCTCGGCATCCGGCTCGACAATGGGGATCATTCGGATCTGTTTTGGAAATCCGAACGATTCCGCGATGTTACGTGGCATGATCGAGGCCCACTGCCCCGTGCGGATATGAGAAAACAGCACGATCATCGAATTCGATTCAAGCGTAGGCTTCGCCTCGACACCAGCTTCCGCCATGTGCTTGTTGATAATTCGGCGGTTTTGCATGTCGGAAGTTAATAGACAAAGCCGAAGACCGGAAACCTGCTTCCAGGTCACGCTCTCTTGATCGGCAAGCGGCGTGCCGGCCGCCGCAATCAGGTGATATCGCTCGGAATAAAGCGGAACCGTCGTTACCCGGCCCAGAGGTTCGTTGTCGAGATAGGTGATTCCCGCGTCGATCTCGAGATTTTCGATCTGACTGAGGACCTGCAACGAAGTCCGGGAGGTGACGGAGAAGGTGACGGCCGGGTGACGCGCCTGAAACGGTTCGGTCAGTCGCGGCACCATGGCGAGAGCAGTGGGAATGACAGCAAGCCGAATATGCCCGGCAAGACCCTTGCGCGCAGCCCGCATTTCCTCCCGCATCGTGCGGGTGTCGGAAACAATGCGCCTTGCCCATTCGAGAACCCGCTGCCCCTCGGGCGTCAGGCCCTGATATCGCGCCGCGCGGACGACAAGCACCACGCCCAGTTGATCCTCCAGTTGCCTGATGGCTGCAGACAGCGTCGGCTGCGAAATGCCGCACTCCTCCGCGGCCCGCCCGAAATGCTGCGCACGCACAAGCGCTATGAAAAACTCCAGCTTATCGATCATCCTGCCTCCCGTGGCACACGGCCATTCTGCGGGCCGGTGCGAAAGCGGACACTAGAGCGAGGCGGGCTTTGTCGCAAACCCTCCGGAGTGAACGCACAGGAAGCCGGCCGCCGGTTCCGGTGTTTCGCGCTCGACACGGCAACCACGCCTCTCGAAGACGGTCGACGCATCACACGCCTGCGGTACCTGCAATGACATTGTTGACAAAAGCGCCCTCACTCTTTCGCCCGAAACACCCCCCGGCCTGGAGCGACCGGGAGCAAACCTGAGGTCATGTCAGTTATTTTGACTGGAGCTAGTTACTCACCCGTTTATCCAAGCTTCAGGCTTGGTGTCTACGTCGACAGTGAGACCGTCCGTGATCTTGTAGTCAACCGTCAGACCAGCCTTCCAGGCGTCGTTGCTCGAGAACTCGTCGAACGAAACGAGACCGTCTCTGCCGTAGCACTGGAAGCAGGGGGTGATCTTCAGCTTGTCGGTCGCCTTGATGTCATATTCAGCAGCAACGGCCCACTCATTGCAAGAATGGATGTGAAGAAAAGCGATGGCGCCGCCAGTTCACCCCAGCCGGTCCAAGCATAATGGGCCGCCAGGGCGGGCCTATTGCATATCGCTGGACAAGCCGGTGGGGAATGCCGTCATGTTCGCCAGCATGCCGCCGATCGCTTCCGCGTGCACCGGGCGGCTGAAATAATAACCCTGTCCATAGGGACAACCGGCGGCGCGCAAAAATGCCGCTTGCTCGCCGGTTTCCACGCCCTCGGCGACGACATCGATACCCAGCGATCCCGCAAGCTGGATCATGATGGAGACAATGGCGCTGTCCTTGGTTTTTTCCGGCAGGTGGGTGAGGAACGACCGGTCTATCTTCAGGCATGACAAGGGAAAGGTTTTGAGCATGCCAAGACAGGAATAACCAATGCCGAAATCGTCCAGCGCCAGGCTGACGCCCATCTCCTTGATGGCCCGCATGATCCGCACGGATGTTTCCACATCCTGGATGATGAGGGTCTCCGTGATTTCGATTTCCAGCAGGGATGGCGCAAGACCGGTTTCCTTCAGCACCGACTTGATCTGCTCTACAAGCCCGCTCTGAAACTGCCTTGGCGAAATATTGACCGCCATTTTGACGGGGGACAGGCCAGCTGCAACCCACGCCTGCGCCTGATGGCAGGCCTTTCTCAGAATATTTTCCCCCAGCTCCACTATGAGGCCGGTCTCTTCGGCAAGCCCGATGAATTCCGCAGGACCCAGCAGGCCCTCCGCCGGATGCTGCCAGCGCACCAGCGCCTCGACGCCGCTGATGCGCCCGGTGAGAAGATCCACCTGCGGCTGGAAATTCAGCACCAGTTCGTCCTTCTCCACCGCCTTGCGCAGTTCCTCGATACGAGTGAACTTTTTCCTCAGGTCATCCGCCATGCGCGGCGTGAAGGTGGCGATGCCATTGCGCCCATTGTGTTTGGCCTCATACATGGCAAGATCGGCAGCGGCGACGATTTCCGCCGTCGTTTCCCCATGCTCCGGGAAAAAGGCCATGCCTATGCTGCATGTGACCTTGATGTCGTAATTGCCGAGACGCAACGGCTGCGAGACCGCCGCCCGGATGCGCTGCAGGCGGCTTTCGAAATCTTCCTTCTGGTTCTCCAGAATGATGACGAATTCATCCCCGCCCACCCGCAACACAAGATCTTTTCGCCCAACGCTGCGCGCGATGCGCTCGGCCGTTTGCGACAGCAACGCATCGCCGATGCTGTGGCCCAGCGTGTCGTTGATCTGCTTGAAATTATCGAGATCGAGAAAGCCGATGCCAATCTTCCGCCCTTGTTTACCCGCTGCTGCCAGTATTTCAGGCAGCCTCGTATCCAGAAAACGGCGGTTGGGCAGCCGGGTCAGCATGTCGTGATCAGCGAGAAAGGCGATATGTTCCGTTGCCCGTTTACGGTCTATCGCGAGACCCGCCATACGCGCCGCAGCGCCGATAAACTCAAAAAGCGCCGCATCCGGCTCACGGCCCGCCAGCATGCACCAGACAAAGCCGTGCGCCTTGCCTTCGCTGGCCGGAATGTCGAAACTGAAGGCAATATGATCTTCCGGAGGAGTGAGGTCCCCGGGATCAGTGGCGCTGGAAACAAGCGCTCCCAGCTCCGCATGCGGCGCAAGCGCCGGTGAGGTATAGACCGAGGGTTCGCCAGCCGCCGCATCGAACACCCGAACAGCGCAGGCAAACCCGGTGGCGAGATTTTCGATGGCCTTGACGAACTCCACGAGAAAATCCTCGATACGCGCCGCCGCGACAATCATTTCAAGAATACGCGCCTGCGCCTGAAGCAGTCTCTCCGAGGCCTTTTTCTGGGTTATATCCCGCGAGGCGCCGACCACACCGATAATGTTGCCGGCCTTGTCCTTCAGCGGCACGCGCGACATCATCAGCCAGCGGTCGATCTCACCGCGCATGGCGCGTTCCTCATAACCGAGATCCGGCTCTCCGGTGCGCATCACCCGCGCCTCCGTCTCCGGAATGCCGGCAAGGTGCGCCGCATCGCCGTGAATATCGGAGTCGGTAAGGCCGATTAGTTCCTCGACGGTGTCGAAGCCGTTTTCGACGACGATCGCGCGGTTAGCGAAGAGGAAACGGCCTTCCAGATCCTTGGCATAGATGAAATCCGGCACATGGTCGATCATCGCTTCCAGAAGGGTATGCCGGTAGGACGGGTGAGGATTTTCGCCCGTTACGGGAATGACGGATGACACGACAGCCTCGCCGGGTTTCGTTCTCGGCGGCCGGTTCTGCAAGGATGTCTTCGGGCCTTTGGAACGCACCTATCCGCCTCATTACTGCATAAGAAGGCAGAATAGTAGGACTATACGTATTATATAAATGTGAACATTGGAAAGATTGCGGAGTAATACAGCCTTTTGCCGCCGCGCCGATAAGCGGCTGGATAGTGCGAAAGGGACGGCACCGAAAAAACACGGGCGCCGTCCGCCTCTATTGCATCATATTTGGGTTTGTCACGCGACGGGCGTCGGCAAGGTCTTGCCAGCGAAATGCGCATCGAGATTGGCGAGAACGAGATCGGCCATGGCCCGCCGTGTCTGGTGTGTGCCGCTGCCGACATGTGGGGCGAGCGTGACGTTGTCGAAAGCGAAAAGCGCTCCCGGAACACGCGGTTCATCCTCAAAGACATCAAGTGCTGCGCCGCCGATCCTGCCGCTGGCAAGGGCCTCGACCAGCGCCTTTTCGTCCACCAGCGAACCACGCGCCACGTTGACGAGCACGCCTTGGGGTCCTAGGGCGCTCAGGACATCCGCATTGACGATATGGCGTGTCTCGGCGGTGGCGGCGGCAGCGATGATCAGCACGTCGCAACTGGCGGCCAGCGCCTCGATGCTGTCAAAATAGTCGTAGGGAACATCACGGCGATTTCTGGCGGTATAGGAAATGCGCGCGTCGAAACCTTCAAGTCGTTTGGCGATCGCCTGGCCGATGCGGCCGAGGCCGAAAATGCCGTAACGGCGGCCGGCAACCCGGGTGGAAAGCCCCATATCGCCCTTCAGCCATTGGCCCGTGCGCACATGCTGGTCCGCCTGCGGCAGCTTGCGCGCCTGCGCCAGAACGAGGCCGAGCGCCAGATCCGCAACATCGGCTGTCAGTACATCCGGCGTGTTGGAGACGCGGAAACCGCGCTGTTTCGCTTCAGCCAGATCGACCTTGTCGAAACCGACGCCATTGATGGCGACGATTTCAAGCTTGGGGAGAGCCGCACCGATATCCACCGGCAGGCCGATATGGCCGCCGGTGACAACGCCACGGATCGACGCCCCCTTCTCGGCAAGGAAGGCGGCTTTATCTGTAGCCTCGAACAGGCGATGCACGGCAAAGCGCTGGGCGAGTTCTTCTTCCAGTGCCGGGATGAGCGGGCACAGTTGCAAAATTTCTGTTGTCATTGAACTTCCTTTGCGCCGGTGGTTTATCTCACATCGGCCTTGACGAATTGCCGGAGTTCCGGCGTTTGCGGATTGGCGAAAAGCTCCACTGAGCGGCCCTGCTCCCAAATCTTGCCCTTATGCATGAAGATGGTTTCGGTTGCGACGCGCCGCGCAAAGGCCATTTCATGGGTGACGAGGATCATGGTCATGCCGCCTTTGGCGAGGTTTTCCATAACCGTCAGCACCTCTTCCGTCAGTTCGGGATCGAGCGCCGAGGTTACCTCGTCGAACAGCATCACCTTCGGCCGCATGGCGAGCGAACGGGCAATCGCCACACGCTGCTGCTGACCGCCGGAAAGTTGGTCTGGATAGGAATCGTACTTTTCCGACAGGCCGACAAGTTGCAGAACCTCGCGGGCAATGTCCTTCGTTTCCGATTTCGCCACGTCCTTGACGATACGCGGGGCGAGCATGATGTTTTCGCCAACCGTCAGATGCGGGAAAAGATTGTAGCTCTGGAAAACGATGCCAACATCGGTACGCAGCTTGCGCAGCGCCTTGGCATCGTCGCCAAGCGCATGACCAGCGATCTCGATACGGCCCGAATTGATCTTCTCCAGTCCGTTCATGCAGCGCAGCAGCGTGCTCTTGCCCGAACCCGAGCGGCCGATGAGGGCGAAGACTTCTCCGCGACCGACCGTCAGCGACACGCCTTTCAGGACTTCCAGAGCGCCAAAGCTCTTGTGAACGTTTTCAACGATTACTTCCGGCATGAAGCCTCCTTTCCAGCCAACGCGACAGCTGGGACAACGGGTAGCAGACGATGAAATAAAGCACGGCCACCGCGACGAAGACGCGGAACGGCTGGAACGTGGCATTGTTGATGAGCTGCCCCGCTCTCGCCAGTTCGACGAAACCGATGATCGATGCGATGGACGTATTCTTGACGACCTGAACGGCGAAACCGACGGTCGGCGGCAGGGAAATGCGGATCGCCTGCGGCAGGATGACGTAGCGATATTGCTGAGCACGGGTCAGCGCCAGCGATTCCGACGCTTCCCATTGCTGCTTCGGCACCGCCTGAATGCAGCCGCGCCAGATTTCGGCGAGGTAACCGGACGTATAGATCGTCATGGACGCGCCGGCAGCGATCAGCGGTGGCAGTTCCAGTCCGGCAAGGCTGAGGCCGTAATAGGAAAGGAACAGGATCATCAGCACCGGAATGCCCTGAATGACCTGAATATAGGTGCCGGCAGCGATGCGCAGCGCCTTCAGATTGGAGGTACGGGCAAGCGCGATAAGGAAACCGACAATACCGCCGCCGATGAGCGCAATGATCGTCAGAAGCACGGTCCATTGCAGGGCGGTGAGCAGGAAGCCAAACTCGTTCCAGCCGAATGTTCGAAGAGTCATGACTGCACCTCCGGCAAAGCGGTCATCGTCTTGCGCGCCACGCGGCGGCCGAACAGCCACATGCCGACAAGGGCAAGGATGAGCCGCAGGCTGAGCGCCAGCGCAAGATAGATGAGCGTGACGACGATATAGACCTCGAAGGAGCGATAGGTCTGCGATTCCACGAAGGCTGCGGCGGCCGCAAGCTCATGCGTGGAAATGGCCGAGCATATGCTCGATGCCAGCATCATCAGCACGAACTGGCTGCAAAGCGAGGGGTAAACCTTGGCAATGGCCGGCACGATGATGACGTGACGGTAGATCTGGTACCTGGTGAAACCCAGAGCTTCACCCGCCTCGATCTGCGACTTGTGCACCGCCTCGATCCCGGCGCGGATGATTTCCGTGGAATAGGCGGCGAGATTGATCGTCATGCCGATCAGTGCTGCAGTCTCCGCCCCCACCCGGAAGCCGAGACCCGGCAGACCGAAATAGACGATGAAAAGCTGCACCAGAAACGGTGTGTTGCGGATCACCTCCACATAGGCATCCACCATGATGCGGACGATGCCGCCATTGATGGAGCGCAGCGAGGCTAGAAGAATGCCGAAAGCGCAGCCGAGCACGATGGAGAGGACCGACAGTTTGATCGTCAGCCATATGCCGTTCAGAATCTCGTTCTGGTATTGGGCGAGCGCGCCGAATTGGAATGTATAGGACATGCGTCACTCCGTTGACATTTCCCGGCCAGCCGGAGCTTTCGTTCCGGCGGGCGCGTTGAAAGGCTCAATCAGAAGCTAGGCAATTGCGGCAGCGGACGACCGGTCCACTTCACGGAAATACGGTCGAGATCGCCCGACATCTTCATGAGGTAGATGGAGGTGTTCAGCCATTGACGCAGTTCGAGATCCTCAAGCTTCGTCGCCATGGAGTTACCCTGCTGGAAGAAGGTGAAACCAACCTGCAGACCGGCTTCCGGGCGCTGCTTGATGATTGCCTCACCAACCGTGGACGGCAGCGCTACGGCATCCACCTGACCGGCAAGCAGAGCCTGCGCGCTGGTGGAATCATCCTCGTAGACGACGATTTCGAGACCTTCGATATTGGCCTTGCGCAGCGCGGTTTCCTGCGATGAACCGCGATTGACCGAAACGCGCTTGCCTTTCAGGCTCTCCAGATTTTCGAACTTCTGGTCCTTGCCGGAAATGATGTCCATGTTGAACGCGCTGTAGGGCTGCGTGAACATGACCGTCTTGGCGCGCTCGCCGGTTGGCGCAAGCGTCGCAACGAGGAAATCGACCTTGCCGGTCTGAAGGGCCGGAATACGCGCAGGCGGCGTCAGCGGCACGAGTTCGACCGGTAGCGACAGATAGGAGCCGATCAGATTGGCAACATCCACGTCGTATCCGGAAGGATTGCCCTTCTCATCCACCATGCCCATCGGCGGCGCACCGGTAAGGACGCCGATCTTGACCTTGCCGCGCGCGGTGATCTCGCTGAGTGAAACGGCATAAGCCGAAGTCGACGCAGCAAGCGTAGCGGCGGCAACACCGACTGCAACGGTCATGTTCTTCAAAAATCTGGAAATGCTCATGGTTTCTCCTCCAACCTTTTAGTGGCTGCCCGAATGGGAACAGCGGCCTTGCCAAAACCGAAAAATGTTCTCGATAACATTTTGACGCGGTTTAAAAAAACTCCTCCCAAGGAGACGCAAAAGTCAAAAATCGTTGGAATTTTCAACGAAATTCAATGATTTTCACCAGTTATCGATTTTCCTCTTGTCGACACCAGTTCACGTTCTTGGCAGGATCAATAATGCATGTTATCGGTATCATTGCAAGTCCGATCTACAGATCTGTTGCATCAGGCATTCATTCGGGAGGAAACCATGTATACGCGCTCGGCAATTTTTGAAGGCAAGATCCACACCGGCCGGGAGGAGGAGTTTTTCCGGATCGTGGAGGAGAAACTTCTGCCGGTCTGGAAACGTATGCCCAACGCGCAGGCCGTGCGGGTAATGCGCACAGACCGCATGGACCCGGACGCAGCGGATATCATCATGGTCCAGGAAATCGACTATCCCTCCATGGAAGCCGTCGAAGAAGCGCTGGTTTCCCCGGTCAGGCTGGAAGGCCGGGCGCTGACGGATGAGATGATGAGCATGTGCGACGGGCGCTTTTATCACCTCGTCTATAGCCGCATCGCATAAATCCGGTGCACGCCGCACTGATGCGTAATCATGCGGCGTGCTTTCCCTTGATATCTTCGTGTATGTCTTGTCCTGAACCGGTTCGAATTTAGGGAGACATGCTTTGGTGGAGCGCACGCCCTTGGCCGCAGCGTTAGTCACGTCAAAAAAAGCAACCATGAGCGATGTCTCCAAACTCGCGGGCGTCTCCAAGATGACCGTCTCGCGGGTGTTGGCCGATCCGGCGCTGGTGTCTGAAGACACACGCCGGAAGGTGATGAAAGCCATCGAGCAGCTGGGATATGTGCCTGATAGAATCGCCGGATCGCTTTCCTCCCGTCGTACCAATTTCATCACCGCCATCCTGCCGACGCTCACCAACTCCAACTTCGCCGACAGCGCGCAAGGGCTTGCCAATGCGCTCCGGGCCGCCGACTACCAATTGCTGATCGGCTATACGATGTATGATTTGCAGGAGGAGGAGCGCGTCATCCGCACCATGATGGAGCGCCGCCCTGACGCCATAGTGGTAGCTGGAACCGTACATACCAAGATGGCGAGCGAAGTTTTGATGCGCGCCGGCATTCCGATCGTGGAAATCTGGGACGTTCCCGAACATCCCATCGACCACGCGGTCGGATTTTCCAACTACGAAGTGGGAAGAAACGCCGCCAAGTACCTGATATCACTTGGATATACTAGGATAGGCGCGCTCGGTTCACGCGCTGACGGGGATGTGAAGGACTGGCGCGGCGAAAGCCGCCTCCTCGGTTTTGGTGCAGCGCTGCGCGAAGCCGGCATTGCCGACGACCTCATCATCCGCGAAGGCAGCGCCCCCGTTTCCTATGACCACGGGGCAAAAACGCTCGGCTCGCTGCTGGCGAGGGAACCGGATGTCGAGGCGATCTTCGCAGTCTCGGATATTTCCGCTGTCGGCGCGTTGATGGAGTGCCATCGACGGGGCATTCATGTGCCCGAACGCATTTCCATCCTCGGCTTTGGCGACTTTGACATAGGCAGGCAATGTTATCCGGCGATTTCGACAATCAGGGTCGACGCCCAGATGATCGGCCGCAAGGCGGGTGAATTGCTGCTTTCCATATTGGAAGCGGAAAAAGGCGCTGCCGTTCCCGAAGGTGCACGCGTAGATGTCGGGTTCGAGCTGATTGTGCGCGAGACGACGAAGCGGGCTGGCGGTTGATCGGCCGCAGGTACAGCATACGCCATTAGCGAGTGGGTGCGCCTTTCGCCTTCTCCCTGCCGGGGAGAAGATCGCGGCGGCGGATTGAGGGGGCAAGGTCAGCCGTGAGCCGCGAGCTTGCCCGCTCATGCGAGATTTCTTGCGCTTTAACGCGCACCCCATGTATCCGTCAGTCGATACCCTTCCGGCCAGGGATCGGAAGGATCGAGCATGTGCTGGTGGATGCCGGTGATCCAGCCGCGACCGGAAATTTCCGGCAGAATGGCCAGGTGGTCGCCAACTGTTGTCGTTCCGAGAATACGGCCGGTGAAAGTCGAGCCGATCAGTGACACTGCAGTCAACGTCTCACCCTCTTTCATCTCTCCGCGCGCATGCAGAACTGCCATGCGGGCCGAAAGCGCCGTACCGGTGGGCGAGCGATCCACCTTGCCCGGCTGGATGGCCACGGCCGCCCCTGCCCGCAGACCTTCTTCGGAGCGTTCCACCTTGCCCGCAAACAGGCAGAAGGAAAAATGCCGCCAGTCCGGATTTTCGGGATGATCGAAATCCAATGCCTTGTTGGCGGCATTGGTGATGCGCACGCCGAGGCGGGCAATGTCATGCGCCTCTTCAGGCTTGAGGCTAAAGCCCATCGCTTCGGCATCGACAATGACAAAGCTGTCTCCGCCATAGGCCGTATCGACCTTGAGAACACCAAGACCTTCCACCTCGAGTTCGACACCCAGCCGCGCGGCAAAGCTCGGCAGGTTCTGCACGAAAATGCGCTCGGCCTTGCCGTTGCGGCATTCGGCACGCACTTTCACGAGCCCGCCCGGCGCTTCCAGCAGCATATGGGTTTCCGGCTCCTGCATCGGCACGATGCCACCATCCAGCAGCACGGTAGAAACACAGATGGAGTTGGAGCCGGACATGGGTGGCGTGTCTTCCGGCTCCATGATGATGAAGGCGGCATCCGCATCCGGATGTTTCGGCGGCACCAGAAGGTTGACGTGACGGAACACACCGCCGCGCGGCTCATTCAGCACGAAATTGCGCAGGGTCTCGTCGCGGGCGATGAACCGGCTCTGTTCCCAGATCGTCTCGCCCGGCGGCGGCTTGACGCCACCGACGATCACATCCCCCACCTCACCTTCCGCATGGGCCGAGATGACGTGAACGGTCTTGATACTGCGCATCTAAATCTCCTCAAGAGCATTTCCAGTAAAAGTGCGTAGCGGTTTTACGTCCGGAAAATGAATGAAACCAAAGATAGAGCGCGTGTCTGTACGCGCTCTAGGAAAGCCAGGATGGAAGGCGGGAAACAGCACGGCCGGTCAGCGCACTTTCCACGCATTCGGCAAGGCTGCCGAAGCGCACTGCGCGGCCGCTGAGGCCGGGACCGTAATGGGCGTATTTGCCGGAATTGGTCATCAGGGTGCGGGTTTTCGTCGGAAAGACCGGTTCGGAGATGGAGCACCAACAGAGATCAGGCAATACCTGCACGCCGCTGTCGTGCAGGCTTTGCAAAGTGCCGTCCCGCTCTGCTGCGTCGATGACCTGCTGTCCGGCGGTAACAATGACGGCAACATTCGCATGGCGTTTGCGACCGGCGAATGCAGCCGCGAGCGCGCGGCATTCCTCCAGCGAGGCGTGCGGGCTGCCGATGGCGACGAGTTGCACATCCTCCGGCCCCTCATTGAGAAGCGACCAGCCGGCGGCCATATCGGCAAGCGAGATGATGACGGTGTCAGCCGTCTCATTCGGAGCCAGCCCGGCTTCCGGTGTCACGCCCTCGATGTGCAGCATCGGAGCGGCGGACGTTGTACCGAAGGCGGCGCAGAGCGCCTTCAGATCATCCCGCGAAGGATTGGCAGCACTGAGACCTCGCAAAAGTGGAATGCAATCGGGTGCAACCTTGCCGGCCAGATAACCGACGAGCGGCCAGAAGGCGTCGTTTATGCCCTGTGGCAAAGCGACATCAACGATGCGCTGTGGGCGGCGGTTTTCCTCCAGATAGACGCCGGAAAGCGGCGTCCTGCCCGTAAGCGCAATGCACAGATCGAGAAAATCCGGATGTTTGGCGGTGCGCGCACCGAGAACCGTATTGGCGAAGATCACCGCATTCGATTCCGCCCAGGCGATCATGTCGCCGGCCTGCGGCGCGCTGTCGAGCAGGTAAGGCGAACAGGTGAAGGTGGGCCGACAACCCATGCGCACATAAGCATCCGCCAGCCTTGCGGCCGGATCGCCGAAATCCTCCGGCACTCCCTGCGTCCGCCAGTTTGCCTTGTCCACCGAAATGGCGTTCATCGTCGTTGGCACACGCACGCCTGCGCCCATCTCCGCCATTTTTTCCGCGAAAGTGAGATTGGCGGGGCTGGCATAGATGCAGCCGTCAATATGGCCCTGCGTGACATCCACAAGCGCTGATGCTCCCTGCTGGGCGGCCATGGCGACGATGATCCGCATCGCCTGCTGCACGGCAATGCCGTCGCGGCCTTCGAGCATTGCCCGATCATCACCCTTGAGATCGAGATGTGCCGTCGCCGACGGCGCGATTACGAGGGAAACGCCATCGGCCTCGATGATCTTTTCATCGATACGGACATGAGCGGCTTGAGAAAACCGGGCGAAACTCTCCGCGTCGAGGCGCAGCACCGGCAAAGGCCTGCCAAACATTTCGGCGGCAATCAGCGCGCCGAGCGTCAGTACGTCTTCGGCCTCGCAGAAAACCAGCGCCGAGGGCGCACGGCCCGTCACGATAAGATCCAGCAACACGCCCGAACCGGTGCAGGAGCCCCGGCTCGACGGCATGAACAGCACGCCGCCGGTGAGACGGACGCCGTGCAGCGGGTGGTGCACGTCGATAACCTTGCCGGTGGCGGGATCGACCCCGCCCCAGAAGCTCAGCGCCTCGCTCGTGGCAATCACCGCGCCTTCAGCCGCACCGGCCAAGATGCTGCGCGCCTGAGGAACGGTTGTTGTCGAAACGGAAGAAGACATTGAAAATCCCCGTCAGAAACGTTGCGGCGAAAATGCCCTTATATCGATGACGGGTTTTTGCCCCGTCAGAAGATCGGCGACGATGCGGGCCGTGCCCGCCGATTGCGTCAGCCCCAGATGGCCATGGCCAAAAGCGTAGACCACGCGCGCCGTGTGCCGCGCCGCCCCGATCGCCGGCAGGCTGTCCGGCAGCGATGGGCGGAAACCCATCCATTGTTTGCCGCCTTCAGTTTTCAAGCCCGGCAGGAAGCTCGCCGCCTTGGCCAGAAGCGCCTCCGAGCGGGTGAAATTTGGCGGCAGTTCAAGCCCACCCAGTTCCACCGCGCCGCCGACGCGAATGCCGGTAGAAAGCCGCGTGACGACGAAACCATGACCACCGAAGGTCACTTGTGTGCGCAGATCGAAGGCACCGGACGGAAGTGTGGTATTATACCCCCGTTCCGTTTCCAGAGGAATTTTTTCCCCAAGCGAACGGGCGATGCGATGCGAAAAAGCACCCGCCGCCAGCACGACCCTGCCGGCTTTGCGGGTTCGCCCGTCATGGCTCACCACCTCGATACCATCTTCCAGCGGTCTGAGCGCTGCGATGTCGAGGCGCTCGAAACGACCACCGATGGTGCGGAAATGCTCGGCAAGGGTCAGCGTATAAAGCTTCGGATCGGCAATGGAATGCCAGCCCGGTGTAAACGTGCCGCAGGTGAAACGCGGCGCGATGCCAGGCTGTATATCGGCCATCTGCTCGGCGTTGAGATGCCGGAACTCGATGCCGTGCCGCTCGCGCGCCTTCCAGCCGGCAAGCGAGCTTTCGAATTCTGCCTCGCTTTCATAGACCTGAAGGTTGCCCTCCTTGCGCAGCATGGCGATCGTATCCGTCTTTTTGAGGAAGGGTTCCAGCTCGGATTTCGAAAGATCCATCAGCGCCGTCTGGGCAGCGGTGGAATGCTCTACCCTGGAGGCGGCGCAGGCCCGCCAGAAACGGAACATCCACGGCGCGATCTTCAGCGCATAGGCCGGCGGCACGCTGAGGGGACCGAGAGGATCGAGAAGCCACTTCGGCGCTTTCCAGAGAATGCCCGGCGATGCGAGCGGCAGGATATCTGTGAAAGCGAAGGCACCGGCGTTCCCTGCGGATGCGCCCGACGCCGGACCTTCGCGATCGATGACAGTGACCGAAAGACCGCGCGTCTGCGCCGCGATTGCCGCCGAAAGGCCGACAACACCGGCCCCTATGACGATGACGTCGTTTGCAGGCATTACCGCACGCTCGACAGGAATTTCTGCGTTTCGGCATGCTGCGGCGCACCGAAAAGCTGATCCGGCGTGCCGATTTCCGCCATCACGCCCTGATGAAAGAAGGCGACGCGGTTCGACACATCACGTGCGAAGGCCATTTCATGGGTGACGCAGATCATCGTCATACCCTCGTCGGCCAGCATCTTCAGCGTATCGAGCACTTCCCCCACCAGCATCGGATCAAGCGCGGAGGTGACTTCATCGAACAACATATATTCCGGCGACATGGCGAGCGCACGCGCAATCGCCATACGCTGCTGCTGTCCGCCGGACATGCGGTTGGGATAGACCTTCAGCTTTTCTGCCAGCCCCACATGGGTCAGTTGTTTGACCGCAATTTCCTCGGCCTGCTCTTTCGAGATGCCCAGTACCTTGCGTGGCGCCAGCATGACGTTTTCCAGCACCGTCAGATGCGGAAAGGCGTTCCATTGCTGGAAGACGATGCCGACCTTGCGGCGCAGCTTGTTGAGGTCGGTCGATCTGGCGTGCACCTCGGTGCCGTCAATGACGATCTTGCCGCTGTCGATCGGCTCAAGGCCATTGATACAGGTGAGTAACGTCGACTTGCCGGAGCCGGAACCGCCGATGATGGTGACAACCTCGCCGTTGTTGACGGTCAAGTTGATCCCTTTCAGAACCTCCAGCGGGCCGAAGGATTTGCGGACGTTTTCGATCTCAATCATTGGGGGACCACCGTCTTTCGAGATACCCGCCGAAACGGGCGATGGGGAAGCTGATAAGGAAATAGATGGCGCCGCAGATCATAAGAATGGTCAGCGGTTCCTGCAGGCGGGTGACGAGGATCTGCGAGGCGCGCAGAAGCTCGATAAGGCCGAGCCACAGCACCAGCGCAGAATCCTTCATGACGCCGAGCGTCAGGCCAATCCACGAAGGCAGCGACACGCGGGTCGCAAGCGGCAGCACGATGTAGCGCATGTCCTGCGACCAGGTCATGCCCAGTGATCGGCAGGCGCGTCGCGTATTGGACGGAACGGCGCCGATGCCGCCACGCACGATCTCCGTGCAATAGGCCGCCGTATAAAGCGACAGTACCACGCAGGAAGTAGTGAATGGCGGCCAGCCGAGCTTGGCGATCGACTGGAATGCGTTGCCGAGCACCAGCTGGATGAGCAGCGGTACGGAGCGGAAAATATCCAGCACGAAGGTCAGCGGCAGGGACCAGTAGGACCCGAGCTGGAAACGGATGACGCCGAAGATGATCCCCATGATGGTGCCTGCCGTAACGGCGACGGCGGTGACGGCAAGTGTCATCCCCGCACCCTTGGCAAGGAAGGCGAGATCACTCCAGGTGAGAGCGGTTTCAAACATGGCGCACCTCTCTCAGTAACGGAACAGACGCCAGGCCAGCATTCTGGCGGCGAGGGTGACGATTTTGGCGATCACGTAATAGATGACCGCAGCGAGCGCAAAAAATTCGAAGGTGCGGAACGAGCGGGCGTTCAATGCCTGCGTGACGCCGGCAAGATCCGTATTCATGCCGACCGTGACGCCGAGCGAGGTCATCAGGATCGCCCATACCATCTGGTTTGTGGCGGGCAGAAAGGCGACACGCAGCATCTGCGGCAGGATGATGAGACGGAAGGTCTGCATCGACGTCATGCCGAGCGAACGGCCGGACCGCGTCTGCGTGTCCGGAATGGCCTTCAGCGCACCGCGAAAATTCTCCGCCAGATAACCGGCATTGTTGAAGGCGATGCCGGCCAGAAGCGCCGTAAAGGGGCTGAGGTGGATGCCGAAATTGCCCAGGCCGAAATGGGCCATGTAAATCTGGAACAGCGCCGGTGTGTTGCGCGCAATCTCCACCCAGACGGCGGCGAAAGCACTGAGAATGCGGTTGCCGGAGAGCCGGAACAGCGTCAGCACGATAGCGAAGGAAAGACCGATCACCATCGACAGAATGGCGATCTGCAGCGTCACCACCGCACCGTCCAGAAGCTGCGGCAAAGCCTTCAGCGCCTGATTCCAGTGGAATGTGTAATTGAACATACGCTCTCACCTTTCAGAAACGATCAACGGCGCGGTCATGTCGACCGCGCCGTTTACGAAAAATCCTGATCAGCGATAAACGCCGTTGACGGTGAGCGAGGGAACTTCGCCGCCAACCCATTTCTCATAGAGTTCGGCGTAACGACCGGTGCGAACCTGCTGGTTGATGAAGAGGTTCAGGTAGTTGATGAAGCCGTATTCGTCACGGTTGGTGAAGAGCGCGACATAGTCGATGTCATAGGGCGCCTTGCCGACCACCGAGATGCCGGCGAATTTGCCAGTCTTGACGTTGGCCTGCGCAACGGTCGAGGTGGACACGGTGGCGTCGATCTGGCCCTGGCTGAGGGCGAGGAAAACATCTGCCTGCGTCTGGTAGGGACGGAACTCACCTACGCCCCATTCATTGACGGTCTTTTCGAGCGCAATGGCTTCGAAAGTTCCGGCAGTCGCGCCGACGGTCTTGCCCTTCATGTCCTCGAAGGACTTGACGCCGGACTTGTCGTTGGCGGTGACAGCCATTTCGAAGGCGAAGTAAGGCACGGTCATGCCGACCGTCTTAGCACGCTCCAGCGTATCCGAGGTGGAAGCGACACCGACATCGACGCGGCCGGACATCAGCGCCGGAATGCGCTCGGGGAAAGGCGTCTCGACGATTTCAGCCGTGACGCCGAGCGCCTTGGCAAGATCGTTGCAATAATCGACATCGAAGCCGATCGGATTATTGGCGTCATCACGCGCGCCCATGGGCGGGAAATCGAGCACGACGGCGCAACGCAGCGTGCCGGACGAAATGATGTCGTCAAGCTTGTCGGCCTTGGCCGGAGTGATAGCGAAAGCGGCGGCCAGCAGGCCGGCGACGATGATCGATTTTTTCATTGTTGATTTGCTCCCAGAATTGCTCTGCCGTTGAAGGCGCGGTCACTATTTCCCCACGGGAGCTATAAATCAACCTAAAAATACAACTAGTATACAAAAAGAATTTTTTGCGTTTGCGAACGGATTGTTGCGACACGCAAGCTCCGCAGATCAACTGCTTGATATTAAGGGTCGATCTATTTTCCCTGCTCTTGCCGTCGCCGTTACCAGGTAGCGGTCGGCGCGGTGCCGCTGGATCGATCTTTGCCTGATTTCGTGGCGCCTGCGCCCGCAACGCTATCACCCCGCAAGAATGAAATGACGGGATCTGGGCCGACGCTCACTTCAGGCAAGATGCCGAAAAGACGAGTTGCAATCGATTAGCCTTTGTATACTTTATGTATTCAAAGTGTGCGAGCCTGATATTGGAGGACTATGATGAGCGACACCACCATCCTGACAATCGACGGGCTTCTGGAGCGGGTCGAGGCGATTTTCCGCAAGGCGGGGCTGAATGCCTTACAGGCGGGAGCGCTTGCACGCGTTATAGTCGCCGGCGAACGGGACGCCTGCAAGTCGCACGGTATCTATCGCATCGAAGGCGCCCTGCGCACCGTCAAAGCGGGCAAGGTGAAACCCGACGCGATACCGGAAGTGGCCGAGGACGACGGCACGGCCATTGTGAAAGTCAACGCCAACGGTGGTTTTGCCAACCCCGCCTTCGAGCTTGGCCTGCCGGTTCTGGTGGAACGGGCGAAACGCTCAGGCATCGCCGCGCTCGTCATCAATGATTGCACGCATTTCTCGGCGCTTTGGCCGGAAGTCGAAGGGCTGACCGCAAACGGTCTAGCGGGCCTCGTCATGTGTCCGAGCTATTCCACCGTCGCCCCAACGGGCGGCAGCAAGCCGCTGCTCGGCACCAACCCCTTCGCCTTCGGCTGGCCTCGCAAGGACACTTCCCCCTATGTTTTTGATTTTGCGACATCTGTTGCGGCGCGCGGCGAGATAGAACTGCACCGGCGTGCGGGGAAATCCTTGCCCGAAGGCTGGGCAATGGATGCCGACGGCAACCCGACGACCGACCCGGAGGCTGCGCTTGCCGGCGCCATGCTTCCCTTCGGCGGCCACAAGGGCTCGGCCATCGGCACGATGATCGAGCTTCTCGCGGGTATCATGATCGGCGACCTCACCAGCCCCGAGGTGCTGGATTATCTTGGCACCACGGCGCTTGCACCGTTCCATGGGGAGCTGATAGTTGCATTTTCCCCGGAAGCCTTCGCCAAGGGCCGCCCCGGCGATCCCTTCCAGCGGGCTGAAATCCTGTTCGACGCCATCATCGGCCAGGGCGCCCGCCTGCCCTCCGGCCGCCGCTTCACCGCCCGCGCCAACTCCGAAAGCGAAGGCATCACTCTCACTGCCGCCGAAATAGCCGGGCTCGACCGGTTGCTGGAAAAGGGACTGGACGCGATCTCCTGACCGTGTTGGGTGCGGAAATAAAAAGAGCCCGCGACTGCGGGCCGTGTGGATGACAAAGTTACCCCGCCTTTTTGCAGCTTCGTAGCATCCCACTCCGTCACCCCGGACTTGATCCGGGGTCTAGCGCGATCAAGTCCTTGATCGCGAGAGACTCCTTTCACGGCGCAGACGCGCCGTGGCTGGATGCCGGATCAAGTCCGGCACGACGGAAGAGAGCAATCAAGCGTCATAATACGCAAAAAGGCCCGCAAGCGCGGGCCTTTTCACTGCAGAAAGTAATCAGGCTGCCTTGCAGGCCTGCACCGCGCCCGGAAGCTTGCTCCAGTCGGCGTACCAGCTGTTGAACAGCTTGAACTGCGTCTCGACATAACCGCGCTGGCTGTCGCTCAGAGCATCGGTCTCGTTGAAGTGCAGCGTGTATTCCCCGTCGCCCTTCAGCACCATCATGTGCTTGAAATAGAGAACCAGATCCGGGCCTTCATCGAAGGAGGAGAGCACGGCCAGCGCCTGCTCCAGTTCCAGAGCACGGTGCCTGGCATCCGCATCGCCCTTGGCGGCGGCCTGCGACAGCTTGCAAAGGTGGATGACTTCCTTCGGCAGAACATTACCGATGCCGGTGATGGCGCCGGTTGCGCCGCAATTGACGAAGCCGTGGAAAACGGCGGTATCGACACCGATCATCAGGGTAACTTCGTCATCACGGCTTGTGATGTTTTCAGCGGCGTAACGCATATCCGCCGGACCACCGAATTCCTTGAAGCCGACGAGGTTCTTGTGTTCGGCACGCAGGGCGAAGAAGAGATCCGCGCGGGTGGCGAAACCGTAATAGGGGCTGTTGTAGATGACCGCAGGAGTTTCGGGAGCAGCCGCAAGAATGGCCTTGAAATGCGCCTTCTGGGCGGCAATGACCGAACCGCGGGAGAGAACGCGGGGAATGACCATCAGACCCTTTGCACCAACCTTCTGGGCATGGGCGGCATGCGCGACTGCGGACGCCGTGTTGACCGCGCCGGTGCCGACGATGACGGGAATGCCAGCCTTCACCAGACGCTCCACGCCTTCCATGCGCTGCTCGTCCGTCAGAAGCGGCCAATCACCCATGGAACCGCAATATACGACGGCCGACATGCCGTCGGCGATCAGTTCCTTGCCCTTGCGGACAAGCGCGTCGAAATCGGGTGTGCGATCATCCTTGCAGGGGGTCATCAACGCGGGAATCACGCCGGAAAAAATGCTGGCCGTCATTACTAGCTCCTAAGGACATGTTTTTCGGGAATGGACGCACGTCCGCGCCACCCTTTCGACAAGGACATTACAATATTGTATTTTATTTGTCGACAAGAATTCGACAGGCTACAGCTTTATTTCCAGGCGCTCATTGCGTACCAGCAATTTCTGCACCTGCTGCACGATCTGTTCGGCGTGCTCGCGGGCCAGTTTTTCGGAAAGGGCGGTGTCACGCGCGGCAATCGCCGCAATCATCTCGTTATGATCATCAACGAAACGCTTCGGCAGGCGGTCATCATAGGACTGGTAGTAGAGCCGCAAAATGCGCCGCCCCTCATCCAGCAGGCGCTTGAACAGCGTGGTGAAATAGGGGTTTCGTCCAGCTTCCGCGATGGAAAGGTGAAGTGCGGCATTGGTAGAGATCATCGCCAGCGCATCCTGCGCTTCCACCGCAACGGCGAATTCCGCCTGATGAGCGCGGATTTCCGCCAGATCTTCGGAGCGGTGATATTGGGCAGCCAACTGCGTCGTGACCCGGTACATCAGCACCAGTGCATCAAAATAGGTATGCATGTTGAGGAAATCGATGTTCGACACCATGGTCGAGCGGTTCGGCAACGTATCGATCAGCCCCTCACCCGAAAGTCGCACCAGCGCCTCGCGAATGGGTGTCCGTGACATCTTGAACCGTTCGGCAAGCTGCACTTCGTCGATGGGGCTGCCGGGCGGCAGGACCAGATCGAGAATCTCGTCGCGCAGCAGATCGTAGACCATCTTCACGCCGGAGCCACGCTTACGCTCGGCAGAAGCAATTATATCCGTCATAACCAAATCCCTCTTGTCGACATAAAGAGTACTATTATATTTTTTTGTTATCAACGCCGCGTCGCGGCGCTGCCAATTCGAATGGCGGAATAATTGTTCAAAAATAACAAAAAGCCGTCGCGAAAATTACCCGCGACGGCTTCAACCATTCAATTTGCGACGTAGGCGCGTTCAACAGCACCGACTTGAGGACTGGGTCTCAGTTACGCAGACCGGTGGCCACGACGGAAATCTTGAAAGCACCGTCCAGGGTTGGATCAAAGGAGGCGCCCATCACCACGTCGGTCTCCTCGCTGACAGCCTCGCGCACCAGCGTCATCGCCTCGTCGATTTCGTATAGTGTCAGATCATTGCCGCCCGAGATGGCAACGAGCGCACCGCGCGCATCCTTCAGCGACGGCTCGCCGAGCAGCGGGTTGGCGATGGCCGCCGCTGCCGCTTCCGAGGCGCGTTTTGCACCCTTGGCCTGCGCCGTGCCCATAAGCGCGCGCCCGCCATTCTTCATCACGTAACGCACATCGGCGAAATCGAGATTGACCAGACCTTCGCGCAGGACGAGATCGGTGATGCAGCGCACGCCGAGCGACAGAACTTTATCGGCCGTCTTCAGGGCGTTTTCGAAGGTGGTGCCTAGATCCGCGATGCGCAAAAGGTTCTGGTTGGGGATGACGATGACGGTATCGGCGGTGTTGAGCAGGTTCGCGAAACCGTATTCGGCAGCGCGCATGCGGCGCGCACCCTCGAAGCTGAACGGCAGCGTGACCACGCCAACGGTCAAGATATTCTTCGCACGGCAGGCTTCCGCAATGACGGGTGCAGCGCCCGTGCCGGTGCCGCCGCCCATGCCGGCGGTGATGAAGCACATGTCGTAACCGTTCAGGTGATCCATGATCTCATCGAGCGAATCGATCGCCGCCTGCCGGCCGACTTCCGGGTCCGCCCCCGCTCCCAGCCCACCGGTCAGTTCGGAGCTAAGCTGCACGAGCCTCGGTGCGTTGGTTTTCTTCAGCGCCTGCGCATCGGTATTGGCCGCGATGAAATCAACACCGCTGATGCCCTCGGCGATCATGTTGTTGATTGCGTTGCCGCCACCGCCACCAACGCCGATGACAGCGATATTGGGCGTGTTGCGGGCGATCGGAGCGCGCGGAGACTGGGTCATCGTTTTATTCTCTTTCTAAACTCATAGGGTCTCGCGCCGTTTTTTTGACCTCGGCACTCGAATGATCGGCGACGTTCCGGCGCTTCCTTCCTGGCGAATGAAGGACGCTGTAACGCTTTGAATTTGCAGTGAGCCTTTCGGCCGTTTACGGTAAAAGGCTCGTGCTCCAGGGCGAAGATGCGCTGCGGCGACTGTCTCCGACCCCTTCCCCGGATGAAAACCAAACCGAATCAACTGCTTCGCTATTCACAGGTGATAGCCGAAAAGCCATGTCGTTTACACTCCATTCACCATGTTTATCTCACTTTGGAACGAGTTGCGTCGACAGGTGTTTGCTTGCCAGCCGCGCTAAAGCGCATGGAATGGAGGCAGGTATATGGCCGCAGACGTCTTGCAAATCGAACAGGGTTTCCACACGGCACAACCGCGCGTACTGATCGTGGAGGACGAGTTCCTCATCGCCATGGATATCGAGGATTCCATTCTGCAGGCGGAAGAGGAAGCGAATGTCATAGGCATCGCCAACCGGCTGGACGAGGCAGTAGCAATGGGTAGCCACGCCGATATCGCCTTCGTTGACGTCAATCTTGCCGACGGCCGGACCGGCCCCGAGATCGGGCGGCGGCTTTCGCAGGATCACGGCGTTGTGGTGATTTTCATGACGGCAAATCCGGAAGCCGTCCTCAATCTCGGCATCGGCGCGGGTGTGATTGCCAAACCCGTACCGCAGGATGCCGTGGAACAATGCCTCGCCTACGCGCTTGCACGGCTCGCGGGTACGCGCGCCATAATCCCCATAGGCATGATGGTTTTTGACTGAGCCGTTTCCTGAATGAAAAAGTGAAACAAACGCCCGAGCGCAGGACTTGGTGCTGAAAACAAAAAAGCCTGCCGCGGGAGGAGGTGCGGCAGGCTTTCTGAAAAAATGAACAGCGATATGGGAGGAGGAAACCGCTGTCCCTGGGGCAACCCCTGGGAGGAGGAGTAGGATCGCCCGCATTACCGAAAGGATGTGGGAGGAGGTACATCCGCTTCGATGATTGGAAGATACCATCTTCCTGCGCATTTCACAGGCACAAGCTTGCAGCCCAGACATGCACTAAGCGCATGGCGAATTTCCCGACCCAAAACGTCAATACGAGATGTGCAGCCGCCTAATGCCGGGCCTGTCCCGAGGAGACACGAAAGCGTCTGCGGTTCGCCAAAAACAAAAACGCCCGCAAAGCGGGCGTTAAGGCATTCAAAAGCGACGATATCGCCTTGATTATTTGCCGACAGCGGCGCGTGCGACGCTTGTGATCTGGCTGCGGTCGATACCGAGATCATGCAGTTCGCGGGTGCTCATGCGGCCCAGTTCGTTGATGGTCTGACGATATTTGCGCCAGTTGTTGAAGCTGCGTGTAACGTTCATGACATAACCCTTTCAAGGTGTTGGCGACGTCAGTAACGTTTTCGTTCCGGCGTCCTTCAATGGCTCCTATATGGACCTTGCCGTGCCCAATGAACAGACAGAATAAGGCAATACACCCATGCGCTGGACGCAAGGGTGGCGTCTGAGGTTCCCAGGAAAACAAAAAGCATGGCGCAAATTCAGTCAGATCGCAGGAGCTTCACGCGCCCCGGCCCCTAGAACTTGTAGCGGGCGCCGAACACATTGGCATTCGTCGCACCCTTCATATTGCCCAGCGTCTTGCCACCACCTGAACGATGGTGGAGCCGCCAGAAGAATTCCGTCGAGGAATCCTCGCTGAAGGACACGTTGATTTCCGGGCCGAGATAAAACAGGGCATTGGCATTGCCGTCATCCTTGATTTCCTCCGCCCGCTCACGACCCGGCTGCGCATCCGTCACGAGGCTCAAGCCTGCAGTGAAGCCTGGCGTAATGAACAGCCGCTCCCCAAACCTGATCTCATCATAGCGCGCGACAGGCCCCGCCCAAACTTCGCCGGTGAAGCCTTTGCCAAACCTGACAGCAACCCCGATTTCGCCGCCCAGTTTCACATTGCCGATGCGATAGGGATAAAACTGATAACCGCCCCCCAGAATGGCGTTTCTCTCATAGTGCACCGGAATGAGGGCCGCGCTTTTCAGCATATCTTGCGTGGTGAGAGCGCCCCCAAAACCGAATATCGCCTCGCTCGTTTCCGAGGCCACATCTTCCGAAGAAAAAGACGGCGTCGCGACCAGGGCGATCATGGCTGCCAACGACAGACGTGCGATATTCATTTTTGCTACTCCTGAACATGGCCGCTTACACCCGCCCTCATAAGGGTATTCATGTAAGGCGAACATACCCTTACCGAACACAATTAATTTAACACATCCGGAAATGGACCCAAAACTGGCCTCCGCTGCGGACATGGGCGATATAGGCGACACCAAAAAAAGGCCGTGGATGAAACCCACGGCCTTTCGTCTGTCAACAGGTCTGGCGAAGATCGGGTTACACCGCCCGCGCCCGCTTCACTTCCACCTGCGTCCATTCCGGCAGCCAGTCGCGATGTGCAACGAGAAGGTCGTCCACGAGGGACCAGATCTGGTCAAGATCGAGTTCCGCCGCCGTATGCGGGTCCATCATCGCCGCATGGAAGATATGCTCGCGGTTTTCGCTCATCAGCGCCCGCACCGTCAGCTCCTGCACATTGATGTTGGTGCGCATCAACGCCGTCAGTTGCGGCGGCAATTCGCCGATGAAGGTCGGCTGCACGCCGTTATGGTCGACAAGGCAAGGTACTTCTGCCGCGCAATCGGCCGGCAGCGAGGTGATGCAGCCATTGTTGCGCTGGTTGCCGTAGATCACCGATGGTTCGCCGGTCCAGACCGAATTGATAATGGAGGAGGCATATTCCTTGGATTGCTTGACCTCGATCTTCTCGGCCGAACGATAGGCCGCCGCCTGCCCCTTCCAACGCTCGATCTGCTCGATGCAGCGCTTGGGATATTCATCGAGCGGAATGCCGAATTTCTCGATCAGGTCCTCACGTCCCTCCTTGATGAAATAGGGCGTGTATTCGGCGAAATGCTCGGAGCTTTCGGTAACGAAATAACCGAGCCGGGTCAGCATCTCGTAACGCACCTTGTTGGGGCAGCGGGGGTTCCAGCCCGGTTTGGGTGCGCGGCCTTCGCGATAGCCGCGCACGAGATCGGGATAGAGGTTCTTGTAGCTGCCATCAGGCTGGCGGTGTTCGAACTCCAGGAAAAACGCCATGTGGTTGATACCGGCCGAACGATAGCGGATTTCCTCATAGGGAATATCGAGATCGTGAGCGAGTTCCATGGCCGTGCCCTGCACGGAATGGCACAGCCCGACCTGACGGATCGTCGGGTATTTTTCAGCAATCGCCCAGGTGTTGATCGCCATCGGGTTGACATATTGCAGCATGATCGCGTTGGGGCACACAGCCAGTATGTCCTCGCAGATTTTCCACAAATGCGGCACGGTGCGCAGGCCCCGCATGATACCGCCAACACCCAGCGTATCGGCGATGGTCTGGCGCAGGCCATATTTGCGCGGCACTTCGAAATCGGTGATCGTGCAGGGCTCATATCCGCCGATCTGGAAGGCGACGACGACGAAATCGGCACCGGCAAGTGCCTTTTTCTGGTCCGTGAAGGTCTCGGCTTTCGCCTTCACCCCCAGCGTCGAAATCAGCTTGTTGACGACGATGGCACTTTCTTCCAGCCTTTCGCGGTTGATGTCCATCAGCGCGATGTTGGCGCCCGAAAGGGCCGGACGTTGCAGCACGTCACCGATGATGTTCTTCATGAACACCGTGGAACCTGCGCCGATAAATGTGATCTTGGGATCTCTTGCCATTTCTACCTCCGGCATTTGGCATTCATGCGATTTCAAAGGCGGCCCGGACGAGCCGCTGAGTGTACTCGGTTTTCGGACGGGTCAGCACGTCCTCGACGGGGCCTTCCTCTACGATCCTGCCGCGCTGCATGACGATGACGCGGTGGCAGAGCGCGCGGACGACCTTCAGGTCGTGCGAGATGAACAGGTAGCTTAAGCCCCGCTCGTCCTGCAGCTTGCGCAACAGATCGATGATCTGCGCCTGGACGGAAAGGTCGAGCGCGGAGGTCGGCTCATCGAGCAGAATGAATTCCGGCTCCAGCGCAACTGCACGCGCAATGGCGATGCGCTGGCGCTGGCCGCCGGAGAACTCATGCGGGAAACGCGAGAGGATGCTGCCGGGCATGCCGGCCGCCTCCAGCGCGTCGCGCACCCGCTCCAGCCTTTCGGCCTTGTTTGTGCCGAGCCTGTTGATGACCAGCCCTTCCTCGATTATCTGGCCGATGGTCATGCGGGGATTGAGCGAGGCGAAGGGATCCTGAAAGACGACCTGCATGCGTGACCGCAAAGGCCGCATTTCAGCGCGGGAGCGGCCATTGACCTTCTCGCCATCAAATATGATGTCGCCTGCCACCGGCTCGTTCAGCCGCAGCAGGGATTGCCCGAACGTCGTCTTGCCGGAACCGGATTCGCCGACGAGCCCCAGCGTCTCATGCCGATTGAGGGTGAGCCCCAGACTGTCGACGGCTATGAGTTCCTTCAGCTCCGGTTTGAACAACCCGCCGTACCGCATCATGAAAGAGACACGCACGCCACTCGCCGTCAGAAGGACGCCGGAATTTTCCGGCAGCGGTCTGGCCGTGCCATGCGGCTCGGAGGCAAGGAGCTTTTTCGTGTAGGGATCGTTAGGCGCTTCGAACAGCCGTTGCGTGGTGTTGTGCTCGCGCATCTCGCCATGCTGCATGACGTAGACGTAATCGGAAAACTGCTTCACGATCGTCAGGTCATGGGTGATGAGCACCACGGCCATGCCGCGTTTTTTCTGAAGGTCGCGAATGAGATTGAGGATCTGCGCCTGCACCGTGACATCGAGTGCGGTGGTCGGTTCATCGGCGATCAGCACGTCCGGATCGTTGGAGAGCGCCATAGCGATCATCACGCGCTGCCGCTGACCGCCGGAAAGCTGATGCGGATATTGCTTCAGCCGCGCCTCCGGCTCGGGTATCTGCACCTGCCGTAAAAGATCGAGCGCCCTCGCCTCAGCCTGCTTCCTGCTCAGTTTCGAGTGAACACGGATCGCCTCGACGATCTGGCTGCCGATCGTGTAGATCGGGTTCAGCGAACTCATCGGCTCCTGAAAGATCATCGAGATGCGATTGCCGCGTAGCGCCCGCCTTTGGCGGCCCGAAAATTTCAGAATATTGTCGCCGTTGAAACGCACGATCGCGGATTTCGAAACCGAAGCCCGCTTCGTCAAGAGCCCCATGATTGTGCGGGCCGTGACGGATTTTCCCGAGCCGGATTCGCCGACGATGGCGATGGTCTCTCCCCGGTAAAGCTGGAAGGAGATATCCTTCACCGCCTCTACCGTGCCGTGCTCCACCTTGAAGGTCACGGCGATGTTGCGCGCGTCGATGATGGCGTCGTCGTTTCGATCATCGGCATCGAAGCGGATGGCGGGCGCGTAGGCGTTCTTTTGTGCAGCAACCATGGCACGCTCCTCTCAATAGGGATCGACAGCATCGCGAAGGCCATCGCCCAGCGCGTTGAAGGCGAAAACGGTGACCAGCACGAAACCGACCGGGGCGAGAATCCACGGATAGGAACCGATGACGGAATACGTGGCCGTATCCTGCAACATCAGCCCCCAGGAAATCAGCGGCGGCTTGACCGCGAAACCGAGGAAACCGAGGAAGGATTCCAGCAGCACAACGCTTGGGATATGCAGGGTGACGGCGACGATGACGTGACTCATCACATTCGGCAGGATGTGCTGGAAGATGATGCGCCGATCCGTAGCCCCCACGGCAATTGCCGCGCGGACATAATCGATCCGCGCCAGCGCCAGCGTCTTGCCGCGCACCTCACGCGACATCTGCGCCCAGCCGAGCGCCGACATGACACCGACGACGAACACGAGAAAGACCGTGGTTGGCGCAGTGACCGGGATGAGCGAGGTCAGCGCGAGATAGAGCGGCAATTGCGGGAAGGCCAGAACGACTTCTACGAAACGCTGTACCCAGGAATCCAACGGGCCGCCAAAATATCCTGATATCAGCCCGACGCTGGTGCCGATGACGGTAACGATGGTCACGACGCTGAGCGCGATGGCCAGCGAGATGCGTGAGCCGTAAATAGCGCGCGACAGCACGTCACGCCCGAACTTGTCGGTGCCGAGAAAATGCACCGGCTGACCATCGGTGGAGCCGAAGAAATGACGGTTTGCCGGAATGAGACCGAGCAGCCGGTATTCTGCGCCTTTTACGAAAAAGCCGAGATGGACGGGGTTGTCATAGTCGGGACCGACAATGGGCTGGAATGTTACCGGATCGAGTTCGTCCGTTTCCGCCGTAGCGTAGACCCGAGGCAAAAGGCTGATATTGCCGTCCCTGTCGGAGAAATGCACCACCTGCGGCGGCGAGAAACTGTCATGGGTTTCAAGCGGATTCATCGGCGCGAAAAAATCGGCGAAGACGGAGATCGTAATCAAAAGCACCACAAGCACCAGCCCCACCATACCGGTGAACGAGCGTCTCAGACGCCGCCATACGAGTGCGAGATAGCTCTCATTGCCTTGAACGCCACGCTCGGGCTTCGGTGCGACGGCCGTTTCATTCTTGAGTTCGTCAACTGCCACCATCTCAAGCCCTCCCGAATTCGCGCACACGCGGGTCGAGCATGGCGAGCAGCATGTCAGCGACGATATTGCCGATGATGAGCGTGGCGGCGAGCACCATCATGAAGGTTGCGGTGACATAGACATCGCCCACCGCCATGGACCCGACAATGGCGGGACCGACGGTCGGAAGCGCGAAGATAATCGCCGTTTCGATCTCGCCGCTCAGCATATAGGGCAGCACGACACCCTGATACATGACGAGCGGATGCACGGCGTTCGGCACCGCGTGGCGCAGGATCACGGCGCCCTCCGAAAGTCCTTTGGCGCGTGCCGTCTCCACATACTGCGCGTTCAGCGTATCCAGAAGGTTGCCGCGCATGACCCGCATATTATAGGCCAGCCCGCCGAAGACGGCGATGGCGACCACCGGCCAGACATGTCTGACGAGATCGACGAATTTCGCCCACGACCACGGCGCACCGCCATATTGGGGTGAGAAGAAACTGCCGATTTCCGACACGTCGAAATGAAACACCATCAGGTAGACGAGGATCAGCGCCATCAGAAAACGCGGAATGGTCATGCCGAGGAAGGCGACGGTCGATAGCAGATTGTCGATCCAGGAATATTGCCTTGTGGCGGCCCAGATGCCGAAACCGATGCCGAGAAGCGATGCGAGGATGTGGCAGACCAGCGCCAGTGCAATGGTACGCGGCAGGCGTTCGCCAACCACATCGGCGACCGGCTTGTTGTAATAGAAGCTGTAGCCGAAATCGCCGCGTGTGACGATGCCACTGATCCAGTTGAAATATTGCACGACGAGCGGCTTATCGAGACCGTGTTCGATACGGTAGGCCCGCGCCTGCGCTTCCGCCTGCTCGAACGACGCACCGCCCTGGTTCATCAGTTGCGAACGGATGTAGTCGGCATAATCGCCGGGCGGCGCCTGGATGATGGCGAACGTCACCACGCTCAGGATCAACAGCACTGGAATGGCGGAGCCTATGCGTATCGTCAGGAATCTCAGCATCGAACGGTTTTCCTCCGTTTGGGCGGGCCGTGTGTTTCCGGCCGCGCTTCACGCGCGACCGGTACCAGGTTTTCTCCGGGAGGAGTTCTAGTTGATCGGGCCACCCTCGCCGGGCTTGCCGGGAAGTTGCTGGGGATAAAGTTCGTATTTGCCCTGTTTGTCGGCCGCGACCCACAGGCGTTCGCGGATGACGGCGTCTTCGGCCCAGTTGAACATGAAGATCGGCGTTCCCTGCGGCACGTTGGAGAAGCGCTTGTTGACGATCAGCGCGCCCGGATATTCGGTGAGGCCAATCGTGTAGAGGTTCTGCGTATAGACCTTCTGATATTGCTTCATCAGTTCCGCCCGCTCGGCATTATCCTGCGAGGAGATGAACTTGCGCACGAGATCGGCCATCTCTTTTTCGAACGGCATCAGATCCAGTTCCTTGCCTTCCGGCGCACGGTGGTTCCAGCTGGTACGCGGGCCAACGGGCGCCAGTTGCTCGGTGTTCTGCACCACCGACGACAGCTCGGTGGAATTACGCCGCACCAGCCAGTCGAACTGACCGCCATAATGGGCCGCGTCTCGCTGATTGGAATCGAGGCTGTTGATGACGAGGCGCAGGCCGAGTTTCGCCATCTGGCCGACGAGGCCTTCCGCAAGGCTCTTATCCGTCGTGTAGCCATTATTGACCAGAAGAATGATCTCGACGTTACGGCCGCCAAGCGTCTCCTTCGGGAAGTTCAGGAAACCGTCGCCATCGGTATCTTTCAGGCCGATTTCCGCAAGTGCGACCTTGGCGGCTTCAAGGTCGAAGGGGTAATAGACCGTGGAATTGCGGTCATAGAAGCTGGTGCCGGAGGAAACTCCACCGGGATAGATCGCCGTGAAGGGGCCTTTGACGAGTGAATCGCCGATCGCCTTGCGGTCGATGGCGGAGGTCACGGCCTTGCGGAACACCTCGTTGCGGTTCAGTTCACGAACGGCCTGTCCGCGCTCGTCCGGGTTGCCCCAGCCATTGGCGGAAAAGTTCATCTGCAGATTATAACCGATCAGGCGCGGCCCGAAGGCAAGACGTGCCGGAGCATTCGGATCGGCGGCGCGTTTGAGCGATGCGACGAAGTTTTCCGGCTGCTCGAGATTGGAGAAATCGCCCGATCCCGCCACGGCCTGCACATCGCGATCGGCCCAGGTGGAAAGCTTGTAATGAAGTTCGTTGAGGTAGGGCAGCTGCTGGCCCTTCTCGTCGACTTTCCAGTAATAGGGATTGCGCCTGAGCACGATAATGTCGTCGGGGCGATATTCCACCGGCACCCAGGCGCCCATGACAGGCATGTTCATGTATTCCGGCGGAAAGGCATTCTTGAACTGGTTATAGGTGTTCTTGGAATATTTCGGATGCTGCGGCTTCAGAATATGCGATGGTCCCGGGCAAAAGCTCGGATAGGCCATGGTGTAGAGATATTGCTTGGGAAAGGCGCTCTTGAAGGCCCATTCCACCGTATAGTCGTCGATCTTCTTGAGCGTAGTGCCCTCGCCGAAAGCCTCCGGCGACGCCCCGCCGCCGAGCGGCGAGACATTCGGATCGAGAACCGCATCCTCCCAGTAGAACATCACGTCATCGGCATTGAAGGCTTCGCCATCCGACCATTTAGCACCCTTGACCAGATGCATCGTCAGCTTATGGCCGTCTTCCGACCATTCCCAGCTTTTGGCCAGATTGGGCAGCGGTTCGGTATCCTTGGCATCCACCTGAAACAGCGGCGCCGTGCGCGTCAGGCATTCGGAAAGCGCGATATCGATACCGCCCCAGCCCTGGCTCTGGCCGGCAATGTAATTCCAGCCCTCAGGGCGGCCACCCACCACATGGCGCATGGTATCGCCATAGAGACCAACGCCATCGGGCATGTTGCCGGTCTTGTAGACAAGCGGCTCTTCCGGCAGGCGTTCCTTGAGCGGCGGCAGCTTCCCGGTCTTTTCAAACTTCTCGGTGACCCAGTCAGGCTCGCTATAGTTCGGCAGCGCCTTGAATTCGAGGATCGAGTCCCGCGCCACATAATTGATCTTGCCTTCAGCCGGAAATTGCGGCGGCTCCGGCGGCGTGGTGGTCTCGAAGGCATTCGCACTGAGTGCGATCATCGAAACACCGAGACCCAGTGCCGAGATGATACCGATCTTGCGTTGAAGTTGCATCGTCATTCCTCCCAAATGGCAGCTCTTCGACCACCCACCCTGTGTGATCGCGGTAATTCCGACGGCGAACTCCCTTCCGCCGCCGGCCTGTTTCCATGCTCTTTCCTCAAACAGCCTTTTTCAACGCCGACTTTTCGGCCCGCAATTCCTCAATGGAGCGCACGCTTCGGCGCGCAGCCCCCGCCCAGTCGCGGGTCTTGACACTTGATTTTGCAAGGCGCTCCTTCGCCGCCGGCACGGCATCCGCATATTGCGGCAGCCAGCGCGCCTGCGCGACGACCATTTCGTCTACCATCTGCCAGACTTCCTCCGGCGTGGCGACGGCGCCCACCAGCGGATCGTGCAGCACTGCAAGCTTCAAGAGATCGATATCGCCGCTGACCGCCGCATGCACCGACATGCGCTGCACGTTTATGGAGGCCATGCAGGTGGCCGCGCAGGCTTCCGGCAGGGTTACGCCCGAGACCATGTTGATGCCGAAACGGTCCACGAAACCGGGCGATTCAATGATCGCATCGGAAGGCAAATTGCTGATGACGCCATTGTTCTTGACGTTGAAGTGGCCACGATAGACACGCCCCGTCTCCAGCGCCTCCAGAATGTGGCTGGCATGTTCATTCGAGCGCTTCGTCGGATCGATCGGCTTGTCGGCAGACGCCAGAAATTGTGGGAATTCCGTTTCGAACCAGTTCCGTGTCTCGGTGGAATGGCGCAGATAACCGCCGGTTTCCCCGTGAATCCAGTCGGACATGTCGATCCAGCGGGCGATTTCATCCGGCCGCTTGCGATACCACGGCAGATACTCCGACAGATGGCCGTTGCTTTCCGTCGAATAGACGCCAAAGCGTTTCAGCACGTCGATGCGCAGCTTCTCCTGCTGCGAGAAAACCGGATGCGCCTCGAAAGCCGCCACCAGCTCATCCTTTTCGATCTTGCGGCCATTGAGCCTCAGATCGATGAACCATGTCTGGTGGTTGATGCCGGAGCAGATGTAGTCCAGTTCGGAAACGCTTTTCGCGCCGAGAATTTCGGCAATCTGTTCGGCCCCATGCTGCACGCCGTGGCAGAGACCAACCGTGTCCACCTTGCCATATTCGATGGCGGCCCATGTGTTCATGGCCATGGGGTTGGCATAATTGAGGAATTTTGCGCCGGGTGCCGCGACCTCGCGGATATCCTTGCAGAAATCCAGAATGACCGGAATGTTGCGCTGGCCGTAGAGAATGCCGCCGGCGCAGATCGTGTCGCCGACGCACTGGTCGATCCCGTATTTCAGAGGAATGCGGATATCGTCCGCATAGGCCTCCAGGCCACCGACCCGCACGCAGCTGATGATATATTTCGCCCCTTCAAGCGCGCGCCTGCGGTCGGTATGCGCCGTCACCTTCACCGGAAAACCGTTGGCGTCAACGACCTTGTCGAGGATCGCCCTGATCATATCGAGATTGTGCTGGCTGATATCCGTCAGTGCGACCTCGATGTCGCGAAACTCCGGCACGCACAAAAGATCGGTAAACAGTTTTTTCGTGAATCCGACGCTGCCGGCGCCGATTATAGCGATTTTGAAACTCATGACGCCACCTCTATTGCAAATCGAACGGGTGAAACGGGCCGAAGGATCGTAAAATAGCGCTGCAGAAAAATACCCGTAAGAATCCCGTAAAACCGGCACTCCTCCCAAAAATTTCGGCAACAAAATCCCGCTGGCTGTCTCCTCGGATCGAGATTATGCGTATAATGACGGATAGGACCAGAGAAGGATTATGCTTTAATGGGTAATTTTGTGCTTCGCGATTTGATCGATCAGGGACCGGGCATGCGCACGGTTTCTCTACCGCGCGGCCGCCAGACCCTGCACACCATGCCCACCAGCAGCGGTTATGAAATCCGCCGTGACGGCAATTACGATTGGGACGGGCGAAGGCGCGGACAGACGCCGTTCACCGTGCTGCAATATTGCATCGCCGGACAGGGCAACCTGCGTTACGAAAACCGTCATTATGTGGTGAAGCCAGGCGAGACCCTGCTTCTGCTCATCCCCCACAACCACCGCTACTGGCTGGAAGAGGGCAAGGAATGGGAGTTTTTCTGGATCTCCATGAATGGCGAGGAAGCTTTGCGCATTCATCGCAATATTCTCTCCGTCACCGGCCCTATCCTGAAGCTCCAGCCGGAGACCGTCGATCATCTCGCGGAATGTTGCTCACGTCTCGTCAACGGCGCGGAAACACCGGGTGCGGCCTCCGCCGTTGCCTATGAGGCGGCGATGACGCTTTATGACGATGTCTTCGGCTCGCACCCCTCCTTCGGCGGCGAATATCGCACCATGCAGCAGGTGCTGAGCTATATTGACGGGCATCTCGGCGAACGTCTTTCCGTCAGCGATCTCGCCGCCGTCGCCGGCCTCAGCCGCGCGCATTTCTCCCGCATCTTCACCGCGAGCGAAGGACTGCCGCCAGCCGAATTCGTTTTGCAACGACGGTTACGGCGGGCAGCCAAGCTTCTCACCACTGCCGGAAATATCCCGATCAAGGAAGTTTCCGTGCTGTGCGGCTTCGAGGATCCGAACTACTTCTCCAAAGTCTTCCGCAGGCTTTACGGCATCAATCCAAGTGAATTCCGTACCACCGGCATGTATGCGAGTGTTAGACAGAATTGAACGGGGTTCGGAAACTTCGTTTCGCCACGTTTCAGGCGACTAAGAACGGATGACTTTGCGGCACTTTCTGGAGACCGGCCGAGATGAAGAACAAAATCCGGATGATCCTCATCTTTCCGATTCGGGCACTCATCGTGTTCGCCTTGATCCTCGATGGTATTTTCCGCCCGCTCTATCGACCGATCATCAAGGCCATATCCAGACTGACATTCATCAGGCGACTGGAAAACCGGATTAGCAGATTACCCCGTCTGGCGATTCTTCTTTTGCTTGCGGTGCCATTCGCCATCGCCGAGCCCATGAAAATCATCGGTCTGATCCTCATTGCACAAGGTGCGGTCAAGACAGGACTCGCCCTGACGATCCTCGCCCATCTCGCCACGTTCCTGATCGTTGAGCGCATTTATCACGCGGGTCGGGAGAAGCTCCTCACCTATGCCTGGTTCGCATGGATCATGCGATATGTGCGTTACGCCCGCTCCTTTTACGATCGTGTCAGATCCTCGGTGTTGAACTGGGTCCGGCTCCGGGTTCTGGCCCGCTAACGTCGTTTTTGGCGCAACGTCTTCAAAAGATACTCCGCAAGCACGGTTGCCTGCAAAGAAACGAGGATGATCGCGATGCCCAGTATGACACGGGCTTCGGGCACCTCGTCAAACAGGAAGAACCCGACAGCGGTGACAAACAGGATCGACAGATAGCCGACGGGTGCGAGCACACTCGCATCGGCAATGCGATAGGCCCGCAGGAAGCAATATTGCCCGAGCTGTGCGAGCAGGCCGATGGCGAGCAATGGCCCCCAGTCGAGCGGCGCGACTGGCTTCCATGTCCAGATCGCGGGAACGGCAGTAATCACGGCGAGGCCGACCGTGTAGAACACCATCATCACAGTGGTGTTCTCCTGCCGGAGCGCCCGGGTCTGGATCACCGCCAGAGCACCGAATACCACCGAGACGAGGACGACGAGCACGCCTGCATTAATCTCCGCGCCGCCCGGCCCAATGACAACAAGAACGCCAACAAATGCGAGGCAGGCGCCAACCCAGCGATATCGGCTCACCCTTTCGCCGAGAAAGGCAACCGCCATCGCCATCGTCACCAGCGGCCGGGAAAAACCGACGGCGTTGACGGTGGCGAGCGGCAGCAAAGTGATGGCGACAAAGTTGCTGGTGAGTGCAATGGCGTTGCAGCAGATCCGGAAAATATTGCGCCAGGGATATTTGACGCGCACCATTTCCATCCTGTGTCGCCAGATGAGCGGCAGGATGAAGATCAGGCCGATCATCGCTCTGATGAAGACGAGCTGGAATGCCGGATAGGTAACGCCCTGCGCCTTGACGAGGGCCGTCATTCCACCCGAAACGAGGGCCATATCCATGAGCAGCCAACCGATGCCCGCGCGAGCATCGGTTTCGCGCGGGTTTTCCTGTTTTTCACTCTGGTCTTCGCCATTCACGCGGGTTGCACAAGGTTTGCCATGAGGCGGAACGCCCCCGGCACCACCTTGTCCATCTGGTGGTGCAGCACGAGGCTCGTATGCGTATGCCGCCCCTTGCCAATGGCCGCCGAGACCAGCGCGCCCTTGAGAGGCTGTTCGTCGATATCGTGCATGGCAAGCAGAGGCTCGTAGGCTTCATCCCAACGCGACGCGAAATACAGCCCCCGCTCCTTGTCCCAGCCCGTCCAGTCGGCAGCATTGATCGTATTGGGGCCGACAAGCAATGGATGATCGGGCAACAGCACCGTCACCTCCGCCTGCGGGTCCGTCACGCGCCAGCGCAGGGAAGGCTTGCCGATTTCGAGTCGCCTAACCGGCGTCGTCTCCGGGTTCCATCCGTCGGTCGGCCGGTGATAGAGCGTGACAAGATGGCCACCCTCTTCGACGAAGCGGTGAAGCCTTTCCGTTGCCGCAGCCAGATCCTTGCGGATGCCGAAGGCGAAGATGCCGACAACAATCGTCGTAAAGAACGAGAGATCACCACCAAGCGCGTGCGCATCCAGTTCGGTGACATCCAGCCCCATGCGAGACAGCCATGAACCGACCCTGTCGGCACCGCCACCGACATAACCTATGCGCGCGCCCTCCGGCAGTTTGAGGTCCAGCGACAGGATTTTCAGAGCGGAAGGCGCCAGAAACCGCGCCCGGCCGATATGTGGATAGGCGATGGGCGTGACCTGGAAAGCCGGCTGCGAACCAACGAGCGCGTCGATCTGGGCAAGGCCCGCCGCAGCATCGCCTGTACGTTCCGCAATCCAGTCGCCACCGGCCTTGCGCAGGTTCCAGCCGCCCGTATTCCTGAACGATAGCAGCGCCGCGGCACCCTTTATCTGCGCCTGAAAAACATGAGTATCCGGCCCGTTTCCAAGCGGAACCAGAAGCGCGTCGGGCGAGATCGCCAGCGACTGCGCGGGCGTGACAAAAAACGGCTCCTCCAGATCGAACGTGGCCGAAACCTTCCGGCCCTCAACCCTTGCGGAAACGCCCACCGAGGCATGGCCATTGCCGCCTAAGGCTTTCCAGTCGGGCTGGTAAAGCCCGGAAACGACGGCATCTGGATCAGCTTCAAGCGCGAAAACCAGCGTCTGGCCGCGCGACTGAACTGATGACGAAACGCCAGCGGGAAGGACCGGGGTGACTTCAATGTCAAATTCAGCCGCTTTGCCGGCGAGCTCCACATACAGAGAGGACGTTCCGCCCGGAACAATCTCGGCCGGCTCGGCATAGGCCCGTTCGAAAAGATCGAGTGCCGTGAGAATAGCAGCATCGACCTGCGCCCGCTTGCGCGTGATCCGATGCCCGTGCAACTCCTTGAAATTCCGGGCTGCGGCCTCATCAACCTTCTGCAAAAGAGCTGCCGCCGTCAGAAGTGACGTCGTGATCCGCTGCGTGTCGGGAAAGGCCGTGATTGCGTCAGCAATTGCCTGCTCGGCCTCAACCAGCGCCTTTGCCAATTCGGCGTCCAGACCCGGAAAAGCCGCGAGATCGGTTAGCGACGACGGCAACCCGTCGGTGATCGAGCTTTCCTCACCAGCGACGTTGGAGAGTTCGAGATGCAGCGGCCAGACTTCCTGCGCCCGCTTCGGCCAATGCCCCATCCCCTGAGACGCATGATAATAACGCGACCATTCACCGATGCGGTCAAATTGTGCGCCCGTTGCCTGCTCCCTGCCCACCGCATTTACTGTCAGCGTCGTCTCAGGCGGAGGCACTTCGTCATCATAGGTATCGCCACCGCCCGACCATGCGGGAAGATAATATTTGGCCACCTTCCAAGGTTTCAGCCCCTCGGAGAAATGCTCGGGATAGGCGGCAGGATCGGCCGCCAGTGCGACCGCACTTTTCGCCGCGCGCGTCATGGCCCGGTGGTGCCCGTGTTGTCCCGGCACATCGAGAAATGTCGGAATGACGATATCAGGCCGTTCCTTGCGGTAGGCACGCACCAGCCGTTCGACGATGCGCTGCTGCCCCCAACGATCAAACGTCCTGTCGCCATCCTTGGAGAAACCGAAATCGTGGATGACATCTTCAGGACCATGGCCGAGCCAGCTTATGTCCGCATCGATGACGCGGGCGGCCTCCTCCAGTTCCCGCGAACGGATGACACCAAGCGCACCCAGCCGCTCCGGCCCAAGCGCATTTTGCCCACCTTCACCGCGCGTCGAGCAGGCGATGATGATCCGCATGCCCAGTTCCATTCGGAAATAGGCGAGAAGTCCGTTCTGCTCGTCGTCCGGATGCGCACCGGTGTGCATGACGGTAACAGTGGATTTCAGCGCGCTCAGTTTGCGGTGCAGGCGCACAAGCCATGGATCGGCCATCTGCCGTTCGATGCGCTCGCGGGGTTCAAGCATGGACGGTCTCCTCCAATATTCAGCCGGGCACCTGCGCTGCGGCGCCCAAAGACGTCTCGAGTTTTGGTGTTACGATGTCGAACAGCGGCAAGGCGGCGGCACCGAGCGCTGCCGTCAATTGTCCGGACTTGCCGTGGATGACGCGCGGCAATTCCCTTTGCCGCCGGCTCGCGACCGAAGTCGGCAGATTTCCCATCCGCGCAATGATCTCGCTGATGATGATTTCAGGCAGTGCGCCGCCGAGAATGACCGTCTGCGGATCGAGAATGTTCTCGAGCATCGCAACCATGGGCGCCAGATGGATAGCGGCCTCGTCGATCCATTCCATCACGACCGGATTGGCCGCCCTGAACAGGGCTTCAAGATCGTCAAGCTCCGTATCCGCAACACCGGCGCAGACGAGCTTCTCCTTGAGCACGTAGACGGAAGCATAGGCCTCCAGGCAACCTCTCTGCCCGCAGGAGGGGCAAGGTCTTCCCTTCGGCGACACGGTCACATGGCCAATTTCACCGGCGTTTCCGAATGCGCCGCGATAGGGCGAACCGTCCTGAATGATGCCGAGACCGATGCCGACGCCGAAATAGATCATGCAGAAATTCGGGATAGCCAGCCCCGCGCCGAACAGGCGCTCTCCGACGGCTGCGGCCGTTGCATCGTTTTCAACCACGACCTGTTGGCCGCAGGCGTCGCTCAGCATCTGGCGGGCATCGATACCGCCCCAGCCGGAGAGCGTCGTCGGTCCCACGGAGGTCATGCCTTCGATCTCGAAAGGTCCGGGCATGACAACGCCGGTGCCGAGCAGCCGGCACCCGACATTTTTGGCAACTGCGGCATGCTCCGCCGCAAAGGTTTTGAATATGGCCTCCGGCGTGGTGTCCTTGAGCGGGGTAATACGATGGGTGCGCAATACGCCGGCCAGATCGAGACCGACAGTCACCATATGGTCGGCGGCAATTTCCACGCCGATCGTCGCGCCGCCGTCCGGATTGACGGAAAATTGTATCGGCGGCTGGCCTCTGCCGGTGCGGCGGCGGCCCAGTTCCTTCAAAAGCTCCTCGCCCACAAGCTCATCAACGATATTGGCGACGGCCTGGGCGGTGAGATGCGTGATCTTGGCGATCTGGGCGCGACCGAGCGTGCCGTGCCGCCGGACGATATCGAGCACGACTCGCCGGTTGTGCTCGCGGCTCCGCTCAGGATTTTTTCCGATTGCTACGGGATAGGCATCCACCGTGTGCACCGTCATCTCTTCAACTTCCCGTCCGTTAGAAAATTCATAACGTCCAAATGACGATAAGCGCAATATAATAATTCAAGTAAATTATCTTATTGACAAACGCCCGTCTTCAGAGAACCGTAGAGAGCGACCGGGGGGTCAGGATTGCAAGAGGCAGAACGAGGAAAATCCCGCTGCCGGCAAATCAATGAGCGCGCGCGAAAGCGCGGATAAAGGGAACGATCACTCCGCATCCGGAAGACCGGACGGAGGAAATGGAGGCTTACATGCGCAGGACAACTTTGTTCGCCGGCTTGGTCGCCGGTTTCAGTACATTTGCATTCAACGCCGCGCAGGCGGTTGAAATCGAATATTGGCAATATGTCTTCGACACACGCGTCAAAGCGATGGATGAGCTTATCGCGGAGTTTCAGAAGGCCAATCCCGATATTACCGTCAAACAGGTGACCTTTCCTTACGCCGACTACCAGACGCGCGTCATCGCCGCCAACATGTCCGGCAAGGGTCCCGACGTCATGCAGCTCTTCTACGGCTGGCTGGATAAATTCGTAGCCGGCGGCATCTTGCAGCCACTGCCCAGCGATACTTTCCCGCATGACAAGATCGAAAGCGATTTCTTCCCAATCGTCAGCGCCATGAAGCGGGGCGACGATTATTACGGCCTGCCGACGGCCGTTCGCTCGCTGGCGCTTTTCTACAACAAGAAGCTCTTCACCGAGGCGGGTCTGGATGCCGCCAATCCGCCGAAAACGCTGGACGAATTTGTTGCCGCGGCCGAAAAGATCGCCAAGCATGACGCGGCCGGAAACCTCACCGTCGCTGGCTCCACGCTCGATATGGGCGGTCAGGACCACCAGTGGTGGCGCGAGGTTCTCATCCGCCAATATGGCGGCGAACCCTACACCGACAATGACCAGAAAGTCACCTATGACAGCGAGGCGGGCGTCCAGGCCCTGAAGTTCTACACCAGTCTGCAGCTTGAAAAGAAGATCGGTCAGGTGGGCTTCATGGATGAAGGCCAGGCCGCCTTCCGGGCCGGCAAGGCGGGCATGACCATCGACGGAACGTTCCGGCTAGGATCGTTCAGAACCATCAAGGACTTCGAGTGGGGCGTAACCGAGCTTCCCACCAATGACAAGAATATCCGCTCCAATTATGCCAGCTATTTCGCAAACGGCCTCAGCGCCAAGACGAGCGGCGAAGAGCTTGAAGCGTCGAAGAAATTCCTCGCCTACATCTCTTCCCCGGAAGCCATGGCCATCTGGCTGAAGACCGTGGGCGAGCTGCCTGCGCGGCGTGCGGCGGCACTGACCGAAGAGAACCTGAAAGACCCGGTCTACGCACCGTTCCTGAAGGGGCTCGAATATGCCCATACGACGCGGTTCATGGACGAGGCCGCCCAGCGGCAGAACGCCATTGACATGACGAACCGGATTTTGCTCGAGGGCCAATCCGTCGAGGACTCCCTCAAGCAGGCCGCCGGGGCCGAGCAGGAAATCATCGACGCGGCCAAACCTTAAAACGGCAGGTCCAATCATGACAGCGATCGATCAACAGGGGGCGGCATCCGGCCGCCCCGGCGGCTCCTTCGGGGATCGCTTTTCCATGCGCACAAAACGGCTTGTGTGGATCTGGAGCTTTCTGGCTATCCCGATCCTGTTTTACAGCATCATCCGTTTTTACCCGACGCTGCAGGCCTTCTGGCTGTCCTTCACCAACTGGGACCTGCTGCGGCCGGCAAAGTTCATCGGCGTTGCCAATTACGTCAAGCTGTTCAAGGACCCGCAATTCTGGAAGGTCTTCAGGAACACCTTCACCTATCTCGTCATCGGCACGCCCATCAGCCTCGTTCTGGCTTTTGTCATCGCTTTTTATCTCGACCGGGTGCGGATCCTGCACGGTTTCATCCGCGCGCTTTATTTCCTGCCCTATCTGACAACGGCAGCCGCGATGGCCTGGGTCTGGCGCTGGTTTTATCAACCGCCGCCGATCGGCATCATCAATGACGTGCTCGGGATGATCGGAATTCCCCAGCAGCCGTTCATCCGCTCCACCAATCAGGCGCTTTATTCGGTCATGGTGACCTCCATCTGGGCGGGGCTTGGTTTCCAGATCATCATCTTCATGGCGGGTCTGCGCTCCATTCCGACGACATTTTATGAGGCCGCACGCATCGATGGCCTTGGCGAGTGGGCGATCCTTCGCAAGATCACGCTTCCGCTCTTGAAACCAACCACCGTTTTCCTCGTGGTGTTTTCTTCGATCGGCTTCCTGCGGATTTTCGATCAGGTCTACAACATGACCACCAACGATCCGGGCGGACCGCTCGGCTCAACCAAACCGCTGGTGCTTATGATCTACCAGACCGCGTTCAATTCCTATGCGATGGGTTATGCCGCAGCCCAGACGGTCGTCCTGTTCACCATTCTTCTTGTCGTATCGCTGGTCCAGCTCTGGGTCCTGAGGGAAAAGAAATGAGCGAAGCGTTGCCACTCTCCCACGCCCGCATCCGCCCCGGCCGCATCCTTACTTGGACGCTGCTGTTTATCGGCGGCCTGATCATGGTCTCGCCGCTGCTCTTCATGTTTTCGACCTCGTTCAAGACTGCGGATCAGGTCTATGATCTCCGGCTTATCCCCGCTGCGCCAACGCTTACGAATTATATGACTGTGATGGCCGACGGCCGTTTTCTCAGATGGTTCTTCAACTCGATCTTCGTTGCGGTCATCGTCACCATTTCCAACTGCTTCTTCGACAGTCTCGTCGGTTATACGCTGGCTAAATTCGAGTTCCGTGGTCGCTATTTCATCTTCCTTGCGATCCTCTCCACGCTGATGATCCCTACCGAAATGCTTGTTATCCCGTGGTATCTGATGTCCAGCCAGCTTGGCTGGCTCGACAGCTACTGGGGCATCATGTTCCCGGGCATGATGACGGCCTTCGGCACCTTCCTGATGAAACAGTTCTTCGAGACCGTGCCGAACGACTTCCTGGAGGCGGCGCGTGTCGACGGGCTAAATGAATTCCAGATCTGGTGGAAGGTAGCCCTGCCGCTGGTGACGCCTGCTCTTTCAGCGCTTGCGATCTTCACTTTCCTCGGTAACTGGACGGCGTTCTTCTGGCCGCTGATCGTCACCACCAGCAAGGAACTCTACACCCTGCCGGTCGGCCTATCGAGCTTTGCGGTGGAACAGCAGATCCAGTGGGAAATGATCATGACGGGCGCTGCCATCGCGACCATCCCAACCCTTATCGTCTTCATCGTCCTGCAACGCTACATCGTTCGCGGTGTAATGCTGGCGGGTCTGAAAGGATAACATCATGGCCGATATGAACCCCCGCCTGTCGGATACCAGCAAGTTTCCCGATCCTGTTTACAAGGAAACGGTTCTGCGCCCTTTGTTCGACGGAGCCAAAAACCACCATGTCGACGGTTTCCGCCGCATTGACCGCGCGCATCTCGTCATGCTGCAAGAAACCGGCATTCTGGATGCAGGCACAGCGGCAAAAATCGCAATGGCGCTTGACGACATCGACAGGACGATCAACCCCTCGGAACTGGTCTATACCGGTGAGGTCGAGGACTTCTTCTTCCTGATCGAAAAGGAGCTGAAAGCCCGCATCGGCGTTGATCTGGCGGGCCGACTGCACACGGCCCGCTCGCGCAACGACATAGACCACACGCTTTTCAAGCTTGGCCTGAAAGACAGGATCGACACGCTCACCGCCAAGGCGCGGCTTCTGCTGGAAGCCCTGATCGACGCTGCCGAGCGCAATGCAAAGACGTTGATCGTGGCCTATACGCACGGGCAACCGGCCCAGCCCACCACTTTCGGCCACTATCTCTCGGCTGCCATCGAAGTGCTGATCCGGGATATTGACCGCTTCGCCGAGGCGCGGCGCATTGTCGATCTGTCTCCGATGGGCGCTGCCGCCATCACGACGTCAGGCTTTCCCATCGATCGGGCGCGTGTCGCCGAACTTCTCGGCTTTGCGGCACCCTTGCGCAATTCCTATTCCTGCATCGCCGCCGTCGACTATACGACGGCGACCTATGGCGCGATCGAATTGATGTTCCTGCATCTCGGCAGGCTCATTCAGGACTTTCAGTTCTGGACGAGTTTCGAAGTCGGGCAGATCTACGTGCCGAATTCGCTGGTGCAGATCTCCTCCATCATGCCGCAGAAACGAAATCCTGTCCCGATCGAACATCTGCGCCACCTCGCCAGCCAGACATTCGGACGGGCGCGAACCATGCTCGACGTGATGCACAACACGCCCTTCACCGATATGAACGACAGCGAGGGCGAAACGCAGGGCGTAGGTTACGAAGCCTTCGCCTCGGCCGGTCGGGTGCTCGATCTCCTCGCGAGTCTTGTCGGCAAGATCAGCATCGATCCGGAAAGGGTCGACCAGAACATTCGCCGTTCCTGCATCACCATCACGGAACTGGCGGATTCGCTTGTCCGCATCGAAGACCTGTCGTTCCGGCAGGCTCATGAAATTGCCGCGACCGTCGCCAAAAGCGTCGTCGCGCTGAAAGGTGATCTGCCAAACGACGGTTTCGTTCCATTCCGCAAGGCGTTCGAGGAACTGGCAGGCCGCGACACCAGCATCGACGAGGAAAAGTTCAGGCAGATCGTTTCGCCGGAGCACTTCGTTGCGGTGCGCAGCCGTTTCGGCGGCCCGGCCCCCGAACCGATGCGGGAGGCGATTGCGGCCTATCGCGACAAGCTTGGCGCGCTCGAGGCCGAAGCACAACGATCTGCCGACTACGAAGCGTCGAAAGCGGCCGAACTTGCAGAGAAATTTACTGCCCTGACGGGAGCGCGATAATGGCGACAATCGAACTCAATCAACTCGTGAAGCGCTACGGCAAGATCGAGGCGGTCAAAGGCATCGACCTTGCCATTGAAGACGGCGAATTCGTCGTTTTCGTCGGCCCTTCCGGCTGCGGCAAATCCACCACGCTCAGAATGATTGCAGGTCTGGAGGAGATTTCGGGCGGGACGCTGAAAATCGCCGGAAATGTCGTCAACGAGAAAGAACCTAAACAGCGCAACATCGCCATGGTCTTCCAGAACTATGCGATTTACCCGCACATGACGGTTCGCCAGAACATCGGCTTCGGGCTATACACCGCAAAACTCGACAAGACGGAAAAGAACCGGCGCATCGAAGAGGCCGGGCGGGTGCTTGGGCTCGAGGCGTTGCTCGACCGCCGACCTGCCGCCTTGTCCGGCGGCCAGAGGCAGCGCGTCGCCATCGGCCGCGCCATGGTACGCGATCCCTCAGCCTTTCTTTTCGATGAGCCGCTCTCCAACCTCGACGCTCAGTTGCGATCACAGATGCGCATTGAAATCAAGCGCTTGCACCAACGTCTTAAGACGACCACCGTTTACGTTACCCACGATCAGGTCGAGGCCATGACCATGGCGGACCGGATCGTCGTGATGAAGGACGGCCATATTCTCCAGGTCGGCACGCCGTCCGAACTTTACGAAACGCCGGTGGACGTCTTCACGGCGCGTTTCATCGGCAGCCCCTCGATGAACCTGCTGCGGGGCAAAAGAACGACGAACAGCGTTGTGCAGTCCGCCAATGGCGACCTGCTGATTGGCATTCGCCCCCATGATCTGCTTGTCGGAGAAACTGACGCCGCCCACGGTGCGTTCTCGCTGGAGGGAACGGTAACGGCTGTGGAGCCGCTTGGCCCCGAAACGCTGGTTCATCTGGACACACCCACGACCTCCGTGATTGCGACGGCACGCGGCAAATCCATCCCCACTGTGGGCAGCCGGCTGCAATGCCAGGCGGAGACGGGCGCACTCTATCTTTTCGACGCCAGGACGGAAAAGCTGCTGGGCCGCGCATGATGATGACAGTCACGGACAAATCAGCGGTCATCAGTATCGGCCGGATTTATTGCGATCTCATTTTCACCGGACTTGACGAACTACCGGTGCTCGGCAGGGAGCTGTTTGCCCGCGATATGGAAATCGCCGCCGGTGGCGGGGCTTTCATCGCGGCTGCACATTTCGCGCATATCGGCCGCACGGCCACGCTGCTGGCAAGGCTCGGCACCGACACGTTCTCGCGCGCCATCGGCGAGAAGATGCAGCAAAGCGGTGTGGACCTGCAATTTCTGGAACATTCGGCGGATGCGGGGCCTCAGGTCACCGTCGCGACGGTGGTTGGCCACGACAGGGCGTTTCTGACGCGGCGCGCCGGTGCCGCCCGACCATCGACCCTCGATGCCGCTTTTGCGTGGAACAGGGCCTGCCATCTGCACATCGCCGAGTTCGCCACCCTGCACGAAATTCCCGACCTCGTTTCCCGCGCCAGGGACAGCGGATTGACCGTCTCGCTCGATCCTAGCTGGGATGCCTCGCTGATCTATGACAAGGGCCTGCTCAACGCCTGTTCGGGCGTCGACGTGTTTTTGCCCAACTTCGAAGAAGCCGAAGCGATCACGGGTCATTCCGACCCTGAGGCGGCGATCAGCGCCTTGTCCGGGGCGTTTCCCGTCGTGGCGCTGAAGGGTGGCGCGCAGGGCGCGTGGGTCTCCTCGCAGAGAGGCCTTTACCATGCGGCGGCGAAGAACGTCCCCGTTGTTGATACGACAGGCGCAGGTGACGCGTTCAATGCCGGTTTCATCAACGCCTGGCTTCGGCGGGATGGCGAAAAACAATGCCTGGAGGCCGGTGTCGCGGCGGGCAGCCTTGCCGTACAGGCCACGGGCGGTGCCCCGAGAGCTACCGCCGCCGCTTGATCCCGGCCTGCCCGCTTCACTCCCCGCGCGGAAAACGCTGGTTTTCCTCCAGCACGTTGAGGTCCATGTGGTTGCGCATGTAGCGCTCCGACGCCTTCTGCAACGGCTGATAATCCCACGGATAATAGGCGCCGTTACGCAGCGCCTTGTAGACCACCCACCGCCGCGCCTGGCTTTCCCGCACCGACGCATCGAAGACGGGCAGTTGCCAGCGCCGATCGATCTCAGCGGTAAGCGATGACAGCACGTCGGCGAATTCAGGCTTGCCGGCAAGGTTTACCCGCTCGTCCGGGTCCGTCTCAAGATCGTAGAGCAGCGGCGGATCGGCTTCGCAGACCGAGAGCTTGTAGCGGCCGTCCCTGATGGCGACGAGTGGTGCGATCGAACCTTCGGCCGCATATTCCATCGGCACCGGGCCTCGCTTGCCTGTTCCCGCAGCCAACGCCGACAAATCTTCGCCATCCGTCCAGCGTTTGAGCGAGGTGATGTCGAGACCGGCCAGACCGCAAAGCGTCGGCGTGACGTCCAGCGTCGAAACCGGCGCGTTGATGAGCGCCGGTTGCCAACCGGGTGCGGCAATCATCAGTGGCACGCGGGCCGAGCCCTCGAAAAAGCACATCTTGAACCACAGGCCGCGCTCGCCCAGCATATCGCCATGATCGGACAGGAACAGGATGATCGTGTCCTCCTCCATCCGCGTCGCCTTCAGCACGTCGAGAATTTCGCCGACCTTTTCGTCGATATAGGAAATATTGGCGAAATAACCGCGCCGCGCCCGGCGTATCTCTTCGGGCGAGATACCGAAGGCCTGATGGTCGCAGGCTTCCAGCAACCGTTTCGAATGCGGGTCCTGTTCATCGAAGGGAAGCGCCTGTGTCTGAGGGTCGAGCGCCGGGCAATCCTCATAGAGATCCCAGAACTTCCGCCGCGCCACATAGGGGTCATGCGGGTGGGTGAAGCTGACAGTCAGGCACCAGGGGCGATCATCGAGCCGGCGCGACAGATCGTAGAGCTTGCGGGTCGCGTGATAGGCAACCTCGTCGTCATATTCCATCTGGTTGGTTATTTCGGCAACGCCCGCGCCGGTCACCGAACCGAGATTGTGATACCACCAGTCGATCCGCTCGCCCGGCCTGGTATAATCAGGCGTCCAGCCGAAATCTGCGGGATATATATCCGTCGTCAGACGTTCCTCGAAGCCGTGCAACTGGTCCGGCCCGACAAAATGCATCTTTCCCGAAAGACCGGTGTAATAACCCGCCGCCCGCAAATGATGCGCATAGGTCGGGATATCGGAAGCAAATTCGGCGGCATTGTCGTAAACCCGCGTCCGGCTCGGCAATTGCCCGGACATGAAGGAAGCGCGGGCCGGCGCGCAAAGCGGGCTTGCCGTATAAGTATTGGCGAAACGGACGGACCGCTCCGCCAGCGCTTTCAGATGCGGGGCATGGAGAAAATCGGCCGGACCATCGGGAAAGAATGTCCCGTTGAACTGGTCGGCCATCACGATCAGAATATTAGGATGCGGCATCTGGTTCTACCGTCTCAGAGGCCAAGTTTGCCTTTGACGGCGGCATCACCCGGCTTGCCATCCAGCGTGGTGACGCCTTGCAGCCAGCCAGCCAGCACTTTCGGATTGGCCTTCAGCCACGCCATCGCCGCTGCCTTTGCATCCTCTCCGCCGAGAATGGAGCCCATCAGGGCGTTTTCCATGCCGATATCGAACGTCATGTTCTTGAACAGAGTTGCCGCGTTCGGGCACTGCTGCGGCCAGCCGGTGCGGGCAAGAGTGTAGACCTCCGCCCCGCCGAAATTCGGACCGAAATAGGCGTCACCGCCCGAGAGATAAGCGATATCGATCTTCTCGTTCATCGGATGCGGCGCCCAGGCAAGGAAGACCACCGCCTTTTTGTCCCTGCCCGCCCGTTCCACCTGCGCCAGCATGGCCTGTTCGCCTGATTCGACAAGCTGCCAGCCCTTCAGGCCGAAATCATTGGCATCGATGATCTTCTGGATATTCTGGTTGGCAGGCGCACCCGGCTCGATGCCGTAAATCTTGCTTTCGAACTCGTCCGCGTGTTTAGCGAGATCGGAAAAATCCTTCACACCCTTTTCGGCCATGTAGGAAGGTACCGCCAGTGTGAACTTGGCGCCCTCGAGGTTCTTCGTCATTACCTCGGCGGCCTTGGCGGCGTTCAGGTCGTCAACGAAGGATTTCTGGGCCGGCATCCAGTTGCCGAGAAAGACGTCGATCTCGCCGTTTTTCATGGCCTGATAGCCGATCGGCACCGACAACGTCTTGACGTCGGCTTCATAGCCCAGCGCATCGAGCAGAACCGAGGCGACCCCATTGGTGGCTGTGATGTCCGTCCAGCCCGGATCGCTGAGGCGAACCGTCTTGCAGGCGGCGTCATCGGCTGCGTGAAGCGGGGTGGAGAAGGCCGCCACGGACAAAAACAGACCGGCGGCGATGCGGTGCATGCGAGAAACGGTTATCATTGCGGCTCCCCTTTTATTAGTCCAGTTTATTGAACACCACATTGTTTTTGCCTGTGAAGCAGGTATTTTTCGATGACTGACATAAGGATTTTCTATGACAGAGAGGCCACTCGACCTTGGATGGATGCGCATTTTTACCGAGGTCGCCCGGCGCGGTAGCCTTACGGCGGCGGCAGGGTCCCTGCGACTGACGCAACCCGCCGTCAGCTACCAGATCCGCCGGCTGGAAGACGACCTCGGCGTCGCGCTCGTCAGGCGGAAACATCGCGGCATCGAACTGACGGCCGAGGGGCAAAGACTGTTCGATATCGTCTCACGCAATGTCGACGCCATCGACCTTCTGGCGCAGCAACTCCGCCGCACGGAGGAACGTCAAACGATCCGCCTGCACACGGACTATGCCTTCTCGTCGCTATGGCTGATCCCGCGCATGCACGGTTTTCGTGTGCTCAACCCGGATATCAACATCCAGATCGTCGCCACGCAGGATCCGTTGGGGCAAGGAAAACACGATAGCGACGTGATGATCATCTTCGGAACGCGGCAGGATGCGGGCGACGGCGCGGTGCTGCTGCTTTCAGAAAAAGTCACGCCCGTCTGTTCACCGGCGCTGCTTGCGGAGACGTCGGCGCCTGCAACAGTCGCGGATTTCTCGCGGCTGAAACTCATCCACCTCGAAAACACCTCACAGACGCACTGGTTCGACTGGCCTTCCTATTTCAAGCATTTCGGCGTGCATCGAAGCCCGGAAAACGACAGCGGCGACATCAGCTTCAACAATTACACCATGGTGGTTCAGGCAACGATCGGCGAGCAGGGTTTCGCGCTCGGCTGGGCGGGGCTGGTCGATCCGCTGGTCGAGGCCGGCGTGCTGGTGACCGCAGGCCCGAGCCTCGACGCGCCGGGACGCGGTTACTGGTTGCTGAGGCCGAAAAGCACCGACAGCGCAGTCAGAAAACTCACCGGTTGGCTCATCGACGAGAAGCGATAATCATGCCGTATTTACGGAAATCTATCTCCAGATAACTTCAGGATTTACAATCAATATATTGATATTAAATCATCTTATGCGATTCGCGAGCGATACGATGCCGGCCGATCGGCAGCATCATCGGTTTGCCCGACGTCGGGTCTCCGATGACCCGGCTTTCGATGCCGAAAACCTCGCGCACATTCGCTTCCGTCAAGACTTCCTCCGGCGTGCCGCAGACATGCAGCCTTCCGCCTGTCATGGCGACGAGATGATCCCCGTATCGTGCGGCAAGATTGAGATCATGCAGCACCATGACGATGGTGGTCTGGCGGGCGTGATTGAGGTCTGTCAGAAGATCCAGCACTTCGATCTGATGGCTGATGTCGAGGAAGGTCGTGGGTTCGTCGAGCAGCAAGATGTCGGTCTGCTGCGCAAGCGCCATGGCGATCCAGACACGTTGCCGCTGCCCGCCGGAGAGTTCGTCCACCGGCCGGTCGGCAAGTTCGACCGTATCAGTGGCGACAAGTGCGGCGGCGATGGCCTCGTCGTCCTGTCGCGACCAGCGCGCGAAAAGACCGTGATGCGGGTGCCGGCCACGGCTGACGAGATCGGCGACGACGATGCCCTCCGGCGCGATCGGCGACTGCGGCAGAAGGCCCATGCGGCGCGCGAGTTCCCGCGAAGGAAGGCTGTGGATCGACTTTCCGTCAAGCAGGACCTGGCCGGCACGCGGCGCGATGAGCCGCGACATGCTGCGAAGGAGCGTGGACTTGCCGCAGGCATTGGCGCCGACGATGACCGTGATCCTGCCACGCGGAACGACAAGGTCCAGCCCTTCGATGATGAGGTTTTCGCCGTATCCGGCCGAAAGACCTTTTACGGAAAGAGAATGGCTGGTCATAACGAGCCTCCGCTGCGGTTTACCCGCACGATAAGGTAAATCAGATAGGGCGCACCGAGAGCACCGGTAACGACGCCGACCGGATAACGGCCCGGCAGCAGGAACTGGCCGCAATAATCGCCCACCAGCACCAGCACCGCCCCAACCAGCGCGGCAGGAATGAGCAGCGAACCATTACTGCCGATGATGCGCGCGGCAATCGGCCCGGACAGAAAAGCAACGAAAGCAATCGGCCCCGACACCGCCGTGGCAAAGGCGATCATGCCCACTGCGGCGATGATGACGATGATGCGGGTTCGCCCCACCCGCACGCCGAGCGCGGAAGCCGTATCATCGCCGAGCCTCAGCGCGTCCAGATCGCGCGCGCGGCTCAGAAGCAGGCCACCGAACAGGATAAGTGCAACGGAGAGCGGCAGCGTCTGGGCAAGCTTCGCGCCGTTGACGCTGCCCGTCAGCCAGCGCATCGCTTCCTGCAAGGTCCATGCCGGCGCAACCGAGAGCGTATAGGCGACGAAACTTTCCAGCATGGCGGAAACGCCGATGCCGACAAGGATCAGCCGCGTTCCGGCCACCCCGTTGCGGAAGGACAAGAGATAGACCAGAAGTGCGACGCCAAGGCCGGCGACGACAGCGACGACCGAGACGAGCGGCCCGTTCAGATGCAGGACGACGATGGCGAACACGGCCGCAGCACTGGCACCGGAACTGATGCCGATAATATCGGGGCTGGCGAGCGGGTTGCGCAGCATGATCTGGAAAGCGACGCCGCCGAGCCCGAAGCTCAGACCCGCGAGAACCGAGAGCAGCGCGCGCGGCAGACGTAATTGCCCGACGGTGAAGGTGACGCCAGCAATGTCCTCGCCGAGCAGTACGCGCAGGACATCGCCGGGTGGCGTAAAGGATTGTCCCAGCATCAGCGTCAATGCGAAAGCGGCGATCAAAAGCACCGACAGGGTTGCGATAACGAGGCGACGCCGGCGCTGGCGGGCGTGGCGATTGAAAACGAGGCTTTCGATGACGGGAGCATGCATGGTCACAGTTCGCGCACCCGCTGCCGCCTGACGATCCAGATGAAGAACGGCGCGCCGACGAGCGCGGTGACGATGCCGACATCGAGTTCGGACGGCCGTGCCACCATGCGCCCGACAATATCGGCGGCAAGCAGCAGGCAGGCGCCACCGAGCGCGGAAAACGGCAGAAGCCAGCGATTGTCCACACCGACGAGCAGACGGCAAAGATGCGGAACGACCAGCCCGACAAAACCGATCGGCCCGCAGATGGCGGTCGCCGCGCCGCACAGGAGAATGGCGCCGAAAGACGCCACGGCTCTGGCGACAGCGACATTCTCGCCAAGTCCGGCGGCCAACTCATCTCCAAGCGCCAGAGAATTCAGCTTGCGGGCTGAAAGGAGGCTGATGGCGAAACCGGCAGCGAGAAACGGCAGCACTGTCTCGATACGCTCAAAGGTCGCACCACCGACACCGCCGATCTGCCAGGAGCGGATGCCGCCGGCAATGTCGCTGCGCGGCAGCACCACGGCAATGACGAGCGATGAGAAAGCGACCGATGTGGCGGCACCGGCAAGCGCCAGTTTTAGCGGGGTGGCCCCTCCACGCCCCAGCGAGCCGACGACATAGACGAAAACCGCAGATGCCCCGGCCCCGACAATGGCCGCGAGGATGAAGGCCTGCGACGAGGCGATGCCGAACCAGACAATGGCGATGACGACGGCAAGCGACGCCCCCATATTGATGCCGAGAATACCGGGATCGGCAAGCGGATTGCGCGTAACGCCCTGCATGATCGCGCCCGCCAGCCCGAGTGCTGACCCGCAGAGCAGCGCAAGCAATGTGCGTGGCAGGCGAACCGCGACAGCCGCTTCCGCCACCGTCTCGACGCGACCTGCAAGTGCTGCCGTAATATCCGTGAATGTGACCTCACGGGTGCCGATCGCAACGGATAGCGCACATAGCAGGGCCAGAAGTGCCAGCACGGCGCTGAGCCATGCGCCTCGCACGCGGTTGGAGCGGCCATAAGGCAGCACGGCCGGACCTTTGACGGGTCCCTCCATTGTCATTTCGCTTTACCGGAGGATTTGTCCGCTGCTTTCGCCAGAAGATCGGCATAATCCTTCAAAACCCAGGAAATCGACAGTGGCGTTGGGTTGGATGCGGTGCCCAGTGGATCACGCCCGAGCATGACGATGGCGTCATTGGCAACGGCGGGCATGAGGGCAAGAAGCGGATCGGCCCGCATCGCCTTGAGCAGAGGCTGGCTGCCATAGGTAACGACGATATCGACATCGTCGAAGGCATCGACGCGCTCGGCGCTGACGCCAGCCGCAAATTGCCCCGGTTTCGTCGCCTCCGCCACGCTCTTCGGCGAGGTCAGCCCGAGATCGGTGAAAAACTTTACACGGCTGTCATTGGCGGTATAAAAATTGACGACACTGAGATTGGTGGCGTCGAGATGGGTGACGAACATCGCCGACTTGCCCTTCAGCTGCGGATGCCCCGCGACCACCTGCGCGATCTCGCCCTCGATGCGGCTGATGAGCGCTTCGCCTTCCGCCGCCATGCCAAGCCCTGCACTGTTCAGCCGGATCATCTCGCGCCAGTCGGTTGCCCAGGGGGAAACGGGATAGGCGACAACAGGCGCAATCTGGCTCAGGCTGTCGTAGTCAGACTGGCTGAGGCCGGAATAGGCGGCAAGGATGACATCCGGCTGCGTTGCCGCCACGGCCTCGAAATCGATGCCGTCGCCCTCATCAAACAGCACCGGCTTTGCCGCGCCGAGCTCGGAAAGCCGCTTCGCCACCCACGGCAGCAAGCCATCACGGTCATCATCGCCGAAATTGGCTGCCGCAAAACCGACGGGTACGATGCCGAGCGCCAGCGGAACCTCATGGTTCGCCCAAGCGACGGTCGCCACCCTCTGCGGCTTCCTGGCAATCGTCGTCGTGCCGAAAGCGTGCGTGATGACGACGGGATAAACCGTCGCCTCATCCGCCGAGGCAGTGTGCGGCGCGACCATCGACAGGAAAAGCACAAGCGCTGGCACAAGGCCACGAAACAGGCGAAGCATGGGCAAAGCTTTCAAAAACATCAAAAGTGGACTTGAACTCTCAGCTTCATATCCCCCAGTCAAGCCCGAGAAGAAAATGCCACGCGAACAGCGGTGAAATTTCCGGGGTTTTGTACAAAACCACAAAAAGTTACAATACCGGACAAACTTTCTCAAGTTATTGGGCTTTTCGAGAGTGAGCCGTCAATGCGGCGATCGGGACATCAACTTCTGGAACCTGTCTATGGAAATCGAAATAAGAGGCGAAAACCGCAGGGCCGCGCAGCTGCGCTACGGACAGGCGGCACTTCTTGCCTGCACCGCACTTGTGGCCACGATGCCGGGCCGATCACTGGCGCAGGAGGCGGCGGGCACGAGCGGCGGCACGGTTCTGGAACGGATTACCATAGACAGCGGCGACAATGACCAGAAGTCGATCGTCGCAACCCGCACCACGAGCGGCAGTAAGATGGCGACCGACATTCTCGACACGCCAGCTTCGGTTTCCGTCATCACCGCCAAGGAAATGCAGCAGCGTGGCGTTCAGACGGTGGAGGAAGCGCTGCAATATACGGCCGGCGTGTCCACGGATTTCTACGGTTCGGACGACCGTTTCGACTATTTCAAGATTCGCGGTTTCGACGCCTACACCTATCGCGACGGGCTGACTCTCGGCCGCCCCTTCGGCGCGCTGCGCGAAGAAACCTATGCCTATGAGCGCGTGGAAGTGCTGAAGGGTGGCAATTCCACCACCTTCGGCGTGTCGGACCCCGGCGGCTCGGTGAACTACGCCACCAAGGTACCGAAACGCGGCCGCTTCGGTGAGGCCTATGTGACCGGTGGTTCCTATAGCCGCGCCGAAACCGGATTCGATTTCGGTGACAACATCACCAGCGACGACACCCTGTCATACCGCCTGACCGGCAAGCTCAGGAATGCCGATGCGGAATATGACTATTCCCGCGATGATGAGAAATTCTTCATGGGCGGCCTGACATGGCGACCCACCGATGTCACCAGCTTCACCGTCGTTTACGATCATCTCAACAAGGACGGCGTTCCAGGCGGCGGCGGCCATCCCGTCGGCTCGCATTTCGACAGAAGTCGTTTCTTCGGCGAGCCGGACTATAACTACCGCGGCACCAACCGCAATTCGCTGAGCGTGATGTTCGACCATGATTTTGGCTCTGGCCTGACGCTGAGTTCGAACGCACGCTACAGCAAGGCGAACACCGATTTCGGCTACGCCTATATCTCGTCTACGCCGACCAATGGCTCGACTATCGCCAACCGCGCCTTTTTCGGCAACGAGACCGAAACCGAGAATTTCCTGATCGATACGCGGCTGCAATATGACACGACGTTCGAAAGCGTCGAAAGCCGCAGCCTCGTTGGCGTTTTTTACAATGACTACTCGTCCGGCAGCAAAAACTACTTCGGTTCCGCACCGAGCATCGACTGGATGAACCCGGTCTTTACCGGCGCACCCGCTTCTGTGCCGCTCTTCACCAATTCGCTGACGGATCAAAAAACGAAGGCGATCTATCTTCAGCAGGACCTGACCTTCTTCGACAAGCTCACTGTCAGCGCCGGCCTGCGCAATGACTGGATCGACACCGACCAGACGAATCGGCTGAATGGCACGACCGCAAGCGGCGACATCAGCGAACTGACCAAGCGCATCGGCGTGTCCTACAAGATCACCAACGAAATCGCGCCCTATCTCAGCTATGCCGAGTCCGTGGTGCCGGCCTCGGGCCTGACTGTCGAGCCCGAACGCGGCGAACAGATCGAGCTTGGCGTGAAGTACCGGCCGGATGCATTCCCTGCCCTGTTCACGGCATCGATCTACGACCTGAAGAAAAACAACATCACCGTCACCAGCCCGATCACCAGCCTGCCGACAACCATCGGTGAGGTGCGCGTGCGCGGTCTCGATCTTGAGGCCAAGGCGGAAGTGACTGACAATCTGAGCCTGACGGCGGCCTATTCCTATCTCAATGCGGAAATCACCGAAAACGGCACCGGCGGCAATGTCGGCAACCGCCCGCAATTCGTGCCGGAACATCAGGCTTCGCTTTGGGTGAACTATACGCTTGCCGGCACCGACCATCGCGGCGACATGACCTTTGGGCTCGGCGGCCGCTTCACCGGCTCCTATTATTTCGACAACGCCAACAAGGTCTCGACCGGAAGCAGCGTGACCATGGATGCGGCGTTCAGCTACAAGATCCAGGAAACCACGTCGCTTGAGGTAAATGTCTCCAACCTCTTCAACGAAAAGCATGTCTCCTACGGCGGTTTTGGCGCAGACTTCTACAATCCCGGCCGGGCGTTTTCGGCTACGCTGCGCAAGACATGGTAACGGTAAGGATTAGCAATGATTTTCAGATTATTGCATAGTTTTCCGAATGCTTCGCCTCATCCTCGGGGTTGACCCGAGGATGACAACAGGTGGGTTGTACGCTTCACCAAACCCCGCGCATCAGGGTACCGGTCTCAGCCAGGCTCAAAGCAGCCTGTGCATGCGCCGCCAGGCGGCCGGCGTGTTGCCCACCGACTGGCGGAAGGCTTTGGTCAAATGGGCCTGATCTGAAAACCCGAGCTGGGCGGCGATATCGGCCACGGTGAGATCGCCACCCAGCAACAGTTTCTGGGCGAGATTGATCCGGCGCTCCAGTTGCCATTGCAGCGGCGTCTTGCCCGTCGTATGGCGGAACACGGTTGCGAACCAGCTTTCCGAAAGCCCGACGATGTCAGCCATTTCAGCAACCGTCATTCGGTCGTCGCCGCGCTTTTCGACACGGGCGAGCAGCTTGTTCATCTGCGCCTGCGTCAGCCTGCAATTCGCCTGCTCCGGCGAAGGTCCGGGAATATCCAGAAGACCCGCGACGATGCTGCCGACAAGGCTTTCCGCATAGACCGCGTGCTTCGAAGGCTCGGCCAGTTCATCAACAAGCAGCCCCGCCAGAGTTTCGACCGCACCGATGTCCTGTATCTCGACCGGACGGCGCAAGGCCGTCATCGCCGCTGAACCGCCGACCGACGGCGACAGGAAGCGCAGCAGCCGGTCTTTGTGAATATGCAGGTTGAGATGTGAAAACCGGTGTGCGGCGTTGCTACTCGTCCACATCGGAACACCGGCCGGCACATAAACCGCCCGGGTCATGGGACGGGAATGCTGCGCGAATTCACCGTCGCGATTGGAAATCCTGATGCGCGACGAGACGTCGTTGAAAAATATCATGATACGGGGATCGGCGGCCAGATAATAACCTTTGGCCCCCATCTGGCTCTCGGCCTCCCAGAAAGCGCTGACCAGCCCGTCAAACTGACGCCATTTCACCGGCGCAGTGACACTGATCCCTTCCGTGTGCCAGGTCATGGAATGCCAGAAACTCAATGCGGGTACCATCCGGTTGTCGGGCCGAGGTTGAAGCCATGGAAGACATGCGCGCCATGATAACGACTGCCGCAAACTCCATCATGTGAAGCCCCAATAACATGACTTATGAATTCATGTTAATAGCAAAGATGGTTGTAATGCAAAACATTGCCGCAGCAGCGAGCGATCTTGCAACAACGGCAACCCTGGAACCTCCGCCCCGTCCATCCGTTGATCTTCGGACGAATGGAATCACGAAGGAAAATCACTATGAATGACAAAAGGGAACCAGGCGATTTCGCCGAAAAGAAGCGCGAAGAGCAGGGTCGCGGCGTGATCGTCGCAGGGCCGGATGCACATGAAAATGAAAAAGGTGGCAAGACGCCACCGGGAGGTGTCGAAAAACCCTCTCCTACCCGACCGGTTCCCTCCTCGGACCGTCGCTGAGACAGCGGAGGTATGTTCGATCTTCACTTCTGCGGGAGGGCCGTCGGTCGTGCCAGGGAAGGACGCTGGTCGCGCCCAAACCTTACTACGATTACCGCTCAGGTCTTTCCCGTGAATGTGGCGAGCCTTGATCTGTATGTTCACGCCCGCCTATCGAGCCGTGCAGCGCAGATTGCAGCGACGGTGTCCTGTAGTACCTCCACACGCTCGACCAGCCACAACAGTTCTTCGTCGGCGATTCTGTAATGGTGGGAGTAGCGAGCCTTAACATAGGCCGCATCCAGACGTGCGAAGCACTGCTTGGTGAAACGGCTGTCATGGGACCAGATCGCAATCAACGTAGGCGCGACCCGTTCCGCGTGAGCACGTAAAATGGTCAGCCGATGGGATTTAAGGCGATAAAGGGTCAAAACTTGCAGGATGCAATGATAAAGCCGTTCGACGGTCTGATGCAGGTCAAAGGCCGCTTCCATGCCATAGCCGCGCCCGATGGCCTCCTTTGCCAATTCAAAGCGACGGGTGGCGCTTTTGAACCAGTAACAGAAGTGCCTGCACGCCTCAGCCCGGGCGAGCTCCGGGTCAAGCTGCCTTGGCTCGATAAGAGGAAAGCCTGGCGCCTCGTAGAGCATGACGCCGTCGCGGGCGATATCTGTGAAGAAAGGTCGGCCCCACGCGAGATGGTTGTTGAGGTCCATGATCGAATGAACGATGAAGTTGACAGGCGTCGTCAGATGTCGGGTAACCGTCAATTCGCGCAGGAGGCGATCCTCCGCCCGTAACCAATAACTGGGGTCCGTAAAGGTATTGGTACCGACGACCACAAGAAGGTTATATTCGCAGCCACAACCTTCTTCGCAGACTCCGAGCAGGTCGCCCCGGACATAGGGGCCAAAGAGCACCAATTTGAGGATGCGGCCCCTCTTCCTCTTATCCGATAGCTTGCCCTTTTGCGCCTCGTCGAACTCATCAAAGAGGATTCGTGCGACCCGCACCAGTTCACGCTCCCTGTTTTCGGGAAGGTAGCCCAAGCGTTCAGGGAGCGTCGCATACACGGCAATCTCCAGTGCAGGCGCATGGTAAAAGGCGTTGTCGCCTCCCCCTCAGGTCGGTGCTTTTCCACTGATTCCAGCGACGCCCGAGCGGGTGGTTCACGGGGCCTCTCCATTCGTGCATTTCACGCAGCAGGGCGTCCAGCTTGGCCGCTACGCCCACAAGTGTCGTAGCGGATGTGGCAGCCATGGCGTCGAGCAGGTGTCCGGCCCGGTCACCAGCTTCCCGCTCCGCCCGCACAGCGGCGGAATATCCGATTTCCTGGTCAGCCGTCTCCCATCGTGACTTGTGAACCGCAAATTCTTCTTCGGCCTTGGCGCAGGCCACTGCTTCCTCGGGCGCAAGACGATACACCTCATGGATGGCCTCTGGAGAATGGGCAGTTACGCACTTGCCGCCGGACAGCCGGATCGATGCGCGAGGAAAGCCCACCGTTTTTGCGAGTTTCCGTTCGAGCTCCTGCTGCTGGCGGCGAAGGTTCTCTGTCTGGCAGTGAGCATCCTGCCATCGTTGCCAAAGTATCACGGCCGGGTCAGAGAACGCTTCCCCGCTTATTTTTTTACCAGCGAAGGCACTGGAGCTCCATGCTTCTACTATGACAGCCATCCCCGCAAGCATGGTCCTGTGGGTGACGGAGGACAAAGTCGTGCTATTGTCAGAATCAGCCATCATCTGAGCTCCGTATAGCTTGATTGTGGTTAGGCTGCTAACGATGGTCGCGACATCCTTGGCAGCCGTTCTTTCAGACATACAAAATCGTACCACAGATACGATAATGCAGGCTGACTCATGGATCAAGAGAAATCGTATCACCGTAACGAAATTGATAGTATTCAGTGCCGGATGGCACGAGCTGCTCTAGGTTGGGGAACCCGGGATCTCGCTCGAAATGCGAATGTTTCGCCCGACACCGTGGCCCGTTTCGAACGTGGGGAGAACTTAAAAAGCACCACAGTTGCAGCCCTGCGTGCCGCATTCGAAGCTGAGGGTCTCGAATTTATCGCTGAGAACGGTGGCGGTCCGGGTGTACGAATGGCGAAAAGGAACACACGTCTGTAAAGACAAGGCGAGGTTGGACGAAACCTGGCATGCGGGTGGCAGACCGCAATTCACCGATTCTTCGGTCGCGAGGCCTCCGATTTGTATCACGGGCGCGAGGTTTTCCTTTTTCATTGCTCCCTGCGCCACCTCAGGATGACAGCCAAGCACCTCCGCAAAAGATGATTCCCCGCATTGAGTGGCTCGCGCACAATCAGAAGCAAAGGGCAGAGCTGTTGCCCATGTCATATGGAAATTCGACTTCGCACGCCATCATCGCTGGTTGAAGAAGAGCGGGTTCGGCATGGAGCGTTTTGTATCGGTGTACTGGCGAAATGCGGCAGCGACCGCTCATCCTACTGGCGAGCAGGAACCGTCCTCAATTGGACCGGCCGCTCCGAAAAACTGGTGACAAGCTAAATCCCGTTTGTCAGCATCGCTCGGGCTCGACCCGAGGCGGGTGCCGGGTGGCACCACCCTCGACAAGATCTCATAAAAAGGCACCTCCCCTATCGCTAAGGAAGGTGCCTTTAGGTCGTAGATTCTCCCGTTACAGAAGATCGAAACGGTCGGCGTTCATCACCTTCGTCCAGGCGGCGATGAAGTCGCGAACGAATTTCTCTCTGTTGTCGTCCTGTGCGTAAACTTCCGCATAGGCACGCAGGATCGAGTTGGAGCCGATCACGAGGTCCACGCGGGTAGCCATGTACTGCGTTGCACCGGACTTGCGATCGCGAATCTCGTAGAGATTACCGCCGGTCGGGACCCAGGTGAAGGACATATCCGTCAGCGTCGCGAAGAAGTCGGTTGTCAGCGCGCCGGGCTTTTGCGTGAACACGCCATGCGCCGCGCCGCCGTAATTGGCGCCGATGACACGCAGGCCGCCAACGAGAACCGTCAGCTCCGGCGCAGTCAGGCCCATAAGCTGTGCACGGTCCAGCAGGAGCTCCTCCGGGCTGACGACGTAGTCCTTCTTTACCCAGTTGCGGAAACCATCCGCCAGCGGCTCGAGCGGCGCAAAGCTGTCCGCATCCGTCTGTTCGGCGGAGGCGTCACCACGGCCGGGTGCGAAAGGAACGGCAATGTCGAAGCCAGCCGCTTTCGCCGCCTGTTCCACACCGTAATTACCGGCGAGAACGATCACATCCGCGATGCTGGCGCCCGTTTCGCGGGCGATAGGCTCCAGAACCGAGAGTACGCGGGCGAGACGGACGGGCTCGTTACCTTCCCAGTCTTTCTGCGGCGCAAGGCGGATACGCGCGCCATTGGCGCCGCCGCGATTATCCGAACCACGGAAGGTGCGCGCGCTGTCCCAGGCCGTGGAGACCAGATCGGCAACCGCCAGACCGGAAGCCGCGATCTTCGCCTTGACGGCAGCGACATCGTAGCTTGTGGAGCCTGCCGGGATCGGATCCTGCCAGATCAGGTCTTCAGCCGGAACATCGGGTCCGATGTAACGGGCCTTCGGGCCCATGTCGCGGTGGGTCAGCTTGAACCAGGCGCGAGCGAAAACGTCGGAGAAGTGGTCCTGATCGTTCTTGAACTTCAGCGAAATCTCGCGGTAGATCGGATCGACCTTCAGGGCCATGTCGGCATCGGTCATCATCGGGATGGTGCGGATCGAGGGATCCTCGACGTCAACAGGCTTGTCTTCCTCGGCGATGGTGATCGGCGCCCATTGCGATGCACCGGCGGGGCTGTGCGTCAATGTCCACTCGTGCTTGAACAGCATGTCGAAGAAGCCGTTGTCCCACTTGGTGGGCTCGCTCGTCCACGCGCCTTCGATACCCGACACCACAGTGTCGCGGCCGATGCCGCGGCCCTTGGTATTGATCCAGCCGAGGCCCTGATATTCGGGGCCTGCGGCTTCCGGGTCAGGGCTGAGGTTGGCGGCGCTGCCATTGCCGTGCGATTTGCCGATGGTGTGGCCGCCGGCGGTCAGCGCCACGGTTTCCTCGTCATCCATGCCCATGCGGGCGAAGGTCTCACGCATCTGCGCCGCCGTCGCCAAAGGATCGGATTTACCGTTGACGCCTTCAGGGTTGACGTAGATGAGACCCATCTGCACGGCGGCAAGCGGGTTTTCCAGCGTCCAGGGCTTGGTCACGTCGCCGTAACGGCCATCGCTCGGCGCAAGCCATTCCTTTTCGTCACCCCAATAGGTGTCCTTTTCGGGAGCCCAGATATCCTCGCGGCCGAAGGCGAAGCCGAAGGTCTTCAGACCGGCGACGTCATAGGCGATCGTGCCGGCCAGAGCGATGAGATCGGCCCACGAAATCTTGTTGCCGTATTTCTTCTTGATCGGCCACAGCAGGCGGCGGCCCTTGTCGGTGTTCACATTATCAGGCCAGGAATTAAGCGGTGCAAAGCGCTGGTTGCCGGTGTTGGCGCCGCCACGGCCATCGGTTACACGGTAAGAACCCGCCGCGTGCCAGGTAACGCGCGCCATCATGCCGACATAGCTGCCCCAGTCGGCCGGCCACCAGTCCTGGCTTTCCGTCATCAAAGCGCGTAGATCGGCTTTGAGGGCTTCGACGTCGAGCGTCTTCAGCGCTTCGCGGTAGTTGAAGGAGGTGCCGAGCGGATTGGTCTTGGTGTCGTGCTGATGCAGGATATCGAGGTTCAGCGCGTTCGGCCACCACTCAGTCACCGATTTTCCGGAGGCTGTATTGCCTCCATGCATTACGGGACACTTGCCGGCCGGTTTTGAAGTTGCGTCCATTTCGCCCTCCGATGGGTTTGGCAATTAAACAAAATAATCAATTCGACATGTGCAGCATGTTGAAACCGGAGCTCACAGCAGGGTCATCGCAACGCAAGAACCATGCAGCGAGGTTGATGATCTTTCACATCTACATCTTCTTCCTGTCATGAAGATGACTAACAGTCGGGTTCCATAATTTCCAATTGTATATTCTAAAGGCTGCGATATGCTGAGCTTATGATTGCGCTCTCCATGAAACACCTCCGTTATTTCGACGCTCTGGCCAAGATCGGCCATTTCGGGCGGGCGGCGGAGGCCTGCGCCATTTCCCAACCGGCGCTTTCGCTGCAGATCAGGGAACTGGAAGAGCTTATCGGCGCGCCGCTTGTCGAACGGGGCAGCCGCCGCATCCGGCTGACTGCGCTCGGCGATGAATTTGCCGAACGCACCCGCCTGATCCTGCGCTCCGTGGATGAGTTGCAGGATCTGGCGCGGGCAAGGCATGGTCCGCTCAGCGGCCGCCTGCGCATTGGCGTCATTCCGACCGTGGCACCCTATCTTTTACCGCAGGTCATAAAGACGCTCACCCGGCACTATCCCGGACTGGAAACGCGCCCGCGCGAGGCGGTGACGCAGAAACTCATCGAAGACCTTCTGGAAGCGAGGCTGGATATGGCGATCGTCGCCTTGCCCGTGTCGGAACCGTCGCTGGAAGAGGTGCCGCTGTTTTCGGAGGAATTCATTCTGGTCCGACCGATGGAGGATGCAGGAATGCCGGTGCCAAGCGCCGACAAGCTCGGGGAAATGCGCCTGCTGCTGCTTGAGGAAGGCCATTGCTTCCGCAATCAGGCGCTCTCCTTTTGCAGCACGACGAACGCGCCGCCGCGCGTGCTGATGGAGGGCAGTTCGCTCTCGACGCTGGTGCAGATGGTCGGCGCCGGCATCGGCGTCACGCTCATTCCGCAGATGGCCGTCGATATGGAAACACGGCAATCCACCGTCTCGGTGTTTCGGCTGGCGGAACCACGGCCGTCCCGCACAATCGGCATGGTGTGGCGCAAGACGAATCCGCTTTCGGCGCAATTCGCCCATATTGCCGAGATCGTCCGCGAATGCGGCCTGCAAAAACTCGGCATCGCGGCATGAAGGCGAGCGGAGGCCCCCCCCCGCCGCGCCATCCAGTTCTATTAAGGCAACGATTTCGGTTGTTTGTCCGTCCATTGCGGCGGCGCGCCGAATTTATCCGCCACCATGCCGGCCAGACCGGGTGAACGGCCAAAAGCATCGCACGCCATATATTTCGGCTTTCCGCCGAGCGCGGAATTGATGCGTTGCCCCGAGGGTAACGAAATGTCGAGCCCGTCAGGTACCTTGCCGGCGGCAATCATGCGGGAGAAGTATTTTCCGAAATTGCCGGCAAGGCTGTAGGCATCGCCGACTTCCGAAACCCGCGGCTTGTTGGTAATCGAATTCGCCCCCTTCGACCAGACGATCGCCGCTCTCTGTGTTCCTCCGGCATCGACCGCCTCGGCCTCCACGGCAAGGCCGCCGAGGCCCGCCGGCAGGCGCGGAATTCCCACGGGCAGCACAAAGCTGCTGCCAAGCGATACCGCCGTCGAAACCCCCGCTATCGTTTTGTCTGTCGCAACGATGTCGGTTACCACGGTCCTGACAGTCAGATCGGCCGGAGACCCGATCGGCACGATCCGGTATTTGTCGCTCAGTGAAACACAGACGGCGCGATCAAGCGCGTTGGTGACGAGCGCCCTGTCTTGCTGATTGCTGATGCGCGATGACGCTCCAAACGAGAAGGTCGTTGGCAGGATCGATATGGTTTTGACACCTGCAAGCCCTTGCGCATCCACGAAAGTCCGTGACCTGGTGTATTTTCCCTTGGCCGGGCTGAGCTGATCGTAGGATGTCAGCGTCCCTCCCTCTTGCAGGGGAACGGAGGTACAGCCGGACAGCTGCATTGCCAGAGGCAGGACAAGTGCAGCGAAACCCGATCTATGAATATTTGCGGTGTCGATCCTCAAAAACAAAACGTCCCGATAATGTCGAAGGCCCACGATGCCGGCTCCTTTGTTGATGTCGTTGGGCCAGGATGAGCAGGGAGAATTGCGGCAGTATTACAGGAAAGCCTTTCGGCGGATGTTGGCGAAACGCGCCCGGATCATAGATGGATTTCGAATGTCGTGCCCGACGAAGTGCTGTCCAGAGTGACCTTGCCGCCATGATTGGCGGCGATTTGCCTGACCAGCGCCAGACCCAGACCGGCACCCTTGCTGCTTGGTGTCACACGGTAAAAAGGTTCAAAGACGAGTTCCTGCTGATCGGCCGGGATTCCCGGACCTTCATCGGCAACGGCGATCCGCCCGTCCGCCGATACGCTGACCGAGATTGCGCCTCTGTTGCCGGCGTGATCGATTGCATTGCGTACGAGATTGGCAATCGCGCGAGAAAGAGCGGTTGGTTCGCCATGGCCTCTCAAGGTCTCGACATCGCTCTCGAAGGAGATATCGTAGCCGGCGGCAACAGCGACAGGAGCCAGATCCGCCACGACCGACCGCGCGATATCGACAATGTCCAGAGGTTCCCACAGGTCCGCGGCCTGCTCGTTGCGCTCGAAGGCGAGAAGCTGTTCGGCGGCCTCGGCCAGGCGTGCCACATCGCTGAGAAGCTTGCGCTGCTCATCCCCCTCGTCCATGCCTTCGATGCGGGTTTGCAGGATGGTGATCGGCGTCCGTAGCTCGTGAGCGGCATCGATGAGGAACCGTTGCCTCGCCTGGAATTGATCCTCGAGGCGCGTAAGGATGCTGTTGAAAGAAACGATCAACGGTAGAACTTCCCTGGGCACATTCTCGACCGGAAGGCGGGAACCCGCATGGCGTGGATCGATCTCCGGCGCCCTGCGCACCACGGCGTCGAGACCGGTGAGTGCGCCGCGAACTATGCGCGGCACGGTCAGGAAAACCGCCGGCAGGGCGATCAGCAACAGGGGAACATAAATGGGGTAGGTGCCCATCAACAGTGTAAGGAAGGTTGCGGTGCGGCTGCCATTGCCGCCATACATCACCCTGACGTCGCCGACCGAGGTCGTAATGCTGTCGATCGAGGCGGTTTCAACATCCTGCACCGCCTCGCGTATATCGGCCTCCTTGATCAGATGGACAAAAGGCGAAAGATTGCGAAAACGCGCAGGCACCTCGCCATAGGAAAGCGTCTGGCCATCCGCCGTTACGACGAACCAGAGCTTGTCGTTCTGCGCCTTGAAAGCCCTAAGCAACGGGCCCTCGGATATGACAGACCTGCCGCCCTCGTCTTTTCGTAGAGCTTCATCGAGCGCAGCCGTCAATTTCGTCTGCAAACCGGCATTCGGTGACAGGATCATCACGCCGTAGACGCAAAGGCCGACAATGACCGTGGCGACCACCCCGAGAAATACGGCGCTGAGTTGCCAGCTCAATCTGAAACGGAGCGATGGATTGGATTGTGTCGCCGTGACCATCAACCTTCCCTCAGGAGATATCCGACACCACGGACGTTGTAGATCGACACCCCGGCAGACGCTTCGGTCAGGCGCTTGCGCAGTCTGGAAATATGCGCATCGAGCGCATTGGACTGAATTTCTTCCTCGTAGTTGTAAACCGCCGCCTCAAGTGTGGAACGAAGCACCGTTCTCTCTTTACGCTTGGCCAGCGCGATGAGAACGACCAATTCACGGCGTGGCAGATCGAGGGCGGCGGCGCCAATGGTAACACTCATGTGGAGCGGATCGATGACGATCCCTCCGACACATATGTTCTTCTCAACGATGGCGGCGGGACGGCGCAGGACCGCGCGTAACCGCGCCAGTAATTCCTCCACCAGAAACGGCTTTCCGAGATAATCGTCCGCACCGCCGTCAAGGCCTTCAATCCGCTCCCTGGGTTCGTTTCGCGCCGTCAGCACGATCACGGGCGTCAGGACGCCGGAGCGCCTGAGCGTGGGGATAAATGTCAGTCCCTCCCCGTCAGGCAAGCGGCGATCGAGAAGGACGGCGTCATACGTGTTCTGAAGCGTAAGTTCGTAGGCGTCTGCCAGCAGCATCGCATGATCGATAACGATCCCCTGCTTGCCGAGCGTGACACCCAGTGCGGCACCCAGCTCTTTTTCATCCTCGACCAGTAGAAGTCTCATGCCGCTCACCGTCATTTATTTCCTGCTTCTTTAGCATCAACGTTGCGGCAGGATTACGGAACCGGGCCGCAACCAGGTAATGCTGTTGCAATTGTCGACGCCTAAACAAACAGCCTGAGAGATGAGATCGCCGCGAGCACTCATCCTCGCATCCGCTCAAAAGGATAGAGGCTATGGCGTTCAAATGCGCGACGGGTTTGCTAAAAGCTGGTCTTCTTGCTGGAGGCTGCACGCTGGCATTCATCTATTTCGACCCAGCCGGGGGAACTGTCGATGCGAACGAGCGTGTGAAGGATGTCGTGGCCTCGGTCCCGACGATTGGAACAAGCAGGCCGCTTGAGCTGACACAGGCCGAGATGATACGGCTCAAACCGACAGCGATGGTGGAGCGGCTCAGCATTGGCGGCGAGCTTCAGCCGATCAGCCGTGTCGTGATCCGTGCCCGCGAGGCCGGAAAAATTCTCGAGATGAATGTCAGGGAAGGACAGGCCGTGCGGGCGGGCGATATGCTCGTGCGTTTCGAAACCGAAGAACTGCAATCGTCGCTGCTGCAACGGAAGAGCGACCGGGATGCGGCCGAGGCCGAACTGGCGCTGGCAACGCAGGCTCTCGCCCGAACCGAACAACTTGCCTCGAAGAACATCGCATCGGCAGAGCAGTTCGACAAAGCCAAAAGCGATGTCGTGGTGAAGACGGCGAGGCTCCAGAGCCTTTCGGCGCAGGCGGATATCGCCCACCTTGCGCTTCGCAACGCCGAAATCCGCGCGCCTTTTACTGGCACAATCACCCGCCGACAGGCCGAGGCGGGTTCGCGCGTCAGTGCTGATGGCGAACTTCTCACCCTCGTCGATACAGGTGTACTGGAGGCGAAGGTTCTCGTGGCCACCCGCGATATTCCGCGTGTTGCCCTCGGCCAGACGGCGGAACTGGAGATTGACGGCATGGGCGGCCAGATCGTCAGAAGCACCGTCGACCGCATCAGCCCGGTTGCCGAGGACGGCACGCGCTTCGTCGCCGTCTATCTGCGGCTTGCCAATAACAACGGCCGGCTGTGGGGTGGAATGTTCGCCAGCGGCTCTATCCTTGTTCGTGAAAAAAACGATGCGCTTGTCGTTCCCGCCATCGCACTCCGGAAGGACGAGAACGGATATCATGTCCTCAAGGTGCTGAACGGCCATCTCCGCCGCCAGGCGGTGGCGGTGGGACCGCGCTGGAACGGCGGCAACCTGATTGAGATCGGTGCGGGTCTTGCGGATGGCGAGACGATCCTGACCGCCCCGCTCCCCGAATTGCAGCCCGATATGGCCGTGACCGTCGACAAGGCAGGCTGAGATGTTTCTGACCCGCATATCCGTCACCCACCCCGTTTTCGCCACCATGATGATGGTGGCGCTTCTGGTGATGGGTCTTTTCTCGTTGCAGCGGCTGGGGCTGGACCTCTACCCCAATGTCGACATTCCGGTCGTGGTGGTGGTCACCGCCTATCCCGGTGCGACGCCGGAAACGGTGGAGACGGAATTGACGCGCCCGGTCGAGGATGCGCTGAACGCGATTGGCGGTCTCGACGAGATCACATCGACCTCCTACGGGGCGCGCTCCGTCGTCATCGCGAAATTCAAGCTCGAGGTTCAGGGCGCGACTGCGGCACAGGACGTGCGGGACAAGATCGCCGCCATCGAGGCCAATTTTCCAGACGACGCCAGGAAGCCGGCCATTTCCCGGTTCGATCCCGCCGCCGAACCGATCCTGTCGGTGGCGATCAGTTCGACCTCGCTCGACGTGCCCGCACTCACCACCCTTGCCGACCAACGGGTACTGCGGCAACTGACGACCGTTACGGGCGTCGGCCAGGCAACGCTGGTGGGCGCCCGCAAGCGGCAGATCGATATCACGATCGACGATGTGCGGATGCGCGCGCTCGAGGTTGGCATCAACGAGGTGGTGAACGCGCTGCGCTCCGGCAACAGCAACAGCCCGGCCGGAAGCCTCATCGACGCCGTCTCCGAACGCACGATCCAGGTGCAGGGTCTTATCGACGAGCCAAAGGCCCTGCTGGAGATCGTCGTCGCAAGACGCGGTGGTGCTGCCATCTATCTTCGCGACGTCGCCACGCTTTCCGAAGGGGCCGCCGATCCCGAAACCCGCGCCCTCTATAATGGCCAGGCCGCGTTGGCAATCGACATCGTCAAGGTTCAGGACGCCAACACGGTTCAGGTCGTGGCGGATGTGAGGAAACATCTGACGCTTCTCAATGCCGAACTTGCCCCGCAAAACGTGCAATTGCGCATCATTACGGACACGTCCATACCCATCCTGGAATCCGTCACCCAGGTGCAGACGACGCTGATCGAGGGGGCGGCGCTCGCCGTTGCCATCGTTTTCCTGTTTCTCAATTCCTGGCGCAGCACGGTCATCACCGGGCTGACATTGCCGATCGCGATCATCGGCACGCTCGCGGTCATCGATGTTCTCGGCTTCACGCTCAATACGCTCAGCCTGCTGGCGCTGACGCTCTCCATCGGCATTCTGGTGGACGACGCCATCGTCGTGCGCGAAAACATCACCCGCCACCTGCACATGGGAAAATCCCACATCCGCGCCGCACTCGACGGCACGAACGAAATCGGGCTTGCGGTGATCGCCACGACGGCGACGATCGTCGCGGTCTTTCTGCCGGTAGCCTTCATGGATGGCATCGTCGGCCGGTTTTTCTACGAGTTCGGCGTCACCGTTTCCGCCGCCGTGCTGATCTCGCTCTTCGTCGCCTTCACGCTCGATCCGATGCTGTCGAGCGTCTGGTTCGATCCGGATGCGCAACCCGATATCAGGCGCGGGCCGATCGGTCGGCTGATCGCGCGTTTCGACCTTGGCTTCGAATGGCTGGCCGACAGGTACCGATATGTGATCGGTTGGACATTGCGCCACCGGCTTGTCACCCTGCTCGTCACATCAGGCATCTTTATCGGCAGCCTGTTCATGGTGCCGCTGGTCGGTGCGGAATTCGTGCCGAATACGGATGAAGGCCGCTTCCAGATCGACGTCAGGGCACCGGTCGGCTCCTCGCTGGATTACACCACCGCCAAGGTGCGGCAGGTCGAAAAGGCGCTCAAGGAGTTTCCTGAGGTCGAAACACTTTATTCCACCGTCAACACCGGAGCCACCGTCGGCAAACACCGTGCCGCCGTTCTCGTAGGGCTGGTGCCGCTTTCGGCCCGGACCCGGACCCCGGTCACGCTGGCCGATCCGATCCGCAAGCGCCTGTCCGCCATACCCGGCATAGAGATCGCGATCCTGCAGAGCGGTTTTGGCGGTGACGAAAGCCCGGTGCAGCTCAGTATCCTTGGTGACGACCGCGCGATTCTCGAAAAAACCGCCGCCAGTCTCGTGGAGGAGATGAAAAAGATCCCCGGCCTCGTGGACGTGACGTCGAGCGCCGGGGACCTGACCTCGGTCCTTTCGATCCGCCTGAAGCGCGAGGCGGCGAGCGACCTCGGCATTGCCCGATCCGATCTGGCAGCGGCGCTCCAGCCCCTCGTCGGCGGCGAAGACGTGTCGAAATGGACGGATGCAGGCGGCAACAGCTACGATATCGTGGTGCGCCTGCCCGGTGAGCGGCGTTCCGATACGACGGCGCTTAGTGAATTGATGATCGCGACCGGCCGCACGGCATCGAACGGTGCGCCCTTCATGGTGCGTCTCGATCAGGTCGCCGGTATCGACACCGTAAAAGCGCCCGCCGAAATCCGCCGCATCGACAATCACCGCGAGGTGCTGGTTTCGGCCAATATCGCCGGGCCGTCGCTTGGCGAGGTGACGGAGGAGTTGAAGAACCTCACCGACGCCCGCGACCTGCCGGACGGTTATCGCATCCGCTTCGGCGGCGATGCCGAAACCATGCAGGAGACCATCGGCCACATGGTCACCGCGCTCGTTATGGCGGTCATCTTCATCTACATCGTGCTCGCCTCGCAATTCGGCAGCTTCCTGCAGCCGCTCGCCATCATGGCGTCACTGCCGCTGTCGCTTGTCGGCGTCCTTATCGGGCTGATAGTGGCCGGCAGCACGATCAACATGTTCTCACTGATCGGCTTCATCATGCTGATGGGCCTCGTCACCAAGAACGGCATCCTGCTGGTCGATTTCGCCAATCGGGAAAGGAAGCGCGGACTGCCGCTGAACGAGGCGCTGGCAAACGCCGGCATCATCCGCTTCAGGCCGATCATCATGACGACGCTTGCGATGATTTTCGGCATGATCCCGCTTGGCATGGCGGTCGGCGGCGGCGGGGCGCAGCGCGCGCCGATGGCGCATGCGGTGATCGGCGGCCTCATCAGCTCCACCCTTCTCACGCTGATCGTCGTGCCGACGATCCTGTCCTATATCGACAGCATCACCCGACGCCTCGCCCGCTTCCTGCCGAAAGCACCGGACGAGGCAGATGAAGCGGGGCTGGCGGACAGCCCGGCGCAACCTTCCCAGGCTCCGCACTGATGACTTTTCCTGCCGTGGCGGACCTTATCACCTCAGCAAAAGTATGACGGCCGGTCCAGCCAACAGTACGGCAAAGACGATAACGGGATGGATATAGCGTACGAGAAAGGCGAGAACGACACGACGTAAACGCATATGATTGCACCTGACGAAAATTCATCGGGCAAGGTTGAGCATGGCGTATTACGGCGGCATTACAGCTTTTGCCCGGAGATGGTGCTCCAACCCCGCAGGCCGCTGTCACTCGTCGGCCGGGCGCTTTCTTTTGCCCTTCGGGCGGAAGTCGACCAGAAGCGACTTCAGCTCGATTTCGCGAACGCGCCTTGCCGCCTCATCCGGGCGAACCCACTCCATCAGGCGTTCGCCGCGCTCCTTGAAACTTGTTTCCGCTCCCGTCACCTCGATCTGGAAGACATCGACGATGCAGGGCGCGACATCGCCATTGTCGAGCATCTTAAGATAGGTGTAGCGGCCGACCGCATCCTTTCTTACCCGGCCGCGCACGCCGGCTTCTTCCCGCGCCTCAATCGCGGCGGCCTCATGCGGCCGCTTGCGTTTCATCGGCCAGCCGCGCGGAATGATCCAGCGGCCACTGATGCGGGAGGTGACGACGAGGATTTCGATATCTTCGCCGCTGCCGGCATAACGGAAGCACAAAGCAGCATATTGCTGCCGGAAAGCCCCGGTGAAAAGCTTTTCTGGAACCGCAGCAAGCTGCTGGAGCAATGTCAGGGAACGGGCCGGACGGGCTTTCCGGCTTTTCTTCGTGGATTTCATATCCGTTGATAGTGCTGATTTTCCGGGTTGCATCAATGCCCCGCGTGCATTTATGACAGTTTTATGACAATCACCCCCCACAACCGATAAAGCGCCATTGAGGGCCAATTCGCATGATGAGCATTTTTCGCAAGCTGATGCCGCGCGAGGACCGTTTCTTCGACATGTTTAGCAAACATTCGGAAACCGTCGTCAAAGCCGCCGCCGCTCTGGACCACCTATTGAGCGGCGTCGACGTCGAGAAGAATTGCGACCTCATCGTCGCGCTGGAACATCAGGCGGACGATATTACCCGCGATGTGCTGCTTGCGGTGCGGCGCAGCTTCATCACCCCCTTCGACCGCGGCGACATCAAGGATCTCATCCAGTCCATGGATGATGCGATCGACATGATGCACAAGACCGTCAAGACCATCCGTCTGTTCGAGCAAACGGAATTCGACCCGCTGATGCAGGAGATGGGCCATGAGATCGTGCGCGCCGCAAACCTGATTGCCGAAGCCATTCCGCTCCTGGAAAAGGTCGGCACCAATGCGCATCGCCTGTCCGTCATTGCCGAAGAAGTCACCCGTGTCGAAGGCCGTTCCGACGAACTTTATGATCAGGGTCTGAAAGACCTCTTCCGGTGCCACGGCGTCGCCGGCAATGCCATGGCCTATATGATCGGCAGCGAGATCTACGGCGAACTCGAAAAGGTCGTCGACCGCTTCGAGGACGTGGCGAACGAGATCAGCGGCATCGTTATCGAGAACGTCTGATGGATGTCGCGCTTGCACTGCCGCTGCTTATCGGCCTCATAGCCATCGCCCTGTTCTTCGATTTTCTGAACGGTCTCCACGACGCCGCAAACTCCATCGCCACCATCGTCTCCACCCGCGTGTTGCGCCCGCAATATGCCGTGGCATGGGCAGCCTTCTTCAATTTCATCGCCTTCCTGTTTTTCGGCCTGCATGTGGCCGAAACGCTCGGCACCGGCATCATCGATCCGGCCATCGTTTCTCCGCAGATCATCTTTGCGGCGCTGATGGGCGCTATCGTCTGGAATATCGTCACCTGGGTTTTCGGCATCCCCTCCAGCTCGTCGCACGCGCTGATCGGCGGTCTCGTCGGTGCGGGATTTGCAAAGGTCGGTTTCAATTCCATCGTCTGGTCGGGTCTTCTGAAAACCGTCGGCGCGATCTTCATGTCGCCGGCAATCGGCTTCTTCCTGGCGCTGCTGCTGGTGCTCGCCGTTTCCTGGCTGTTCGTGCGCCAGACGCCCTTCGCGGTGGACCGCACTTTCCGCGTCATGCAGTTCATCTCCGCCTCGCTCTATTCGCTGGGCCATGGCGGCAACGACGCACAGAAAACCATGGGCATCATCGCTGTGCTGCTCTTCAGCCAGGGGTATCTGGGAGAGAGCTTTTACGTGCCGTTCTGGGTCGTCATCTCGTGCCAGTCAGCCATGGCGCTCGGCACACTGTTCGGCGGCTGGCGGATCGTGCACACCATGGGCTCGAAAATCACCAGATTGAACCCGATGCAGGGTTTTTGCGCTGAAACCGGCGGTGCGCTGACGCTGTTCGGCGCGACCTGGCTCGGCATTCCGGTATCGACCACCCACACCATCACGGGCGCCATCATCGGCGTCGGTGCCGCCCGCCGTGTGTCAGCAGTGCGTTGGGGCCTTGCCGGCAACATCGTCATCGCCTGGATCGTGACCATGCCGGCCGCCGCCCTCATATCCGCAGCCGTCTATGGGCTGACGTCGCTGTTCGGCTGACACGCTGACCTCGCCGGATTTGACAGTGCTCCCGGAACAAAACCCGCCCTGCGGCCGTTTGATCCGGGAGACCACTGGCGACGAAGCGGATCGCAGATCATGGCACGGCAGGTTTTCTGGAAAGGCTATCTGAAGCTGTCGCTGGTAACGGCCGCCGTTTCGCTGACGCCCGCCACCACCGAAAGCAACAAATACCGCTTCCACATTCTCAACCGAAAAACCGGCAATCGCGTCGAAAGCCGCTATGTCGACAGCGTCACCCACAAGCCGGTGACTGTCAAAAATCAGGTAAAGGGTTTTCCCCGTTCCGAGGATGACTATGTGCTGCTGGAAGACGACGAGATCGACGCGGTGGCGCTGGAAAGCACCCGCACCATCGACATCAAGACTTTCGTTCCCGCCGGTTCGATCGACTGGATCTGGTACGACCGTCCGCATTTTCTGCGCCCGGAGGACAAGATCGGCACGGAAGCCTTCAGCGTCATTCGCGAAGCCATGACGGCGAACGGCGTTTTCGGCATTGCGCGACTGGTGATTTACCGCCGCGAACGGGCGGTTCTGCTGGAACCTTCCGGCAAGGGAATCATCCTGTGGACGCTGCATTATGGCGAGGAGGTGCGCGAAAGCATCGACGCGCTGGACCCCAGGACGAAAATAGAAAAGCCGCTGCTGGAGGCCATGGAAAAACGCATCGGCAAACAGATGACGGCATGGAAACCGGCGCTGGTACAGGACCCGATCCAGAAAAAAATCAGCGCCTTGCTGAAAACCAAGAGTAAAACGGCGCCTTCCCCCGAAAAGAAGACCGGCACGAAGGCGCGCACAGGCGGCAACGTCATCAACATCATGGATGCCCTGAAGAAAAGCCTTGCCGCAGACAAAAGACGCTGAAGGTTCAGCGCGCCTTTTTCGGCAACGGCCGGGCCGCCGCAAAAAAACCGTCCCATGGATCTTTCTTCAGAGCAGAAAGCCGGGCGCCAAAGTTATTGACGGTGAAATATGCGGGGCCGATTTCCGACGACAGCTCCCGCCACTCAAGCGGCGCTGAAATCGCGGCTCCCGGCCGGGCGCGGGTCGAATAGGGCGCGACCGCCGTATTGCCCCTGCCGTTGCGCAGATAGTCAATGAAGATGCGGCCGGTCCGCTTCGATTTCGTCGCCACCGCCAGATATTTATCGGGTTCAGCCTTCGACATGTCGGCTGCCATGGCTTTGGCAAAGGCTTTTACGGCGGCCCAGCTGGCCTGTGGTTTCAACGGAGCGACGACATGCAGGCCCTTGCCGCCGGATGTTTTCACGAAGGCGGCAAGTCCCGCATCTTCGAAACGCCGTTTCAGTTCCAGCGCCGCTTCGATCACCTCTTCCCAGGAAACATCCTCGCCGGGATCGATGTCCATGGTGATGATATCGGGTTTCTCCCAACTCGCAGTCGTCGAACCCCAGGGATGGATTTCAAGTGCTGCGGATTGGACCAGCGCCATGACACCGTCGAAATCGCTGATGCGGATCAGCGGATCACCGCCCTTGTTCTTCGGATCGGCTATTTGCTCCACCGCTTTGTTGATCCCGCGCCATGCATGTTTCTGGAAGAAACGCGGTCCATCGATGCCTTCCGGGCAGCGCAGCAGCGCCAGCGGACGGTTGACGACAAAGGGGGCCATGTAGCGCCAGACCTGCGCATAATAATCGGCCAGCCCTTCCTTGGTCACCCCATCCTTCGGCCAATAGAGGCGGTCCGGATGGGTGAACTTGATGTTGCTCTGCGCTGCCTTGGTTTCGGACACAACTTTTTCCTCGCGTTCGATTTCAACCGCCGGCTTGTCTTCCCGCAAGCCCCGGAAAGATGAATGGCGCAGATTGCCATCCGCCGACCAGGCACGGAACTCCACTTCCGCCACCAGTTCCGGCTTGACGAAAATGAGGTCGCGGCGGGCAAGTGCTGTGAGCCTTTCGGCAAAGGGGCTTTCCCTGCTTTCCAGCGGCTTCAGGCGGCCGAGCAGCATCTCGGCCATTTCACCGGAATAACCGGTGCCGACACGGCCGACATGCCGCAGCTTGCCTTCCTCATAAACGCCGAGGGCCAGCGAACCGATGGCGTGGTCCGAGGTCGAGGACAGCGTGTAACCGCCGATGACGAATTCCTGCCGCATGGAGCATTTGGACTTTACCCAGTCCCCCTTGCGGCCGGAGACGTATTTACTGCTCCTGACCTTGGAAATGACACCCTCGAGACTGAGACGGCAGGCATGATCAAGCACAAGCGCACCGCTTTCCTCGAAATGCTGGCTGTAACGGAGATGCGGGTCACCGGCTGGCAGCAGCTTTTCGAGCAGCGCCTTGCGGTCGCTCAGCGCCGCGCCACGCAGGTCAGCTCCGTCGAGATGCAGGAGGTCGAAAGCGTAAAACACGAAACGGTCGCTGCGCCCCTCGCTCAGATCCTGCTGCAGGGCCGAGAAATCGGACGCGCCGCTATCGCGCTCCACGACGATTTCGCCGTCGACCAGCGCCGTTTCCACCGGAAGCGCCTTTAGCGCTCCTGCCACCGCATCGCCGAACTTCTCCGTCCAGTCCAGCCCGCTGCGCGTCAGAAGCTGAAGCGCAGCGTGATCGAGACGGGCTTGCAGCCGATAGCCGTCGAATTTGATTTCATGCAGCCAACGCGAACCATCGGGCGGCTTTGGTTTCAATGTTGCAAGCGCCGGCGGCACGAAGGACGGCATAGCCTGTTTGCGCGCACCTTTGGGCAGAGCATGCGCCTGTTTTTTGCCGGAGGATGAAGCGACAGCCTTTTTTGATACGGGCTTCGAATTCCAGGTGTCTTTCGGCCTGGCGGCGACCTCCTCGACACTGCGTCCGGTAGATACGGATTCCGGCCGTTCCTCCAGAATATCGGCACCACCATCGCGCCTTGCCTCTTCGTCGTCACCCTTGATGAGAAGCCAGTTCTCACGGTTTTCGCCGGGTTTCCCATGCATGCGCACCAGATGCCAGCGACCTTTCAGCTTTTCGCCTTCCAGTTCGAATTCCAGATGACCTTTTCGATAGCCCTTCCTCGCGTCACCAATCGGATGCCAGACGCCGCGATCCCACAAAATGACGGTGCCGCCGCCATATTGGCCCTTCGGAATGACACCTTCAAAACTGCCATAACTCAAGGGATGGTCCTCGACATGTACGGCAAGGCGCTTGTCCTCCGGATCGAGGCTTGGACCGCGCGTTACCGCCCAGCTTTTCAGCACGCCATCCATCTCCAGCCGGAAATCATAGTGCAGCCGGCGAGCATCGTGCTTTTGCACAACGAAGCTCGACCCTTCCGTTTCGGCTTTCGCCCCTCTGGGTTCGGGCGTTTTGTCAAAGCGACGCTTAGCGTTATAGGTCTGCAAGCCCATGGATCAGCCCGCTTTCCGGGAGGATTTACGTCTCGTACCAGAGGCGGATTTCCTGCTCTTTCCAACACCGGCGCTACGACGCAGGGCCTCCTTGAGATCGATGACGTTGTCCTCTTTCCGCGGCGGTGTTTTGCGGATTTCCCGGCCTTCGATTTTGGCCTTCACCAGCTCCGCCAGGGCTTCATTGTAACGGTCGGTATATTCCGCTGGATCGAACGTACCCGCCCGTTTCTCGATGATATGACCGGCGAGTTCCAGCATCTCGTCATCGAACTGAATATCGGGAATGGATTTGAAGACAGTGGTTTGCGAACGGACCTCGTAGCCGAAATTCAGCGTCGTCGCGACGAGCGCCTTGCCGCTCGGCCGGATCAGCACCACGCGGTTGCGGCGGAAAAGCACCGCCTCGCCGAGTGCGACGACCTCCTCGTCGTCCATGGCCTTTGCCAGCAGCGTCAAGGCTTCCTCGCCGCCTTCCTGCGTCGGCGCAAGATAATAGGGCTTGTCGAAATAGAGTTTGTCGATCTCGTCGCGGCCCAGAAAATGCCTGACGCGAATGATCTTGTCGTTTTCCGGCATCAGCATTGCGATCTCGTCTCCCTCAATGACGATATGATCGCCGTTGTCGAGTTCGTATCCCTTGACCTGATCTTCGCGATCGACGGCCTCGCCGGTATCACCGTCGACATATTGCCGCTCCACCCGGTGCCCGGTCTTGCGGTTGACGATGTTGAAGGAGATCTTCTCGGATGAGGTGAGCGCGGAATAAAGGCCGATTTCGCAGCTGAAATCGGCGAATGCCAGATGGCCTTTCCAGCTTGCCCTGCGGTTCATGATCGCCGTCCGTGATCGTCGTTGCGGGAGAAACGTTCGCCACCCCGGTCGGCAGCGAGAATGCGCTCGATTGCGGGAACGTCCGCTTCCGTCAGCACCGGCACCGGGTCGGATACTATCGCCTCCAGTACCTCCGGTGAAAGCCCGCCGTTGCGAATGACCCATTCCATGGCCTCGCGCGTTTGGCGCTCGGCCTTCAGCTGGGCGTAAAGCGCAAGTATCAGCCGGTCACGAACATCGAAGGACGTTACATCTCTGTCTGAACGTTCTGCCTGCGGTCTCATATCAAATCCTCAAAGGGGGACGAAACATCACCTCAGGCGATGCCCTTGCCCCCGGTCACACCGTAAACCTCGCCGTTGATGAAGCTCGCATCCTGCGAGGCGAGCAGCACATAAACGGGCGCCAGTTCCACCGGTTGTCCCGGACGGCCGAAATCGCTGTCCTTGCCGAAATTCCTGACCTTCTCATCCGGTTGTCCGCCACTCGGCTGCAGAACCGTCCAGAAAGGACCGGGCGCGACCGCATTGGCCCGAACTCCCCTTTCGATGAGCTGTTTGGCAAGCGCTTTCGTATAAGCGACGATGCCGGCTTTGGTGGTCGCATAGTCGAGCAGGATCGCGGAGGGCTCGTATGCCTGGATGGACGCCGTGGTGATGACCGATGCTCCCGGCTTCAGATAGGGCACAGCGGCCTGCGCAATCCAGTGCAGCGCGTAGAGATTGGTTTTCATGGTGCGATCGAAATCATCGCTCGACAGTTCGTCTATCTCCTCGCGATATTGTTGCCTTGCGGCGTTGATCACCAGTATGTCCAGGCCATTGAGATCGCCAACGGCTTTTTCGACCAGTTCGCGGCACCAGGATTCGTTGGTGACGTCGCCTGGCAATGCCACCGCTACCCTGCCCTCTTTCTCGATAAGCGCCACGACCTCCTCTGCGTCGCTTTCCTCTTCCGGAAGATAGGAAATAGCCACATCCGCGCCTTCTCTTGCAAAGGCGATGGCCACAGCGCGGCCGATGCCGGAATCACCGCCGGTTATCAGCGCCTTGCGGCCGGCAAGTTTACCCGTACCACGATAAGTCTTTTCCCCGTGATCCGGGAAAGGCGTCATGTTCGTTACCAGACCCGGCATTTCCTGTGCCGGTGTCGAAAAGGGCGGGCGCGGATACTGGCTGCGTGGATCCTGCGGCTCGAGGCGGTCTGTCATCGCGGTTTCTCCATAGATAGAATGTCCATCTGTGGCGCGTTCCGTAACAAACGTACTCGGATCGGGTCCGTCGTCTGGTGTCGGGCCGGCGCCCGCAACACGGTCGCGCCACACGCTAACCTAACGATCTTGACCGGCTCTCGTTCCATGGGCTCTGGGAATGACGGCAACGGCGTCAACTCACCGCACTCTTCTTCAAACGGAATATTTGTTCCGCTTGGCAGCGCTTTTGGCCTCGGCGGGCACCATACCCGGTTTGCCGAAGAGATAGCCCTGCGCCTGAGCGCAACCCTCATCGACCACCATGCGGTATTGTTCATCGGTTTCGATACCCTCCGCCGTCACCGGCAGATCGAGGCTGCGGCCAAGGCCGATCACCGCACGCACGATGGCGCGGGCATTGTCATCCTCGCTCATGGCGGCGATGAAGCTGCGGTCGATTTTTATCTTGTCGAAGGGGAAACTCTGCAAATTGCTGAGCGAGGAGTAACCGGTGCCGAAATCGTCCATGACGATGGCGACACCGAGCGCCTTCAGCTGGTTGAGAATGGTCAGCGTCGCTTTGCGGTCCTTCAGTAACGCTGCTTCGGTGATTTCGAGCTCCAGCCGGTTCGGCGAGAGGCCGGTCTGCATCAGGACGGAGCAGACGACATGGCCGAGATTTGCCAGCGAGAACTGCAACGGCGAGACATTGACGGCGATTTTCAGATGTGGCGCCCAGGTGCTTGCCTGACGGCAGGCCTCGCGCAGCACCCATTCACCGAGCGAGATGATGATCCCGCTTTCCTCGGCAATCGGAATGAAGATATCCGGCGGCACCACGCCCCTTGTCGGATGCTGCCAGCGCACCAGCGCCTCGTACCCGACGACCTGACCGCATTCTACGGAAAGTACCGGCTGGTAGTTCAGCAGCAACTCATTGCGATTAATGGCCAGCCGCAAATCCGTTTCGAGCTGGCGGCGCTCGCGGGCCTCCTGATCCATAAGTGGATCGTAAAAAGCCAATATGCTGCGCCCGCCCAGCTTCGCACGGTAGAGCGCCAGATCGGCTGCATGCATGATGCTTTCGTCGCTCGCGCCATCCCGCGGGAAGACTGCAATGCCGATGCTGACGCCGACGGCGGTCGGGTCGTTGGCGGCATTCATTTTCAGTCCGAACATGGCGAGTATGGTCTCGGCGAGAAGACGCGCCTCCTCCGACCTGGTATGTCGGGCAGTCAGGATGACGAACTCATCGCCGCCGAGACGCGCGACGATATCGCCTGCCCTTGCGCATTCATCGAGAATAGCGGCGACTTTTTTCAGCACCCGGTCGCCCTCGGCGTGGCCGAAGATGTCATTGACGGCCTTGAACCGATCAAGATCGAGCGCCAGCAGGGCGAACTCGTCCTCCGCACCGCAATGCTCGATCTGCTGCCGGAGCCTCGTCTGGAACATGGTACGGTTCGAAAGCCCCGTCAGAACATCGTGGCGCGCCAGATATTCGATCTCGCGCTGCGCCTCCCGCTTTTCCGTCAGGTCACGAATGGCCAGCACTTCACACGGGTGGCCGCGATATTCGATCGTGCGCACGGCGAGCTCGAACACCTGCGCCCGGTCGGCGCGCTCGCGGATCGCCTCCACGGGCGCTTGGCGCGGCAGATAGGTGGGCTGTCCGTCGACGGCTCTGAAAAGATCATCGGGATTTTTACCGATCAACGAGGCTTCGTCGCTGCCAAGAAGCCCGGCAAAGCGCGTGTTAAGCTCGACAATGCGGCCATCGCGCACCACGGCAAGACCATCCAGCGTTGCATCGACAAGGCCTTTGAGATCGACAAGGTAGCGGTCTACCAGAGCTGCGGTGGCGGTCGCTGCCAGGATGAGGAAAGTCACGCCGGAAACGGCACCGATCATGATCACTCTGGTGAGGCTGTCGGGATCCGGGCCAGAAACGGACGGATCCGGCGACAGGACCGTGGCTGACACGGTGGTGAAATGCAGCGCGCAAATAGCCAGGATAGAACATCCGGCCGGAATGAGAATGCGCTGCTTCCACGCGCCGGGACGGCGGAACAGGAAAAAGGCCAGAAGAAAAAACACCCAGGTAACGACAAAGCCGCCGAAAACCGGACCCCAGTGGTAGCTGATGGTGGCTGCCACATCCATTCCCGCCATTCCCACGAAATGCATGATGGCCACCGAGATGGTTACCAGCGTTCCGACGATAACGGGACCATAGCTTGCCTGCGCGCGGACCCTGAGTGCCAGCAAGAAACCCAGCACGGCCAGAACCGCCGAAAGAGCCGTGAACTGGAAATCAAAGCCGATCGGAACCGTACCCTCATAGGCAAGCATGGCGACAAAATGTGTTGCCCAGACGCTGAGCCCCGCGGCAAAGGCGGCCACCAGCACCCAGTAAGGCTTGCGGCCAGCTGGGCTTTCTTCAGCGCGCAACAACAGGTGAAAAAAAGCGAGCATGCCGAGCAGGCAGATAGACGCCGCAAGAAGCACGATCGCCCGATCATGTTGTACGGCAACACATTCCAGAACCGTAAACATAGTGCCCTCTTCCAGCCAGTGAAGAACCGCTCAAGATCGCACTATGGAGTTGGTTTATTTATAAATCTCTAATGCAACTAGTGATTAAGAATATGTCCTCGTCGCCAAGGTGCAGGAGCATGTAGGGACCCCGCGCCAGCCACCCAGGGTTTATGCGGTCGGCCCGAGTAAGGTTAGTGAAAAAGGCCTTTACTTCCAGCTTCGATAATCATCACCGGTGCATCCAAAGGGCGCCGGGCCGTCAGCAAAGCGCTCCTGTAGACGATCGCAACCCCACTCATTGAGAGCGGCGGGCATCATATTGTTGAGGTCCATGCCCGGAGAGCTGAATTGTGAAGGAGCGCTGGTAACGTACCAGATCCAGTAACCGAACACCGCAACGAAGATAAAGGCCACGATGGCCGAGAAAGTCGCCAGTCTACGTGCCAGGCTTGGGGCTCTTGTCGCGTCTGGGTCGGCCGGGCCTTCCTGCTCCCGCTGAGCAGGCACCGGGCCAAGTGAAGCCAGGGCTTCCATTCTTTCCCGTTCCGACAGGTCAATTCGTTCCAGCTGATCGTCAAGCAAAACGGGCAGCGCAGCCCTGGCGTGCCACACCGCCAGCGCAACATCGTGTTTTCCGGTGTGATCAACGACGAGTGGAATTCGTCCTCTTTCCAGATGCGTGAACGATTGCCTTTTGGTCCTTCCTTCCCTGACCGTGTCCGAATAGGTAACGAAAAGACGACTGCGTTTTTCACTGACCGCCGTCAGCGCTACCGGAATAACCGTCAATGACGCAGGACGCCGTAGCTGCAGGCGAACCCATAATGTGCGGGCAAGTACAAACAACATGGCGACGCTGCCGAAGCCGAGCAGGGCTACAAATACGCTGAGGGTGATGGTCCTGTTCCACAGCATATCGAGGCCGAGGGAAATTGTAGCAAGTTCGGGATTGGTCGCGGAAATGACCAGACCGGTTTCATAGTCGCCGGAGTGGAAATCGATGAACATGACCTCGACATCCTTCGTGTAGCTCACTCCAGCATATTCGTAGGAAAGGTCTGCCTCACACGTCGTAAAGATTGCCTTGCGTGTCTTGCAACTACCGTTGATATCGCCGCCTTCAATTTCCAGCGGGTCGCGGCTGATCTGGTAATCGCGCAATACACCCGGGCCTTCGGCGACGAGCATGACGATCGTTATCGCCAGCAATACCGGGATCGAAAAATAATAGGCCGCCGGCACGGTAATGACGCCACGCTTCAAGCTAAGCGGCCTAAAAGGAAGAGTTATCTGCGGGAAGCTCATAGTGACCAATGCACTCTATGGATGTTAGCGATCGGGGTCTGCGATTCTTCCGATAGGAAAAGATCGCCGGACGGTCTAGCCCGCTCAGGAACCTGTCGCAACTCTAAGGAACCACAAAAAAACGGGCGGTAGAAAACCGCCCGTCACATTCTCCCACTTAGTCCACTGCAGTCACTGCTTCGTCACGTTTTCGAGCCGGGTCGTCTGGCTGGGATGTCCGACATAATCCTTGACGCGCGACGTCAGGACGATGGGTTCGTATCTTTCAAACAGCGGCAGTACCGCTGGCTTCTGTGCAACGAACATTTCCTGCATCTGGGTGTAAATTTCCCCACGCTTCTTGGAATCGGGTTCAAGGGAAGCCTTCGCCGTCAGAGCGGTCAGTTCCGGAATATCCCAGGCTGAGCGCCAGACGAAATTGCCGGCATTGTTGGCGGCAAGCGAATTGTCGGGGTTACTGGAAAATTGCTCCATGGAGCCGAGGACGTTGGGCATATAGGCTCCGGTCTGCGGAATGAGCAGATCGAAATCCCGTGCCCGGTGCGCCGCGATCACATCCGAGCCGTTACCCTGCTGGATGTTCACCTTGATGCCGACCTGGCTGAGCGACGCCTGGATCGCGGTGGCGAGATCAATACGTGGCGTCTGGGCGATCGTCTTCAGGTTGAGCGTAAAACCATTCTCATAACCGGCTTCCTTGAGAAGAGATTTCGCCTTCTCGACGTCAAGCTTCCAGTCGGGGCTTGGGATGGCATATTCGAAATTCTCCGGCACCGGCACCGTACGCGCCCGGCCATAGGGGCCCATGATGGTCTTTTCCATTCCCTTGTAGTCGATGCCATAGGCAATCGCTTCGCGGACCTTGGGATTGGACAAAGGCTCCTTTCCGGCATTCATGGACAGGACGTAGAAGCCGCCAGTCGGAACGCGCTGGATCTGAAAACCTTCCTTGTTGTTGAAGATCGCAAGGTCGGAGGCCGTCAGCGCGCTGGCGATGTCGATGTCGCCTCGCTCCAGCATCAGGCGCTCCACCTGGCTCTCCGGTACATGGCGCACGATGACGCGACGCATCTTTGGTGCGCCGGCGACGTAGTCCTTGTTGGCCTCAAGGATGATGATTTCGTTCGGCGACCAGCGATTGAGCGTAAAGGGTCCGGAACCGGCGGATTTCGTTCTCAGCCAGCCATTGCCCCAGTCGCCATCGACTTCATGGGACTTGAGCTCCTTGCTGTCGACGACACTGGCGATGACCATGGCCAGACGATAGAGCAGCAGTTCTGACGTCGTTTCGCCGGACAGCCCGATGTGAACCGTCTTCTCGTCCGGGGCAGTCACAAGCTTGTCGACATTTTCCGCGTTGTAACCAACCCGCTTGAGGTTGGCGGCCGCCGCCTGGTTCATCTTCAACAGGCGGTTGAGCGAATAAACAACGTCAGCAGACGTCACCGGATTACCCGACGCAAAGTTGGCCTCGCGAAGATGAAAGGTGATGCCCTTGTCATCGGTCTCCCAACGCTCCGCAAGCTGCGGCGAAACCTTCCCCGTGCCGTCCACCGAAATCAGGCGATCATAAAGATTGGCCATGATCTCGTTTGCTTTCGCTTCGGTAGCCTGATGGGGGTCAAGCGACAGAACCTGCGCCAGCGACGTTCCAATGATAAGCTGGTCGTTGGGTGTTTTGGCGGCACTCGGGGCCGCATGCACGAGCATGGCGCCCAGAACGGTGGTGAATGCGAGACGGATCATTGATTTTCTCATACCTGCTCCTCCTACAGATCGGTAATTACATTTGTGAAGCCGGCGACGCCACGACGCGCCAACCGGCCTGAAACAGTCAAAGGTAGTTGTTGTTGAGCGCCTCGATAAGCGCGGCGATATAGCCGTAGCAGAACCCGAATGCGACACCGACGGGATCGCGGCCCGCAATCGTCGGCACATGATCGGGCATGATCATGTAACGATAGCCGAGTTCATGGTAGAGCTTGAGCGAGCGCACCATGTCCATGTCGCCCTCATCGGGAAACGTCTCCATGAACGACAGCTTGCCGCCGCTGATGTTGCGGAAGTGGACGTTGAAGATCTTGTCGCGACTGCCAAACCAGCGGATGACCTCATCGATCTCCTCCCGTGGATTGTCGAGCATCTCGCCGATAGATCCCTGGCAGAAATTCAGGCCGTGATAGGGGCTTTCCCGCATCTGCACGAATTTCTTCAGGCCTTCGACGGTGCCGAGCACCCGGGTGACGCCCTTATAACCCGGCGGGGTGTAGGGGTCATGCGGATGGCACGCCAGGCGGACTTTGTTGCTTTCGGCGACCGGCACCACGCGCTCGAGGAAATAGTCGATGCGTTCCCAGTTTTCGTCTTCGGACAGAACACCGGCAAGGCCCGGAGCCGCATTATGGTCCGCCTTGTCCCAACGCCAGGCTTCATTGAGCGAACCGCCGCGGCCACGCTCCATTTCAGTGCGCGGAATGCCGATGAGGTTGAGGTTGTATTTCGCCGCCGGAATACCGGCTCTGGCGATATCCTCAATCATCTTGCAGACGGCATCGATCTGCCGATCGCGCTCGGGCCCGGCAAGCAGGATATCTGGGAACGAGGCCTGCTCGATCGGCCGGGACGGCAGCGGCAACTGCACCATGTCGAGGACAAGGCCAAAACTCTCGACCTTGTCACGGTGACGCTCAAAGTCTTCAAACGTCCAGCTTGCGGGTGCTCCAGGCGGATCGGCGTTGATATTCCTGACGCCGAGCTGCGCCCAAACCTTAAAATCATCGTCGTCGCGCGCTGTCACCTGGGTGCCGACATACATCGATTCTCTCCCTTTCCATGCTAGTCATCATATGACATCGCATGAAATAAGATGAGTGTCGAGATGCTATTGCGCCTCAGAGAGCAGCCTGTACCGACGCTGGCTGGCAAGCATATGTTCACGCATGGCTTTTCGCGCCGCGTCAGGATCCTGCTCGACGATGGCGCGCAGGATTGCCTCGTGTTCAGCCTGCACTTTGCGAAGATAATTCGCGTCACCCGTTTCGGGCAGCGTGGGAAACTGACCGCGCGGTATCGAGCGTGAGCCGAACTGGTGCAAGGCCTCAAGATAAAAGCGGTTATTGGTCGCTATCGCGATGGCGGTGTGAAATTCGTAATCGGCATCGACTGTCGTTTCGCCCGCATCTATGGCCCGGGCCATTTTGCGATGAGCGGCGGAAATTGCCGCTTCCTGCTGGGCTGTGCGGCGATAGGCGGCGATTGCCGCTGCCTCCCCTTCGGTTGCCAGCCGGAACTCCAGCATTTCCAGCGTTTCTGCGATTGTCCCCACTTCCGATTGCGTGAGCTTGACACCGGCCCACTCACTAGCGTTGCTGACAAATACGCCCTTGCCCTGGATGGGGATGACATAGCCGGCAGAGCGCAGATCTGCGATCGCTTCCCGCACCACCGTGCGGCTCACGCTGTAGGTGCGTTCGAGCTGCGGTTCCGTTGGAAGCTGATCGCCGTTCTTTAATTTTCCACTGCGAATTTCTGCACTGAGTTTATCGATGATCTGTTGCGCCCGCCGCTCCCGCGGTTTTGGCCTATCGCCCATCATGCCACTCTTCCCCCTTGCAGAAAACGAATCCCTTCGTTACTCATATTATGACGTAACGGCACATCATATCTTTCATGTTAACTCAGGGAGGAGTTGGGATGAAGTACCATCAAAAGTTTTTGCAAGGTAGAATTGCGTGCCTGCGGCGAACGGTTCGCGATGGCGCGGTTGCAGACACTGTCTTTTGCGGAAGTGCGACCTTCTATGACTGAAATTTCACTGCGCGGGCTCGGACATCGTTTTCTGCAACTTGTCGTCAGCCTTTTCATCCTGCTCTGCATTACCTTCATCATTGGCCGGGTAATGCCGACCGACCCCGTCGGAGCGATCGTCGGTGAGCTTGCCGATCCCAAAGCTTATGAAGCCATGCGGGTTCGGCTTGGGCTTGACCTCCCCCTTTACCAGCAGTTTTTCATCTATCTTCGCGGCCTGCTGCACGGCGATTTCGGGATCGCAATCCTGACCGGAAACCCGGTAACGCGGGATCTGGCGCAGGCCTTCCCGGCCACACTGGAGCTGGCGACGCTGGCGATCATCATCTCGACAGTCATCGGCGTGCCGCTGGGTCTCGCTGCGGCCCTGTTCCGCGACACGTTCATCGACAAGTTCGCACGTGTCTTTGCGCTGGTGGGGCACTCGATACCGGTTTTCTGGTTCGGCATCGTCGGCCTTGTGATTTTTTACGCGAACCTCAATCTGGTCGCGGGTCCCGGCCGCGTAGACGTCTTTTACGAAGGCCTCGTGGAACCGAGAACGGGGCTGATGCTGGTCGACACTCTTCTCGCAGGTGAGACGGAAATTTTCTGGAACGCACTCGCCCACATCATGCTGCCGGCGATCATCCTCGCCTATATGGCCATGGCATACATCACCCGCATGACACGCGCCTTCACCCTCGAGCAGCTCAGTCAGGATTATGTGATCGCAGCGCGTGCGAAGGGCGTCAGCCCGGCGCGTACCGTGACCCGCCACGTGCTGCCGAATATCGCGGTGCAGCTGATCACCGTCCTCGCCATCTCCTATGGCAACCTCCTGGAAGGAGCCGTGGTGACGGAGATCGTCTTTTCCTGGCCCGGTATCGGACAATATATGACGAATGCGCTGCTTATCGGTGACATGAATGCGATCCTCGCAGCCACGATCGTCATCGGCTTCATCTTCATGATGCTCAACTTCCTCGCAGACGTGGCCTATACCACGCTTGACCCGCGAACACGGGAGGTCGCCCGATGACCGATATCACTCAGAACAATCCCGTGCGGAGCCGCAGCGCGTTGTCGCGGATCTCCACAACAACAGCGCGGACGTTGCGGAAGCTTGGCGACGAGCCACTTGGAATGTTCGGCTTTGCCATTCTCGCCATTCTGGTCGTCGTCGCCATTTTCGCTCCGCTCATTGCGCCCTACGATCCGGTGCGACAGGCGCTCGACAACGCGCTTCAGCCTCCAAGCTGGGCACATCTGGCAGGAACTGACGAATTTGGCCGCGACATTTTCAGCCGCCTTGTCTATGGCACCCGCATCACGATCCAGACCGTTTTGTCGGTCTCGGTCATCGTCGGCCCGATCGGGCTTGCAATCGGGGTCATGGCCGGTTTTTTCGGCGGTCGAACAGACGCTTTTCTGATGCGCGCGACGGATATTGTCCTTTCCTTCCCCTCGCTCGTCCTGGCGCTCGCCTTTGCCGCCGCAATGGGAGCCGGACTTGGCACCGCAATCATCGCGATCTCGCTGACAGCCTGGCCACCCATCGCGCGTCTGGCGCGTGCCGAAGCTCTGGTGGTGCGCAACACCGATTATGTTGCGGCCGCACGCCTCTACGGCGCCTCGCCGATGCGCATTCTGTTTCTGTATATCGCGCCGATGTGCATTCCCTCGGTTATCGTCCGACTGACGCTGAACATGGCCGGCATTATCCTGACGGCTGCCTCGCTTGGCTTCCTCGGTCTCGGCGCGCAGCCGCCGCTTCCCGAATGGGGGGCGATGATCTCCAGCGGCCGTAAATTCATGCTCGATTACTGGTGGGTCGCCGTCATGCCCGGCATCGCGATCCTTTTGACGAGCCTTGCCTTCAACATCGCTGGCGATACGCTGCGCGACCTACTGGATCCGCGTCATGCCCGTTCCTGATAGCTCCCCCATTCTTTCGGTCCGCGACCTAAACGTTCGCTTCGGCCGCAACGCCATCCCCGCCGTCTCCAATGTCAACTTCGACGTCGGACGCGAGCGCGTCGGCATCGTCGGTGAATCCGGGTCCGGAAAGTCCACCACCGGCCGCGCCGCCATGCGCCTTCTGCCCAAGAGCGCGACGGTGACGGCAGAACGGATGGATTTCCTTTCCGAACCCCTGCTTGAAAAATCCGAGCGCCAGATGGGTGCGATCCGCGGCAGCGAGATGGCGCTCATCATGCAGGACCCGCGTTATTCGCTCAATCCGGTCCTGCCGATCGGAAAGCAGGTGGCGGAAGCGGCCGAGCTGCATCTGGCCCTCAAGGGCAAGGCCGCCAGAAACGCCGCACGGGACATGCTGCTGCGCGTGCGCATCAACGACCCGGACCGCGTGATGGGGCTTTATCCGCACCAGATCTCGGGCGGCATGGGGCAGCGTGTGATGATCGCCATGATGCTGCTCGCCAAGCCAAAGCTTGTCATCGCCGACGAACCGACCTCGGCCCTCGATGTCAGCGTCCGCAAGGATGTCCTTCTGCTTCTGGACGAGATGGTGCGCGAGAACGATTCGGGCCTCATCCTCATCAGCCACGACATCCGCATGGTCGCCGCCTTCTGCGAACGCGTGCTGGTGATGTATGGCGGACGCGTGGTGGAGACGCTTTCCAAGCTCGAAGATGCGCAACATCCCTATACGCGGGGCCTGATCGCGGCCATGCCCGATCCCCGCAACCCGGTTCGGCGCCTCAAGGTGCTGGATCGCCAGGCCATCGATGCGGAGGTGATGCGATGATCACGGTAGACAAGCTCGATGTCGTCTACGGCACGAAGGAAAACCGCAATCACGTCGTGCGCGACGTCAGCTTTGAAGTCAACCGAGGCGAAACTCTCGGCATCGTTGGCGAAAGCGGTTGCGGCAAATCGACATTGCTGAGGTCGCTTGCGGGTCTCGAATCCAGCTGGACCGGATCGATCGCTTTCGAAGGCAAACCCGTCGGCAAAGTCCGCAGCCGCGGCGAGCTGAAGCTGGCGCAGATGGTGTTTCAGGACCCCTATGGTTCCCTGCACCCACGCCATCGCATCGGCAGGGCTCTTGCTGAACCGATCCGCTCCATGGGGCTTGGTGACGGCTGGTCGAAAGTCCCGGCTGCCCTGCAACAGGTCGGCCTGCCCGCACATTTTGCCGAGCGCTTTCCGCATGAACTGTCCGGCGGCCAGCGTCAGCGCGTGGCGATCGCCCGCGCCCTGATCCTCGAGCCGCCGATCCTGCTTCTCGACGAGCCGACATCCGCGCTCGACGTCTCCATCCAGGCGGAAATTCTGAACCTGCTGGCCGACCAGCGTGAGGAACAGAACCTGACCTTCGTTCTCGTCAGCCACGACCTGTCGGTAATCGCCCATATGTGCGATCGCGTTCTGGTCATGCAGAATGGCGTTTTTGTCGATGAGTTGACCAGGGCCGATCTTGAAGCGGGCATTACCCACGCAGCCTATTCAGGCGAGTTGTTCGAAAGCAGCTTCCTTTAAAATCTCTTTCGCGAGAATGGGAAGAATGGCCAGCGGGGAAAAGATTACCCACAGCCAGACATCTGGAACTGCTCCGGTCTTAGCGCTCGCTCATCTATGATGACGATGTGGCCATCGCGCCTGTGATATGCAGGCGGGGCCGACCCTTCACAAAGCACCACGTGTGCTAAAGCAGAGCGCAAGGCTCCGCCACACCTTCAAAATCCGATCAGGTTGAGAAGCAATAAATCCAGGGATGTGAAATCTCAAAAGGTCCGTCCACAATCTTCTCTATTCGCGCCAGTGATCCTCAACCCATTTTACCGGGCGCATGAAATGACGCAGGAACTGGAACGGGCGCTTTCGACGGATGCCGTCATCCACAAATGCTTTCAGATGTTGCCTGAGTGAAATCCCCTGACGGCCTGACCATCCCCCGCAGATAGCATCTTCGGGCAGGACATCCCCTGGGAAAATGACAATCTTTGCATCTGTCGGAAGTCTGGCAGGAAGGAAAAAGTTCAGCGGGAACGGCAGCAAACACTGAAAACGGAAATGTCGTATCCATCTTCTGGGAAAAAACTTGATTCCACCCGGCGCTTCGCGCGTAACGAACCGCTGCTCGTAGCCATATTCCTCAGCAACACCAAGGGGATCGGCCGCAAACTTCTTCTGGAGCGGGACGAGCTTTCCAACGGGAAAACGATAGACCGATGTTTGCCCCAGACGCTCGAACGGCTTGGCCGCATTGCGAGACAGGATTACATCTTCAGGATCACCGTAGGTAAAAAAAAGGTCCAGTGAGCCTGTTACAACCAGATCCAGATCCAGAAAAAGGACTACCCCCGACAACGATCCCAGCTTTTCTCCCCAAAGGCGCGACTTGGGCCATATACCTCGTTTTGTTGGTGGAATTTCGTAGTTGATAGCAGGAAGATCTTCACACAGGACCTCAGAACGAATTCCTTCGCGCTTGTCTGTGAAACAAGTAAATGTAAACGGTGGCGTTATGTTTCTTGCCACCATAGCATAAAGCCGATTGATATAGGGCGCAGCGTATTTCGTACCCCAATTTATGCAAATAACCTGCTTAACCATGTAATCGGTCCAGAAAACGGATTCGCCTGAATACTACAACGAACATGTGGAAGTAGCTCTCGTTTTAGACACGATTCTTACCGAGATCAATCGAACTCGTTAGCCAGCAAGAGTTCGGCATAGCTTCAGATTCTCTTGATCGGGTTGGGGGATTAAATCAGTTCAGCCGGTCTCCGTTTTCATCCGAAAACAGATGGATGCAGTTGAGCGTCGGCGAGACCATCATGCTGTCGCCGACTGCCTGCCCTATGCGTTCCCGAAAAACGCCGAGCACCCTGGAATCGCCGAGTTTCATGGTGACCTGCGTTTCCGATCCCAATGGTTCGATGAGCATAATCTCAGCCGGCACACCGCCAGCATCAAGAACGAAGTGTTCAGGACGAATGCCGTAGACGGTCTTTTTACCCCCGAAACCGGCTGCATAGACTGGCAGGGGCAACACGATACCCGCCGTTTCGAAGCCTCTTTCGGTTACCCTGCCGGACAGGAAATTCATCGATGGAGAACCAATGAAGCCTGCAACGAACTGATTTGCCGGGCGGTCGTAAAGTTCAAGCGGCGTGCCGATCTGCTCGACCCTGCCGCCATTGAGAACCACGACCCTGTCGGCCATCGTCATCGCCTCGACCTGGTCATGCGTCACATAGATGGTGGTCGTTTTCAGTTTCTGATGCAGCGCCTTGATCTCGCCGCGCATGACGACGCGCAACTTTGCGTCAAGGTTGGACAAGGGTTCGTCGAACAGGAACACCTGCGGATTGCGCACGATGGCGCGGCCCATCGCGACACGCTGGCGCTGGCCGCCGGAGAGCTGGCGCGGATAACGGTCGAGCAATTGCGTAAGGCCGAGGACATCCGCTGCCCAGTTCACCTTTTCAGCAATTTCCTGTTTCGTCGATCCACGGTGCTCGAGCGAAAACCCCATGTTGCTGGCAACCGTCATATGCGGATAGAGGGCATAGGACTGGAACACCATGGCGATATCGCGGTCCTTGGGGTCGAGATCGTTGACGAGCCGTTCGCCGATCCTGAGTTCTCCGCCGGTAATGGTTTCGAGACCGGCTATCATCCGCAGCAGGGTGGACTTGCCGCAGCCGGAAGGCCCAACAAGCACGACAAACTCGCCATCCCTGATGTCGAGGTCGATGCCATGAATGATTTTCACCGCGCCATAGCTTTTGCGGATGTCGGAGAGAATAACGTGAGCCATAGACAAATTTCCGGTTCTTCAGCCCTTGAGGCCGGTATGGGCGAGGCCTTCGACAAACTGCTTCTGGGCAATCACGAAGACGATGAGCACGGGCAGCGCGGTGAGCGTCGCTGCGGCAAGCTGGATGTTCCACATCGGCCCGCCATAGGCGTCGGTATATTGCGTCAGCGCCTGCGGCAGCGTGAACATCTCGGCGCTGGAAAGAAAAACGATGGGTTCGAGGAACAGGTTCCAGGAATGCAGGAACGTAAAAATTGCGACCGACGCCAGCGCCGGCTTTGCCAGCGGCAGCGCAATCTTGCGAAAGATCTTGAACCGTCCAAGACCATCGACACGGGCGGCCTCCTCCAGCTCTCCCGGCAACGTCACAAAAAACTGCCGCATCACGAAGGTGGCGAACACGCTTGGCGCGCCGAAAATCGGCACAAGGATCAGCGGCCAGTGGGTGTTGACCATGCCTGCCTTCAGGAACATCTGGAACAGCGGCACAATCGTCACTTCGGACGGAATCAGGAGGCCAAGCAGCACGATCATGAAGATCACATTGGCGCCCGGAAACCGGATCCGTGCAAAGGCATATCCTGCCATGGAGGAGATAATCATCGTACCGACGGTTACCACCACGGCAATATAAGCGGAATTCCAGTATTGCCGCACGAAGGGCTGCAACTCGAACACCTTCGAATAGGACGTCCAGTCGTGGCTCTGAGGGATGAGCTGCGGCGGGAAGGCGAAGATGTCGCTGATGGGTTTGATCGATGAGGTAACCATCCACCAGGTCGGAAAGACGAAGGGGATGAGCAGCACGCACAGCAACCCGTAGAGCGCCACCTGCATGCGGGGGGAAAGGTCAGCTTTCATAAAAGACGATCCTCTTGCGCATCTGCCACTGGGCGAAGGTCAACACGGCGACGATCAGAAACAGCAGGATGGACAGCGTCGAGCCGTAACCGAAGAAGTGGAACTGGAAGGCCTGCTGATAGAGGTAATAGACCAGCACCGTGGTCGACAGACCCGGTCCGCCCTGGGTCAGAACCGCAATCTGCGCAAAAACCTGCAGCGAGCCGACAATGGTGATGATCGAGGTCAAGAGGATCGTCGGGCTGATCAGCGGCAGGGTGATGCGACGGAACTGTTTGAAGGCTGGCGCACCGTCGATACGGGCGGCCTCATATAGTTCCTTCGGCACGCCCTGAAGTGCGGCCAGAAACAGGATCATGTTGAGCCCGACATTCTTGAAGACCTGCACGACGATGACCGAAATCATTGCTGTCGTCTCCTCGCGCAGCCAGTTGGGGCCTTCTATGCCGACCATCAGCAACATGCCGTTGATGCCGCCGTTCTTCTGCAGCAGGAAACCCCAGACAATGGTCCAGGCAACCAGCGACACAACGACAGGCGAGAAGAACAGGGTTCTGAAGATCGCGATACCGGCAAGCTTCTGGTTGAGGAGCACTGCGAGCAGCAGCGCCAGCGACAGGTTGAACACCACCAGCCCGGCGGAGAATATCCCGGTCGCGCCCAGCACCTCCAGAAGATTGCCGTCTTCGATAAGCATCCGGTAGTTCTGCGCACCGGTGTAGGTGAAGGTATTGGCGAGCACGTTCCACTCATGCAGCGAATACCAGAAAACCAGCCCGAGCGGGATCAGCACGAAGATGACGATCCCGATCAGTTGCGGGGCGATAAACAGAAAGCCTGCGAGGCTGTCGCGCCGCGCGATGGTCCAGAACGCCGATACCGGGCGATGCTGGGGACGGGGAACCTGCTGCGCGACAGCCATGGCTTTCTCCTCAGCGCTTCAGGAGCGGCCCGATCTGGCCGCAGATTTTTTGAAGCGCGCCGGCGACGTCCGCCTCCGGCCGCCAGACGGCGTCGAGGTTTGAGCGCACGATCTGCTGGATCTGGGCAAAGCCGGTGTGGCCGGGCATGACCTTGCCGCTGGCGATGCCTGCGATGACGACCTTTTCGATCTGCTCCTGGCTGAGCAGCGGATTTGTCTTTTTCAGCACCTCCGCATTCAGCAGCGACTTGCGTGCCGAAGGGAAGAACTGGCTGAGCTTTGCCGAATTTTCCGGATTGGTCATGTAAGCGACGAATTCGGCCGCGGTCTGCGCATTCTTGCCGGACTGCATGACGCCGATGCCAGCCTGGCCGATCAGCGCGTATTCACCGGCCGGCCCCTTCGGCAGCGGCACGAGGTCCCAGCCGAAAGGCTTGTCCTTCGGCAGAAGCGATGCACGGCTGATCTGGGTGATGGTCATCGCTGCATTGCCGGCAAAGAAATCCACCGTCTCGCCGGGGCCGGGCATGGCCTTCTTGCTGAAGATGGCATCATGGATGAACGACACGGCATCCGTCATCGGCTTTTCCGCCATGGTGCAGGTTGCGCCATCCACGCTCCAGGGCGACGCGCCCCAGCCGTTCCACACCGAGGTCAGATATTGCCAGCTTTGGTAATTGAAGTCGCGGACGACGAGACCGCCCTTGCCGGATTTGCCGACCGCCGAGGCCGTGGCGATGGCGTTTTCCCACGTCCATTCGCCAGCTGCGATCATTTCCGCCGGGTTTTTTGCGCCTGCGGCCTTGATGAGATCATTGTTGACGAACACCGCGAAAGGCGAAGTCGAGAACGGATAGGCGAAGAGCTTGCCGTCCTGCGACCAGCGTTCCGTGGCGCCAGCACTGACTTCGTCGAGATTATAACCCTGCGCAGCTTTCAGCGTATCGGTAAGCGGGTAGAGCGCACCGGATTTGACGAAATCATAGGCGGATGTTTCGAAAATCCAGGCCATATCAGGCGCGTTGCCGCCAGCGATCTGGGTCGTCAGCGCTGTCGTATAGGTGTCGAACGGCAGTGACTCGTAAGTCACGCTGACATTGGGGTGATCCTTCTTGAAGTCGGCGGCGATGTCGTTGAAGAGTTTCAGATGCGCTTCGTTGGCGCTCCAGATCGTCATGCGCAGCTTGACCGCATCCTGCGCCGCCGCTGTCCCTGCAAGGGCAAACGAACCGATAAGGGCCAGCGCACAGGCCGTGGATCGCGTTTTCCGATGATAATTCATTCCCAGTCCTCCTCCAAAGATGGGTTCGATCGAACGGCAGTCCGCCGTCCTAATAGGCCGCGATATCCGGCCAGCGTATTTCAATGCCCTCTCGGGTCAGCGCCGTCTGGAAGGCATGAAGATGTTCATCGTCTTCCTGCACCTGATGCGGCGTCAGGCCCTTTTCCAGGCAATAGGCCGCAAGCATTCCAGCCACCTCGCCGATATTCCATTCGACCGGATGCAGGCGGTAGCAGCCGTTGGTGATATGCGTCGTGCCGATGTTCTTGCCGGCCGGAATAAGGTTCTTCACGCGCTCGGGGATGAGTGCGCCAAGCGGAATCTCGAACGGGCAGGAAGGCACATCGATATAATTGTCGCCGCCGGTCGATGGATGCAGATCGATGCGGTACATGCCGATGCCGATGCTGTCGCGATAGCGGACAGCACCTCTGTCGCCGCGAACCGTGTAGGAAAGGTCCTGTTCGACGATGCGCGTGACCGGCTTGATCCGGCGGCTTTCGCGGATATAGGGCGCCATGGCAAGGCCGTGTTCGGTGCCGGTAATATCGCCTCTCAGGCGCAGTCCACGAAACCCCTGCCCGCCATCGAGCCGCGGCGCTTCCGTCTGCAGCCAGTAAAACACCGAATAGGAAAGATCGGCCGCCGCCTTCAGATGCCGCGCCTTTTCCTCTTCCGAGATATCGATGATTGTGCCGTCCATGTAGTCGATCATCGGCCAGTTCACGAGGCAGATATCGGATTTATAGAAGCCGGGCGCGAAGTTCTTGCGTGCCGCAATGCGGCGGAAAATCCAGAGGTTTTCATCGCCGCCGCCCCTGCGCTGATCGGCATCGACCAGCAGCGGATCATCATCCGGATTTGGCGTAAAGGAGCGGGTCGTATGTTCGAGCGTGCGCGGATGCGGCGCGGTGAAACCGAGCATCGGCCCGCCCCAGAAATGCGGCTGGTACTTGCGCCAGTAATCGTAATTATCAGGCTTGTCGATCGTCTGGTCGCCGTCGACATGGTCGATCGCAAAGCAGATCGATACGGCCTGCACATTGTCCGGCTGGATTTCAGCCGGCGCGCTGGGCTCGCCCGTATCCGATTGCGCCTCGAAGCCCTTGGCATATTCCGTGCCCGTCATCGGCAACAGATCGCCAAGCTCGGTCGCATCAAGAATATAATCGGCGGAAATGACGATCTCGGCGCCGCTGTCGCGATGGCGCACGGTAATCGAGCGGACCCGGTCGCCATCGACATCGGCCGCGACCGGACGATAGGGCTTGAGCACCGTCAGCCGGTCCGCGCCGATATAGGGCATCAGCATGCTTTCCATGACAGCGAGGCTGACGCGCGGTTCAGCGCAGATGCGACTGACCCAGCCGCCACCCGGATTAAGGTCGCCCCAGGCGCGGGCTCCTTCCGTCAGCGGATAATGATCGCGGTAATATTGGCGTACGCCATTGCGCAATGCGCGATAAGACCGGGTGATGCCGAATTGCTCGACCCAGCTGTGTTCGTCCGACGGCACGGCCTGGCTGGTCAGCTGACCGCCGATCCAGTCATATTCCTCGGTCATGATCACGCGCTTTCCGGCCCGTGCGGCACCGAGTGCCGCCGCCACGCCGCCGAGGCCACCACCGACCACAAGAATGTCTGCTTGCATCTCTTTCACGTCGTCACATCCGTTTTGTTGACTTTGGACTTATCTGGGGAGGCCGCCGGAGCTGGTCCCAATGTTTCACCCTTGACCGGCTGGCACTTGAGTAAAATCTGACTTCCCGGGCTGCCGGTCTCGATGCGGTTCACCAGCATTGCGGTCGCCTGCCGGCCCATTTCTTCACGGGGAATTTCATAGGAAGTGAAACGCACAGGGCTGCGACCGGCACGAATATGACTGCCGAGCACGACCATCGAGAAGACTTCAGGCACGCCAATTCCGCGCTCCCGTGCCAAAGTCTCGACGCGCACCGCATCCGCCAGTTCGATGAAAAATGCCGCCGTCGCACCGCTTTCGATGATCGCATCGAGGATCTTTTCGGCAGGCCGGTTTACCGCCTTTATGTGCAGGGCAAGCGTCGCCGCCGTGCCGAGCGCGTCGCTGAACCCCCGCCAGCGGTCGGCGATGGATTCCGCGGGACCCGCAGGGCCGATATAGGCGAGTTTCGAATGCCCGAGCATCATTGCGTCTTCAACAAGCTGCCGCGTGCCTGCGGCATAGTCGCCGCCCACATAGGGCACCGGCCCGCCGGCATCGTCGCGCCGGCCTATAGCCACGAATGGATAGTCTTCCGAGACCAGCCGGGCGAGTTCCTTGCGGTCGAATTCGCGACCGAGGACGAGACAGCCATCGGCGATCCGGAGCCTGTTGCCCTCGGAGAAAATCTTGCGGTCATTGCCCACACCTGCGCTGGTCAGCAGCAGAAGATCGTAAGCCTGCTGCTGCGCCTCCTCCTCGATGCCTAAGAGAAACGGCGTGAAGAAGTCGGCCTGCGCACTTGGAAAAGCGGGCTCATAGGTGAAGACGCCGAGGATGCGATTAAGCCCTTTGGCCATCCGGCGCGCAATCGGGTCCGCGACATAACCCGTCTTGCGGATGACGTCCTGCACGCGCTCGCGGGTTTCAGCCGGGATACGGGCGATGGTAGCCGGTGCACCGTTCAGAACGAGCGAAACCGTGGCCTGACTGACGCCGGCCAGTCTCGCAATATCGTTCTGAGTAAGGCGCTTATGGTTGGCCACGCAATGCCCTCCCCGACATCGGCTGCTTGCTAATACGTATTAGCTGTTAATGCGTATTAGCACGATCTACCTGCCGGGTGTCAAGAGGGCAAAGATGGCTTGCGGAGAGATGTTTTGAGGAGTGCCGATGAGACTGCCAGCCGCCAAATGGCGGCCGCGCTGGGTCGAGGGCCTTCATCCCAGCCGTAAAGTCTTGCCCAGCGCAAGTTCAGGGAGTTGAAGGCGTCTTTTCGCTGACAAGCTTTTGCCCGAGCAGCCAGGTCCACATCGCCTCATCGCTCAGTACTTTTCTCTCGACCTCTTCATGGTTCGTATCCTCGAAAACCGTCAGCCGTACATTGCGTTTCAGTTCCTGGAGGCGTTGAACCAGAATCACCGTGTCGGAAAGAGGAATCACCTCATCTTTTGCTCCATGAAAGGCCCAGAAGGCCGTTTTTTCATTGGTGCGATTGAGGTAATGGCGGATGCCGCCACCGGCGATTGGAACGACGGCGGCAAAAGTTTGCGGGAACTGCTCGGCCATCGACCAGGCGCCGAACCCTCCCCGACTATATCCGATCAGATAGATGCGGCTGCGATCCACGCGGTGATCCGCCACAACCGATTCAAGGACACTTGCGACGCGCTCGATCGGATACAGCAGTTCCTCGCTTGGATTTTGCGGCGAAAACACCATGAATGGAAATTCACGCCCCTCCTCGATCAATTTGGGCAGGCCGCTGCCACGCAGCTTTTCAACATCGCTCCCGCCCTGATCGCCGCCATGCAGCCAGACGACGAGAGGATAGGTCTTGTCCGAACCGGCATAGTCCTTCGGGGTATAGAGCAGATAATTGATGTCCGACGCGATCGTTGTTTCAGACTTCATCGCCTGCTGCTCGGCAAACGCAAATGTCGATGTGGCGAGTGCTGCGATAACGATCAGGCAAAGTTTCAGATGTTTCATGGTTTCGTCCTCCCGAAAAACATACCTCTTCCCAAGGCACGATTGCTGAACTCATGAGCCACCGGGTTGGTTCAGTGGTTCGAGAGGCAGGCCAGCCGAGGTCCCATAAGAACCCGACTGGGGCTGCGAATTTCTATTCGACACCACAGTTCACCCTCGTGTGGAAGACAGCGGCATACGTTCATTATTTGTTCTGGCTTGCTGTTTGAGTTTTTGCTAATCATTGCGACAACAGTGCGAAAATGACTGGCCGTCTCTCCGAAGGCTGGCATTTTTGAAAAGGCCGTCATCGTGCGGATAGGCAAATATCAGGGATGCGGGGCATGGCGGTTGCCTATCTGGACAAACTGAACGAGCAGCAACGCAAGGCCGTGGAACATGGCGTTGGACTTTCACACGGACACACGGCTGGACCATTGCTGATCATCGCCGGCGCCGGTTCCGGCAAGACCAATACGCTGGCGCACCGGGTGGCGCATCTGATTGTCAACGGCGCCGATCCTCGCCGCCTCCTGCTGATGACGTTTTCGCGGCGTGCCGCCTCCGAAATGTCTCGCCGTGTCGAGCGGATCTGCAAACAGGTCATCGGCGCCAATGCCGGAACTCTTACCGATGCGCTGGCGTGGTCCGGTACGTTTCACGGGATCGGCGCGCGCCTCTTGCGTATCTATGCCGAACAGATCGGACTGGACGTGGACTTCACCATCCACGACCGCGAGGACAGCGCCGACCTGATGAACCTTGCCCGACACGAGCTAGGTTTTTCCAAGACCGAGAGCCGTTTTCCGACAAAGGGCACCTGCCTTGCGATCTATTCGCGCGCCGTCAATTCTCAGACACCGTTGAAAGAGATCCTGCGCCAGCACTACCCATGGGTGTCCACCTGGGAAGACGAGCTCAAACAATTATTCGCCGCTTATGTCGAGGCCAAGCAGGCCCAGAATGTTCTCGATTATGACGATCTGCTGCTCTACTGGGCCCAGATGGTCAGCGATCCCGACCTTGCCGGCGATATCGGCAATCGTTTCGACCATGTGATGGTCGACGAATATCAGGATACCAACCGGCTGCAGGCCTCGGTGCTGATGGCGCTGAAACCCGGCGGCCGCGGGCTGACCGTGGTGGGGGACGACGCCCAGTCGATCTATTCGTTCCGGGCAGCGACGGTGCGCAACATACTGGATTTTCCGGCATGTTTCAGCCCGGCCGCCGATGTTATCACCCTTGATCGAAACTACCGCTCGACACAGCCGATACTGGCTGCGGCCAACGGCGTCATCGACCTTGCCCGCGAGCGCTTCACCAAAAATCTCTGGACCGAACGGCAATCGCTCGAGCGACCGAAGCTCGTGACGGTAAAGGACGAAACCGAGCAGGCGAATTTCATCATCGACCAGGTGCTGGCCGATCGTGAGACCGGCATGACACTGAAGCAGCAGGCCGTGCTGTTTCGCACGTCCAGTCACAGCGGCCCGCTTGAAATCGAGCTGACACGCCGCAACATCCCCTTCGTCAAATTTGGCGGCCTGAAGTTTCTCGACAGTGCCCATGTGAAGGACATGCTGGCGGTGTTGCGTTTCGCGCAAAACCCGCGCGACCGGGTCGCCGGTTTCCGGCTTCTTCAGATGCTGCCGGGTATCGGGCCGAAGAAGGCCGGCAATATTCTCGATACGATTGCGGCAGACCCCGAGCCGTTGCTTTCCCTTGACGAAATCCCGCCGCCACCCAAAACCGGCGATGACTGGGTGTCCTTCGTTCAGCTGCTGGCGAACCTGCGAAAATCGCACAGCGGCTGGCCGTCAGATATCGAGCACGCGCGGCTCTGGTACGAGCCTCATCTTGAGCGCATCCATGAGGACGCCGAGACCCGCAAGGCCGATTTGCTGCAACTCGAGCAGATTGCCGGCGGCTACCCTTCCCGCGAACGTTTCCTGACCGAACTGACGCTCGATCCGCCGGATGCCACCAGCGATCAGGCAGGGGTGCCGTTGCTGGATGAGGATTACCTGACACTTTCAACGATCCATTCGGCAAAAGGTCAGGAATGGCGGTCGGTTTTCATCCTGAATGTGGTCGATGGCTGCATACCCTCCGATCTCGGCGTCGGCTCCACGCATGAAATTGAAGAGGAACGCCGGCTGCTCTATGTCGCCATGACGCGCGCCAAGGACAGTCTGTCGCTGATCACGCCGCAACGGTTCTTCACCCACGGCCAGAACGCGCAGGGAGACCGGCATGTTTATGCCGCCAGAACCCGCTTCATACCGGCAACTTTGCTGCAGTTCTTCGAAACCGCCACCTGGCCCCTGGTTTCGGCCGCGGCTTCCGAGCGCAGCGCGCAGCAGATCCGCATCGACGTCGGCGCGCGGATGCGAGCGATGTGGAAATAGGCAAGATCGTACAGGCTGGAACGATGGATAAAACGGCTGTTCGAAAGATCATCCATATCGACATGGATGCATTTTATGCATCGGTGGAGCAACGCGACAATCCCGCACTTCGCGGCCTGCCGGTCGCCGTTGGTGGATCGGCGGCACGGGGCGTGGTGGCTGCGGCAAGTTACGAAGCGAGAACCTTCGGCGTGCATTCCGCGATGCCATCGGTTACCGCCAGACGGAAATGCCCGGATCTGATCTTCGTGCCGCCGCGCTTCGAGGTGTATCGGCAGGTCTCGCAACAGATCAGGGAGATATTTGCCGAATATACCCCGCTGATCGAGCCGCTATCACTCGACGAAGCCTATCTCGATGTCACCGAAAACCTGAAAGGCATGGAGATTGCCACCGAAATCGCGTTGGAAATCCGCGCGAATATCAAAACGGTCACCGGCCTCAATGCGTCCGCCGGCATTTCCTACAACAAGTTTCTCGCCAAGATGGCAAGCGACCTGAACAAGCCGAATGGCCAGGCCGTCATCACGCCAAAAAACGGCCCGGGCTTTGTTGAAGCCCTGCCCGTCAAGAAATTCCATGGTGTGGGACCAGCCACGGCCGAGCGGATGAAACGGCACGGCATCGAAACCGGGCTCGATCTCAAGTCGAAAGCACTCGGTTTTCTGCAACAGCATTTTGGAAAGTCCGGCCCTTATTTCTACAACATCGCCCGCGGCATCGATGGACGACCGGTAAAGCCCGATCGCATCCGCAAATCCGTCGGCGCCGAGGACACATTCATCGAGGACATCGACGATCTCGATCTGGCCAAGGCCGAGCTAGGCCCTTTGGCTCAGAAAGTCTGGCGTTATTGCGAGGCCCATGACATCACCGGAAAGACGGTCACCGTTAAGATCAAATATTCGGATTTCAGCCAGGCGACCCGCAGCAAGACCGTATCGGGAGCCGTGTCTGACGTCGCGACGATCCAGGAGATGGCAGAGACCCTGCTTGCCTCCGTCTTTCCATTCAAACGTCCGGTGCGGCTGTTGGGGATCACTCTTTCATCGCTGAATACCGAAGAGAGCGAACAGGAACCGCAGTTGGCGCTTGGAATATGATGCCGCTTTCCCGAAGCGAAAAAGCCCGCCAGGGGAGTAGCTACACCGGGCTTTCCGCTATACCGCGCTGCGAAAGAGTGGGGTACTCTTGTGTGGTCGAGCAATAAAGCGTTATTGACTGTCCTTATCGATAAAGTCATACCACCGTTAGCAGGTAGACCAGACAGGATCCGCGAAGTGCAGGTAGAAGCATTCCCGATATCAGGCTTAAAAAAGATAACTCCGGCCCGTTTTGGCGATAGCAGGGGCTACTTCAGCGAAGTTTTCAAGCGCGACTGGTTTCGAGAGAATGTGTCGGACGTAGAATTCTTGCAGGATAATGAATCCTTGTCCGCGCAGGCCGGGACCGTCCGCGGGCTTCACTTCCAGACGAACCCGTTTGCACAGGGAAAGCTTGTCCGCTGCATTCGTGGTCGCCTGCTGGACGTCGCCGTCGATATCAGAACGGGGTCTCCCACTTTCGGACAATGGGCCGCCATCGAGCTTTCACCGGAAACCGGTGAGCAGTTCTGGATACCGGCTGGCTTCGCCCACGGGTTTATGACACTCGTCGATGACACCGTCATCTCGTACAAGGTCACAGCTCCTTACAGCGCGGACCATGACCGCGGCGTTAAGTGGGATGATCCTGCAATCGGCATCAACTGGCCAACGGTAGGCGACCGCGTACTTTCCGACAAGGACGCAAAGCAGCCGTCTCTGTCCGAGTTGCCCGACTATTTCACCTACCAAAAAACGGAAAACTGATAATGCGCGTTCTAGTCACCGGCGGCGCCGGATTTATCGGATCGGCCCTTGTGCGCTATCTCGTGAGCGAAGTGGGCGCGGATGTTCTTACCGTCGACAAGCTGACCTACGCGGGTAATCTGGCCTCACTGAAGCCAATCGAAAATGCGCCAAACCACCGCTTTCTTCAGGCGGACATATGCGACCGCGCCGCGATGAATGACGCTTTCGCGACATTTCAACCGGACTACGTGATGCATCTGGCAGCTGAGAGCCACGTCGACCGCTCCATCACGGGTGCTGCCGATTTCATTCAGACCAATATCAACGGCACATTCACGATGCTGGAAGCAGCACGGGAATATTGGGTCGGCCTGGCCGACGACGCGAAAACAAGCTTCCGCATGCTTCACGTCTCGACCGATGAGGTTTACGGTTCGCTCGGAGAGCATGGCCTCTTCGAAGAAACAACACCCTACGATCCTTCGTCGCCGTATTCCGCTTCGAAAGCCGCAAGCGACCATCTCGCCACTGCCTGGCAGCGCACCTATGGTCTTCCGGTCGTGATTTCCAACTGCTCAAACAATTACGGGCCGTTCCACTTCCCTGAAAAACTTATTCCGCTGATCATTCTCAACGCGCTGGAAGGTAAGCCGCTGCCTGTCTATGGAAACGGCTCCAACATTCGCGACTGGCTCTATGTCGAAGACCACGCCCGTGCCTTGTGGCTTATCGCCCAGAAGGGCCTTGCCGGCGAAAAGTACAATGTCGGCGGCAGAAATGAGCAGAAAAACATCGATGTAGTCAACTGCATCTGCTCCATTCTGGACGAGTTGCGCCCGCAATCGATGCCCTATGCCGAGCTCGTCAAATATGTCACCGATCGCCCCGGCCACGATGCCCGCTACGCCATTGACGCAACGAAGCTGGAAACTGAACTCGGCTGGAAGGCGCAGGAAAATTTCGCGACCGGCATCCGCAAGACTGTGGAATGGTATCTCGACAATGCGTGGTGGTGGCAGCCGCTGCGCGAAGGTGTTTACGCAGGAGAGCGTCTCGGCGTTCTGGTGAAGGTCTGAGCGGGATGCGGCTGGTCGTCACCGGAAAAAACGGTCAGGTTGTCAGCGCTCTACAGGCTCTTGCTGATGATAAGTTGGAGATTGTAACCTTGGGTCGGCCGGAACTCGATCTTGCTCGACCCGAAACGGTAGCTAGGGCATTGCGTGACGCAAGGCCCGATGTGATCGTGTCAGCGGCAGCCTATACCGCTGTCGATAAGGCGGAAAGCGAACCGGACATTGCTTTTGCCGTCAATCGGGACGGAGCAAGAGCCGTTGCGAAGGCAGCAAATGACATCGACGTTCCTATAATCCATCTTTCCACCGATTATGTGTTCGATGGCACCAAAGCCGCCGCTTACGTCGAAAGCGATCCGACAGGCCCAAGCTCCGTCTACGGCCGCTCAAAGCTCGAAGGTGAACAAGCGGTCTCCGAAAGCACCCGCAATCACGCCATTCTGCGAACCGCTTGGGTTTATTCGGAATATGGCAGCAATTTCGTAAAAACCATGCTTCGACTGAGCGAGAACCGTGATGAAATCAATGTGGTGGCGGACCAGTTCGGATGCCCCACTTCAGCAAACGATATCGCCGCTGCGATAGTGGCGATCGCAAAAAAATTTGTAGAAGACCCCTCCACCCATTATCGCGGCGTTTTCCATCTATCTGGAACAGGCGAAACGAACTGGGCGGACTTCGCGAAACAGATATTCACTTTCTCTGCGGGAAACGGCGGAAAGTTGGTGATCGTCAACGACATTACGACCGCGCAATACCCTACCCCGGCCCGGCGCCCAGCAAACTCCCGTCTTGATTGCAGCAAGCTGGAAGACGTTTACGGGATTAAATTGCCGGAATGGCAGACATCAACGCGCGCCGTCGTGGCCGCCCTAGCGCAGAGCAAAAAGGAAACGCCATGAAGGGCATCATTCTTGCCGGAGGTAGCGGAACCCGTCTGCATCCGATGACATTGGCGGTCTCGAAGCAGATCCTGCCGGTCTACGATAAGCCAATGATCTATTATCCGCTAACCACGCTGATGTTGGCCGGCATTCGTGAGATCCTCATCATCTCGACACCGCATGACATGCCGCTTTTCCAGAACCTTCTGAAAGACGGTTCCCAATGGGGCCTCTCGATCGAATACGCCGTTCAGCCAAGCCCGGACGGGCTTGCCCAAGCCTACATGATCGGTGCCGACTTCATTGGTGGTTCCCCGTCCTGCCTGATCCTCGGCGACAATATCTATTACGGGCACGGACTGCCGGAGCTTTTGCAAGCTGGTACGGACGTCGATGACGGAGCAACCGTTTTCGCCTATCACGTGAACGATCCCGAGCGTTATGGTGTAGTAGAGTTCGACGGCGAGATGCGTGCGCTATCTATTGAAGAAAAGCCCGCAAAGCCAAAATCGCACTGGGCCGTGACCGGTCTGTATTTTTACGACGCCGACGTGGTCGACATCGCCGCCAATCTCAAGCCTTCCGCGCGAGGCGAGTATGAGATAACGGACGTGAACCGCATTTATCTGGAACGCGGCAAGCTGAAAGTATCCATCATGGGCCGTGGTTACGCTTGGCTCGACACCGGAACGCCAGACAGCCTGCTTGAAGCCGGGGAATTTGTGCGCACCTTGGAAAAACGTCAAGGTTTCAAGATCGCCTGTCCGGAAGAGATTGCTTTGAGCAAAGGATTCATAAACAAATCACAATTTTCCGAAATCGCGGAGAGTGCCGGCAAGGGTGATTATGGCATTTACCTGCGTAAACTTGCAAATGTATGATCCAGCGAGGGGAAGTCGATCGATAGGGGCTGTATGATGCTGTTCTCAAATCGGATTTAGGTATCAACAATCAATGTATCAATTAAAAACGCTGGGGCTCGAACCAGGCTACTATGATATAAGCGTCAGCAGTAGATCTGATTTAGACGCAGTTGAGATTGCCGATCCGGACAATGTGGAACGCTGCTGTCGTTTGGACTTTAGATCAGGCCAGACTCATTATAAGTTACACCTAAAAAAACCGCTACATAATATAGTATTTAGCACGCAAAACGAAACACGAAATCCTGAAAATATTCCCATTCTATTTTCCAAAACCTCGAAGAGCTCGTTCGAATTTCGGAAGATATTACTCGCAACACAAAAGCACACACTCCAAAGCTTCGGACCTGGAGAAAAATTACTGTGCCTGGAAAGCAATGCTTGCGATAGGGAAAAGGCGGCATTTGCGAATGTCGAATATCGCTACATGCATTTATATGGCCTTGACGATGTCTCGAAAGATCGAAATGGCTGGCAGTGGCTCGACGAGGGCTGGCCTATCGGCGACAGAAGAGAAACATACGCTGGAAAAATTCAGAGCTGCATCTATGTGCATTTGCATTACATTGAAACGTGGCCGGAATTAAGAGCGATCATACTTGAGGATTGCCTTGGACGCGATATTATAATAGGCCTTACGTCGCCGAACGTAGAGCTTCAGATAGAGATCCTGAAAACCTTTCCGAATGCGACTATCGTTGTTACAGAAAATCGCGGTAGAGATGTGGGTCCTTTTATGGAACTTCTGAGACAGGGAAGTTTCGATAAATACGATGCCGTCTGCAAAATACACGGGAAATTGTCGCGGAAAGATGGAAAACAGACGAAGTCGGGTACGCGAATTCGCCGCTATATATATGCAAGCCTGCTACGAGATGGTGCACACAGCCGCATACTTGATTTGTTTGAAGCAGTGCCTGACCTCGGCGTCGTTGGCCCAAAAAATCTGAGTTTACCGAAAACCGATCGGTCAGTGGCCCCATATCTGAAGGGCGAACTGAAGCAGATAAGAAAAATTTCGAAGCGCACTGGGCTATCGCTCGAGCCCAATGACATACAGTTCTTTGTCGGCACGATGTTTTGGTTTCGTCCGGCAGCTTTCCACATAGTTCGTGAAGCCGATATTGGTCTCCGAGACTTCGATCTCGAAAATGGTGCAAAACGCGGAACGCTACAACATGGCCTCGAGCGTATGTTTTCTGTATTTGTCCGCCAAGCTGGTTATAAGATTGGCACGTCTCAACCGGCCATGAAGGCCGACGGAACACATCACACTGTAGAATTCCTCTGATGCCTAACGAATTTCCGATTTCGGATATCACAGTCATATCAGTTTGTTACAAAAGTGACGCGGTGATCGAGCAGATGATCGCCTCAACCCCTGTTGAAACACCAATTATTCTAGTCGATAATGGGAAAACGAACAAGTTTCCGTCTTTTTCTGCGGAACGCCATATACATATCGAAACTCTGGAGCGAAACGAGGGGTTTGGCGTCGGCTGCAATGCTGGTGCTGCAGCGGCGACAACCCCTTGGCTGCTTTTCCTCAACCCGGATGCAAAAATTCATTCTGGCGCTTTAGAACAACTCTTATCGGCGGCTCATCGATATAAAACCGCATCCGCCTTTAATCCCCGAATAGAAAATAGCGATGGTTCAGCTTATTTTAAAAGGCGATCATGGCTATTATCGCGGAACCGATACATGCCAAAGGGCTGGCCGCCTACGGATTGCGCTATTCCCGTGCTAAGCGGAGCCGCTATTTTCGTTTCGAGGGAGCTGTTTCTGAAAGTGGGCGGCTTCGACACCAAGATTTTTTTATATCATGAAGATGATGATCTCTCTCTCCGACTGGCCGAGTTAGGGCCGCTTATGTTTGTACGCGATTCAGTCGTCACCCACGCTAACGGCAACTCCACGGTCCGTTCACCAGCGGTAGCTCGATTTAAAGCATTTCATATGGCGCGGTCACGAATTTATACAGGTAAAAAACACAAACGACCGTATCCTTTTTTATCAACACTTGTCCAAGCGCTTCTTCTACTTTTTTCTCCGCTTGTGCTCGTTTCGGCAAGACGTCGCTCCAAAGCACTTGGCTTTCTGATGGGCTGCATTCGCTATAAGGATATCAAAGAGCCGTTCAGGCAAGTGAATACAAAATAAAGCCGCACTGAACGAACTTTTGAATTCTACAGCAAGATTACTCCACCCGAAGTGAAACCGCGTGCGGCGCTTCCTTCGAAAGTTGCAGAACAATCGCGTCTAAATCAAAGCCATTTTGGACCAACAATCGTCTCCACCCGGCAATATTCTCGTTAGTGGGATTGTCCCTAAGCAACTGGACTTTCACAAATGGATAGCCCTGTTGCAAAATCTCCCGCCATAAATTGATGGATGGGTTGATACGTCGCCCCCCCAATCTTCGATCGGAATCGAACAAAGCACCGCAACGAAGGCCTGCGCTTTCATACTTGGCTGTCATAGCGACTTCATAAGCCGATATAATTCGGAACTTGTCCTTCCAGGAAACAACCTGATCCCAGAATTTTCTTACGGCCGGACTATCAATCGCAGCTCGATTTAACCTGATGAAAAAGCTTTGCAGATGAAAATTCTCCATTTCACATCCCGTCAAGCCGGTAACATCGAACGCCGATCTGTTCAGCTCATCGATAATTCGCGGCAAACGGTCTTCCGCTACGAAGACACTATCGTTTGCCATCAGAAGCGAATTCGCATCCCACAAATCAGGATACAGTTTGAGCGCCGTAGCCCACAAGGCAAAATCGTAGCCGCTATTTTCTCTCGCAGCAAATGCATCACAAGTATCAACACCTGGATCTATAGAACCCGAGACATCGCCGGTCGCAACTCCCAACGCAAAAACATGCAAGCCTGCAGAACGCAGAGCCCGCATATAGCGGAGAGCATGTAAAGAGAATGCCCCAGACTTGTTTAACAAACCAACAAAAAGACAAATGTCCTTTCCAGCAGGTGAACTAAGAGTTCGACCAACCACAAATTTGGCATCATCCAAACTCTCATATTGCAGAATATGGGATTTTTCTGCGGGCATCTCTGCAACCAAAGCGCCCGTTCGCCTGACCAACGGCAATATAACTAGTTCCAATAGCCTCTCATTCACGAGACCATTTCCTAAATCCTCTGCCGAAAAATTTAGGGCCTTCAGAGCGACGAGAGACGATTTTCTTATCAACATGCACCTAGGCAAACGGCCAGCGGATGTGATTTCAACAGCATCTATGCCAAGGGCTTCCAGTATTTTTTCAAGTCTTCTGCCATTGCTCCAAGAAACAACGACCCTGCGACTATCTGCAATGCCAAATACAGCACCAATTGAAGGATTGGATCGCAGGAGATCCCATGCCGGACCGCATTCTTGTGCGGGATCGCCCATAACTTCCTTCGCCCAAACACAAAGTGCGGCTTGGCACTGGGGGGATAGGCCCTCACCATTTAACAAGAAGATGAAACCATTATCAGTACAGTTATCGAATTTGCGCGCAAACTGTGTCGCGAGACTCGTTAACATATCCTCTTGCAAGATTTTTAAATCTCGCGCCAATAACGTGATCGCTGCTCCTTCCCTAATTCGCAACGCTGGAACGACGTCCTGATCCAAAGCTTGCACGCTCCGAAAAAAGGAAAAACTCAGAATTTCCTGGACTGAAACACCTGGTAATCGGAGATCAACTTTCCTCAGCTTGCGGCGAGTCAGAACACTGCCGAGAATTTGCTTCTTCCTGATGCCAAATGACCTGATACCCCGGCGTCGTATGAGTTTACCCTCTACAGAGGAGTCGGCGGTTATAGTCAATTTAAGGCGTTTCGTATTGCAGCGTAGAAAATAGAAATTTTTCTCATAGCGCGGCATAACGTAGTAATTATATGCCTCACCCTCAGATTCGATACTAAAGATCAACATATTGGCATTTTGGCAATTCAAGGAAAGATAATATTTTCCCGGATCGGAAATAGCGAACGTCAATTTGTTCATGTTACTTTCCGATAAGATATTCGCCTTCGATGCCAACTCAAAATCCCTACACCCTTGAACTCTGCCAGTGCCCTCGATGCAACCATCGTCCAACAAGATGCTTGCACCAACTGCGCTTCCGCCGCAACTTTCATGCGACCTTGTGGCCACCTTGACGGAGCCGATTCAATATCAGCTCTTCCACGCGTTTAGCCATACCAAGTTCGTCAGGCATTCGCGCTGTAAGTTCCAGTCCTTTTTGCGACCGGCTGGACAGGTCATCCGCGTTTTTCAACAACGCTGCCATCTGTCTTGCCATGATCTTCGGTTCCGGGTCTGCCAAAAGCGCGATATCGTTTCTGCCATCGTAGTTAACTTCGTTCCCCGCCCGATCAAGATCGACCACTGGCGTACCACACGCCATCATTTCATAGGGAACCAAGCTGGGATTGGTGGTTGAAAACACAACACCCAAATCCGCATCGGAATAAGCCTGAGCAAGGTCATGAATGGTTGGCATCAAACCTTTCAGTGTGATCGGAAAGCCAAGTTGCGCCTCATCCACATTCCGAGCACCATAGAAAATGATTTCAACATCCGGCATCAGACGGTGGAACTCCGACAACATCGCAACACCTAGCTCATAGCAACGGCGCGGCATATCTGGCTTAGCGAAGAATATAATATTCTTCTCCGTTTTTTGACGCTGACGAGGGAAATAAACATTTCTGTCGATCGGAAATTCGAAAAAGTCGACCACAGCATTAAAGTCTTTTCGGAGGACATGTGCGCACCATGGCCCTGACGAAATACCGTAAAGTCCTTTTCGGTAAGTGTTCTCGGCTAGGATATATTCCGTGCCCATGGGAGCAAACATCGGCTCAAAATCCTGAATGAAATACATTATTTCCCCGGTCATGCCCTGCGCCTCAAGCGCGGTGTACACGGTAGACCAATGCGTCGCGAACAGAACATCGGAGTAGCGGAAAACTCCGTCATAAACTTTTATTTGGCCTTGGAAAGGATAGAAATGTTCGTGCAAAAGCGCCCGTATTTCGGCTGCGCTCTCATCAACGCCTGTGAAGATCAGCCCGACGTCATGGCCAAACTGCTCAAGGAAATATGCCGCACGAAGGATGTTGCGGTGGCCTCCCCCGCCCAAAATCAGCCCTGGAATGATCCAGTCGATTTTTTTTCTGTCCTTGTTCACCGACACGGCCTGAGGAGATAGAGAAACCTCCCTAAGAGGCAAAACGTCCATTAGTCGCGTGCGAAGGGCATCTTGGCCCCATTTGGACAACGCTGCCTGTCGCGCGCGCTCCCCAATCCGTTGCCTCAGAGAGGCATCCTGCAGCAACATCCGCAGCTTTTCGTACCATTCGGCCTCATTGGAGGCGAGCATCCCGCTCATTCCATCAACGACGGCAATCTCGTAAGGTTCGGTTTTCGATACAACGCACGGAATATCGAGAAGTGCGGCCTCGAACCATTTAAGTTCGCTCTTCGCCTGATTGAAAGGATTACCGATGACAAGAGGTGCAATGTTTATATCGCAACGCGCCAATTCTTCCTGCATTTTTTGATAGGGCATGAAGTCGAGTCGCTCTACTCGCCCAGAGAATGAATCAAAACTTGGCGGTAGATCCAACTCACCAACGATAAGAAGGCGCAGTGAGGAAAACTCTCCAAGAAGTCGGAGAATAGCTGGAGCTGCCACCGCGAAATCTTGGTTATGCGTGCGTGAGCCTGAAAAATATCCGATCTTCAGAAAGTCTCGTGCCTCTTTCTGCTCCTGTCGCAACACCTCCGCCTTTTCCAACTGAATGCGATTAAAGGTGTTCGGCACAAGGTATGCTGGTTTACCGAGTGAGGAAAGCGCATCGACCAGCGGTTTAGTTGATCCGATAACAGCATCGGTTTCGAGGAGAAACGCCCTATATCGCCGAACACCCTCAATGTAAATGGCGCGTTCAGACTCAGGCAAAAGCTGAAAGCCGTCGATTTGATCTACCAGATCAGGTTCAAATACTAAATCATCAATATCAAAGAAGGTTTTGATCGAATGTCGCCTTGCATAACTAATGCAGGACACAGTCAGATGGCTTTCCGGCGTTCGGAAAAACACGATAGCAGTAGGACGCCATCCATGAGCCTCAATACGACCCATGTGCTCTTCCCGCAGCACTTCAACCCGATAACCGAGGCTTGTCAAAGCTTCCACGGCGTTGAAGACACGATACCGTTTGGACTCCCCTGACCAACATCCAATAACATAAACTACGTCCGGGCCAGGCCCGGCCTCAATTCGCTTCTTAGATGAAACGGAAAGCTTGGCATCGGAGGAAAGCGGAAAGGACGGAGAGGACTGCAATGCCTTTCGTGCCCGCCTTTCTTTTCGGTACCTAGCAGAAAATGTACGCAAGAAGAACCTGTTCGCCTCTCGAAATGGCGAGGTAATCTTCCAACTCAAGGAAGAACGCATCTCCTGGACACGTTCAGAGAGCCGGGTGACATCTTGCATCAAGGCCGTCTCGGTGGGCCGGAGCGCAAACCTGGCTTTCATCTCCGCCATCGATTCCTCTTTTTGCGTAATCTGAGCCTTCATCTCCACAATCGAGCGCTCTTTTTGCGTAATCTGAGCCTTCATCTCCACAGTCGAGCGCTCTTCTTGCTCAAGCTGCGCCTCCAAATCGACCCTTCGACGCTGCAGAATATCAACATCACGCTCCAGCAGCTTGACGTAGTCTTCGTTATTCAGAACGGAGATATTCTCGATCGAAGCGATAGTTTCAGGTGCGCCGTTCGTTGCTACGCCGATGATGTAGTCGGCAGCATCCAAATCGAAGGCAGGATGCATGAAACTTGGTTCGACCAGAACACCGGGAAGCTGGTGAGCGATGATCGAACCCATATAATTGTTCTGCTGAAAAAACCGCGCGTTGCGGAAGAGAGAACGAAATTTGTTCTCGAATTCGTCAGCAGCGAATTCGTGAATATGAAAATCGTTTCTTTTCTCTTCAAGCGCCCGCGGGGTGGACATCACCAGAATGCCGTCTTCCGCGAGGCAGGACATGATACATTCAAAGGTCTTGTCAGGATTGGGAACGTGCTCGATCAGTTCGAAGCAGACAATCAGATCAAACTTTTCTTCGTATGAAAACGCGGTGGCATCACCGGTTTCAAAGCTGATGGATGGCCGAGCGTAAAAAGTCCTAGCGTGTTCAATTGCCTCGGCTGACAAATCGAACGCGGTGACCGATTCAGCGCCGGCATCGGCCAGAATCGCTGAGCCGTATCCCACACCACAACCGATATCGAGAATTTTGGCGCCCTTCGCAAACTTCGATGCTAGCTTATAACGCGCAGAATGCTCCATATACATCTTGTCCGCAAAAAGCGGCTCGCAATTTTCCGCGCCGGGCACGATACGCTCACCCGTAAATTCCAATACCATCAGCGTACTCCAAACCAGCAATTATTATTTTATTACAGTCCAATGACCGCTTATACAGGGCAAGTGGAAAGGGGTCCCGCTAACTGCCCGCACCAGCTTTCACGTCTAGCAACTCGACTCTTGTTTGTCACCATTTACTGGAGTCCTCGCGATTACCCATTAACACCTAATATTGGATAAACATTATGGATTGTGACGTGCTGCACTTCGTTGGCAGAGGGATGATGCGCAAATGGTAGAAGCCCTGAGACTATAAGAATCCACTTCAACCGTTGCCTGGTTACAGCACTCAACGCATTGAGTTCGCAACTTTTGAATGCTAGCGTCCCGCAGGAACGGGGAGCCATCATGAATTACGACTACTTTGACGCCGATTATTTCCAGAACGGTCACAAGAAGGGCACTGTCTACAACAATTATTTGGAGGTCGCGCGATCAGCTGAGATTTATAAAGAAATATCTCGCCTAATCCACACTGTTTTCAGACCGAGGCGCGCGCTTGAAATCGGTTGTGCAACCGGTGTTGTCGTTAAACACTTGAATGAACTTGGCACCGAAGCGCATGGTATCGATGTTTCTTCTTGGGCTGTCGAAAATCGCGAGCATTATAACGTCCTGTTAGCCGGGGCCGAGAATCTGCCGTTCCCTGAAGGCCACTTCGACTTCATTTACTCAGTTCACTCACTCGAGCACATTCCCGAGAACCTAAAGATTGAGGCCTTCTCAGAGCTCAAACGCGTAAGTGGGCCAGCCGTTCATTTTCATATGATGCCGATAGTTGGTGAAGGACCGTACTCGGGGGAACGAGAAACCGTGCGTTCGAGACTCCGCAAAGATCCGACGCATAGCCTATTGGAGGACATGACTTGGTGGCGGAAACAGTTTGAAGAAATTGGATTTGACGCCGTAAACGCGTCACTGTCCTTCGCTCATGAAAGTGGGACAGTCGATCTCGGAGTTAGCCAAGTCTTGTGTGCCAATTACAATTTGAATGGCGAATTGTTCGACAGGATTAGAAACTGGAATGCCTACGTAGTAAACGAGTTGAGGTCGAATTACCACTCGGCCCGATTAGGCGCACATATCCCGGTTGAGTCACCGTGGCGCGACGTGACACTGACGATGACCGGTGAGTGGAACGACGTCGTTTTCGAACCAGCGAATCTAGTCATAGGCAGGGCTTCTGTCATCACTGCAAAAGTATCCATTTTCGGAGATGAAGGTTCAGCGCTTCGATTTTGCTTCGTGACGGAAGATGGCGCTGAGGCGGATTTGTGGCGTGAATTCCCGCCAGGAACGAGCGTTTTTAGTTTTCATCTTTCGGATTTTTTCTCACGGATTGGTTCAATCGCTCAGTCACCAATAAGAAGGATTTACTTTGGCGGAGTAGCGCGCAGCGACGCCAGCGTCGCTTTGTCTATTAGTGAGAATGGACGTTCGCTCTTTTCGACATGACCAATTGTCTAAGATTTTCGTTGAATGAAACCCGTCTCGCAATCCGGAAGCACGGGCGGGATTTTTTAACCATCCTACTTGAAGAGACAGGCTAGCGTGATGAGTAATCTCACGGTGGAGCTTTGCAATTACCCACATCTGAGCGTCGCTGGCATTTCGGTTCCGAGGCGAATGTCTGTCAGCCGGCTGAGGCCGCGCCAGACGACCGTATTTCCCGGAGGCGGATCTGATGTTCTTGCAAGGTAACCGTGTTGCCCGCCCTGACGGTGGAAGCGACGGCGCTCTATTGGCGGGATGCTGGGCGCATAGTCGACGCCGGTTTTACGAACTGCACGGGAATGACAGTTCCAAGGTGGCAACGGCGTCGCCCATGTCCTTCCGCCGCCAGCAATTCCGGCGAATAGGCTATTCTTTCGAACGATTGCCTGGGGCCGGATGGCGCACTCGACGATGTTGGTGTCTATCTCGATGCGCCCATCATGGAGGAACTTTTCGAAGGCTTCCCGCCGATTAAGGGCATAGCGAATTGCTTCGGCGAGCTTTGATTTTCCAGAGATGCGGGGCAGCGTGTCGTGCCAGAGTTTGCAGAGATCGGCAACGACTGCAGCGGAGGTCTCCTGACGGGCGGCAACGTGAACACCGTCGCGGCGAAATGGCCGATGAGGATATCGCCCTCCTCAACATTTGTGTGGAGAAAAACCGATAGGCGGCCTTTGTGTTGGCCCAGTCCTGGCAGGCGAAAGGAATAGAGCCGCCCATGTGCTCTCCAAGCTGTCGTAGTAGTTCTGCGCAGCGTCGTCCAAGGCGAGCATCCCTGAAAGACCCCGCGTCAATTTCCTGCTTGCTCCAATGGCCGTCATTATCAGCCATCACATCGTCTCGAACCGACATAAAGCACCGCCTAAAAAGAATCAGGTGCTCGATACAGAATCACAAGTGATTCTTTCGATTCAAGATTTCAGCGAAAATTTTTCGAAACGAGTCAGCTATTTATGGGTAATTGCAAGCTTCACCCTAGGCTTACGAAATACACGCTATTACTTAGTATGCTTTCAAAACCACGGTGTCTCGGATTTTGAACTGACCTTCAAACTCGACCTGATGAATTATCTTTTGTTCAAGAATGTAGCGTCCAGATCGAGCCATGTACTCGTCCGTAGGCTCCTGCACCCCCAGAAAGGCCGGAGCATCGATATGCGCATACTTACCGAACAGCATGCAAGACATTTCTGAATCGCGCTTCTTAAAGAACTTGCAGGCGCCGATCTTTTTTTGACCTGCCAAAATCCTCGATAGACCGAATTTGCGATTGTGACGCTTCTGTTGCTCAAGCGTGATGATATTGGCGATGCCCTTCGCAGTCAGCGAACTATCGTGGAACATCACGACGCAGTCACGCCTCATGTGTTCAAGAAGATAGACAAAATCTCTGAATACCGCTTCGTCCGTGTGTTCAGCGTCAATGAACCCTAGGTCAAACTCAGACTGCGATACGGGAAGGCTCTCAATCGAACCATCGAAGGTTTTAAGCTTCGTGGTGGGCAGGCCGTTTTTCTGAAGATTATCGATCATCGTCTTGCTGGTTATCCCGGCATAGTCGTACTTTGGGCCGCGCTCGTCTGGCTGCTGGCGCTCACGGTCATCAACGGAAAGGACACTGATGCAATCTTTCGCCACGAGGAAAGGTGCAAGCGTGCCACCCAAGAATGATCCGAGCTCGATGTAGGTGAACGAACCGGACTTTTCCGATATCAGGTTGATGATGTTTTTCAGAAATAGCTTGTCGGTGTCGGATGTCTGCGAAGCGATGGGGAACAATTTCCCAATTTCGCTCGTGTCATGAATGTTTCTGGTCAATTTGGCCCCCGAAAGTAAATTTGCGCGACAGTAGTGAGTGGCAGGGCCGAGTGCAACAAAAGAAACCGGTGTGCAGAGACTTCTTGACTTTGCTAGAGGAACAGCGGCAGCAGCGCGCCTTGACCTTGCGCCGAGCAATGTGGTGAACCTGGGAGGTAATCCCCCGTTTTTAACGGGGCTCGTCAGTAGAATTCACGCGGCCATTTTCAGTTTCTGTGCGGACGTTATGCCGCCGATGCCCATATTGGGCCGTTCGTTGTTGTACGTCCATAGCCACTGCGTGGCGAATTCCTGTGCCTCCTCAATGCTTTCAATGATGTATTGGTCGAGCCATCCATGTCGGACGGTGCGGTTGTAGCGCTCGACATAGGCGTTCTGTTGCGGCTTTCCGGGCTGGATGTGGCTCAAGGCAATTCCTTGCGTTTCAGCCCATCCCATCAATTTGCCACTGACATATTCAGGTCCATTATCCACACGAATGGCGAACGGTTTGCCGCGCCACTCGATGATCTGGTTCAGACTGCGGACGACGCCTTCAGCAGGCAGCGAAAAATCCACTTCTATGCCCAATCCCTCGACGTTGAAGTCGTCCAGAACATTCAACAGCCGGAATTGCCTACCGTCTTCCAAACGATCCGCCATGAAATCCATGGACCAAACCAGGTTCGGTGCTTCCGGCACGGTCAAGGCATCGGGCTTGTCCCGCTTCAAACGCTTGCGTGGCTTGATCCTGAGGTTCAATTCCAGCTCGCGGTAGATGCGGTACACGCGCTTGTGGTTCCAGCGATGTCCCCGGACATTGCGCAGGTAAAGAAAGCACAGGCCGAAGCCCCAGGTCTTCTTCGCCCTTGTCAGCCCGATCAGCAGATCGGCGATCTGTTCGTTATCGTCGTTCAGCTTGGCGCTGTAACGATAGCAGGTCTCGCTGACACCAAAGGTGCGGCAGGCAAGTGCAATGTTGACGCCGTGTAACGCCACCGCTTTCCCGGCCATCTCCCGTCGTTGAGATGGCCGCGTCACTTTTTTCCAGAGCCTCTTTCAGCAACTCGGCTTGCATGCTCATCTCGGCATATATCTTTTTGAGCCGCCGGTTCTCGTCTTCTAGAGCCTTCATCTGGCTGATCATCGACGCATACATACCATTTATAAAACGACGCCGTGCTCATCCCGTGTTCCCGGCATAGCTCCGGCACAGGAACGCCGCCTTCTGCCTGGCGCAGGATGGCAAGGATTTGTGGTTCGCTAAATCTGCTCGTCTTCATCAAAAATCTCCTCGATCATTAAGCCCGAGAAAATTCTACTTTTGAAGCCCGTTAATTGGCGGGGGGATTACCGGAAGAGTGCATTGGGCCATGTCGGCAAGCCGCCCCTTACACTCTGACCGGCTGCCTTAGAGTTTCACGGCGAATCTTGTCGATCTCAAGCTTCAACCGCGCGATCAACTCCTCTGAATGCGATACGACTGCCTTTGCGCTGGCTGCTCAACCTCGGGCAGCACGCCAAGCAGTTCCTATGCCACCAGTGCAAGCGCATTGGCAAAGTCAACCGGAAGCTGTTCGATCGCATCGCTCATGACGGGATGGAATCATATTGGGCCCAGCTATTCCAGCGTTTTGTTCACTCTGAAATTGACTCTGCTGCTCGGATCGCTGCAGTCGTTTATCCCGCTGACATATCCCTTCTAGTCACTATACGCGATCGAAGCGCCGGCATAGTCGATAGACACATCGTGCAATTCGAACTCGCTGAGGCTCTGTATAACCGCTTCGCGTGCAAACTTTGGCGCATATACGAGAAGAAAGCCAGAACCTCCCGCACCGAGAAGCTTTGCACCCGTGGCACCCGCTTCAAGAGCCCGCGCATAGGCATCGTCAATCAACGGATTTGATATGCCTTGAGCAAGTTCGCGTTTGCGGCGCCAGCCTTCTTTGAGATACTCACCAATCACGTCCACGTCACGGCAGATGTCGCCACGCAGCTGGCGAGCCTGATCAGCCATGAATTTCAAGTTATCTATGACATCCGCCTTCGATGCCGAATTTTTGCTTTGCCGTGCCAGAATTTCGCTCGCAGAACGGCTCCCTCCGAGATAAAATAGCAGCAGGTTATTTTCAAGTTGCTCGCGCTGCGGCCCTGACAAAGGTACAGCCTCATGCATAACCGTTCCGTCGCGTGTAAACTCGATAAAATTAATTCCGCCTAGAGCGCAGCCATACTGATCTTGTTTGCCGATCGGTTCGCCAAGCTTTTCGATTTCGACAGCACACGCTTGCTCTGCCAGTGCCGCACGGGATACATGCCTCCCCTGATAGGCGTGACATACATTCAGTAGTCCTACCGTGAAGGCACTCGACGACCCCATGCCTGTGCCAGTAGGAACGTCCGCACTTGAACTCAAATCCACTCTATCAACTTGCAGGTCCGAAAAGACCTGTCGGATGATCCGATGTTGGATCTGACCCACGGTTTCGGGCGTCTCTACATGGGAATATTTCAAAATATAGCCTTTTGGCTCGAAATACTCATGCATCGCCAAGTATATATATTTCCGAATAGAGAAGCTTAAGACTGCCCCTCCGTGTCGTTGATAGAAGCTCGGCAAATCGCTCCCCCCCCCAACAAGGCTTATTCTAAGGGGGGTTCTAGAGATTATCATGAGAATTCCCACGTTAAGTTGGGTAGAGCGGAGGCCAAATCATCTTCGACCCAATTGGGCTCGACATCTGGAAAAAGGCGACGGTCATTGCCGTTGTGGCCGCTGCGGACCAAAACAGATGACATCGCGACGGCTTTAGCTGCCGCAATATCGCAGTACCTGTCGCCGACCAACCAAGATCGGCCCAAGTCGATACCGTGACGTCTTGCGGCCTGTTGCAGTAACCCGGGCAGCGGTTTGCGACAATCGCATGTGATCTTTAATTCCACAATTTCACCTTCCCATCCAGCTTCCGGATGATGAGGACAGATGAAATAATCGTCTATGAAGGCACCCGTGCTTTCGGCCAATTGTGCGTCGAGTTCCGCATGTACAGCATCAAGCTCTTGCCAGCTAAGCAAGCCCTTAGCCAGTCCCGGCTGGTTTGTGACACAGATAACCGGAATACCAGCGTCATTTGCCGTACGGATCGCCTGCGCCGCACCATCGACAAGCATCATATCGCGCACGGAATAAACTCCATCGCGTTCGACATTAATAACGCCGTCGCGGTCCAAGAAAAGCGCTGGCTTAGGCGTCTGCCGATTGAGACGTTGGACACGTCCATCTTCCAGATGCCGTTCAGCCTTTTTTATTCTCTCGGGCGTACCAACATCCTTTGCGTATTCACAACTACGGTAGGCATAAAGCGCCTCAGACTCCGCCAGCGTCGAGAAAATATCACGCCCCCAATCCGAGGCGCCTGCCGAAGGAATGTAATTCAACGCGAGTGGAAAAAGGACGTAAAGCGCAGCACTGACAAGATTTGGCAACCTGCCTTCATCATTATGCGGCTTCGGATGAAACTGCCGAATACGGCCAAAACGATCCACCGTCAGTAAATCGCTATCGTGCGGGTGATCGTTCGGATGAACAAAGAGCGTCCCTGCTCCACCGCGTTCCAAGGCGAACTCGACGAACGCTGCAAAATCAACGTCAAATAAGATGTCGCCGTAAACGACAATAAAAGGTTCTGTCAGGTTGGTCGCAATCTGCCGAAACGAACCTGCTGTCCCTAGCGGTATGGTCTCAGTCACATGGCTGATTTTTACACCAAAACGTGCGCCGTCACCAAAATGATCCTCAATGACCGATGCTAGATGCCCGTTCAAAAAAATGAAATCACGGAAACCAGACGTGGCAATATTTTCGACGACCATCTCAAGCAGAGGCTTCCCGCGAACAGGTACCATCGGCTTAGGTATACCATCCAGTCCCAGCCTTGTACCTTTCCCTCCGCAAAGCACGACAACCTTCATCGCTGCTCTTTCCAGATCGCCTTCGCGGCGGCGCGAATCGCATCGTCAGACGTCATAGTAGGCTGCCAGCCGAGGAAATTCAGTGCGGACGTATCATATTCAAACTTAGGCACGTCACCGATCCAGCCTCGGTCACCACCGGTATATGATATTTCGGCTTTCTCGCCAGACTCCTCGACTACGATTTGAGCGATGTCCGCAACGGTAGAACGAGTATCAGCCCCAACGTTATATATATTTATTTTTTGGTCGGTCTTTTCCCAAACAAGCAAAATAGCGCGAACAAGGTCCTCAACATACAGATATGGTTTCACCTGCGTTCCGTCGCCGAGAACGGTAAGTAGCCCCGGCGTAGCAATCAACTTGCGAACGAAATCATAGACTGCACCATGGGTCGCCCTAGGACCAACGACATTGGGAAACCGGGTGACCCAAGCTTTTATTCCGTAATTTTCGCAATAAGAACTGATAAAAGCCTCAGAAGCCAGTTTACCAGCTCCATAGTGGGAAATCGGGACAAGCGGCCCGTAAGTTTCAGCGACCTTCCCCTTCGTTTCGCCATAAATCGCCGAAGTCGAAGCGAACACTATCTGTTTCACTCCAAATTTACGGGCGGCTTCAAGCACCTGAAATGTAGTAAGAAATGTCTTTTTTAGGTCTATAGACGGCGACGCATGTGAACGCGCAATATCGGAATTCGCGGCCATATGAAAAATACACTCGAAATCACCGCGCTTTACTACGTCCTCAAAGCGGGCCTCATCGAGAATATCACCCTCGACAAATTCTAACGCACCAATTTCTAACTGGTGCTTAATGTTCCGGCGACGTCCCAAAGACAAATCATCATACGCGATGACCTCGTGCCCCTTGGCAATAAGATAGTCACAGAGGAAGCTGCCAATAAAGCCGGCACCACCAGTTACAAGAATTTTCATAATTTCTCCCTGAAGAGACTTTTGTAGCTTATGCGCCCGGCGAACTGCACGCTACACCTGACCCGACTCGTCCCGCCGGTTTGCTATGAATTGAGCGATTATATGCATAATAGCCTGATGACAGTCTTCGACGACACCATAATTATCCGCAGCGGCGTGCAAAGATATATCGCAAGCGTCCTTGAGCTTTCCTCCACTGAAGCCTGACAGTCCAATCACGGACATACGTTTGTCTTGTGCATGCTTTACTGCCGAAAGAATGTTTCCGCTATCTCCTGAGGACGAAATTGCAATTAAGACATCACCAGCTTCGCCGAAAAAATCGACCTGCGTTGAAAACACATTTTCGAAGCCGTAGTCATTTGCAATCGCGGAATAAAGCGCGACGTTTGAACTGAGTGAATGCGTTTTGATCGTCGAGTGACCTGAACAGGACGTACCCTTTGTCCAGTCACAGCAAAGATGGTCAGCGATTGCCGCCGACCCGCCGTTGCCGACTACATATATCCTGCTGCCGTCGCGCCCAGCAGAGAAAACCACTTCGGCAGCACGCTCCAGCGCAGCAAAGTCCAGCGATTCCATCGCATGCTTAAATGCCTCAACATAATCAATGGCAAAGCTTGCGATGTCGGAGCGATCAAATTTTCTATTTCTGTGACGTGGATCAGCGACCATTTAAATCCCCAAAAATGCGGTTGGGTTACCCGTATTTAAGTAGAAAAGCAATGACCTGCGCTCCAACAAAATGGTAAATATTGACTGCGTTAGTAGAAGCAGAGAGATACGATAGGGTTCAAAAGCGTCTGATTTTAAGCTACGACTAGCACCTGCAGGCTCCGATGACACAGGCGTAGCGACGGGGAAGTTCTACAATTGATGCGAGCTGGACGGATGCGAGGAAGTTATCATCGCGCTTGTCGTATCGCGTTGCGACTGCACGGAAGTGTTTGAGTTTGTGGAAAAACCTCTCGACTGCACTGCGCTTCTTGTAGAGCCGCTGGCTGAAGATGGGAATGTCGGCATGGGGCGGATGCAACCCCGTGCTCCAACGGCCTTGAGGTCCTGCCGCAACCGGTCACTGTCATAAGCGCGATCGGCCAGAAGGATGTTTCCAGCCTGAACGGTCTCCAACATATCGGCTGCCGAGCGTCCGTCATGAGCCTGGCCTGCTGTCAGTTTCAGTCGGATTGGACGGTCGTCTGCATCGACCAAAGGTAAGCGGCAAGCTGACCCCATCTGGCGTAGTTAGAGCGTGCGCCTGTATTGCAGATAGACGATTCACAAACTGTGAGCTTCTATGTCTGCGCCTGGCTCTGGAACCAGAAACTTCCATATGATCGAGGCTGTCCCTGAGCGCCTGGAAGGCGCTCCAAGGCAGTTCCGCCGACGTTGGTCGGATGAATTCAAAGAACATGCTGTTGCAGAGGCGATTGAACCGGGTGCCAGTGTTTCAGCGATCGCACATCGCATTGGAATTCATCCATCGCAGTTATTTGGCTGGCGTCGCGATGCTCGGGAGCGACAGCGATCCGCGTCGTCCGGAGCCGCTGTTTGCACGCAAGCCGGTTCTGGCGGCTCAAATTCGGTGATTGATGTTGTCATCGGCGATGTTGTTATCCGGGCCGGATCGGATGTTGACGCGGCGCAGCTGCAACGGGTGATCCGGGCGGTACGTTCAGCATGATCCCCTCAGGCGTCAAAGTCTTCCTCGCGAGCCATCCAATCGACTTTCGCAAGGGGCCTGACAGCTTGCTGTCGCTGGTTCGAGATGCTGGCAGCGATCCGTTCAGCGGTTAGAAAAGGCGCAGTTCTGCTGGCCGCGCATTGGTCACAACCGGGTCCAGCTCAACAATGCCCAGCTTCTGGCTTTGGTGGATGGAATGGACTGGAAACGCGTTCGATCAACACCCATCAAGCCGCCAGAGATTGTTGGGTAAAACCCCTGCGGCGAATTGAATCATGCACCTGAAACTGCGGGCGGATCACAGCAAAATATGCTCTGATCATCCCCATGACGCGACCCGAGATAGAGCTCCCGGATGATGTAGAGGCGCTCAAGGCCATGGTTCTTGCCATGGCCGAAAAGGCCGCTCGCGTCGAGGCTTTGGAAAAGCAGGTCGACGATCTCGAGGCCCGAAATGCTGATGCCGATGAGCGCATCGAGCGGCTGACACAGATCCTGAAAGCTTTTGACCGCGCGCGCTTTGGGCGGCGTTCAGAGAAACTTGCAGCGGCCAGTGTCGATGACGAGCAGCATGCCTTTGTCTTTGAGGAGATCGAGACCGGCATTGCGGCGATCAGGGCCAAGGTTACGAGTGGCATCAACAAAGACGGTAAACGTCCACCGAGGCCACGCAAGGGCTTTGCGCCGCATCTGGAGCGTATTGAGGTGGTGATCGAGCCGGAAGACTTGCCGGAGCATACGGGCAAGACAAAAATTCTGATCGGAGAAGACATATCCGAACGATTGGATGTCGTTGCAGCGAAGTTCCGTGTCATTGTCACGCGCCGTCCCAAATACGCTTTTAAGAACGAAGATGGCGTGATCCAGGCTGCGGCCCCGACACATATCATTGAGGCGGGCATCCCAACCGAAGCGCTTCTGGCCCAGATTGCCGTCTCCAAATATGCCGATGGCCTACCACTCTATCGGCAGGAAGCGATCTACGCCCGCGACAAGGTCGACCTTGACCGCAGGCTAATGGCTCAATGGATGGGAAAACTGGGGTTCGAGCTCGATATCCTCGCCGATTACATCCTGGACGAAATCAAGAAGGCGGAACGAATATTTGCCGACGAGACGACCCTGCCGACACTGGCGCCTGGGTCCGGGTCGGCGAAAACGGCATGGCTATGGGCCTATGCCAGGGATTACCGACCGTTCGGAGGCAACGGCCCTCCCATGGCGGCCTATCGCTTCGAAGACAGTCGGGCGACCGATTGCGTGGCACGGCACCTCAGCGGCTATCGCGGGATTCTGCAAGTTGACGGGTACGGGGCCTACAGCAAGCTTGTCCGCAAGGACGGCGGCAACGACGGCGTTATTCTGGCTGGCTGCTGGGCACATAGCCGCCGCAAGTTCTATGAATTGCATGTCGCCAAAAGCTCCAAGGTGGCAACAGAGACAGTCGAGCGAATGGCAACGCTCCGGGAAATAGAAGATACCGTCCGTGGCCAAAGCCCTGGGGCGCGTGTCGCTGCTCGACAAGAACGCTCGGCGGCGATAGTCCGTGACCTCTTCACTCTCTGGCAGACGACTTTGCCGCGAGTATCAGGCAAATCCAAACTCGCCGAAGCTCTACGGTACTCGATCAAGCGTCGTGACGTCTTCGAGCGCTTCCTGACCGACGGCCGTGTCGAAGTCGACTCCAACATAGTCGAGCGCGCGATCAGACCGCAGGCGATCACAAGAAAAAACAGTCTCTTCGCTGGCAGTGACGGTGGCGGCAGGACATGGGCGACAATCGCGACGCTGCTGCAGACTGCAAAGATGAATTCTGTCGATCCCCAGGCCTGGCTGACGCAGACGCTCGAGCGCCTCGCAAATGGCTGGCCTAACAGCGAAATCGATGCCCTTATGCCGTGGAGCTACAAGGCCTGAACGGCCTCAGCTTGCCGCTTACGACCAAAGCATGGATTTTGGTTGTCAGCCCGCCACGCGAGCGACCCATGCAATTGGATCGTTCGTCTTTTTTGACCGTTAGCGGCGTGTTGATGCACACGGATCGACGAACTGTCGATCATCTGGATATCGCCATCGTAAACCTCTGTTATTGCTTTGAGAATACGCGACCAATGACCCGCATGGCGCCATCGATTGAAGCGGTTTACGCAGGTCGTATAAGGGCCGTATCGGGCTGGAATATCCGCCCAAGGCGCACCGGTTCTTAGACGCCAGAAGATATCATTCAATACCGTCGGCGATCCGGATGCGCAATACTGCAAACCGTGCGGTCAAGCGACCTTTTGTGCTGCGGCGCCAACTGACCCTCTTCCAGCTTACAGATGCCAACATCGTTTTGGCGGCAACCGAAAGGGTGTCGGGGATCGAATGCTTGCGAGGATGGCCATGACCGGAGACGGGAAAGATCAATCCGACATCATCGGAATAAACCTTCTGATGCTTGGGGATACCGACCGCCCGGGTGAGGCCACGTTCACTCAGCCCTTTTCTGAACGAAGCGGACAGGCCGTAACCTGCGTCAGCCAGCACTGTGCCAAACCGGACACCGGTCACAATCAACCGATCGATCTCGGCAAGAGCAATCTCCGGCTTCGTGCGGAATACCCGCGTGTCGTCTGGGACCCCAGCTTTTGCCATGGGCTCCTGATCACCGATCCAGCTATCCGGCAGGAACAGACGCGAGCCAACCGGAACCGGAATCTCGTCTCGCGCAAACGTCACCGACACCAACGTCTGGCAATTTGCTCTCTTGCCCAGCATCGAGGCGTATTGTGGCGCAACTCCGACCGAGTGATCGCCCTTCTTCGGCAGGCCGGTGTCATCGACCAACAGAAACGCATCGGATGCGCCAACGATCCTGTCCGCCTGCCGCGCAAGCTCGGTCTCAAGAGGAACAGCATCCCAAAGGCCATCGGAAATGAAATGATGGAGCCGGTCGTACTGGCCTGGAGCGAACCGTTCCGCCATCGGCTCGATACTCTTGCGGTCGCCGGGACCGAGAAGCCCCGACACATAAAGTGGACACATCTGTCGTCGATTCTTGTGTCCCAGCTTCTCCAGAAACGGCTGCAAAAAGGCTGAAAGCTCCGTATCCCAATCCATCACATCGCGTCCCTAAAGTGGGAGCGCAAATCATCTCAAACCAGGCTTAACCGAATCTGCCAAAGTAGTGCCAGAGCGTCAGTTCAGGTCGGCGAGTAGGAAAACACCATATTCTGACAATTGAAGATGTCAGCCAAGCGCATTTGATAGGCGCATTCGTGGAAACTCACTGGAAACGGGAATGAGGACGAGTTCAGGACATTGACACTATCTGATCTACGATCTATTTGGCTTCGATGCCGGATCTGTGACGTCTCAGATATGCGGAGGCAACATGAAAAAAGCGAAATCTGTCACTAAGCTAAACGTGATCAATTCGTTTTGCGTATGCAACAATTGACTGCAGAGCAATCCAGCAGCCTCAGACAAACCAAAAACAAATCAAGGATGTTTCCGTGATAGGGTCGTTTTTGTCGCCAAACGACAAAAAGTTGCTGATGCGGCTTTTTAAAGAAAATTTCAAAAAACACGTCGGCTGGTACTCCGCAGCAATCGCGGCGATGTTCGTTGTCGCCGGAACCACGTCCCTCAGTGCATGGATAATGCGCGATATCGTTAACAGCGTTTATCTGAAGCGAGGTTTTGACGTTGTTCTCGAGATTGCATTTGCAGTAGCTGCCATCTTTATTGTTAAGGGCCTCGCGACGTTCGTACAAAGCTATTACCTGAGCAAGGCAGGTAACAGCATCGTTGCAGAACAACAACGTAAAATCTATGATCGGCTTTTGAAGCAGGGCGTCTCGTTTTTTCAGAATCTGCCATCGTCCGAACTACTTATTCGCGTTACCTACAACGCGCAGGCCGCCCGTAGTATCATAGATACTATTGTTACATCATTTGTACGCGACCTGTTTTCCCTAATTGGCCTGATCATCGTGATGTTCGCTCAGAATTTCCTTCTGAGTGCGATTTCGATGATCGTTGGGCCTATTGCAATTTTTAGCGTTCGTCTCGTTCTGCGGCGTGTGCGCAAGATCATGGAAGCGGAACTTGCTTCGCTGGGCGAAATTGTTAACGTCGTACAGGAAACGAGCATCGGCGTACGCGTCATAAAGGCATTCTCCCTCGAAAAACTGATGCGTCAGCGGATGAGCAAGGCTGTGTCGGATGTCGAACATCGGGCAAATGGTATTGCTAAGCTTGAGGCGGCGACGAGCCCAATCATGGAAACGCTGTCCGGTCTAGCTATCGCGGCCGTAATTGCTGTTTCCGGCTACACCGTTCTCGAAAAAGGCGGATCCCCGGGCGATCTGATGGCCTTTATAACAGCATTGCTTCTTGCCTATGAGCCTGCAAAACGCTTGGCGCGTATGCGTGTACAGATTGAAAGCGGTATGATCGGCGTGCGCATGATGTTCGACATCCTTGACGCTCCCCTGACACTCACCGAAAAGAAAGATGCCCTGCCGCTCCCCACGGCAAGCGGCAATGTGGAACTCAAGAACGTCAGCTTCGAGTATGTTTCTGACCAGCCGGTTTTGAAAGACATCAGCGTTCTCTTCGAGGGTGGCAAGATGACAGCGCTGGTCGGGCCATCCGGCAGTGGCAAGTCGACGATCATCAACCTGATAATGCGGCTTTATGATCCGCAAAGCGGTTCCGTCGAGATCAACGGAATGGATTTGCGCGACGTGTCCTTTGCCAGCCTGCGCGAGCATGTTTCTTACGTCGGCCAGGAAACCTTCCTTTTTTCTGGAACGGTGAAGCACAACATTTCCGTCGGGCGCGACAACGCTACCGATGAGGAAATCATTGCTGCAGCCAAAGCGGCCAATGCGCATGATTTCATCATGAAGATGCCGGAAGGCTACGACTCCAAACTGGGCGAAAACGGCTCCGGGCTGTCCGGTGGCCAGCGGCAGCGTATTGCTATCGCCCGCGCCATGCTGAGAGATGCGGACATATTGATCCTCGATGAAGCAACGAGCGCGCTCGATTCGGAATCCGAAGCGCTTGTCCGGGACGCGCTTGAGCGGTTGACGCTCAACAAGACATCCATTGTCATTGCCCACCGGCTTTCCACGATCAACCGGGCCGACAAGATTGTCGTCATGGATAATGGTCAGGTTGTCGAGCAGGGTAGCCGTCGCGAATTACTCGCCACCGATGGTCTGTACAAGCGCTTGCACAGCATCCAGTTCGATGCGGACGTAGCCTAATTCAAACAATTATTGGGCGGCATTGCCGCCCGATCTTTATCAAACGGACTTGTGATATTCCGTACATTAGGCCAGCCGATTACCCGGCGATTTCCATAGTCGATCCCAAGTTTGCAAATGCCCTGACTGCGGCGCCGCCTCCCGTCCAGAGCACAGTGGCTATTTCGGATGATTGCCGATCTGCCGCGCGAGGGCCGGAGGATCGAATTGCATCTGACGATCCGACCCTTTGTTTGTAAGCGGCAAGCTGACCCCATCTGGCGTCAGTAGCGCGGGCTCCGTTATTGCATAGGTATCCTTTCGGTGAAGGCGCGGATATGGAAGCAAGCCAGATTTTTATGGCCAGCTATTCACGCGGCAATTTGTCGGCAACGATCCTAACTCTTCGGCGGTCAAACCTGTCAGCGTCGGCATTTCCCAATCGAACAATCTATGATTATCAATGGCATAATTAATTAGCAGTCGAGTGGTGTACAGCTCTCCGAGGGATAATTCGGTATGAGGGACGACCTCGGCAACTTTGTTTGCAATGGCATCGACCAATGACCCGAGTGTTGTCGACACGATCACGATGTGGCCGTCAGTTTCGAGCTGGAGGAGCGCCTCGTGCACGGCGTTTCTCAGGCCGGAATCATCCATCTATGCTGTCCATCTGGTTTTCCAAATCGGTCCTTCTTTGTATGTGAGCCTTCGGGAACTGCGCCCTGTCGGTGTAACGCTAGCCGACCGCATCTGAGCGAGCAATTTTTACGATTAGCTTGGGTATGGTGCTTGTGCACTCGTCAGCTAGCGCCGCCGGTTAGGCAGCCTGGCCTCTTGGAGACTTCGGCGGCGTCCAATTCCACGGAAGTAGTTGCTCCAGCCTGGTAATCGGCGTGTCAGCGATGCGGGCAAGAACGTCGGCAAGCCACGCCTGCGGATCGATGTGGTTGAGCTTGAGGCCTCCGAACGGTCGATCGTTCCGGACATAGGTCCAGATGCGGCCCGTATCGGTCTTCCCTTGGCCAAGATCGGCACGGTCGTGTCATCGCCGTGCAGACGTTCGGCAGCAGTGAATGGGTTTCAATGCCGCGGCGCATGCTCCGACCTGATCGGCCAGCGTCGACAAGCTGAGGTCGACGCCTTCGCGGGCATAGCGTTCGCTCTGACGGTTGAGCGGCTGGTGCTGGGCGAACTTCTCAAACAGGATCATCGCCAGCAGGTTCGGTCCTGCAAAACCGCGGGGCGTTACGTGGAATGGTGCAGGCGGCTGCGTGATCTTCTCGCACTGGCGGCAGGTAAACTTCTCCCGCACCGTCTGGATGACCGTAACCGGTGTTCCGATCCCACATTGTCCTCGCCTTCCTGATCTGGGATCGGCTTTCCATGGACGAGCAAGGGAGTTTCTCCATGGAGACTACATTGGAGGTTCTCACGGCCAGGAAGTCTGGACGTGAGGTTCACCGGCACTGGCCGGATGACGTTAAGGCGCAGATCGTTTCAGAGAGCCTTCGGCCAGGCGCGATGGTGAATGAGGTCGCAGAGCGCCATGGCTTGAAGCCGAACCACCTTTCCACCTGGCGGACGATGGCGCGTCAGGGCAAATTGGTTCTGCCTGCACCCGAGGATGCGGTGGAGTTCGCAGCGGTGATCGTCGATCCACCTGTTCTGGAGCCGCCGATCAAGAAAGCTAGTCGCCCCGAGATCATGTTCGGTGCTGTCACTATCCGATTGGAAGAAGGCGCATCTGCCGCCCGCATCGCCGCTGTAGCACGTGCCTGCGCGGTTTCGGCATGATCCTTCCATCGAACCGCGTTCGGATCATGGTGGCGACCAAGCCAGTCGACTTCCGCAAGGGTCATGATGGACTGGCGGCGCTGGTCAAAAACGACCTGCACAGGAACCCGTTCACCGGGGCGGTCTTTGTATTCCGCTCGCGCAAAGCGGATCGGCTGAAGCTGATCTACTGGGATGGCAGCGGTCTGGTGATGGCCTACAAGCGCCTGGAGGAGCACACGTTCACCTGGCCGGATATTCGGGACGGCTTGATGACCTTGGGCCATGCCCAATTCGAGGCGCTGTTTGCGGGGCTCGACTGGCGTCGGGTTCGTGCCGTTGAGGCAAGAGCGCCGACAGCAATCGAATAGGTGCGTCACGATGACTCGGGTGGCAAATTCCGGCGGTGAACCGAGGCGGTATTTGATAAACTTCCACCATGTTGGACGCCGCCGATCTTCCCGACGGTGTTGCTGCCTTGAAGGCGATGCTGATCGCCGCGCAAGCGCGTGAAGTCCGCAAAGATGAGCGGATCGAGCGGCTTGAGAAGCTGGTCGCCGCTTTCAAGCAGGCTGCCTTCGGGCGCAAATCCGAGAAGGTCGATCCCGACAATTCGATCTCGCACTGGAGGACTTGGAAACGGCCATTGCGGCCGTCCATGCCGAAGACGAGGCCGATAGCCCTCTGGGCAAGCAGCATCCCAAACCACGTGTCGCCAATCGCGGCTCTCTTCCCGCCCATCTTCCGCGTATCGAGGAGATCATCGAGCCGCAGAGCTTGATCTGCCCCTGCGGTGGAGGTCTGCATTGCATCGGCGAAGATGTGTCCGAGCGGCTGGATGTCATCCCGGCGCAGTTCCGCGTCATTGTAACCCGTCGTCCCAAATATGCCTGCCGTGCTTGCACCGACGGCGTCGCACAGGCTCCGACACCTGCTCGACTGATCCACGCCGGATTGCCTACCGAGGCAACCATCGCGCATGTGCTGGTGTCCAAATATGCCGATCACCTGCCGCTCAATCGGCAGGCCCAGATCATGAGCCGACAGGGCATCGATCTCGACCGCTCCACTCTTGCCGATTGGGTCGGCCGGGCAGCGTTCGAATTACGCCCCGTCTTCGATGCACTGATTGCCGACTTGAAGCGCTCGACCAAGCTGTTCATGGACGAGACCGGTGCCCCGGTGCTTGATCCCGGCTCCCGCAAAACCAAGACCGGCTACTTCTGGGCGCTCGCGCGGGATGATCGTCCTTGGGGCGGCGGTGCTCCGCCAGGCGTCGCCTTTACCTACGCTCCCGGTCGCGGAGGCATTCATGCCGAACGGATATTGCAGGGCTTCTCCGGCATCCTGCAAGTCGATGGCTATGCCGGATACAACAGGCTGATCGCGCCAGACCGTGTCGGCGCGGACATCAGGCTTGCCTATTGTTGGGCCCATGCTCGGCGCAAGCTGGTGGAGATCACTCGCAATGGAACAGCACCGATTGCCGAAGACGGCGTCAAACGGGTCGGGGAATTGTATCGGATCGAGGCCGAACTGCGTGGCCTTGATCCTGAGGCTCGCCTTGCTGCGCGGCAGGAACGATCAGCGCCACTCGTCGCCGACATGCAGACCTGGCTCGTCCATCACCGTGCCCGTGTCGCGACCAAGTCCCCACTCGGCGAGGCTTTGGCCTACATTGCAAAATACTGGGATGGCCTGAAGCTGTTCCTGACCGACGGTAGCATCGAGATCGACAACAACAGCGTGGAGCGGACCATCCGGCCGATAGCTCTCAATCGCAAGAACGCACTATTTGCAGGGCACGATGCCGGGGCCGAGAACTGGGCGACCATCGCCTCGCTCATCGAGACCTGCAAACTCAATACTGTCGATCCGCTGGCCTATCTGACCAGCACACTCACTGCCATCGTCAACGGCCACAAGCAGAGCCAGATCGAGGGACTTCTGCCGTGGAATTCTCCGGCCCTTTGCGTCCAACGCCCCTCTTCCGGGAGGGTGGTTCTTGAAGTAAAATACTTCGATGAAAAACGAATTGGTTCATGAAATCTGGCTCGATCCCGAGCCAGATGGTCAACTACTGCCTGGTCTTTGCCTAGCTGGTCCCATGGGAGACGACTTTAGAGCGCTCCTTAATGAGGGGGCTGTGAAGGCGGGCGAAATAACTGGGCACAACCATTTCGATGTCATGACAAAATACTGGAAGCTTCAGGGCTGGGGCGAGTACCACACGGAGCACCGACAGGATCACGAGCCATATCCGGAAGAATGGGTTCGAATCCAACGCCCTTTTATCGACAGTAGGTGAATATGCAGATTGACTGCGATGACCACTAAGTTGCCATGGCGTTGAACACCGCTCATCTCACAGGCGAGCACTGTACTTTTGGTCCAGTGTAATCAGGACACCGCTTACGGATGACCTTCCACTGACGTGGGATCACCTCCAGGATCTCGGTAATGTCTTCGCCAAGCTTCGACAGTTTGGCCGATCCGCAGCAGGCGCAATTGGCGGGAGCGGCGATGACGACGCGCTCGCGTGGCAGGTGTTCGGGAAAGGGCTTGCGTGACGGACGCCTGTGCTCGAGGGCTTTGACGGCTGAGGCTTTGGTTGCGTTCTCCGCCGCCAGTTCATCTTCACCGGCGTCCGCTTCCAACTCCTCGAGTTGCAGTTCCATCTGCCGCATGAGCTGCGCCTTGCTCGGACCGGCTGCCGTAGAGTTCACGGCGAACCTTGTCGATCTCCAGCTTCAGCCGCGCGATCAGCGCCTCGGAATGCGATACGAGTGCCTTTGCACTGGCAGCTTCCGCCTTGGCGGTCGCCGCTTCTGCTTCAGCGGCAACACGCCGGGCGCGTTCCTGGGTCAGCAATGCAAGAGCACTCGCAAGGTCGTCCGGAAACTCTTCGGCCGCGTTGCTCATGACAGGATGGAATCATATTCGGTCCCGTCATTCCAGCGTTTTTGCTCATCCGGCAGACGTCGGTCGCCAGGTCTTTTGCGGCATACGCCAGTCAATGCCCTCCAGCAGGTAGCCCAGCTGCGCAGGCGTGATCACCACCGTGCCATCGGCTGCTGATGGCCAGATGAAGCGTCCGCGCTCCAGCTTTTTCGTGAACAGGCAGGCTCCCTGACCGTCATGCCAGATCACCTTGATCAGGCCACCACCTCTACCGCGGAATACAAACAGGTGCCCACACATCGGGTCACGCTTCAGCGCTTCCTGCACTATCAACGACAGACCGGGGAAGCCTTTGCGCATGTCGGGTGTAGCCCGTCGCCAGCCAGACCTTCACACCAGCATGAACCGGGATCATCGTAGCCCCAGCACGCAATCGAGAATACGGCCAAGCGCTTCGGTGTCGATGTCGCTATCCACGTGGACACGCCAGCCCCCGACCCAGCTCAATCGTGACATCGCTGCGCTTTCGACGAGGTTGGGATATAGTGGGCGGCTCCGGCTGAACGGGAGAGGCTGTCGAAGCGGCCTCGGATACGATCACCGGCACCAACACGGTAGCAGTCTCGGTCTGCGGCTCCTCGATCCGGCACAGTTCCTTGCGCCAACGGAACAATTGGCTGACATGGATGGCCTACCACTCTATCGGCAGGAAGCGATCTACGCCCGCGACAAGGTCGAACCTGACCGCAGGCTAATGGCTCAATGGATGGGAAAGCTGGGGTTCGAGCTCGACATCCTCGCCGACTACATCCTGAACGAAATCAAGAAGGCGGAACGGATATTTGCCGATGAGGCGACCCTGCCGACACTGGCGCCTGGGTCCGGATCGGCGAAAACCGCATGGCTATGGGCATATGCCAGGGATGACCGACCATTTGGATGCAACGGTCCACCGATGGTTGCCTACCGCTTCGAAGACAGCAGGGCGACCGATTGCGTGGCACGGCACCTCAGCAGCTATCGCGGGATTCTGCAGGTTGACGGGTACGGGGCCTACAGCAAGCCTGTCCGCAGGGACGGCGGCAACGACGGCGTTATTCTGGCTGGTTGCTGGGCGCATAGTCGTCGCAAATTCTATGAACTGCATGTCGCCAAAAGCTCCAGGGTCGCCACAGAAACGGTCGAGCGAATGGCGACACTCTGGGAGATCGAGGAAACCATCCGTGGCCAATACCCTGAGGCGCGTGTCGCAGCCCGACAAGAACGCTCGGCAGAGATCGTCCGTGATCTCTTCGCTCTCTGGCAGACGACCTTGCCGCGCGTGTCGGCCAAATCCAGACTCGCTGACGCTCTACGGTACTCGATCAAGCGTCGTGACGTCTTCGAGCGCTTCCTGACCGACGGCCGTATCGAGATCGACTCCAACATAGTCGAGCGAGCGATCAGACCGCAGGCGATTACAAGAAAAAATAGCCTCTTCGCTGGCAGTGATGGTGGCGGCAGGACATGGGCGACAATCGCGACGCTGCTGCAGACTGCAAAGATGAATTCTGTCGATCCCCAGGCCTGGCTGACGCAGACGCTCGGGCGAAATCGATGCCCTTATGCCGTGGAGCTACAAGGCCTGAACGGCCTCAGCTTATTGCTTACCTTTGTTTGTATTGCCGCTTACTACCGCCGAAAGATTTTCGCCGAACGCTTCTGTGACGTGTGATCCGTCCAATGGCTCGCCGAACGGCCCGTCTGGACTGCCTCGTTCGGCATCTCTCTTGTATTGGGTGGTCGCCCGGCGGCGCGCTTTGCCGATCGTCTAGGACTGCCGTTGAACAATGACACGCTGTTGCGAACTGTTCGCCGGTACGATCGCCCGCCACCAACGCCACCGCGTGTGATCGGCATCAAGGACTGGGCATGGCGGCGCAATCATCGATATGGTACGATCATTTGTGACTTTGAACGGCGAAAGACGATCGCCTTGTTGCCCGGCCGAGAACCTTCGACCGCCAAGGCTTGGCTAGTCGAACAGCCGCAGATCGAAGTCGTCGCACGCGACCGCAGTGGCGGGTATGCGCAGGCCGCTACGCAGTCCCTACCGCACCGCTTACATAGCGCCTTCTAATTGAGACTTATGAGGCACGCGAGATGGGCTTGACCGTGTCCCCGCTAACCCACCTCCGTAGCCGATGAACCTTGGCGTTCACATACCGCACCCACCATTCATCGAAATAGCACAGTGGCCACGCGAGAGACACACAGAGCAACGCTGTGGTGGCGAATAAAGGCACGCCTCCGCTTGTAAAGACGTGAAGAAAAAGCCAACTCGAGACTGAGCCGAGTATCAGAAAGTGGACGAGGTACAGGGAAAAGCTGAGACGACCGAGCACGAACATCAGCCGGTGGTTCATGACGCCATATATCTTGCCGTTCGTCATAGTCGCAAATATTACGCAGGCGGAGCCAGCAGAGTAAATAATGGACCATGCGGCTTGTGGAGACACTGCTGCGACGGGTGATGACCATGCGTATGCGTGTGAAGGTTCGAAATATCCAAGTAAATAAATACCAAAACCCAGAACTCCCGCAGACAAGTAAAAATTGACCCGAAGCACCTCCCATCTGCTTATCGCAAAAGATACTCCCACTCCTACGATGAACGGTAGCGTGAAAGCCACGCTAGCTAAGGCGGTCAATCCAGTTAGTGAAACGCCAAAAGCGATTACGAGGCACACCACGCTGATTAAGCCAATTGACTTCTTGTTGCTCAACTTCGAAAGGACTGGCGCTGCGACGAAAACGATAACGCTGCCATAGTACTCGTAGACCATTGTCCAGAGACTTGGGTTTATTCCCGACTGCCCTGAGAAAAAAGTCGTCAGTCCCTGCCAGATGGCATCAAAGAATGAGGGATAGTTTCCGTTAAAAGAAGAATGTCCAAACGTTTGCATCCAATAGCTGCCGCTCTTTGCCCCGGCCTCCTCGTAGAAATACAAATCTGTCTGGAACAGGAGCGCGCTAAATAGGCAAGCAATGACAACCGGTCCAGCGAGCCTCGGCCAGCGCTTTAATCCAGACCAAAGGGAGCGATATGGAGCGGGGTTTTTGAAGTATCCCCAACTCAAAACGAACCCGGAAAGGGTGAAAAAGAAAAAAACTGCTCCGTTGCCGTTTATGAAAAAGAAGAAAGGCGAGCCCACTAGGCTGCCATCGTTACGCTTGTCGGCTATGATTCCAGATATCGAAGGATGAAACGCCAGAATGAAATGGTGAACCGCCACGATTATGGCTGCGATGCCTCTCTGGCCCTCTAGTGGTATGAGTTTGCCAGATGACGAATATTCCGAACGCACGGCGAGTGAAATCCTCTTAATCTCCATCCCCTTGGGCATGAATGGCTATTGTATCTTTGCGCGAAACCGCTTCCAAAAGGAAGGTTTTTCCAGGGGAACAAACAATTCGACCACAACATCAGCAACAATTGATGCCGGTTTCCTGCTAACCACGGTCAAAAACTGAAGGGCCTCGTCGTGGAAGACGTTAATGATTTCCAGTCCGACAGATTCGGTGAAAACCCTAGCCGCTCGGTCGTTGAAAAACGTATAGTGTGAATACACGACATATGGATCGCGATACGCGGGAACCTGCCAGACGAAAAGGCCCCCTTCTTTCAGCTTCGTAGTCACGGCCCTACCAAGCTCAAAAGCGTTAGGGATATGCTCCAACGTGTGCCACATAAAAATGGCATCCACGTCGCCAAGAACGTCATCAAGTGACTCAGCGACCTTCAGCTTATCTCCCAGACCAAACTGAGGTACTGTTTTGTTTAGAAGATCGATGTTGATATCGATCGCCCACGACGTCTCGTAGAACGAGCAAGCGGCAGCAGCTAAATACCCCTCACCGGCACCAAGATCGACAACCGATTGTCCTCCGATGATGTTCCCAACCAAATAATTCAAGAAAGAAATGTTCTCTCTGTTCTGGTGCAGGCGGAGGTCATCAATTTTTTGGCTATAGAACCGTAAGCGCGAATTTCTGTGCGCCTTCTGAGGCGCAGTGCTCTGATGCATGAAGTGTCCACCAAAAATAGGTGGACA
>NZ_JASXTH010000003.1:0-429517 GCF_036596185.1 Rhizobium sp. GR12 | reverse complement strand
GTCAAAAGGCCCGCCGGAAGGAACTCGGCGGATACGAGCGCGAAACTTGTGGCTGCCATTGAAAGAACTGCAAACCACGTCGTTTGTGCGATGCACAACGCGACGGCCGGCTTTGGTGCGCCAGAGCGAGAGCGCATCCTGTTGACGAGATGGCTTCCCTGCCAGGACGCGACTCTTCCACTGATTGTCGGCAGATCCGGCCAAACACGTTCGGTGACGGCGAGCTTCCCCAATACGGCATCTACCTGGCGACCGTTGAGGCTGTTTCCTGCGGATCCACATAAGCGCATTCCATTACCGGCACCACCGTGCAAAGGACGTCGTCCGAAATCGAACAAAGTTTAATCAAGTTATTGCGCCGCTCAAAAAACACTCATATAGTCCCCGCCATTCGGAATACGAGCTGTATACCGAAAATAAACGCGCCCTCTCATCCGCGAGGCAAGGAGAGCGGGAAAACAATAAGTGAGGGGATCACAACAATGAAAAATGCAATTCTTGCCGGGCTGGCTTTGGCGATTTCCGGTTTCGCAACATCGGCCATTGCCGAAACAGCATGGGATATGTCCGTCGTCTGGCCCGCGGGTAATTTTCACACCAAAAATGCAGTGAAGTTCGCCGAAACGGTGAAGGCGGTGACGAATGGCGAGGTTGCCATCACCGTGCACTCCGGCGGCGCACTCGGCATCAAGGGACCGGAGGGCATGACCGCCGTGCGCGACGGGATCGTTCCCGTTGCCGACATTCTGATGAGCCAGCAGGTGGGTGAAGCGCCTGTGCTCGGCGTCGAAACCCTGCCCTATCTCGCGCCAACCATGCCGGACCTTGCCCTGCTGCACAAATTCTTTCGTCCCAAGATCGAGGAAGTCGCAACCTCGATGAACCAGAAGCTGCTCTACATGGTGCCATGGCCAGGGCAGGCCGTATATGCACCGAAACTGATCGAGAAAATTGAAGACATCAACGGCCTGAAAATCCGCGTCGTCGACGCCAATGGCCACAATTTCTTCCGCGCGCTCGGCGCGCTTCCGGTCCAGATGCCTTGGGGCGAAGTCGTGCCTTCGCTTGCCGCGGGCACCATCAACGGCGTCACGACCTCCTCCTCCTCCGGCGTCGACGGCGCTTTCTGGGAATTCATGAAAAACATGAGCACCTTCAACTGGCAGGCATCCTCCAACATAGTCACCGTCAATCTCGATGCCTGGAATGCCCTGTCGCCTGAAAATCAGGCGGCCATCGAGCAGGCATCAAAGAAGCTTGAAGGCGAGTTCTGGCTGGTCAGCCGTGCCGAGGACGAAACCAAGCTCGCCACCCTGAAGGAAAAGGGCATTACCGTTACATCGCCATCCCCGGAACTCAAGGTCGCGCTCATGGAGCGCGCCAAGCCACTGTGGGACGACTTCCTCAAGCGCGTTCCCGATGCTGCACCCTATGTCGAGGCCTATTTGAAGGCGCGGAACTGACTTCTCACCGTCGGGCATGAAAGAGCGGCTGGCTGTTTGCGCCGGCTACTCGCCCCGTTCTGCGCATTCTGGAGAAGCATCATGCACACGCAATCGAATCCCGCGTTCAATGCCATCATCAATCCCATCGACCGTCTGACGGAAGCTGCAAATACACTCTCGGCTCTGTCCCTCCTCGGCATCTTCATTCTCATCACCTGCGAAATCATTCTCAGAAACGGCGTTGGATATTCCCTGCCATTCGCCTGGGATGTCGCAGCCTACCTCATGGCGGCCAGCTTTCTGCTCGCCGCTGCCAGCGCGCTGAAATCGGGCTCCCACGTGCGCGTCACGGCTATAGGTGAATCGCTGTCTCCGTCCGGCGCCCGATGGCTGGATGTTGCTGCCTGCCTCATCGGCCTTGTCATCTGCGCCGCACTGTCCTTGGCGCTCACAGACATGGCCATCCTGTTCTGGCAGCGAGGCTCGACCTCCTCCTCCGTCATACGGGTTCCGCTCATTTATCCACAGGTCTTCCTTTCAGCGGGCGCAATCATTCTGAATTTGCAGATGCTGGCGCAATTGCTGCGGCTTCTTCGCGGCGAAACACTTTCAACCGGCCCGGGACTGGAATAAATTATGGGAAAGATCACCTTCAGCCTGCTCGGCCTGATGACGCTCATTCTGGGTACCGGGGTCTGGATCGGCCTTGGCCTAATTGGCACCGGAGCAACCCTCGCGGCGATTTATCGTCCTACCCTGCCGCTTTTCAAACTGCTGGCGCAGCAGACCTGGAATACGCTGGTTTCGCCGGAAATGCTGGCCTTGCCGCTCTTCATCTTCATGGCGGAAATCCTCTTCCGCACGAAAATTTCAGAAGCTCTGTTTTCCGGCCTTGCGCCTTGGCTGCGACATGTTCCGGGCCGCCTCGCCCATATCACAGTGCTCGGCTGCACGCTTTTCGCTTCCGTCTGCGGCTCATCCGCGGCCACCACGGCAACAGTCGGGCGCATCACCGCGAAGGAACTGATCTCGCGCGGCTATAACCGCGATCTCATCACCGGTAGCCTCGCCGGAGCGGGAACGCTGGGCTTTCTCATCCCGCCTTCGACAATCATGATCATCTACGGCGTGATGGCGGAAGAATCGATCCTCAAGCTGTTCATGGCAGGCATTCTGCCAGGGCTTCTCATGGCCGCCTCTTACATGGGCTATATCGGTATCAGGGCGCTGATGAACCCCTCACTTGTCGGCGACGCGCTTCCACCCACTACCTTTTTGGAAAAGCTGGTCGCACTGAAAGATCTGGGGCCGCTGCTGCTGCTTGTCGTCGGTGTGGTCGGCTCGATGTATGGCGGCATCGCCTCGCCGACGGAAGCGGCAGCGGTCGGTGTCGGGGGGGCGATCCTCATCGGTGCGGTGCAAAAGACACTTACCTTGAAAAACCTTCTGCAGGCCGCGAAACAGGCAGCTGATTCCTGCGCCATGATCGGCCTCATCATGGTTGGTGCGATGTTTCTCTCGACCGTTATCGGTTATCTCGGAATGCCACGCTACATTGCGGGAACGATCGAAGGCTGGGGTCTCTCACCTTTCATGCTCATCATCGTGCTCCTGTTTTTCTACATTGTTCTCGGCACGGTGATGGAAGGGCTGGGCTGCATCGTCATGACGCTGCCGATCACCCTGCCTCTCGTCATGGCAGCCGGTTACAGCAAGGTCTGGTTCGGTATATTCATCGTCATCGTGGTGGAGATGGCGCAGGTTTCACCCCCTGTCGGCTTCAACCTTACCGTCATCCAGCGCCTGACCGGCGACAGCATGGCCCGCATTACCCGCGCGACCATGCCATTTTTCTTCATCATGTGTGCCTTTGTGCTGCTTATCGCCATTTTTCCGGAAATCGTCTCGATCGTTCCGGATATGCTGGCAAAGTGACTAAACTAGATGGGTGAACCAACCTGGTGCAGGCCAGCGCCACACTTGCCTGCACCAGGCGACACTCGACCTGACAATGAGCGGAATGAGGGCCTTTTTGTCCACCGCGGCCGACCCCACCGGGAGTGGAAACATACCATGTCACTTATAAATTCCAACACCAATGGCGTCTTCGTCATTGCCTGTACACCGTTTACCGAAGACGGTTCGCTAGATGGCGCGAGTATCGACCGCATGGTCGATTTCTATTACGAAAAGGGTGCCGACGGGTTGACGATCCTCGGCATGATGGGGGAAGCACCAAAGCTCACCATGGCGGAATCGATCGAAGTCACGACGCTGACGCTGAAACGCTCCCAAGGCAAACCAGTTGTGGTCGGCGTTTCCGCACCCGGCCTTGCCGCGATCGGGGAACTGACAAAGGCAGTGATGGATATGGGAGCCGCCGGGGTCATGGTCGCTCCACCATCCGTGCTGCGCACCGACGAGCAGATCGTTACCTATTTCCGCAACGTGGTCGAGACGATTGGCGCCGATGTGCCCCTGGTGCTACAGGATTTCCCGCTCTCCACCGGCGTTCAGATAACCTCGAAGACACTGGGCATCATCTTCGAGGCTCATCCCAGCATCGTCATGCTCAAGCACGAGGATTGGCCGGGCCTGCAGAAGATTACCGACCTGCGTGAAGCTGAAGCCAGAGGCCGCCACCGCATCTCGATCCTGTGCGGCAATGCCGGCGCGTTCCTGACCGAGGAAATGCAGAGGGGCGCCGACGGCGCGATGACGGGTTTCGCTTATCCCGAAATGATGGTGGATGTAGTCCGTCTCAGCAATGAGGGGAAATACGAGGTCGCGCAGGATGTGTTCGACGCCTATCTGCCGTTGATGCGCTACGAACAGCAACCGGGTCTCGGACTTGCAGTACGAAAACATGTTCTGGCAAAAAGGGGTGCCATCACCGGTGCGACGCAACGTCGTCCCGGTGCGGCGCTAAGCGCGCTTGCCATAAAGGAAGTCGAGACGCTGATCCAACGTCAGGCGCGCAAGCTGGATTTGTTGCGCTGACGGGCCCGAATTCACACTGCCCCTGTGCTGGAAATGCGATATACCATTAATCTCAATGACGACCTTCTGGAGCGCGCCAGGTTCGGCGTCGGCAATCCACGCCTGACTACCTGCTTCATTCCGCGCGCTTAAGTGTGCCACGCTGAGCAAAATATTGTGCAGGGGTGCTGCCCATAGTCCTTTTGAACATTGTGATGAATGCGTTGACGGAGTCGTATCCCAGTGCCGCCGCTACATTCTGCACCGTATCGCCGCTGGCCAGGTCCCGAAGCGCGACGACGAGATGAAGTTGCTGCCGCCAGCGCCCGAACGTCAATCCTGTCTCGCGGATCAAAAGACGCGCAAGTGACCTGTCACTCATTGCGACCCGCTTCGCCCAGTCGCTCAATGTACTGCGATCTGAAGGCTCGGTTGCAAGAGCATCTGCTATCGCCCAGATCTTGGTATTTCTCGAGATTGGCAGATTGAACCGCTCACGTGGCATACCAACGAGCTCGTCCAGGACTACCCGCGCAATCCGGGCAGCATGGCTGTCGGCAAGATAATCCGCACGCTCGCGAGCAAGACGCTCAACCATTTCTCTTATCATTGGAGAGACCGAAAGCGTGCAACTGTCGGCGGGCAGGTTCACAGCGCCCGGTTCCACGAACAGATAGTTCAGTCGCGCATTCGGGGTTGCGCGGGCGCTATGTGGCACACCGCCTGGGATCCAGACGCCACAATTGGGGGGCACGATCCAGATCTCGTTACCTGCAACGCAGGTGACCGCACCGTGCAAGGCGAGGATCAGCTGTCCCTTCCGGTGCACGTGCAAAGGTACTTCCGCTTCATGATCGGCAAAGTCGAGCTGATGAGCGACTGCCGGCAGATGTGTGAGGTCGGGATCGAAAATAGAAACAGCAGATCGCGGCACGGGCATAACGTTGGCCAGATTTAGGTATTTTGTGGCAGAATACTGAATTTATTTATATTTGCAAATCGGCCACAAGCTGGGGACATGAACACCGCCCAGCCCACATTTACTTTTTTGAGCAAGGTCGGTGCAGCAATGCACGCAGGACCAGATTTCCTTCTCACGCCCGCAATGAAGGTGGATGCGGATGCAATCCTTTTTTCGGGCAGGAGCTTCGCTGCGGCGATACTTGCCTATTACATTTCGCTGCGGATAGGGCTTCCCAAGCCGTTCTGGGCTATCGTTACTGTCTATATCGTCTCTCAGACATCCGCAGGGGCGTCACTCAGTCGCGGTGTGTATCGCTTCGCCGGGACGGTGGTTGGCGCGATAGCGACGGTCGCGATCGTTCCAAATTTCGTGAACGATCCGATTGTGTGCAGCGTGGTTCTCGCTGGCTGGATTGGCCTGTGCATGTTTTTCTCGCTGCTCGATCGCACGCCACGGGCCTATGCTTTCGTTCTTGCAGGTTACACCACGAGCCTGATCGGTTTCCCGAGTGTGCTTGATCCAGGCGCGGTTTTCGATACTGCATCCGTGCGCGTTCAGGAAATTTCCGTCGGGATTGTATGCGCGGTTCTGATCCATCGTTACGTGTGGCCGAAGCGGATGACGGTCCAGTTCACCGGCAAACTGTCGGCTACGCTGCGGGACGCCCGTCGGATGGCGGGTGACACGCTGAGCGGAACGTCGGCGGACAACCGTCGTGACCGCCACCAGCTCGCAGCGGATATGCTTGCGCTTCAGGGACTTGCGGCGCATCTGCCGTATGACCCGTCTCCCGCGACGCCACGTCGCGAGACGTTGCAACTGATTCATGACCGGCTCGCTCGATTGCTTCCGCTCACGACAGAGATCGAAGACCGGCTTCGTTACCTCGCAACAGGTGAATATGGTGTGCCCGATGAATTAGCCGCACTGACTGGCGACATCGGGGCCTGGAACGAAACCGCCGGGAAGGACCAACGAGAGAACGCCGCAGTTCAACTGATCGGCCGCGCACGGTCAATTCAGAGACATCTGGGCACGGATGCAGCGACGCCCGCCCACAGGCTTGCCGCCAACCTCGCCGGTCATCTGGCCGAAATGATCGGTTTGCTTGACGATTGCGACAGGCTTGGGCGGAACATCGCAGTGACCCGGCGATCGCATGAGGCGGTTGCGTTCCATGGGCCAAAGCGTGCAAAAGGCTACGTCTATCACCGAGACCCATGGATGGCGGGCCGCTCGGCGCTCGGCGCCATCGTCAGCATTCTCATTGGCTGTGCTTTCTGGATCTGGTCGGCCTGGCCGGAGGGTGGAACGGCCGTGTCCCTTCTCGGCGTATGCTGCACACTGTTCGGGAATGTCGATGCGCCGGCGCCAAACGTCGCGAGGTACATGATTGGTTCGATCTATGGGGTCGTGATCAGCCTCGCTTACAGCTTCGTCATCCTTCCTCAGGTCACAGACTTCGCCGTTCTCGTCGCGGTGCTCGCCCCGGCATTCCTCCTCGCCGGCTCGCTTCAAGCACGTCTACCGACGACATTGATGGCGCTTGGCATCACGCTCACCATTCCGATCCTTTCAGGCCTGGGCACAAATTACACAGGCGACTTCGCCACCTTCGTCAACACCGTGATCGCGCTCTTTGCAGCGGTCGGCTTTGCAGCGGCAAGCATGTCCCTGTTTCAGACGGTACCGGTCGACATGGCGATCGGGCGGCTGCTTCACCTAAGTCGGCGGGACGTCGTTCGCCGAGCCCATGGAGAGGCGTTCAACGAAGCCCACTGGGCGAGCCTTATGATTGATCGGACAGCATTATTGCTGCCAAGGTTGCGGGTGTCCGGGAAAGCATATGCCGACGTCCTCGACGATACTCTGCGCCTTCTTCGCGTCGGTCGGGCCGTTGGTCAGCTCCGCAAGGCGATGCCACAGGGCGAAGCCGGTATCAAAACAGGCGAACTCCTTTCCGCGGTCGCCGCCCGCTTCAGGACCGGAGGACGGATGGCAGCTGCCGGTCACGACGACCTTGATCAGCGCATTGAGACATTGATGGTGACGATTGCGGGCAGCCCGCTCAAGAACCGCACGCGAATACTCGATTTGCTCATCGACCTCCGCTTCGCATTTAGCCCGGTGGAACGGCACAGGGAGGAGAAACCGGCTCATGATGATTGATTTCAATATCGGAGGCGTCTTCATTCCCGGTCTGGTGGTCATCGCATTCATTGCGCTGGTCGCCACCCTGGCGCTGATGCGCTTCTTTTCCGCCATCGATGTCCACCGGCTGTTCACTTATCGGCCGCTCGTCGAGGCCGCCACCTTCCTCATCATCTACGGGTTGCTCATGCAGTACCTGCCACCGAACGGACCTATGCTTTGAAGCCAGTTATATCCCTGCTCAGCCGCTATGCGCTAACCCTTTGCCTGGTAACCGTCTCAGCATTTGTCGCTCTCAAGACCTGGAGTCATTACGAGAGAACGCCATGGACCCGAGACGGCCGGGTCGGCGTGAATGTCGTACAGATCGCACCAGAAATCTCCGGCACGGTGAGTGCCGTAGCCGTGGTCGAGAATCAGCATGTGCATCGAGGCGACGTTCTTTACGAGATTGATCCTGAGCGGGTTCGTCTCGCGGTGGCGCTGGCGGAGGCTGACACCGAAGCCAAACGTCAGGACATGATAGTTCGTCAAGCGACAGCGCAGCGGCAGAGCCAACTCCGGAATGTCGTATCCCAGGAGGCCGTACAGCAATCAGGCGGTGCGGCGGCAGTGGCGAGCGCTGTCTTCCAGGCGGCGGTTGCCAAACTCGAACTGGCCAAACTCGACCTTGCCCGCTCGGTTATCCGTTCGCCGACCGATGGCTATGTCACCAATCTGAGGCTTCGTCCAGGCGACTTCGCGACTGCAGGCGTGACGAAGGTAGCTGTCCTTGACGCCGCCAGCTTCTGGATCACTGGCTATTTCGAAGAAACGAAGATCCGGAAAATCCGCGTCGGCGACCCGGTGCAAATCATGCTGATGGGTTTTGATCAGCCACTCGCTGGCCGTGTCGAGAGTCTCGGCCGCGGTATCGAGAACAACAACGACACGCCGGGCCATCTCGGGCTGCCAAATGTGGCGGCAACGTTCTCCTGGGTGCGTCTTGCCCAGCGCATCCCGGTGCGCATCGGTATTGATCGGGTGCCGTCCGGCGTGGAACTGGCGGCGGGTATGACAGCTACAGTCGAGATCATCCCTGAGCGCCGGGAGGACCGTGAATAAGTGGTGGTGAAACCCGCTTCCAACCTCATCAAGCCCGTTGCTCGTCCATCGTGCAGCCGGTCCAGGCCCATACTGGCCTGCTGGGGGCTGACTTGCACCGCCTGCCCGCTTCATATCGCCGGGCCGTGTGGAGCGTATAAGACTTCGCGCTTTACGGGATGCCGGTGTGCCTTGCGGGCAAGCCAGTCGACGAAGCCGGCAACCAGATTTCCAGCGCCGGCGTGGCGTGGAACAACTCCGGTCTGCGGCGATCAGGCGAGCGGTATGGCATCCCGTCTACGCCAGCCGATCTCAGGGATCACCGCATCGCTGCATTGACCAGCGCCTGGGCCTCACCCAAATGGCGCTTCACCGACGATCATCGCGTTACGATTTAACGCCACGCTCCAGTGCAATGCCAATGAAGCTGCCATCACCTTCACGCGAAACGGCTGGGGATTACCCGGGTTTTGAATTACCAGATCGCCCGGCGCTCCTGTCAGGCGAGCTTCAGATCGTCCTTGCGGTTACGAAGAGGCTCCAATGCCGATCCATCTGTTGCATCCGGCGGGTCGTAACGCCCGCGCGAAGGTGTGGGCGTTTGTGGACATGGCAGCGGCCCGCCTGCGTGACAGTCGCTTTCTGAACTGAGTGAATATCTCAATGCTATCCAAGGATGGGAGCATATTTCTGGCACGTCAAATCACTCCCACCGCATTTCCTTTACGAGGTCAACGAAGCGGCGCAGCTTTGCCGGGATGTTGCGTCGGCCTGGATAGTAGAGACAAAGGCCCGGATAGGGCGGCGTCCATTCGCTCAGGACCTGTTCCAGCCGACCCGCGGCAAGATCCTCGGCGATCTGCCACTCATTCAGATAGGCAAGTCCTGCGCCTTCGCGAGCCGCTCGCAGCATCAGGTCGCTTTCATCAAGTGTCAGCTTGCCAGGCACGTCGACGGTGAAACTCTCTCCCCGCCGCTCAAACTCCCAGCAGTAAATTGTCCCGCTGGCCATGCGAGCCCGGATGCAATTGTGGTTCTGAAGATCAGCCGGAACCTTCGGCCTTCCCTGACGCCTGAAATAATCGGGTGATCCCGCGATGGCGGGGCGAACGGTATCGCTGATGGGCACCACGACCATATCGGCAGGAACGGCCTCACGAATGCGGATACCTGCGTCGAACCCCCCGGCATTGATGTCGATCAGCGCACCCTCCGTCACAACCTCCACCGACACCTGCGGGTTGCGGCGCATATATTCCAGGATCAACGGCGTCATGATCATCCGGGTCGCGCCCGAAGATGTGTTGATGCGCAAGGTGCCGGTCGGCTCCGCACGATGTTCGTCGACATGTTCGACGGCATCGCGGATCGCCGCCAGGGCGGGGCTGATGTCTGCAACGAACTGCTCGCCCGCAGCTGAGAGTACGACGCTGCGCGTCGAACGGTTAAACAGCCGCACACCTATCCGTGCCTCCAGAGCCGCAATCTGCTGGCTGAGTGCCGATGAAGACACACCGAGCTCCCGCGCGGCTGCGCGAAACCCTCCTCGCGACGCAACTGTGATGACTGCCTCAAGCTCAGCCAGCGAACCTCGCATCATTGTCCGTTATTCCTTATCAGCCTGAACGTTTTTGACCAGCTTACCAGCGCAATTCACAAATGCCAGATATGTGCAGCAATTCGAAGGAGACAGGCATGCGCTACATCGACAAAATCTACATCGACGGCCGGTTCGTCACTCCACTGGGCTCGCAGACTTTTGATCTTCACAACCCGGTTACCGAAGAGAAAATCGGCGTCGTGCGCCTGGGCAATGCCGAAGATGCCCAGGCGGCGACAGCAGCAGCAAAACGCGCATTTCCCGGCTTTTCCCGCACGAGCAAGGAAGAACGGATCGACATGCTGAAGCGCCTGAACGAGGCGGTTTCGGCACGCATTCCCGAACTGACGGAGGCCATGGCACTGGAATATGGCGCCCCACAGACCTTCACCCGTTTTGCCATACCGCATGCGGCATCGAGTTTTCTCAACATGGCAGATGTTCTGAGGGAATATGCCTTTGAACGGCAGATGGGCCGCGCGCAGGTGATCATGCAGCCGATCGGGGTCACCGCCGCCATCACACCCTGGAATAGCAACATCGGCTTTATCTCGTCCAAGCTCGCGACCGCGATCGCCGCGGGAACGACCATCGTCATCAAACCAAGCGAGATGAGCGCGATCCAGACGCAGGTCCTGGTCGAATGCCTGCACGAATCGGGGCTGCCCAAAGGTGTTGTCAACATCGTCAACGGTGTCGGGAACGTTGTTGGATCTGAACTGGTCCGTCATCCCGACATCGCGAAAGTGACGTTTACCGGCTCCACCGCTGTCGGCAAAGACATCATGCGGACCAGCGCCGAGACGCTAAAGCGCGTAACGCTGGAGCTGGGAGGGAAAGGCCCAAATATCATTCTGGATGATGCTGATCTGGATGTCGCCATTCCGGGCGTGTTGCGGATGGGTTTCATGAACAGCGGACAAGCCTGTATCGCCGGTACCCGCATTCTTGCACCCGCGCACCGGCTGGATGACATACTAGCCCGACTGAAAAGCGCTGCTGCTGCCCTCAAGGTGGGCGCTCCAGGCGACCCGGAGACCGTGATCGGACCGATGGTGAGCCAGAAGCAATATGACCGCGTCCAATCCTATATTCAATTGGGCATACAGGAAGGGGCGAAATTGCTGACGGGCGGGAGTGGCCGGCCAGACGGCCTTGATCGGGGCTGGTTTACGAAACCCACGATCTTCTTCAATGTCCGAAATGACATGCACATTGCCCGCGAAGAAATATTCGGGCCGGTCCTCTCGGTGATCGCTTACAGAAACGAGGAAGAGGCAGTCTCGATCGCAAACGACACTGCCTACGGCTTGCAGGCTTATCTGCACGGCAGCGACACCGTCCGTATGCGCGCTCTGGCGGAACGTCTGGACAGCGGCCGGGTGGTGATCAACGGTGCCCCGCACGAGCCCCTGGCCCCTTTTGGCGGTTTCAAGCAGTCCGGCCTCGGTCGCGAATACGGCGTTTTCGGACTGGAGGCTTTTCTGGAACCAAAGGCTGTCATCTCCTCAGGGGCAGTCGAACCTGGCTAATATCCGGTCATCTCCAGATAACCTTGTCCCGTCGTGCTTCCATCAAACTCTATTGGCCCTTCCCAGTACGGAGTTGACGTCGCCATCCAGGCTTTCTCGTTCAGGGGTTTTGTTTTTATGTCGAGGCCGCGGCTCGGTATCTTCACGCTCCACTCGACTGGGATTGTCTTTCCGTTGATATTCACAGTCCGCAACGGACTGAGCAGGACGTCGTCCGGATCGACAGGTGATGGCTTGCCATCGGGGGAAATCCAGTTGGCGGAGATATAGCCACCCTCGTCGTCGCGCAGACGGAACGCCATGAGCTTTTCGCCAGATGCCAGGTGAAGCGAAAACCAGTCCCACCCCGTTTGACCGGAAGCAAGGGGTTGGGACGACCATTCCCGATCGAGCCAGGCCTTGCCCGTTACCTCACGGGCTTCACCGTCGAGAAAAACGCTGCCGCTGACATCGTAGAACGGCTGGGAGTAATAATAGCTTGCCTGGCCCTCTGCCGATTTCACGGAATAGCCGTTGTCTCCCTGACGCACCAGAGGCCCGCGGGCCTGAAGTTTCAGACGATATCGGAAGCCGTCGCCATTGGCGTTCAGATCGAGTTGATCAAGATCGTCCTTTGCATTGGCAATTCCCGCTTTCATTTGCCAGTTATCAATCCAGGCTTCGAAGGGTTCACCTTCGACGCCCGCCTGCCCGACGCCTCCCCTCGCCAGCCGTTCGGCAACATGGTGACGGCTGGCTGTCGTCACTGCTGCGTGTCCCATCCATATCTGCGGATCGGACCATCCGGCACGCTCGACAGGTTCAAGCGCAGAACGAAAGAGTGTCCACTGGGCGCCCATCCGTTCTCCACCGGCCGTCTGCAGATTGGCGGTGACGTACCACCACTCGATCCTGAAATCCGGATGCGGTTTGTGGTCTCCTGGAAAAAAGAGTTCTACGCCTAGTGTGGGAATGCTGAAGCCTTCGGCATTTGACCCGAGGCCCGCAAAGCCTTGCGCTCTGATCGGCGTGGGTAAGGAAGTGCATGAAGCGCAGAGGAGCAGAAGGATGGCTTTAGCGTTCACTGGCGAATATCCTCAGAAGATCGGCCGGCGCGGTTTTCGCAAGCCGGCGAACAGGGATCAGAACCGAAATGATGGCTGCAAGCAGGGCAACCAGGCCCAGCCTGAGCCAGTCCATCGGAAACAGGATCAGCGGCAGTCGCCATCCGAAAGCTTCCACGTTGATGATTGTCAGCAGAACCCAGGCCAGCCCCAGCCCGACAGGGATGGCCGCAATGAATGTCGCAAGCCATAGCGCAAGAGTTCGCAGGACCTCCAGCATAGCAAGGTCGCGACGACGAAGCCCCAGCGCCCAGACAGGAGCAAGCTGCGGCAGCCGGAGCGAGGCAAGTGTCAGCAGGCTCGAAAACATGGCAAAACCCGCCACTGCAAGTGTGAGCACATTAAGCGCACCGGTGACCGCAAACGTCTGTTCAAAGATTGCGGCAGACTGCCGTTTCAGAGAGGCCTGGTCGACAATATTGGCTTCGGGCAGCCCGAACTCATTCATGAGGCGTTGTCTGAAGTCCGCAACCTCCTCTGGTTCCATGCGAAGGCCGTATCTCAGCTTTTCAATATCCGGATAGTGCTGAACAAGAGCACCAAGGCCAATGATGACTTCGCCCTTTGGATTGCCGTAGTCGGAATACACTCCAGCGACCCGGGCGTTCCAGCCGCCGGGCAGTTCTATCTTTCCGCCGGGCGATGCCTTTCCTCCCCTCCAGAACTGTTCGTTGACCAGTGCCCCCTTCCCGCTCGCAATCTCGTCCCATGTTGCGGACGTGCCCGAAATCAACGGCCAATGATCCCTGTATGTCGCATCGTCGGCGACGCCGAAGATCCGGACTTCTTGCCCTGAGATTTCACCTTCCGTACTCCAGATGGGCAGAACAGCCCTTGCATGGTGAGGAAACCACTGCCGCAGGCGCGGTGCTTCAGCCTCGTCACGGGCAGTCACATAGACCTCTGCGGCCAGACGCTGATCGAGCCATCCCAGAAAGGTTTGCCTGAAGCTTGAGACCATGGTGCCGACGCCTATATTGGCCGACAAAGCGAGCAGCAATGCCATCAATGCCAGGGAAAGCCCCGGCAGCTGCTGGCGCGTGTCGGCAAAAAACCAGCGCGTCAATACATGTCCGGACGAGCGTTCGCCTGCTTTCATACCCAGGGCCAGCAGGGCCGGGAGAACGAGTGCTGCGCCCAGAAGAAGCGCTGCCAGCACTGCGAAACCTGAAATGAGCCCGCCACCCAGCAGGACAAGCGTGCCCGATGCAAAAAGCAGAACCATCCCGGCAGCCGCCTGATGGAGGAGACTTTTCGTGGATACCATCGTCCACGCCCTGCCCTGTGCTGTTGACAGTATCGGCATCTGCCAGACACGCCAGAGATGTTGAAGCGAGGAAAGCCCGGTCCCCACCAGCGCAATTGCAAGGCCGGCCAGCCACCATTCGGGCCGAAGTGAAAGTGAACCGGCAACACTCGCCCCGTAAAGACCACGCAGGGTTGCCGCCACGCCGGGCAACAGAGCCGAGGCAACGACGTACCCGATCACAACGCCGAGTACTCCTGACACCAGGGCGAAGAGTGCCGTTTCGATAACGAGCATCATTGTCAGGGAGCGAAGTGAGATCCCGAGCGACCGTATGGTTCTGAACGTGCCACGCCGTTGCTCGAACGACAGGCCAGTTGCGGAATACACGATGAAGAGACCGACGACGAAGGCAAGAAAACCAAAAGCGGTCAGGTTGAGGTGAAAACTGTCGGTGATCCTTGCGACGTCGGGCCTGCTTCCTGCCAGTTTCAGGGATAGTTCAGGCGCCATGTTTCCGATCCTCGGAAGGTCGGGATCCTGCGATGGCAAAACGATGAGCCGGCTCAGCTCACCATTGCGTTTTAACAGGCGGTCAGCCGTTGAAATATCGACAAATGCTGCGCCTTCGGGGAGGTCCGCTGCCGTCCTGACGGGAAGGGCAGAGGTGTCTTTCAACGTGGCAGCCGTTACAGGCGAGACGATCATCTGTCCGGGTGCCCGGATGAATTCAATCAGCCCGGACGGATCAGATGGAGCAGGAACCATCCCGCCGGAGGGCATGGTCAACGGGTCGATGCCGACAAGCCTGATACGCGTCGTACCAAACCTGTAATCGCCTTCGATGATCGGAGAGACGTGCAGACCCGCCCTGCGAAGCCGGGCATATGTCTGGGATGAAATTCTCCCGCCGTCCTTTGCCACCAGTTGATCAAGCTGGTTTTGCGCCAGAACTGAGGCAGCCCGGTCGTAACTTGCTCTGGCTTCGGCATTGATCGCCTGGACGGCGGACCAGAGGCCGGTTGCAAGCGCGATGCCCACGATGAGGGTGAAAAACTGAAGTGGTCTGTAGCGCCAGTGTGAGAGAAGCGCCCGGAAGACGGTCCGGTTCATTGCGAAACCTTCCCGCCACTCAGCACGATACGCCGATCGAGTTTTCCCGCCAGCCGGCTGGAATGGGTAACCAGGAGGAGCGTGATCTGCGCTGACTTTGTCAGTCTCAGCATGATGTCGATGACGATGTCAGCCGTCGCCTCGTCGAGATTGCCGGTCGGCTCATCTGCAAGAATGAGGGGCGGTCTTGCCGCAAGCGTACGCCCGATCGCCACCCGTTGCTGCTGACCACCGGAGAGCTGTTCGGGATAGCGCCCAAGCAATTCTCCAATTCCCAGCGCCTCAACCAGCTTTTTTTCCCAGGCCGGATCAAAACGGTCCGCCAGCCTGGCATGAAACGAGATATTGGATCCGACATCGAGGCTCGGAATGAGATTGAACTGCTGGAAGATCAATCCTACGTCCCGGCGTCGGAAGCTCGCACGTCCGGGCTCGTCGAGATCGGTGATTTTCCGGCCCCTCACCGTGATAATGCCACTGTCGGGCAGATCAAGGCCACCGGCCAGATGCAGAAGCGTACTTTTTCCGCTGCCGGATTCTCCCGTCAGGGCAAGACTTTCTCCGGCCTCAAGTGAAAGGTCGACGCCGTTCAGCACCGGGATCTTGCCTTCGGCTGTCTGGTAGGATTTCCTGATGTCAGAAAGTGAAAGGACCATGGCTCTTCGATTTCTACTTCGTACTATATGATCTGATATGCTGGCGGACCTCAACCAGGTTTGATCACTGATATTCCGCGCCCAGCCTTAACGACCGTACCCTCCTCCGGCTGTAAAGTCGCGCAACCCGCATCCGCTTTCCGTTCCGAATTGGAAATGGTGCCCGAGTCAGATAAGGCTTACTTGCGATCTGTCGCCGATTGTCGCGGATCCCCTGAGGTCGAAATTGACTGACGAACTACCTGATCAGCTTGATGGCTTGCATCGCAGTACCTTTGAATATTTCTGGTCCGGAAGCCATCCGGACAGTGGGCTGCCCAGGGATCGCATGGGATCCGACGGTCTTCCGATCCACGAGATCGCCTCCATCTCGGGCGTCGGTTTTGGTTTCTTCTCACTCATTGTTGGCGTTCACCGTAGATGGGTGACCGAACAGAAAGCCCTGGCGCGGGCGAGCCGCATGCTGAAATCACTGGCTGCCGTGAAGCGGTTTCACGGAGCTTTTCCTCACTTCGTCAATGCGTCCAGTGGAAGGACGATACCCTTCGCGAAATTCGATGATGGCGGCGACCTCGTTGAAACGGCGCTTCTGGCTCAGGCGCTGATCTGCGTGCGGGAATTTTTCGACGGACCGACCTCAGCCGAGATCGATTTACGCCGACGTATCAGTGAAATCGTCGAAGGCGTCGAATGGAACTGGTTTACCCGGGGAAAGCCCGGGCCGCTCTTCTGGCACTGGAGCCCCCGGCACGCGTGGGCGAAAAACCTGCCGATTGTCGGCTGGAACGAAGCCCTGGTCTGCTACGTGCTGGCAGCAGGCGCGCGTGAGCATTCCATAAGTGCCGGGAGTTATCATGCAGGATGGGCAGGCGATGGCAAAATCAGAAACGGTTCGAAATATCTTGGCGTCCGGCTGCCTTTGGGCGAACCGTTTGGAGGTCCGCTCTTCCTGTCTCACTACTCGTTCTGTACACTCGATCCACACGGCCTCGGTGATGCCTATTGCCGTGACTACCTGGAGCAGGTTCATGCGCATTGCCTGATCAATTACCGCTATTGCTGCACACGCTACGCACGCGAAGACGGATGGGGCCTGTCGGCCTGTGATGGGCCTGAAGGCTACGTCGTAAACTCTCCGAGCGATGACCACGGCATCATCGCGACGACGGCAGCTCTCTCAAGTATGCCGTTTCTTCCACTACGGTCGCGCCAGGCGGCACTGCGTTTTCTTGAATGGAAGAACGGCGCCCTTCTCGGTCGTTTCGGGCTCATGGATTCATTCCAGCCTTCAACGGGCTGGGTTTCCAGAACGCATCTCGCAATCGATCAGGGACCCGTTGTTGCGATGATGGAAAACTATCGTAGCGGCCTGATCTGGCATTTGTTCATGAATGCGCCGGAAGTGAAAAAAGGCCTGGACAGACTGGGTTTCCAGCAGAACAGAACTCACCAAAGGACTGGTCTGCTGGATGCCGGGCAGACTTGAGGTATCGTGGGAGCACACTGACGTGACGTAAGCCATATGGTGCCGCACCACACGCGCAAAACCTTCATTTCCATCGCCCTTTCGGAGTGATGCTGTGGATCAGAATGTCTGGTCAGCGACGGAGGGCGGAGCGATTGCGCTGACGGCTGGCCAGATGTCCTGTCTGCTTGAGGGAATTGACCGCGAAACCCGCGGCAGACATGGCGTCCGACGAGCGCGGGATGGCGTTTCAAAGCATGAGCGCCACGAAGAATACATTTTGACCGCCCACTTACGGAGGAGCAGTTTATCCCAATTCAATACGCCCTGTTTTCCCAAGCTCCCGGAGCTCGTGAAACTGAATAACGGCAATACGTCCATCAAACGTTCCAACGGCCAAAGAGGTTTCCATCACATCCATAGAGTAGATGACCGTCGGATAATTTTCGATCGTGACTTGTCCAGCCATCTCGATTACCCCGTTGGCTGCATTTATGAGCGTGAGTGTGCCATCAAGAAAGGCCACAGCGATGAGTTCTTCTTTTGGAGAGTGCACTATGGCACTTGCAACTGCATTGGTGCCAAGTCGCCACGTTTCCTGCAGCTTTCTGTCGTCGCTCAACCGACTGAGGCTAAAGCCGCGACGCGCAAATTTGCTCTGCTCGATCGGTCTTCGGAAAATAAATCCTCGATCGCCTTTGCCCGGATTCGGGTCGTAATGCCGACCAGAGACAATTACGCTTGGTCCCAGTTTATCGTCGATGTAGCAACCAAGGCACTCCATGGCGTGGCTGGCGTGAGTCCCATCAGCAGGTAAGAGATACCATAACGTCTCCACCGAACCATCCGCCTGAACCCGGCAAAGACGTTTCTTCTCATGTTGCGTCTCAGGCGTGCCTTGGAGAAGGAAAAGGTCAGGCGCACCGTCAATTCCCAGGAAATGGTTGAAGCAATCATAATGGCCGAGGCTCACGAGGTGAACATCGCCCGTATGGATATCGACTATCACGTCTTTTTTTGTATCCCTGCCCTGGCTCCTGTCCAGCCGTCCAAGCACCTTTCCCTCCGTTGAGGAAACGAAGTTGTAGCCGCCTTCGAATGTATCGATATCCACCAGGGAATCGTTGGAAATCGAGGATAGCTGCGAGCGGCAGATTCGCCAGTCTTCTATGGCGTATGACGCGACAACAGGCGGTGTTGTGCGAAGCAGGCTCGCTCCAAAATATCCATCCTTCTTCAGGCAGGTCATGCCGCCAGCTGTCAGATCATGGATTTCCACCACGCAGCCGTCGTGAACAGCGGCGACCTTGCTACTCTCCGTCCAGGCAACGTCCCAGATTGCGCCCTTCTCCAGGATCTGATCGACGCCAAACCACTCCATCAGCTGCAGATCGATAACATCGCGTCGGTCTGGGCCGTTTCTAATGAGCTCAACGGTCTGCCGGACAATTGCCTGTCCTGGATCAATCTCAACCTCAGCACCACTTTCCGCTCCCGACACTTCGTATGGAACGCTCAGTGGATAAACCCGATCGAAAGCGTCTTCCCCACTCCCCCAATCCTCATCCCACGGTCGGACCAACGCATCGAGCCGCTTCCCGTCTTCCGAGAAGTTACATTGCTCGACTTCCGGCACTACTTTGGCAGGCTGCCAGAAACGACCGACTTGCCAGTTCCAGAACAGTAGTTCGCCCTCAAACACGTAGCCCCCGTCATAAGAACCCGCCGCCACCGCTATAACTGGGTCGAAAGGGTGAAAACTCACGTCATTGATTGGCATGCGCAAATCATCAAAGACGGCGAAGGGTCGTAGTTCCCTTGGTCGGTGAAGCGCCAGCCTTTGACGCATCCGTTGTCCCATGTAAGCGGCACGTCCGGGAGGTTTTGTGAGTAGCGGAAACGTACTTGCGATCGCGAGAATGCCGTCGTCAGGGCTTCGAAATACACGTGTGATCGCACCGCTTCCCCGGATGGTCGTCGAACAGATTATCAACGGCATATCTCCTTGGCGCCACAACACTCGACTTCCCTGTCACTTGTGGATCAGTGTACTAACCTGGGCAGCTAATACCTAGTCGATGCGTTATGCGATAGACGGTGGACGGGCAGTTCTCTCGTCCTCGGCATGCTGATGGTTCTGATCTGGCTGGCGCGAAGCCCGAACGTCGCTGTCGCCGCTCAAGGATTTGCGCTTCTCGGCAGGTTGGTCGGTGCCCTCGCGATCGCGGTCGGAATCGGGTACAGACGCGAGGCGACGCGGTATTCCACGTCGCTCTGCTGCTAGTGCTCTTGGCTGGTCTGCTCGACGCCAGGGCGCCGTGGCCACGGTGACGTCTGGAGCGCAGGAAAATGCGGTGTCCGCTGGAAGGAGGATTGGTGGCTCCGCAATGTCGGTTGGCGCCAATATCACTCGTCCTTTGCCCATAGATGCACCTCCTGAATGATTATTCCCCGGCCGGCTCACTTTATAGTCTTCGGTTCCCGCGCATGCAGAACATCGAGGGCATGCGGTTATGGGTAGACTGCGGCCCACCTTCTTGATCGTGAAACACGGGCAAACTAAAACCCCGCCATTGCTGACGGGGCTGTATGGTTGAGCAGAAACTACTTAGCGGATGTAGAGCCTGAACACAGATGGCGGGTAGTAGTAGCCATCACTGTGACGGCGATAGCCCTTCCGGTGCTCACGATACCCGCGATGACCGTTCCAGTAACCACGGCGCTCTCGCCTATGTTCAACGCGGTCCCTACGATCCCTGTCACGGCGAAACTGTGGTCTGCGCTCTTCGCGATACTGAGCAAGCTGGATGTCCGATGTGACCTGTGTCGAGTGAGGCACTATCGGCGCGGCTGCTACGGTCGCTGCACCTGACACCGTCATGATGGCAGCGATTACGGCAGCTCCGACGCCCGAGAAAATTCTGTTCATGTTCACGCCTTTCCAGTGGTGAGGCGACACCATGCTCCGTCAGGTATGAACCGAATGTGAATCTCGTATGATCCACCTCAGGGTTTGAGCATTATGGTTTCTTCAGTAGCTCAATGGTGTGAGTTACAGCCGACGCGGCTTGACGCTATGCCTTCTTGGTGTGGCCATTGTCGGCAGCACCCGGCACTTCCGATGAGCATGAAAGCATGACGTTCTGCCGCAAGAATCTCTGCAGATCGCTCTCTCCATATGGGCGTGGGGCATGGGCTGCAGACCCCTTGTGGTGGCTACTGCCGGGTCGAACAGAACCACGGCGTGGGCGAGCTTGCAGGCAATATGGATGTATGGATCGGTGTTGTGGCTGAAGCGGCCTCGGCACTTGGTGTAGCCGGTCGCAAATGCATCACCAGTTCGAGCAGGAACAAGAACCAGTTTCCAGTGATGATCTGCACGATGGTCGCGTGAATGAGCGCTGAGCGAACAAAGCCAGAGCCGATGCGCGCTCTAACAAACCGCGGGGCCGTCTCAATGGCGGACAGCATTCAGATGCGCCGCGCCTTGATCGTGTTCATGACAAAACTGGTCTCGATTGTGTTAACGCATTTCAGCCTGGCGATCTTGTCTTTGATAAAACGCTCGTAGTCTTCCAGCCCGCCGCACATAACCTTGAGCATGTAATCCATTGAGCCCGTGACGAGATGACATTCGAGAACCTCGTCCCAGTCCAGAACGGCCGCCTCAAACATCCGGATTTCGTCATCGTGCTGGCGGCTGAGGCGGACGGACGCAAGAGCGGTCATGGTCCATCCCTCAATCGCCGGGTCGACGATGGCGGAATATCCTTTGATCGCGCCAATCTCCTCCAGACGCCGAAGACGTCGCAGACACGCCGATGCCGACAGCCCGACCCGCTCGGCAAGTTCGTTGTTCGTGATTCTCGCATCGGCAGACAACTCCTTGAGTATCCGCCTGTCGAGAGCGTCTGCAATTTTCTGCGACATAACCGAAAATTCTCCGCAAAATATTGCTTGATCAGACATATCTGCGCCTCAAAATGCAAGGTATTTCGGCTCGGCTGGATGTAAGCTCCTGACAGTCCAACGCCTGTTTGAGAGGATCTCTGGAAATGACCGCGCCGCATCCGTCTAGAACCCATATAGGCAATCACGCTCTCCATCCTGAAACCCAGATGCTCAACTACGGTTATGATCCGGAATTATCGGAAGGCGCCGTGAAGCCGCCGGTGTTCCTGACATCGACCTTTGTCTTCAAATCGGCGGAAGATGGTCGCGACTTCTTCGACTATGCCTCGGGGCGCAAGGAGCCGCCCGCGGGCAAGGGCGCAGGCCTCGTCTATTCGCGTTTCAACCATCCAAACAGCGAGATCGTCGAGGATCGCCTTGCAGTTTACGAACGCACGGAAAGCTGTGTGCTTTTTTCATCTGGCATGTCCGCCATTTCAACCACGCTTTTCGCCTTCGTCCGGCCCGGAGACATGGTGCTCCATTCCCAACCTTTGTACGGCGGCACAGAGACGCTGCTGGCGAAGACCTTCCATAATTTTGGTGTCTCAGCAGTGGGTTTCGCCGATGGTGTCAGCGAAACCGCGGTGATGGCTGCTGCAGAGACGGCAATGGCGAAAGGCAGGGTGTCGGTTATCCTCGTCGAGACCCCCGCCAACCCGACAAACAGCATTGTCGACATTTCGATGATGGTTCAGGTTGCCGACAAGATTGGCGAAAAGCAGGGGCACAGGCCGATCATTGCCTGCGACAATACGCTTCTTGGCCCGGTGTTCCAGCGGCCCATCGAGCACGGAGCTGACATTTCGCTCTATTCGTTGACAAAATACGTTGGTGGCCACTCCGACCTTCTTGCCGGGGCAGCGCTCGGTCGGAAGGATGTCATGAAGCAGGTCAAGGCGTTGCGAGGTGCGATCGGCACACAGCTCGATCCGCATTCGTGCTGGATGCTCGGACGCTCCCTTGAAACGCTGCAGATCCGGATGGAGCGGGCCAACAGCAATGCGAAGGTTGTGGCTGAGTTTCTGAACGCGCATTCCAAAGTCGTGAAAGTCCATTATCTGCCATTTAACGATCCGGAATCTCCGGTCGGCAAGGTGTTTACAGCTCAATGTTCCGGCGCGGGATCGACCTTCTCGTTTGACATTGTCGGCGGGCAGGCCGCGTCTTTCAGGTTCCTCAACGCCCTGAAGATATTCAAACTCGCGGTAAGCCTTGGCGGGACAGAGTCTCTTGCCTCTCATCCAGCAACCATGACCCATTCGGGCGTTCCGGCCGATGTTCGTCAGCGCATAGGTGTGCTTGATTCCACAATTCGGCTGTCCATCGGGATCGAACATCCCGACGACCTTATTGCCGACCTGGCCCTTTCGCTGGATGAGGCCTGACGGAACGGACAAGTGCGGGAAGTAGTCATCCGTTTTAGCGACTACATTACCACTTCACTCGGAATCCTGCCTGTCCCTCAATGGACTGGCTTTCCTCAAAGCTGTTCAGACTGGTGTTGGCAAGACCCTCGCCATAACTTGCCGCGCGTGCACCAGTTCAATGAAATCTGATACCTTCATCAGGGAGCCGCGCTGCGCAGCCTGATATGTGCCGTGTATCCGCTCAGGTAAAACCAGTTGCAGCTTTGCACGCTTCATCTCATCAGTCTGCGTAACGGAGATTCCTGGCTCAAGAGTAAGAAGGTGTTTCTCTTCGATCCGGTCCGCCTCACTCAGTACCTGCCGCCAGCGGTCCTTGCAGCTTGTTTTCGCGCCAAGCATCGTCAGCTTTGAAACGGGCCAGGATGGGTCATGATAGGCGGCTTCATCCGGGAACAGGAAATCCGGGCCGTTGCGTTTTTCAGTCGTGGCCTCACGTTTGTAGATGACGCCGTTCTGTTTCAGAAGGGCTTCGATATGGTTGCCGAATGCCCATCCAGCACGGGATTTGCGTCTGTTCTGGACGCTAAGTGAGAATTTCACGAAGCCCTCAACGTCCGCTTTGCCATCGGTGATGAAACCTCTCTGAAGCCGGTCAGCGACAATGTGGCGTTCAAGTGTCATGAACAGCCGTTCTTCAAGGTCCATCCACTCCAGGAGCGCCAGATCAGGGTCGGCTTTGGCATCGACTTCTTTGGCAAGTCGGCGTGCAAATTCGGAAAACTCCCGCGTGCCGGGAAAATTGGCTCCGAATTTTGCCAGTAGCTGGTCCAGCCACTGATCTTCGGTCGCGATGACCTCAATATCAATCAGTTCCAGAATATAGCGGCTGACCAGATCAAGGCCGCGACCGCCGTCCTGGCGATAGTCGCGCTGCGAAATAACATTGTCCGCCGTCAGGCCGAGGCCGAAAAGCCAGAGAAGCTGCTGCTCGATTGAGCTGCCGTGAGCGCAGAAGAGGGCAACGAGTGCCCCTTCGCGCGGCATGCAAAGAAAGAGCGTATCACCTGCCGTGGCGCGATGGACGACATCCTCGGAAGCTGCCGGATAATAAAGCCGGTATTCCGGCTCGCGGTGTGTCTGTCCCTTGCGGCTGTCGTACCACGTTCCGGTCAGGGGAAGGCTGACTGGTGGCTCCTCATCGCTGAGCCAGACAAACGTGACATTGATCCTTGTTTTTTCGGAAGGGGAGCCGAGAAAAGCCCTGAAGTCGCTGATACCCTGAAGCTCATGCCCGCGGGAGACTTTCGGATCGACCTCGGTGCCTTTCAGCGTCTTGGCTCCAACGCCGACAAAATAATCTGACAGGGCACCCTGTTTCATGAAGGCTCCGAGCGTATTTCCAGATCTGGAAGATCCGACCTGATCCATCGGACCGTGCGGGCAATTGTTTCATCGAGCCCGATCTGACCAGGGCCACGGAAGGCGCATTCCCAGATTGAAAGCTGCCGCCAGCCCTGGTCAGCCAGTTGGACTGCCACTTCCGCATCACGGTTGCGGTTACGATCTATTTTTGCCCGCCAGAACTCGGTTCTTGTTCCCGGCAGGCGAAAAAGTGAGCAGTCATGGCCATGCCAGAAGCAGCCGTTTACGAAGATCGCTGCGTGATATTTTGGCAGCAGCAGATCGGGGCGGCCTGGAACATCGCGGGCATGCAGCCTGAAGCGAAAGCCCTGCCTGTGCAGAGCCTTTCGAATAACCAGTTCGGGCTTTGTGTTTACGCCCCTGATACCGGACATCATCCGGCTTCGCGTCTGCTGGTCCACAACATCAGGCAACTTCTCTGATTTCCTCTTCGGCGATGACTGGAACATCGCTTTCATTTCCGAGAATGAAAGGAACCATATGAGCGGCAATGGACTGGACTACCGGCGCAACGACGGCATTGCCGAACTGGCGATAGGCCTGTGTATCAGATACGACAATTTCGAACGGCTTCCCGCCAGGTTTTTCAAAGCCCATGAGACGCGCGCATTCGCGCGGCGTCAGACGGCGCGGATTCTTGCCCTTTTGACGGATGAGGATTTCCGAGCCGTCCTTGTGGTAGCGGGCCGACAGGGTCCGGGCGACATCTTCCGGTCCGAACAGACCAAAGCCGAACCCGTTGCCGGCAAGCCGGTGCTTTTCGGCGTAGTTCTGGAGATAGGTCCATAGATGATCAGACAGCGTGTAACGGTCGAGTACCCTGCCGCCGGTGCCGGTGGTGAAGCGCTCATCGGCGTCTTCGCTGCCGTCTTCCGGATGCAGGATGGATCGCAGGGACGGGTTTCTTTCAGCGGCAGGCAACATCATCGCGTTGAAATCGAAATCATTGTCATCGCGCCATCCGACGATGAAAATGCGCTCGCGATGCTGCGGAACCCAGGCACGCGCATCGATGATGCGTGTCTGCACGTGATAGCCGAGGTCTTCCCGCAGCGTCCGCATGATGATGTCAAACGTCCGACCCTTGTCATGGCTCTTCAGATTCTTGACATTCTCAAGCAGGAAGGCCTTCGGCCTGTGATGCTGAATAATGCGGGCGACGTCAAAGAACAGGGTGCCCTGTACATCGCACTGGAAGCCGTGAGGACGATTCAGCGAATTTTTCTTGGAAACACCCGCAAGCGAAAAGGGCTGACATGGGAACCCTGCCAGCAGCACATCATGGGCTGGAACGTCTGAGGCCGGGATGGCTGTGATGTCCCCAGCCAGCTCATGGTCGATTCCGTAATTTGCGCGGTAGGTCTTTTGCGAAAAGACATCCCATTCCGACGTGAAAACGCATTTCCCGCCCAACGGCTCGAACGCGCGCCTGAAGCCACCGATGCCCGCAAACAGATCGACGAATCGAAACGCACCCGATGCGGCGGGAGCTTTGTCGGCTACTTTCTTCCGCAACAGCTCCATGACCGGCTTTCGCGGAGATGTGTCTCCGCTTTCCCAGCGATAGACAGTCCGTTCATCGAATCCCATCTCGCGGGCTACTTCCTGAATGGAAAGACCTGCCTGCTGTCTAAGTTCGGAAAACGGTGTCATGGGAATCCTTTCGGCGTGAATCGCTGGGAGCATTTATGACACAGTGACATGAGAACATATTAAGAACAACCTTATTTAAGGTAAAGGATCCACATCTATTTCCGCCGGTTGAGGATCACTCTGCGCGACGAGCTCGCCGGAAAAAAGAGATGGAGCGAGCTTGTGGATTTGACGCCTGCCCGCGTACAGGAGCTGCAGAAGGCCGGTCGCCCGATAGGAGCCGTGATCTCCCGGCGCGCTTGATTTAAAAGTGGCCAGCGAAAAAACCAGCCTGCCTGTGAGGGATGGCGCAGGTCTGCGAAAGGCCCCGGATTTATCTTTCAGGGCAGGCCTGTCTTCTCTCAAACGGCTTACGTTCATCGGCCGAAAATGCTTAATACCGGGTATGACAGAACCTACGCCTGAACAGATTGGACAACTCACAACCACTTTCGAGCGGTTTACCCGTCGCTTCAAGGTCGCCGAGGCGGCAGCCGCGACGCAAAACGCCCTTAACGCCCTCGACGTCCAGGCTCTTCTTTTCGTCAATGAGCATCCTGAATGCAGCTTGGGAGACGTTGCCCAGAGCCTTCAGGTTGCACTGACGACCATGTCCTCCTCTGCCGACCGTCTCGTCCGCAGGGAAATGATCAAGCGGCTGCGGCCCGAGGCCAATCGGCGTTCGGTCGCTCTGACGATTACGTCGAAGGGGCAGGAGGCAGTCACAGGCTATATGGAGGGGTATCGGGACGCCTGCCGGGCGATGTTGGAGGCACTCAATTCCGCGGAGCAGGCTGAGTTTCTTCGCCTGACGCAGAAAATTGCACTGTACGACCGTTGAATAATACGAATATCGTAGTATGTCTTTGCCATCGAAACGTTCAGGGACATCGCAATGACTCAGACAATATCCTCCGCGCTCATCACTGGAGCCAACAAAGGCATTGGTCTCGCCATCGCACGCCAGTTGGGCGTGAACGGCCATTCGGTCTGGCTGGGATGCCGAGATCTATCGAGAGGTGACGTGGCAGCGCGTGAACTGCGCAACGAGGGTATCAGCGCACTTGCTGTACAGCTCGATGTGACGGATGACACGAGCGTTGCCAATGCTGCCAGGGCCATTGAGACCGAGATTGGCAGCCTTGACGTACTGGTCAACAACGCTGGCCTCATGTTTGGTCCACCTCCGTCTCTAGCGGAGGAATCGCTCGACGAGATCAAGGAGATGTTCGAGACCAACGTATTCGGCGTCTTGCGCGTTACCCAGGCTTTTTTGCCACTGTTGCGCAAGTCAAAAGCCGCCCGGATCGTGATGATGAGCAGCGGCCTGAGTTCGCTGGCCGATACTCTCAACATGCGCAGCGAGATCTGGCCGGTTGGTTTTGGCGGATACTGCGCTTCGAAGACGGCGCTCAACATGCTGACTGTCAAGCTCGCCAAGGAACTGGATCGTGAAGGGATCAAGGTGAATGCCGTGGACCCTGGCCTGACATCGACCGACATGACGGGGAACGGAGCGGGCCATTCGCCCGAAGACGGCGCTCGCCCGGCAGTCGCGCTTGCGACGATAGATGCGTTCGGCCCTTCAGCGGGCTTCTACGCTTCCTCGACATCTGGCGAACTTGTTCCAAAGAACTGGTGAAGAGCATAAAAGTATACACATGGTGGATCGGACGATGCGGCTTGTTTTCCGCACAGGCATGGGTGAACTTTGGGTTCGCTTGAGAACCATGCATCTGGATCGAAATCAGGATCACCATTATGCGCTTGGCCCATTGCTCATGTCATCAGCTAACCGTGGTGGCGAAGGACGAACCCAGCAGGGTCTCCGTTTGTCACTGCCGGGCATGCCAACAACGCACCGGCTCGGCTTTCGGCGTTGCGGTGTTTTACGAGGCCGATCAAGTCACGGCGTCGGGGGAACATCAAACTTATGTGCGTGCCGGAGACAGTGGGAAGGATCTCAAATTTCACTTCTGCCCCGTTTGCGGATCAACCGTCTATTGGATAGCGGAATTTCGGCCCGGTCTCATCGCTGTCGCCATGGGCTGTTTTGAGGATCCAGGCTCCATAGTCCCAACCCAGAGCGTCTACGAAGCAACCCGGCACCCATGGGTTTCAACATCTTTTTGAGACGGTGTGGAGGGAAAATCCGTTAGCAGCAATCGTTGGGTAGTCCCGCCCTGAAACGCACAAGAGATCGCTTCCGGAATTTCACGAACCGGCCATTGCGAGGCCGACCACATGGCAGGAGATCGGAGATGCGGTTCGATCTTATGCCATTCCTGGTCCGTCAGATCCCTCTGCAAAACGGGCTCTCACCCAAAAGCTTCAAATTTTCAAACGAAATCCCGACCGTCCGCTGACGCTGGGTGATGGCTCCAGCGGACAGGGTGGAGTATCCCATGGGAGCGGACATGCCCGCTATTCCGCAGCCGCCCTCGCGCCGGCTTTTCGGTTTTCCCATTCGTCCGGTGTCAGTGTCTTGATGTCGAACTGGTCGCGCGTGCGGGTGTAGGTGTGTCCGCCCATGCGGCCAACCGCGTCCATGAGCTGCTGGTCGATGTGCAGGTTTGCAGCATTGACCGCGTCGCTGCGTACGAACACGCCGACGACTTCGCCGAGGATGATTTCTCGGGCCGGGCCAACCTGCAGCGTTGTGTGACGACGGCATTCAAGTGCCGCTGGGGCAGCAAGAATACGCGGGCTGCACACCATCTGGCCGGGCACGGTCGCAAGGCCGGCCTCTTCCATTTCGTCCACATCAGGGCCGAACTTGATGGCGCAGACCTCCATCTGATCAACAAGCGCGTTGTCGCAGATATGCACCGTAAATTCGCCGGTCTCGCGGATATTGCGAGCCGTGTCCTTGAAGCGCATGTCCGCATAGTTTTCGACGCCGATGGCGACGATGGCCGGATCATGGGTCAGTACATTGAAGAAACTGAACGGCCCGGCATTCGGCTGACCGTCCTTGTTGACGGTCGTCACGAGGGCGATGGGACGCGGGATCACCGTGCCGATCAAAATCTTGTAGCGCTCCCGTTCATCGAGCCTGGCGAAATCGAAATGGGTGTGTGCAGCGGTGTTGGTCATCTCAAGCCTCGGCAGCGACGCGGTGGGTTTCAAGCGGAGTGTGACGGCTCAGATTTTCAAAACCGTCCTTCGTGACGACATACATGTCGCCGACATTGCAGCCGGCCGAGAGTGGCTCGAGCCATTGCGTGTGCAGCACGAACACCATGCCTTCTTCCAGCCGGTCGTAATTATGCGACGAGATGTTGAAGCTGTTCTGGCCGCCTGCCATGCCAACCGAATGGCCGAGATTGGGGTTATGCGGCCCCTGTGTGGCCGGATAGACGTGCATGAGGGTGCGGCCCTGCGCCTCCCAGTCGATATTCTTCACATACTGACGCGGGATCAGACGCGCGCTTCCATCATCCATCGGCGCCCAGTTATAGGGCATGGTGCGGGCTTCCGGCGAAATCAGCATGCCACGCTCGATCATCGGCTCGAAGGCTGCATTGTTGACGTCACGCATCAAGACGCCCGGCCGGATCAGCTTTTCGGCGCGTTTGACACCGTCCGTGCAGGCGGCAAGCACTTCTTCCTGCCTTTTGGTGATCTCGCCAACGGAGATCATGCGCGCCGTCTGGGCGGTGTAGCCACGATACGTAACGTTGGAGACGTAAAGGTTGATGAGATCACCGGCGCGCACGACATGGCCGTAGGGCTTGCCGCAATGGGTGCCGAATTCGTTGATGCCGATCTGATATCCGTCTCCGGTCTCGCCGCCGAAGGAAAGTTGAGCCTGGGTGAAGGCCGCATAGATTTCGTGGTCGGTTATGCCGGGTTTAGCGACGTGGTAGGCGGCCTGTGTGGCAATGCTGACGAGTTGGGCGGCCGCGCGGAACATCTCGATTTCGCGGGAAGAGCGCAGCTTCTGCATCCGGTCGAGGATGGCATTGTCGGCGACGAATCTGCTCTTTGGCAGCAGTTCATCGAGTGCCGCCCAGAAGGTCAGCGAGGTACGATCACCGATACGACCGATCTGTGCCTTCGACAGGCCCATCCCAACAAGAAGTTCTGCGCATTTTTCCGCGGTCTTGATGACACTGTCGCCCGGACGGTCGGCATATTCGCGCCCGATCGGGCCAATCTGCCAGATATCTTCCACCAGAACCGGTTCGCCGCCCGGCGGCAGAAGCACGGACTGGGTGAAGAAGGACAGAAGCATCATGGGCTTGTCGACATCCGTCGGGATAATCAGCACGCCTTCGCGCATCCAGTCGCAGATATAGCGCAGATAGTGGTTGGAAGTGTGGAACCAGCCGACGCCGCCGGTGTGGACGATCAGCGCGTCATGCCCGGCTTCGACCGCCTGACGACGAATGCGACGCAGACGCTCCTCAAACTCTTCAACTGGCAGGGGCAAAGGTGCTGCGAAGTCGAAATCCGGCTGGAAATCGGCAAGCAGTGATCCGATGCGATAGGCGCCCGCCTTCGTGGCTCGTATGTTCATTGAGTATTCCTTCCGAGAGTATTTTTTCTATGGGTCAGGTTTGCCGGGGCGGCGCCAGTACCCGTCTTGCAACCAGCATCACCACCAGCGTCAGGCCGATCAGGATCCCCGACATGGCCGCGACACGGACATCGAGCGATTCCTCGATCAGTGCGAACATCCTGAGCGGCAGTACCGTCGTCTGCGCATCGGCGAGGAAGAGCGAGACGGAGACGTTGTCGAGCGACTGGATGAAAACGAGGAATGCGCCGGCCAGAATGCCAGGCATCAACAGTGGCAGTGTCACCCGTCGCAACGTCGTGAACCAGTTCGCCCCCATCACCGTCGACGCTTCCGCCAGCGATGGATTGATGCCTTGAGCAACAACCGAGGCGGCACGGTACATCAGCGGCCCGAATACGACGACATGACCAACGACAGTGAGCCAGAGCGACGGCTGGAAGCCGGCGAAATTCGCAACGATCAGGGCGGCCAGACCATAAACAAGGCTAGGAAGAACGAGTGGTGCCAGAAGCAAGGGCTCAATCGTTCCGACCGCGCTTCGCTTCATCCGCGTCATGCCGATGGTGGCAGGTACGGCAAACAGCAAAGAACCGAGAACGGCCAGACCGGCGATCTTCAGCGAATTACCCGCTGCAATATGCTCAGTTGCCGAACGTGCCGGGTCGAGCAGTGCCTCGTACCAGCGCAGGGAGAAGCCTTCCGGCGGATATTTCAGTGTCTGTCCCGACGTAAACGACATCGTCAGTGCGATAACGATAGGCGCGATGAGATAGATCAGGCTCAAGCCGCCAAAGCCGGAAACGAACGCCTTGTAGAGAAAAGCCGGGACAGGATTTTCGCGACGATCACGCATGGCCGACGAGCCTCCTGTGGCGGGAAATCATGGTAAGAGCGATCAGCAGGCAGCCGGTGGACAGCAGCAGAACCACTGCGATCGCCGATGCCATGGGCCAGTCGAAAAGCGTTCCGACCTCACGGTAGATAAGCTGCGGAACATAGACATTGCGCGCACCGCCGATAACGGCCTGGGTGACGAAGGAACTGCTGGTGCTGGCAAACACCAGAATCCAGCCTGCCAGCAGACCCGGTAGCATCAGGGGAAGCAGAACGGTTATCAAAATACGCCAGGGGCCAGCGCCGGAGACCTGCGCCGCTTCGGTAAACTGCACGGGTGTGCGTGACAGGATGGCAACCAGTGGCAGAATGATCAGAGGAAGGTCGATCTGGCACATGGCCATGACAAGTCCAAGCTCCGTAAACATCAGACTGATGGGGCTGCCGGTGAGACCGAACGCCATCAAAGCCTCACTGATGGGGCCTTGCCGCCCGAGAATGACGATCCAGGCAAAGGTTCTGACCACGTTGCTGGTCAGCATCGGGATCAGCGTCAGGAAGATGATGACCTGGCGCGCGGTCTTGCCGCTGTGCCAGTAAAGAAGCGCTATCGGCACGCCAAGCAGCGTCGTGCCGACAACAGTTTCCAGACCCAGCCGGGCGGTGTTGACGAGAACGCGGAAATTGAACGCGTCGCCCAAAAAGCGTCCGTAGTGCTCAAGGGAAAACCCATCGGCACCAACAAAACTGAAGCCGACGAGAACAGCGAGCGGCGTTGCAAAAAACGCCACCGACAGCAACAGCATCGGGACAACGTATGGAAAGCCGCTCGCCTTCATTGTGCTACCTCAACCGGCGACGAGAGCGTCGAACTGGCGAATCCAGTCGGCGCGGTTCTTGTTGATTATGGCCCAATCCGGATAGACGAGGCTCGCAAGCTGCTCGCGGGTCACATAGGCCTCGATGCCGGGTGTCAGTCCGACGTCCTTGTTGGTCGGGAACATTTCCTGCGGCGGCATTTTCAACTGATCCTGTGCAGCCTTCGAAATGGCGGCATCCATATAGGCATAAGCCCCATCGATGTTCTTTGCGCCCTTGGTCAGATGAATGTTGACGGGGGCCGCCGGCGAACCGGTTTCCGGTTGCACGAACTCGGCTTTGAGACCCATGGATTTAAGACGCGCGACATTGCCGGTGGAGCACATGAAGACGGCAATCTCACCTTGCTGGAAAAGCGTCATCTGGTGATTGGTGCTGTCCACGACGCCTTTCAGATGCTCCGGATTGTCCCTGAAAAGCTTGAAAACAGCCTCCATGTCCGTAGGACCGGAACCGAAAATCCTGGCGATCTGGGTATAGGCCATAACGGCGGTGTTGGAGCCGAAACCGGTCCAGGAAACCTTGCCCTTATAGGCGGGGTTTTCGAAAAGATCGCGATAACCCTTCGGGCGCGGAACGAGATCCGGATTGTAGGCGATGCCGTTGACTTCGATCGTGACAGTCGGACCGTACTCGCCCTGAAAGGCCGGATCGAGCATGCTCCAGTTCTTCAGTTTCGACGGATCGATCTTCTGGATCAGATCCTTCTCGATGGCGACGGCCATCTGGCCAGGCGACATCAGAAGCGTGTCGTAAGGTGGGTTGCCGGGGCTTGCCATCACCTTGGCAAGCTGGTCCTGCGCCATGGCCGGGGCAACGGTAAGGTCAAAGCCTGCCTCTTTCACGAGAGGGGTCAGGACCGTGCGATAACCGTCCTCCCAGTTGCCGGGGAAAGTCGCTGCAACGGCGGTGCCATCAGCGGCACGGGCCGAATATGGCAGGGCAGCCACGGCTGCGGCGCTGGCTGCGAGAAACCCGAAATTGCGGCGGGTAATATGCAAGTCTTTCATGTGTTCACCTCTTCGTTGTTGTTTATTTACGGGGATGTTTCCGGTTCACTCGGAAAGGCGTGACACCTGCCGGTGTCGATCTCGGCAAAAAGCTGTGCTCCCGGCTCGGGAATGAATGTGGAGGGGCCGCGAACCTCCGACGCGCGCAGACCCGTCCCGTCTTCAAGGACGAGATCATGAACCAGCGTCGGCCCAAGCGGCACGGACACCGTCAATCGAGCGGGTAGCGAGGAAGCGCTCAGGTTCGCCTGCAGGCGAACGTCTTCCGGGCGGAAGGTGATGCTGACCTTGGAGCCGGTCGTGAAATTCAGGCGGCGCGGCAGCACGAGAGTGGTATCGTTTGTCAGCGCGACGGTCGTTGCCTCTGCATCCAGCCGCTCTACCGTTCCGTGCAGCACGTTGGCCTGGCCGATGAAGGTGTTCACGAAGAGTGTCTTCGGCCGGTCATAAACCGCCATTGGCGTGTCGATCTGCTCGACATGTCCCTTGTTCATCAAGACAAGCCGGCCTGCGAGGCTCTGTGCCTCCTCCTGGTCGTGTGTGACGATGAGCGTGGTAATGCCGAGCGTCTTCTGCAGATGTAAAAGCTCGACCTGCAGATCAAAACGAAGTGCCCGGTCGAGCGCACCGAATGGCTCGTCCAACAGCAGAAGCGACGGCCGCCCGGCGATGGCGCGGGCAACCGCGACGCGCTGCTGTTGCCCGCCTGACAGCTCGCGTGGCAGTCTGTTTTCGTACCCGTCAAGGCGCACCAGAGAAAGCATCTCGTCGACGCGCGCCCTGCGTTCTGCCCGTGGCATCCGCTGGCAGGCGAGAGGATAGGCGATGTTTTCCGCCACGGTGAGATGCGGAAACAGTGCATAGTTCTGGAAGACCATGCCGATGCCACGGGAGCGCGCCGAGACATTGGCGAGGTCCTGATCCCCGAGCCGAAGGCTGCCGCTTTTCGGCTGGATCAGCCCGGCGATGGCGCGCAGCACTGTGGACTTGCCGCACCCACTCGGCCCCAGCAGGGCGACAATCTCACCCGTTTTGATATCGAAGGTAATATCGTCGATCGCGTTCTGTCCGCCATAACTATGGGTGAGACCTTTGACGCTGAGCTGCTTTCCTTCCGCAGGCTTGGAGGCCTCTGACATGAATATTCCCTCGGTTTGCGCCGAACCCGAAGCGCGGTCTGCGCTGCCTGGCACCAGGCCGTGATACGGTCGATCGGCGATTTTGAGTTTTGTTTGGGTCATGGCGAAGGAGTTGCAAGCCGCGTGCCAACTTGCGATATGTCTCGACGTCAGTTCTTGCAAGACTATGATTCAAATTGGATAATTATGCTTTCTGCAGTTTCGTATTAATATAATTATGTTCTGATGAATTAATATCCGAACTTACAATATGTGCAATTTTACAGCCTGCGCCTATTCGTTAAGCAATTATTTCGGCGCAAAACGTGCCCATCCTGAGGTTTTCTCACACACACTCCTCCAGTTTCGGCGTCATCCACGAATTTCCCAGTTCGGATAATATGGTTTTTATTCAATTGGTTAAGCCGATTTTCCACCAACGGGCATGGTAAGCGGTCGCGTCGGGCGGTTTTTTAATCATTTCATTTGCGTATGTTTATTCGAAACTTTGTTCGTAATTAGAGACGCGTAGTCCATCTTGAAAATAGTCATTTGAAAACAGCATGGTAAGATCCTGGCGCCCGACTTGGCACACTGATTGCTTCACAGTTTTTGTAACCGCACGCCAATAAAAGGGGATCAACATGTGCAGCTTCAACAAACGTCTCAAAGATAGCTTGACCGGCATCGTATTCGTGCTGCTTGCCACCTCTGCACATGGGGCAGAAGGAACCGCAGTGAAAATGGTACCGGATGCCGATGTCGCCAAACTTCCCGGCGTCACCTTCAATCAGAAGCTGGCCGATGGCCTGCCTTCCGCCATCAAGGACAAGAAGACCATCAAGGTCGCAACCGATCTGACGCCGCCGATCAGCTTTCAGGCTGAGGATGGAAAGCTGATCGGCATCGATGCCGATATCGCTGCAGCGCTTGGCGTCATTCTCGGTGTCGATGTTCAGATGACCAATGTTGGCGCAGGCGCCGCAATTGTGCCGGCCGTTCTGTCGAAGCGTTTCGACATGACAATCTCCGGCATCAACGACGACGTGGAGCTGGAAAAGCAGGTCGATGTCATCGACTATATGTTTGATGCGACCACGATCATGACCATCAAGAGCAACCCGCTCGGCATCAAGAGCATGGAAGACCTGTGCGGCAAGAAGGTCGCCGTGCCGGTCGGCACATTCCAGGCACGTCTGGTGGAAGCAGCATCGGCCAAATGCGCAGTGCCGATGAACATCATGTCGATCCCGAAGATGCCCGACGTGCTGCAGGCTGTCCGCACCGGCCGCGCCGATGCGACTGTGAACGGTTACGCCACCAGCGTCTACACGACGGAAAACCAGACCGGAAAGGGTGTTGGCCTGCAGGCTCTGCCCGATGTGCGCCTTGCTGTCGGCTACCTCGGCATGCTGACCTCAAAGGGCAATCCGGAACTGCGCGATACAGTCATCGCTTCGCTGCAACACATGGTCGATAGCGGCGCCTACCTCGCGATCATGGAGAAATGGGGCCTTGGCCCGCTGGCGGTGAAGACCGTGAAGTTCAACGATGCAGCCAGCATGCCGGTGAACTGAGCCATGGCCTTGTTCGCTCAACCCGTCAGCATGGCCATCGCACCTCCGGTCGGCAAGCCGATGCGGTGGGGGCAGATCACGACCGGTACCGGCGCAATTCTTGCGCTGGTCCTTCTGCTGATGACCATCGGCAGAAACCAGAGCGTTCAGTGGAGCGAAATTCCTCGTTACATGGTCGACCCCGTCATTCTCGACGGTGTCGCATTGACACTGGAACTGACAGCCGGCGCGATGGTCGCCGGCATCATCGTCGGCTGTATAGTTGCCATCATGGCAACCAGCCAGAATATCGTGCTGAAGGCGATGGCCGTCGGTTTCGTCTGGTGGTTCCGCGGAGTGCCGCTGATCGTCCAGATCTTCTTCTGGTTCAACATTGCGCTGTTCGTACCTGAAATCGGCATCGGCTCTTATTCGATATCGGTCAATGATCTCGTTACGCCGGCACTGGCGGGTTTCCTTGCCCTCGGTCTGCATGAGGCCGCCAATATGAGCGAGATCATCCGCAGCGGTATGACAGCGGTCGATAGCGGCCAGCGCGAGGCAGCCTCATCCCTTGGGTTGAGACCGTTGCAGACATTGCGCACGGTGGTTTTGCCGCAGGCCATTCGGCTGATCGTGCCACCCACCGGAAACCAGGCAATCGGCATGCTGAAGGCCAGCGCGATCGTTTCGGTCATCGGCATGCAGGATCTGTTGACGCAGGCGCAAGCAATCTACGCCCGCAACTTCCTTGTGATCGAACTCCTGTGCGTTGCCTCGCTCTGGTACCTCGCCATCACAACCGTCGCTTCGATCGGGCAGTATTTTCTCGAAAAACACCTCGCTCCGAAAGGGCGGGGCGCCAGCGCACAGAAAGACAAACCGCAACGCGTCTGACGCGCTGCCAATTCAACCATCAATCAAACGGAAACGCCATTGCAGCCGATCCGATCAGGAAACATCAAGGAGCAGATCATGAGACTGGGAATCGACGGACAGAAGCTGCCCGAAGCCAGAAAGCGCGGGCCACTCAAAAGCCTGGAGCACGTCAAGGAACTTGGCCTCGGGGGCATGTTCTTCAGTACCGTTCTCGACATGAGCGAAACGCTGGATAAGGCAGAACTGGCCGACATCAGGACCAAGGCTGACGAACTTGGTCTCTATCTCGAAAGCGGGGTTGGCAAGATCAATCCCTATTGCAGTGCCGAGGCACCCGAATTCCGGGCCATCGGCGATGGCGACATCATGCTTGGCTTTACCCGCATGATCGAGGCGGGCGCTGCCATCGGCTGCCGTGAGCTCTGGGTATCGCCCGGCAATTTCAAGTCGGAATATCGCGGCAGGCTCGCCAATGATCGCTTTCGCACCGATGTCACCTGGGAAGAGCAATTGCAGGCCATCGAAAAGGTGCTTCTGAAGCTCGCTCCCGTGGCGCGCGCCCATGGCGTTCATCTCAATATGGAAACCCATGACGAGATCACCTCATTTGAAATCGTTCGGCTGATCGAAAAGGTCGGCGAGGACTGCATGGGCGTCGTCTTCGACACAGCAAACGGCCTGCAACGCGCAGAACACCCGGTCTTTGCGGCAAAACGTGTGGCGCCCTATGTCCGCCAGACCCACATCAAGGATGCCTATGTCGGTCATGCCACCGGTGGCCTCGATTTCCAGACCCGCCCCGTCGGTCGCGGCATTGTCGATTTCGCCACAATTATTCCCATTCTCGCCAAGGCTAATCCCGACCTGAACCTCTCCCTGGAGGTAGCAGCCTCCGTCGAGGATAAGCCGCGCAAGGCCAATCCGCGCCAGTGCATCGAGATCAACGATCCGATCTGGCGTGCCGGACATCCCGATCTGACAGCTGAGGAACTGGAAGCCTATCTCGGATCGGTAGACGCGTTCGAGAAACGTGTGTCTGCCGGAGAGATCGCGGATTGGGAGACCTATGAGGCCAGCCAGTACGGCTACCCTACCTATGATCACCAGTTCTACGGCTTCAACGAAGCGGTCACGTTTATAAAAGACTCCGCACGTCACATCGAGGAGATCTGCGTAAAGAGCGGGATTCTGCTGTCCATGCCGCCCTCGAAGCAGGCGGCCTGACACTTTGCAGCCTGGTGCCGTCAACATCGGTCGCAGGCACATCTAAAACCATGGGAAGATCTGGATTTTTGGTATCAAGCGCATATACGCAGGAACATTCCCATGGAATTAATCATGTTGCATGATCGGATTTGGAGACGGAAATGAAGAGGACGACGCGCCGTCAAAGCGCCAAGACCGCACCCAGGGCCAGCAGCCCGGCAGATACTGCCGAAAACGCCAACGACGACGTAACCGAGCGGATCCGCGTCACGCTTGCAACGGCGATTGGTGAGGGCGCGCTCAAACCCGGCGTCAAGATCCTCGAGGATGCAATTGCCGACCATTTCGGAGTTAGCCGTACCGTCGTGCGTGGCGCGCTTGGCGTCCTCGAGAGCGATCACCTCCTCGAGAGGAAGAAAAACCGCGGCACCTTTGTGGCTGAGCCTGGCATCGAGGAGGCAAAAGCGTTGTTCGAAGCGCGACGGAAGCTTGAACACGTCATCCTCGAACTGGTCATGGACCGCGCGACCGTCGATCAGCTGGACGCGCTCGGGAAGCTGACAGACGAGGAAGAACACATTCATCACCACGGTGACGAGAAGTCGAAGACGGTACTATCCGGCAAATTCCATGTCGTTCTGGCGGAGCTGGGTGGAAACGCGGTCATGACGGAAATGCTGTCGAAGATCGTTGCGCGCCTCTCTCTTGTCATGTCCCTCTACGAGGAAGAACGAAAGGACGATTGCGGCGCCGATCATCACCGGATGATCGTCGCAGCGCTGAAGACAAAGGATCTGGCGAAGGCGCAACAACTGATGGATCATCATCTCGCGGACATCGAGGGACGGGTCCGGCTGACTGAGGGACAGGGCGACCGCCATACCTTCCTTGCCGTCCTGGAGAACTTCTCCTGACCGGCCCGCTTTCACAGGAACGGTGCTCTGATCCACTGGACAGGGCGACCAGGTGCCTGGATGTGCCGGAGGCATCATCCCTCTACCTGTTCAGCAGCTGAACTCCTGGCCTCGTGTCGGTCACCAGAAACAGAAAAACGCGAGGCCGAAACGGGGCTTTCAGCCGTGGACGGTCTCTTCACGTTCTGGCATAGCAACGAAGTCCCTGATCTTTCGGACACTGCTCCCAGCCTTCTTCAACACGCCGATCAGATACAGCTCGCATATCGGTCAGCGCCAGTGAGCGTAGCGAAGAAAGTTGCGGCCTTCGGGTTCGCATCGAGTGCGGCCTGCAAAACCGGTGGAACTTCAGCGTGGCTGGCTGGTGCATAGGCGGCCGCCTCGGTGTGGGGAGCGACTATTTCTGGGTATCCCAATACGGTGGATCACCGAAAGCTCTGCGCAGATGATCGACCACCGCCCGCAGCTTGGTTGAGGCGTTGCGGCCTTCCGGATGTGCCACGTAGATGAACTCCTCCTCTGGCTCATGGCCGATGTCGATCTCCTGGAGAAGCCCCTCGCGCACCGATGGACCGACAATAAAAGCGGGCAAGAGTGCAATCCCAAGACCAGCCGTCGCGGCGTCCCGCATCATGTCGCCGTTATTTATGCCGACTGCCTGTCTGGCGCGGACTACAACCGCGCCACCTGATGTCTGAAACCGCCAGTCGGCGACGCCACGATTGGTGTAGAAGATTGCTTTATGATTATTGAGATCAGCCAGAGCCTTCGGTACTCCATATCGATCAAGGTAGCCTGGTGACGCAACCAGCAACCGACGGCTGCTACACAGCTTCCAGACCATAAGACGAGAGTCGTTGATGGGGCCGTGTCGGATGATTGCGTCATAACCGTCCGAAGAAACGTCAACCCGTCGATCGTCGAGATCAAGCACGAGCTCCATTCCCGGATTTACGGCAAGAAACGGGTAGAGCGCTGGCCCAAGATGCATACGTCCGAACGTCACTGGCGCGGATATACGAAGGGGCCCCGAAAGTGTGCCGCGCCGTTCGGCCATCTCGGATGCGCCAGTCTTGATCTCCTCCATGATGCGGATTGAGCGCGGGAGGAACGCGATCCCGTCTTCCGTGAGTGTCAGCTTGCGGGTCGTGCGGTGTAGCAGCGCGCCGCCGAGGGATCGCTCGAGCTCAGCCAGCCTTTCGCTGACGACTGACTTGGAAAGGCGCAGTCGTCGGGCCGCCTCGCTGATGGACCCGGCCTCTGCAGTTGTTACGAATGCAATTATACCCTCGATCCTGATCACGTTCGCTCTTTCCGAATTCGAGTTCCGCGATCTGGAGGCTAATCCGAACGAGCAGGAAATGCCATCTTCCCGTCAACCGGGGAGCGACAACCGTCGCCAGGTATCGATGAAGGAGATGAGAGAATGTCCCGATTGAACGGAAAAGTCGCGATTATAACAGGCGCAAGCGCTGGTATTGGTCGCGCAACAGCAAAGCTGTTTGCCACCGAAGGCGCTAAAGTCGTTGTTGGTGCACGTCGTCAGGCTGAGCTCGACAGGTTGGTGGCGGAAGTCAACGAGAACGGCGGAGAGGCGATCGCCCTTGCAGGCGATGTCCGATCTGAAGACTACCACAAAGCACTGGTTGCCACTGCGGTGGGGCATTACGGAAAGCTCGACGTCGCTTTTAATAATGCTGGCATCCTGGGAGAAGGGGGGCCGAGCACCGGCGTCTCTGAGGCAGGCTTTACTGAGGCCCTGACCATCAACCTGACCGCTTCATTTCTGGCGGCCAAATATCAGATTGCGCAGATGGAGAAGGACGGCGGTGGCTCGGTGATCTTCACCTCGACGTTCGTCGGCTACAGCTTTGCTTTCCCCGGTGTTGCGGCCTACGCTGCCAGCAAGTCCGGTCTCATCGGCCTGACGCAGGCTCTGGCGGCAGAGTACGGACCAAAGAACATTCGTGTAAATGCAATTCTGCCCGGCGCAGTCGACACGGATATGTACCGCGAAATGAACAATACGCCGGATAAACAGGGTTTCATCACGAATTTACATGCTTTGAAGCGCGTTGCCGCGCCCGAAGAGCTGGCGCGATCGGTCCTCTACCTGGCTTCGGGCGACTCCAGCTTCGTCACCGGCACTGCAATGCTGATTGACGGCGGTGCGTCGATAACCCGTACCTGACCACTACGGGTTCCTCTGTCTACCAGCCATGCAAGCGGCTGGAGGCTGGGCGAGAATGAAGCAGATCGTCGCAGCAAGCCACGATCTGCAGGCAGGAGCGCGGGACTACTCGAAGCCCCGGCGACAGAACCGGACGTCTCGGTATCTGCTTTGAAGAGAAATGAGGCAATTGTCATGCGCAACGTTGCTGTGGACGTGACGGGAGTAGTGGTACCGAACGCCGGATACTGGCTGGCGAAAAAGCAGCCCGTTGCCACAGTTGCCTCCCTGGATGGGCAAGGAGGCATGGTGGTTGTCAGTTCAAATCCAGTCCTTCCTGAAGGATCGACGTCTGCACGGCCTCACGGATCTTTACCCGTTCGTACCATGCTTTCAGGTTGTGGAGACCGTCAAAACGGATTGGCGCATTGTAATAGGACTTCAGCCAGGGTGCCTGGCCCCAACCCGTCAAGGCGAACAGGTATGCGTCAGTGACCGTGAATTTATCCCCCATGAGGAACTGCTTGTCGGCTAGATGGTCATTGATCCATGCGTAACGCTTTTCCAGTTTCGGTCTTGCTGTCTCGATGTAGTCACCTGCCAAACACGCATAAAGGAGTGGGATGAAGCCTTTGTGGATTTCGGTCGAGAGGTAGCTAAGCATCTCCTGAAGCTTGTATCGTTCAAACGTTCCGTTTGCGGGAACAAGACCCTTTTCCGGCTTCTGGTCTGCAAGATACTGAACGATTGCAGGGCCTTCCCGCAGCACCCTGCCATCATCAAACTCCAGCGCAGGTATGTAGCCGTGCGGGTTGACGTTGTAAAAGTTCAGTCCATGTTCAGTCGTATGATCGTTGTGATCGACCTTGACGAACTCAATGTCGAGACCGAGTTCGTTTGCCACGATGTGTGGTGAAAGCGAGCAGGCGGCAGGCATGTAGTACAGTTTCATTCTCGGTGGTCTCCATGGATTCGACACCTTTCTCCAGCTTGAAGAAGGCGTGACTTCCATGTAGTTCGGGCGGTATAAAAACGTAAGAACGCAGAAATTTGTCATCTAGGTATATAAATTATACCTGGTGTGGCGAAAAGGGTTATTGGATGAAAAACACCGTGTCGGGCTGCTCTGTTGAAGAGGCCATGCGTCTGCTTGGCGGGCGCTGGAGGTTACTGATTGTATCGTTTCTCGTGGACGGGCCGAAGCGGTTTAACGAACTTCGGAGACTAGTGCCGGGCATTTCGCAGCGAATGCTCACCCTCGATCTGCGTGCACTTGAAGAAGCACACCTCGTCCAACGCACCGTCTATCCGACCGTACCGGTCAAGGTGGAGTACGCTCTTACGGAGGACGGGAAACGCCTGGATAAGGTCGTGAGCGTTGTTCAGGAATTCGGTCTGTGGCTCAAAGCCCGGGATGCTGCCTAAAGTTCGATGTCCGATGCGGACACCGCACAGCGGCGGCCCCTGTGATACCCCGCGCGGATGCCGGTGATAGAGAGAAATCGCTCGTGCATACAGTGGGACAAAAGCATCAGATCGTGCCGGGCAGATGTGCGAAGATCTTTCCATTCTCGCCGGGGCATGTTCGATGTCGCGGAAAAAAGGCTGCGCTCCCCTGACGGACCCCGTATTGGCACGGTCACGCCGTTGCGGCCGACCCCCATCTCGACAGCTTCGCTAAAGAGGTCGCGGGTTTTTTCTGAAGACTGGTCAAGTGACGACCGGTCGGCGGGCTGAAAATGTGTCTTATAAATCGCCACGACCGGATCGATATTGAAATACTCCTTCTGAAGGTATCGCGACGTCTACTCTTCTGGATACGTCGGACAGTAGAGCAGAAGTGGTCACTCCACGACCGGGGTGCAGACACACAGAAAAGCCAGATGAGCAAAGCCATAGAGGCTGCGGATTTCGCCCTCAAACTCCCGCTTTCTGAGGACGAAAAACGGGTCAAGTCATGCATCCGGGGCTGGCCGGCGCGGCGGTCATCGGGAACGCCGGACTAGGGAGCAGTCGGTCCCGCCTCCCCTTCGGGCCACGATATTGAGGCTCCTGCGGCTGCCCTGTTTCCCACTCCGGCGCGACGAGAATTCCCGAAACCCCGCCCTGCGGACGGCGCTATGCTGGTTTCTCCGATGCTCTTCATCTTCCTGGATCGGCGTTGCCCGCTGCACTCCTGTTGCAGATAATGTCCGGACGCCTCGCAGCTATGTCCGAAATCGCTGGCGATATTCTCCAGGCGTCAAGCCAACAATCCGAAAGAAGATCTTGCGAAACGCGCCCGAATCCGAATAGCCGACCTCAAAGGCGATGCGGTCGACCGGAAAGTCGCCGAACTGCAAAAGCTCTTGGGCCTTGGCCACCCGAAGGCGCTGAGCGTAGTCGGTCGCTGTCATACCTGTGGCTTTCTGAAAGCGACGAAGAAAGGTGCGTTCTTCCAGCCCTGCCTGTTCCGCCAGGATCGCAAGCCGTGCGTCGTTGCCTCCATTTGCCTGAAGAAAATGCTGTGCTTTGACGATGGCTGCGTCCCCATGCGTCATCCGTGGGGCGAATCCGCTGTAATAGCGTTGCTCGCGCCCCGGTGGATCGACCAGCAGCATCCGAGCGGTCTGCGCCATCACCACAGGACCGAGAAAACGCTCCACCAGCTTCAAACCGAGATCGGTCCACGCCATCAGCCCGCCCACCGAGATGATATCGCCACCGTCGATAATCAGCCGATCGGTATCAAGCACCACATCGGGGAAACGGTAGCGGAAGGCGTCGGCAGAGCCCCAGTGAGTTGTGACTGCCCTGCCGGTGAGAAGTCCGGTTTCCGCCAGAAGAAAGGCCCCGGCGCAGACGGAAGCCAGTACAGAACCTTCGCCATGGCGTGCGCGCAGCCAGCGCGCGAGTGGAGCGGCGACGTCCGCTGATATTGGCGGCTCCAGCGAGGGCGGCAGGATCAGCACGTCGCAAGGGGTTGTGCCTTCCTCGGCTGCATCGGGAGCGCTGTCGAACGCAACGACGGGCTCCGCTTTGACCCCGACCTGCAGATGCCGCACGTGCAGGCGCGCGGATGCGTGCTCTGAGCCGTCAGCCGTCCGACAGGCCACCTTGAACAGGTCGGTCAGGCCCAGGGCGGCAGAAAGCTGCGCACCCGGATATAGCACGATACCGATTTTTACGTCCGTCATGTGGCGATATTGCCTCTAATTCTGTCGATTACGCCAATGGTGAGACCATGGCGCAAGGCGATACTCAAAGCAAGCAATCCGAAACCACGAAAGGAAAGTCTATGTCCAACCGCGCCATTCTCGTCGTCGACCTGCAGAATGAATATTGGCCATCAGGCAATTTCGCTCTGCATGGGATCGAGGCCGCCGCAGCCAACGCCGCACGCGTCATCGATCAGGCTCGCGCTGAAGGAGACCTTGTCGTCCACATCCGCCATGAAATGTCTGGGGGGCCGCTCTTCATCCCCGGTCGCACAGGGGCAGAGATCAACGATACGGTGCGCCCGGCGCCCGGCGAGTCGGTCATCACCAAGAACTTCCCGAACTCTTTCCGGAATACGGGATTAAGCGGTCTGCTTAGCGAAAAAGGCATCGAGCAGGTCGTGATCGTCGGTGCGATGAGCCATATGTGCGTCGATGCGACGGTACGTGCGGCCAATGATCTCGGCTATAAAACCACGACGATCCACGATGCCTGCGCCACGCGTGATCTGGACTTCGAAGGCATTACCACGCCGGCAGCCCAGGTGCATGCGGCGTTAATGGCGGCGCTGGCCTTCGCCTATGGCGAAGTGATTTCCACCGACGCCTTCCTCGCTCGCTAACACCCCTGTTCAGGAGACAGAAATTCATGACCACGCGCAGAGAACTGTTCACATTTTCCAGCGCTGCACTTGTCGCAGGCGCCTTTCCGGCAGGTGCGCAGGATGCAGCCGCGCCACAAGGCAGCGTAAGGATCACCCAGATACGCAATGCAACGCTCCAGATAGTCTATGGCGGCGTTCGCTTCCTTGTCGATCCGATGCTTTCGGATCGTCATGCCTGGCCGGGCTTTGAAGGCTCGGTAAACAGCGAAGAGCGCAATCCCCTCGTGCATCTTCCTATGACGAAAGAAGAAATCATCGACGTGGATGCGGTGATCATCACCCATCTACACGAAGACCATTGGGATGAGGAGGCACGAAAGGTCCTGCCGAAGGCCTTGCCGATTTTTGCGCAGAATGACGCGGATGCTGCAACCATCCGGGGTCAGGGTTTCTCCGACGTGCGTGTGCTTTCGGACACCTCCAGCTTCAATGGCGTGCAGCTTATCAAGACGAACGGTCGCCACGGGACCGAAGCGCACTACGCCAGGATTGGCAGTGTTCTTGGTCAGGCGTGCGGAGTCGTGTTCAAGCAGGCCGGTGCAAAGACCATCTACCTCGCCGGCGATACGATCTGGCAAGAGGATGTTGCGGCTGCTTTAAATGTTCACCGACCAGACGTGGCGATTCTGAACACCGGCTACGCAATGGTCGTCGGAATCGAGGGCGGCATCATTATGGGAACGCGGGATGTGCATGCGGTACACCGGGCGGCCCCTGAAGCCCTCCTGATCTGTTGCCATATGGAAGCGGTGAACCACTGCACTGTCAGCCGGGCTGACCTTCGGACGTTCGCTCGTGTCAACGGTTTCGCCGACAGGCTGCGAACTCCGGGCGATGGTGAGACAGTTGTCGTCTGAGCCGAACCTCGCCGGGCGTGTGGACAGGATGCCTGCACGTCACGCGCCAGATGACAAATGGACATCTTCCATAAGCCGCCGGTGCTTAACGTGCGACCGAATTCGTTCGCCGCACGGGCCGCCGCGGTCGAGGCTCGCAATGTTGGTTGAGGGATCGCGCCTGAATGTGGTCTCAGCGCTGGTCGCCGTTCTCGACAGCGGCCGGCTCCACGACCGGGTTTGCGGGAGTAACGTGATCTTCGGAGATGCTCAGATCCCGTTCTCCCCAGATCGACGATTTCTGGGTACTGGGTTTCAGCTTCCGGGACTGCCTGATTTCAACGATAAACGATTTTGTCTGATGACGCATTTCTCCTCCAGGCGACGAATCGCGGTGTGACTTTATCAATGGACGTTGACGTCTCATCCCAAGCGCTCTGAAAAGACCTTTGCCCGAAGCTTGTGCTGCTCTGAAAGCAGATCCTTTTCGGACTCGTTCCGAGGTGTTGAGATCGCAATGATATCCATGAATTTCCCCATTGTTTGTGTTCGTGGGAAATCAGCACATCTCAGGACCGGGTGGCAGTTGTTGAATCCTACAAATCCGCGTTTTGATGAGTCGCGCGCGCTCGGCCTCACCGTGGCACGCACAGTGGCGTTTCGATAACCTCTCCCCATGTGCAATTAACCCTAGAACAAACTGGGATCAGTCCCGTGCGGGTATCATGTTAAGCTACGGAAAAATATAGGGAAAGGTAGTTTCCATCCCACTGGTTATGGGCCGCAGACGTTAACCCGTTAAGGCTTTGTTAACCCTAACTGGCTGGACGTGCGGACAGAATCATGTTGTATCTTTGGCGGGCAATGGTCGGCAAACCGAATGCTGCCCGCCAAGGGGGCGATATGGCGATAGCGAAACAAGCAGAAACCACGAGTGGTCAGAAGGAAGACGCGGGCGGCAAGATCATGCGCCATGCGGGCCTTCTGTCGCAGCAGTTACAGCAGCTTCGCACCCGTATGTATCCTCCGATATCGGAAAAGAGCCTTCGACCGTTCCTGACGAACGAAGTCTCCAAGCTGACCTCCATACCCGATTCTACTCTGAAGCTCATGTCGAGCGAAGGGCGCGGCCCCATCCCCGGGCGGCTGGAAAATAATCATCGCCTCTATACGCTCGCCCAGATAAACGAATTGCGCGAGCTTTTTGCTGCCCAGAAGCCAACCGAAGCGCTGAGGTTTCTGCCACGGAGACGCGAAGGCGAGCATCTGCAGGTCCTGGCCATCGCCAACTTCAAGGGCGGCAGCGCCAAGACAACAACCTGTGTCCATCTTGCGCATTACCTCGCCTTGCAGGGATACCGCGTTCTTGCTCTGGACCTTGATCCGCAGGCATCGTTGTCCGCCCTGTTTGGCGCCCAGCCCGAATTCGACGTCGGTGCAAACGAAACGATCTACGCGGCTCTTCGATATGACGATGCAGAACGTCGACCGATCCGTGACATCATCCGCAAGACCTACTTCGATGGGATAGATCTGATCCCCGGCAACCTCGAAGTCATGGAGTATGAACACGAGACGCCACGGGTGCTCGCACAGAAATCCGGTTCAGGGGCGATCTTCTTCGAGCGACTGAAACTCGTTCTTTCGGAAGTCGACCAAGACTATGATATCGTTATTCTCGATACGCCTCCGTCACTTGGGTTCCTGACGCTCAGCGCAATTTATGCTGCAACCAGCATGATTATCACCGTACATCCGGCAATGCTTGACGTAGCCTCCATGAGCCAGTTCCTGTTGATGATGGGCGATCTGATCAGCGTCCTGAACGAGAGCGGTGCGCAACTCGACCAGGATTTCATACGCTATCTTATCACCCGCCACGATCCGAACGACGCGCCGCAATCGCAGGTCGTCGCGATGATGCGGCATCTGTTTGGAACAGACGTCCTGCTCCCGACCCTGATCGAAAGCACGGCGGTTGAGGCGGCCGGGCTTGCCAAGCGGTCGATTTACGAGCTCGAAATGGGCCAGATTGGACGTGATACCCATAAGCGCGCCCGGGAAGCCGTCGACGCCGTCAATGAGGCGATACTAAAACTGATCAACAATAGCTGGGGGCGCTCATGACCAAGTCATCGCGCAAGTCAATTGTAGCGAGTTTTGGCCTGTTGTCGGCGGAACTCGAAAACAGGCTGTCAACTGATGAGACCGCAGCTCCGCAACAGCCGGCACCTTCGGCACGTGTCGGTGCCGGGGTCATCGGCGCTGCACACAGGGCCATCGACGATATCAAATCCGAGCGTGATCGCCTGAAAGCGCTTGTGGAATCGGGTGGCGGCGCGATCAGGGAGCTCGACCCGTCAAAAATCGATCCATCCCCCTTCCCGGATCGTCTTCCCGACGACGGTGCTGGAGATTTCGAAGCCTTCCGTAACTCCATAAGATCGGAGGGTCAAAAGGTCCCGATCCAGGTCCGCAAGTCGCCCTCGTCCCCCGATCGCTATCAGGTTGTCTACGGACACCGTCGTCTGCAGGCCGCAAAGGAGCTCGGCATCCCGGTCCGGGCGATCGAAGTCGAAATCTCCGACGTCGAGCTCGTCATTGCGCAGGGTATTGAAAATGCCGATCGCCAGGACCTGACCTGGATCGAGCGGGCCCTTTTTGCGCGCCGGATGGATGAGGCCGGGATAAAGCCTCGCGATATCTATGCTGCCCTGTCCATCGATGATGCTGAACTTGCCAGGATGAGGGCGGTCTATCGCACCGTGCCATCGGACCTCATTGAGGCGATTGGACGCGCGCCAAAGGTGGGGCGTCCAAGATGGGCCGAATTTGCCAAGGCTTTCTCCGGAAAGTCCGGAGCGGTGGACGATCTTCACGACGTGCTGTCACAGGCACAGGCTGCGGAAAAGCGGATGAATTCCGATCAGAGGTTTCTGGCTGTTTTGGACGCCCTGAAGCCGAAGGCTTCGTCGAGAATGCCGGCTCGGGTGATCGTAGACAGTGAAGGTCAACGGGTGGGCAACTATGTCGCTTCTTCGAAGGACATTCGCATTTCCGCCGAAACGGCGGCTGGAGCAGAATTCCTGAAGTTTATCGAAGCTGAACTGCCCGCCCTTGCGGAACGGTTCACGCGTGAAAGATCAAAACGTTAGACCGGAGCAAAAGGACAGCTTCGGAACATTTGCAAGGAAGGGAACGAGCAAAAGAAAAAGGCCCCCTGGACGTTGCCGTCATGGAAGCCCTTCTCGATGTGTGACAACTAGAGAATCGCATTTCCATGAATCCCAGTCAAGAGTGTTTGGCACCGTTTTGGTGAGTGTTCTTCTTTTGCCTTTTTGAAGAGGCAGGATGATGGAAGATGGACAGGTGACGACGCCCTTTGGGCGGCGGCCGGTGACGCTTGCGCTTGTGAGGCGGCAGGTTGCCACCACCAGGATCAAACAGGGCGCGTCAGCCGACAAATGGAAGGTCTTCCGGGACACTTCGGAAGCAAGAGAGGTATTGGGGCTGCACGACCGCAGTCTGGCCGTGCTTGATGCACTTCTGAGCTTTTATCCTGAGAACGAACTTCGCCAGGATGCTCAGCTGGTGGTCTTTCCGTCAAACATTCAGCTCTCGATCCGCGCGCATGGTATTGCAGGCGCCACGTTGCGCCGTCACCTGGCATTGCTGGTCGAAGCGGGGCTTATCGTTCGCAGAGACAGTGCAAACGGCAAGAGATATGCCCGAAAGGACAGTGGCGGGTCGATCGAGCATGCTTTCGGATTTGATATTTCGCCGCTTCTGATGCGAGCCGAGGAGCTTGCATGTCTTGCTCAGCAGGTAGCTGCAGATAGAATTGCCTTTCGTAGAGCCAGGGAGAACCTCACAATCAGCAGGCGGGACATTCGCAAGCTTGTTACAGCAGCAGTGGAGGAAGGCGCACCTGGCGATTGGGATCAGATTGAGCAGCGATATCTGGAGCTCGTAAGACGCATACCCCGCACACCGAGCCTTCGGGATCTCCAGATACTGGGGAGAGAAATGGCCGATCTGCAGCAAGATATCATCAAGCTGCTGAATTCTGATGATTTTACGTCAAAAATGACTACCAATGATGCCCAGATTGAGCGTCACATACAGAATTCAAATACCAACCACCCTAATGAACTTGAACCTAGCTCCGGAAAAGAGCTGGAGGCGAAGCCGGGGCTGGAAAAGCAGGCCGTGCACCCGCCGATAAAGGCGTTTCCCATAAGTCTTGTGTTGCGGGCCTGCCCTGAAATTTCAAACTACGGGCCTGAAGGACAAATTCGAAACTGGCGCGAGCTGATGACAGCGGCGGTGGTCGTGCGATCAATGCTGGGCGTAAGCCCTTCCGCGTATCAGGAGGCCTGCGAAATGATGGGACCTGAAAATGCGGCAGTGACAATTGCCTGCATCCTGGAGCGCGGCGGACATATCAACTCGCCGGGTGGGTATCTCAGGGACCTGACCAACCGGGCAAGCCGAGGAGAGTTCTCACTTGGCCCGGTACTCATGGCTTTGCTGCGCGCGGCGGGTCAACCTGCGAAAGCCACGGGATGAGACTGATTATCCACATCAGTCCGCGACGCAACGGTCGGTCTTTTCCAGCGGCTTTGTCGTAAAAAGAAGCTCAACTGGCCGCGCTTGTCGGCAGCGAATGGCACTGGCGGGATCACAGAGAGCCCTGGTACATGACAGGGGCCGGTTCAGCTGGGGGCGAAATGACACTGCAAGAACGCTAGATGACCGTAATTGGGCCAAAGCAGCCCAATCAGAACTCCTGTTTCTCCATTCCGTCTTAGCAGGTGGAAGGGCTCAGGTGCTAGTCACTAGGGCTCCAAGCGGTCAGAAAGGGCGAAAATCAGAGACCGCCTTCTTCCCTTTGTTGGGCGAAAAGGGTCGAAGCGTTTGAAGCCATCACTCGCGCAGAGGCCCACTGGTAACCACTTGAGTCTGAAATCACAATCAAAGTTTGTTCTTTGAGTTGGCCAAATATGCAGCTTCGAGCCGACAGTGCCGTTCTAAGCGCAAGGGCTCGAAGGCATCGAAGAGACCCGCCACCATCGACCGCGATGGCAGGTCGTCGTGGCGAATTTACTGCGCTGAAACTCGCTCCGGCCGGAAGGTGGCGAGCATGGGATGCTCCGCCCCCGTCGCCATTTCAAAGGCAAGCAGTTCACCCACGATCAGACCCAGCGTTGCGCCGCTGTGGCTGAATGCGACGTAATAGCCGGGAATGTCTCTCAGACCACCAAGGACCGGCTCTCCATCGCCCGGGATTGGTTTGCCGCCGACACCAATGGAAGCAACCTCAAGCTCCGGGTTGCCTTCGAGCACTCTGGACGCCTCCTCAAGCAGTGAGCGCACGACCGAATTGTCGATTACATACCCGCCGTCGGGGCCAATCTTCACCCCCTCGTCCGCCGCCCAGTCGGCGTCAATGGATAACGCTCCGCCGGGGGCCGGTCGAACCGCAACCCGCGGAGTGTTCAGAACTGCCCGGAGAGGATGGGTAAGTGGCTTGGTCTGAACAAGAAGCGCGACCGGTGTCCCGTCGCTGATTGTCGTGCCACTTTCGGCAACCATCTTCGGCACGTCCGGGCCGGTTGCGAGCAAAACCGCATCTGCGGCCATGCGCATTCCCGACGCTGTCTCGGCGCCGATCGCGCGCCCTTTCTCTATGAGAATCCTGGCTTTTCCCTGGTCGGTTACAAGAGTACCTCCGAGCGTCGAAAACTCGCTCAGCAGTTGATTGATCAGGTGTGGAAGGTCAACCCAGCCCTCACCCGCATTGAAGATCGCCCCAGACGACGGAATTGTGCGAGCGTCAACGCCGGGTGTCACATTTTGGACCTCGCCAGCGGTCAGATGAGTGGCGTCATATCCGATCGAGGTCTCATAATCGAAAGCCTGCTCAATCTCGTTGCCCTCCCCTTCTGCATCCCAGGTAAGGCCCCCATCAAAGCGGAGCCAACGGGCATCCGGGTAGCGTGTGGCGAGCGTCCGATACCGGTCGATGCCTGCCACGCGAAGAAGATGGTAAGGCAGAGAGCGCATCCTGGCGGAGTTCAGCCAGGAAAGGGAACGTCCCGAAGCGCCGTTAGCCGGTGGGCCGTCATTTATTATCGTCACGTTCACGCCGCGCCGGACGAGGTGCAATCCCGTGGACACCCCGAAAATTCCAGCACCGATGATGACCGCGGAGGTAATGATATTTTTTCTCATGCTTGTCTCTCTCAATTCGTTCGCGTGCTTGTTAGAAAGGATCAGGGAGTTTCCCAGCGGCCGCTTGTCGCCGAGCGAACAAGCGCGTCGATCACCTTCATATTGGCGATGGCATCATCCAGGCCCGCCGAAAGCGGCTCTCCCGTCAGAACGGCAGAAGCAAAGGCGTCGGCCTGCTCGCGATACTGGTCGACCGGATCGACAGCGATCAACTCGCGACCACGACCAGAAAGATCGCAACCGTCGTCCACGACGATCACGGTCGCCACATCTGCCGGCGCGTTAAAAGGTATCGGTATTTCAATACGACCCCGGGTACCGAGGACCGTCACCTTCTGGGTCAGGGCAAGCTGTGTTGAGCAGGTGAAGACAAGTTGCCTGCCATGGGGGAACCCGAGCATCCCGCTCGTCAGCCGGTCCGTGCCGAAGACGGGATCGCGCTCCATAAGAGCGATCGCCTGCAACGGTTCTGCATCGAAGAGGAAGCGCGCCGTGTTGATGGCATAACACCCGACATCGAACAGACCCCCGCCACCGATATCAGCCTGGTTGCGCACATTCCCGGGATCGTCGAGATAGTAGGAAAAGATCGTCTGGATGGCCCTGACCTCGCCGAGGCGCCCCTCGGCGATCACCGCGCGTGCTTTCTTCCATTGCGGATGGTGACGCACCATGAAGGCTTCTGCGACCGGCAGGCCCGCGGCCTTTTGTGCCACTGCCAGTTCCATCGCCTGCGCGGCATCAAGTGCAATCGGCTTCTCGCAGAGCACGGGTTTGCCTTGCTCCAGCGCCTTGATCGTCAGGGGCACATGGAGATGATTGGGCAGAGGATTGTAGATTGCGTCGATTTCCGGATCGGCAAGCAGTTCCTCGTAGCTGCCATAGGCCCTGGCGATGCCGAAGCGGGCCGCCATCTCCTTCGCCCTGCCGGCATCGCGCGAGGCAATTGCCACAACGCGCCCCAGACGGCTGGACTGGATGGCGGGGATGACCGCCCTGGCAGCAATGTCCGCGCAGCCAAGCACGCCCCATCTTATTGTCTGTGTCATTGTTATTCTCCTTGGCATTGAGCTCAGAGTACTTCCGCGAGGAAACGCTGGAGCCGCGGGCTTTGCGGTTTATCGAAAACGGCCTCCGGGGTACCCGCCTCAACGACACGCCCCTCGTCCATGAACACGACCTGGTCAGCCACACGGCGGGCAAAGCCCATTTCGTGCGTCACGACAATCATCGTCATGCCCTGTTTGCCCAGATCAGCCATGAGGTTGAGGACACCCTTTACCAGTTCGGGGTCGAGTGCACTTGTCACCTCGTCGAACAGAATGACCTCAGGCTCCATGGCGAGAGCGCGGGCAATCGCAACGCGCTGCTGCTGTCCGCCTGAAAGGCCGCCTGGACGATGATGCTGGCGGCTTGCCAGACCGACGTCGGCGAGCCGCGCTCTGGCAATCCGTTCGGCTTCCGCCCTTGGCATCCCCTTGATCTTCGTCAGCGACAACATGACGTTTTCAAGCGCAGTATGATCGGGAAAGAGGTTGAAGTGCTGAAAAACCATGCCGACGCGACGGCGCAAACGCTCCGGCCTGATCGTGAGAATGCTCTGCCCGTCGACGAGGATGTCGCCGCTTTTTGGCTCGACCAACCGGTTAAGGCAGCGCAACAACGTCGACTTTCCCGACCCAGACGGGCCGATGATGCAGGTGACGCTGCCAGCCTTGACCGACAGATCAACCCCCTTCAGCACGTCCAGTTCACCGTAGGCCATGGCGAGTTGCCGAACGTCGACGCTTCCACCGGTAAACGCTGGCTGGGACGAACGCGTGGCGCTATCGAGTTCGCTGACCTCCTCAAGACCACTGGTGATTGTCGTCGGACGCTGTTTGCCGACGCGCAGGCGAAAGTCGATGGTGTTGACAACGTGTGTCAGCGGGACCGTAACGACAAGATAGAAGATGCCCGCCAGCAAAAGTGGCGAGAGATTACCTGTCACAACGGCCTGATCCTGACCAACGCGAAAGATCTCGCGCTCCGAGGCAAGCAGGCCCAGGAAGTAGACGAGGCTGGAATCTTTCACGTTGCCGATGAACTGGTTGACGAGCGCCGGCAGCACGCGGCGAACCCCCTGAGGCACCACGATCAGCCGCATCCCCTGCCCGTAGCTCATGCTGAGCGCGCGGCATGCCTCCATTTGCCCACGTTCGACGCTCTGAATGCCAGACCGGAAGATCTCGCCAATATAGGCACCGGCAATCAGGCTGAGCGCAAGAATCCCGAGCGGATAAGGCGACGGGCCGAAGAGTTCACGTCCGACGCGGGCAAAACCCTGACCGATCAGAAGGATGGTCACAATCGCCGGAAGTCCTCTGAATATATCTGTGTAGACACGGGCAGGAATGCGCAGCCATGGCGAGCGCGATATGCCCATGATGGCAAGTATCATGCCGATCACGACACCAAGTATGGTCGATGTGGCGGCGAGGATCAGCGTATTTTTCAATCCAACCGTAATCATGGTCGGCAGCACTTCAGCCATCGCATTCCAGTCAAGGAAGCTGCGACGCAAGTTCTCAAGCCAGTTCATCTGATATTCCCTTGCAAGAAGAAAAGCCGGTCCGACCCTGATGAGCCGGACCGGAAGCTGGCATCACTGCCTGGGAAGATATGCGTCCGGCATCGGCGTGCCCGGGAACCATTTTTCGTGCAGTTTTTTCCAGGTACCGTCCTGCATCGCGGCATGCAGCTCCTTGTTCAGAGCCGCCCGCAGGGCATCATTGCCCTTGCGGATGACGAAGCCCGCAGGTGCATCGAAGCTCGGAATGTTGACGGCAACTTTTAGCACCGGGTAACGGGCGGAATAGTCCTTCGCCGCCTCATAATCGAGGAAGTGGGCGTCAATCGTGCCGTTGTTGAGCGCTGATACCGCCGAATTGTTGTCCGGGAATTTCACGAGGGCTGCATCTTTAAAGTTCTTCTGGGCATAAATCTCCTGCAGGGTACCCTGCACGACGCCAAGACGCCTGTCCTTTAGGTCCGCCGCACCCTTGATGTTCTCCTCCGGCGTCAACACGGTAAGGTAACCGGCAAGATAGCCATCGGAAAAGTCGACGGCCTCCTTGCGCTTCGCGGTCGTACCGATGGCAGCAGCGGCAATGTCAAAACGGCTGTTGGCAACGGACGGCATGAGGGCGGCAAACTCCTGACCGGTAAAAATAACCTGGTCCTTTTTGAAGCCCAGGCGCCCGGCGATGTTCAGGAAAAGCTCGATATCGAAGCCGGTAAAATTGCCGTCGGCTGTGGTGAAAGCGTAAGGTTTGGCATCACCCATCGTACCGACGCTGATTGTGCCAGGATCGATCAGACCATAGGGATTTTCTGCAGCACGGGCCGGCAAGGTACTTGTCGAGAGACCGACCGCAAGGCCAAGAAGCGCGGCGCGAATTCTGGTGAAGGGTAACGATACTGCGTCTGGAAATGTCATTGTTCATTCTCCTCTGGTGTTGTTGTCTGCGATTTTTTCAAACCACACGGGTCCCATCCGGACAGCGGTGCAAACCACTCATCCGGCCCATGCGATCACATGCTGGGTATTACTCATTTTATTATGAGACCGGTCTCTTTATTGAATGAGACCGGTCTCTTTGATTTCAGTCAATTGTTATCTTCGCATTTGCCACTCGTCAATATCTCTTGTAAGGCTAGTTTCATGGACCAGAATTCAGTTCAAAACGGCTCTGTCACCGTCGCCGATGTAGCTCGAAAGGCAGGGGTCTCGAAAGCGACTGCCGCGCGTGTGCTCGGTGGATACGGAACGGTAAGCGAGCGCGTCCGTGAAATCGTAACCGAGGCTGCGAGAGCCCTCGACTACCGACCCAATGAGCTTGCCCGCAGCATGACGACGGGACGCTCGGGGACGATTGGCGTCGTGGTCGGCGATATCGAAAACCCGTTCTTCAGTCTTGCGGTGAGGGGCATTACGGATGTCGCAAGGAAAGCCGGTTTCACCGTCATTCTGACCAATTCCGGCGAAGACGTCGCCGCTGAAAAAGCCGCAGTCCGTACGCTGCTTGCCAAGCGAGTAGACGGCCTGATTGTTTCCCCAGCCAAGGATAGCGATGCAGAGCATCTTCGGGAGGTTGCGCGATCCGGGCGCCCCCTCGCCTTGCTTGATCGTGGCGTCGAAGCATTCGACGTTGACACCGTGATTGCCGACGACAGGCACGCAGCAGAAGGCATCACGCGCCAGCTCATCGCTCTGGGTCACCGCCGCATAGCGTATCTGACGGCCTGCGATACGCCCGACCATGTTTTCCGATCACCAGGCGATATCAGCACGGGCTCGGTACGTCGACGTGTCGAAGGTTATCTTGATATCTGTCGCGAGGCAGGCCTTACGGAGATGGACTCCTGGGTTAAGATGGGAGCTGCAACACCGGAAACGACCCGCCAGATGGTGACGGCAATGCTTAAGGCAAAGTATCGCCCGACCGCAATCATTGCTTCGGACAGTGTTATCGGCCTTGAGGTATTCAAGACGACAAGGGCTATCGGCCTGTCCATTCCAACTGACCTCTCGCTCGTTTCCTTTCATGACGCCGACTGGACTGCCGTTACCTCTCCGGCAGTCACGGTGGTGCGCCAACCGGTCTATCAACTTGGTGAAACGGCCGCAAACCTGATCGTTGAACGGCTTAACGGGCTTGATGCCCCGGCCCGCCGGGTGATCCTTCAAACGGACGTGGTTCAGCGTGCTTCAATAGCCGTGGCGCCGGATATTGAATCGTTCTGATTTCCGCTGGTTCCTTACCACGCGGGCTGGCTTTGAACGGGAGAACCGGCAGGATAGCTATCCTGCCTCCTGGGGACATTGCCGGGCGCTGGCGCTGCAGTGCCTATAGGAACCTGTCTGGCGTGTCCGGTCGGTGCTGCGTCCTGACGGTTCGCAACGAAGTGGCGGCGTGGGACTTTGTCTTCCCGAATCGTGTCTGTGGGAGATTCTTTTTTCGTGTGTTGATGCAATCAAAACTAGCGGAGTTCTAAACAGGAGCCGGTTCTCGCGCCTGCATCGTCTTCGCTGCAGGTGCCTGTCTGCGGAGATGTCGGATGTGGGTCTGACGGCACTCTTCCTGGCTGACGGAAGTTGAGTTGTCAGTGTGTGACCTGGGCCTTCGGGGTGCCGCGTTCATCCTGCTGGGCCTTCTCCCTCCCCTCCCCTTTCTGTTTTTTTGTGAACCAGACTTTCCTGTCAGCTGACAGGATTTTGGTGGCGGCTGCGTGACAGGTATTTCCCATCATGGCCCGGTGGTGCACGCTCCTTGGCTGCTCTCCTGAGGAACCCAAAGGGCTGGACGACTGAATGGACGAGCGACGGTGGACAGCGCGCTGAGGGGGTGGAGCCGTTGACCGCAATCCTGTCAGCTGACAGGGTTTTGCCAATTGCTCCAGCGATCGCTGTTTCGTAGCGACGTCAAGCCAGCTGACGCTTCAACGCCTGTTGCGGCCCCCTGCCCCGTATCTCCTGCAAAAAGACACGACAGCGTACGAGAACTGCGATCAGGAAGATGCAGCATACGCCTTTACGCACGGGGGCTCCCCCTATCGGCTGGCACTGCTGTTAATCCGGCGTTGCTGTTGAGAGAGAACTTTAAACCTCCAGGGCGCGCGAATACCGCGATGATCTCTTTCAGATGTGCCGTCAAGGGGCCGGGGAGGTCGTGACTTAAGCTGACGGATGGATCGCGGTCGTCCAATGTACGTGCGCAAGGCGATGCCCAGTCAGGGTTCAATGGCCGCCCAACGTCGACAGAGGCTCGGGCTGACGAAGACGATACCCCAGGCAAGCCCTACCGGAACCGATCCACCTTCGGCAGCAGCGCGCCGGCGGGGGAGGGGCGGGTGGCATTGCCGCCACCTCAACGAGCATTCTGCTATTGCTCAGGCAAAAGGTGGCCGGCGGAGAGGAGGGACATCGCGGTCACTTCGTCTGGAAGAGAAAACGCCTCCGGTCCGGGACAGACAATGATGCCCGATTTCAGCTGGAGATCTGTGCAAGCGAGGTGAAACCCTTTCTCGAATTTAGAAGGCAGACTCCGCTTGATCTCTATTGGCCAGGGTTTCTGGTCTGGAGGGGGCAGCAGGAGGTCGATCCAGACACGGGCCTTGTACGGTAGAAGCTGGCTGCCGTACCTTCGGGCGACGCGGAGGGCAGAGTTTCCATCACGAGATCCTCCCAACTGAAACCACAACCGGATGTTCAGACATTTGTTTGGCGCTTCCAGGTTCGGGACGCGCATGGGCAATGCCGCTGTTGCCTACATAGACTTCTGGTGATGTGACCAGCGGCTTACCAGCATCTGGATCGCCAGGTTTGAGGCAACGTATGAGAAGCAGGTAGACGGGAAGGACGAGATCGGAGGCAACGGTCATTTATCCCAATGGAGCGGGCGAGCCCGGCTGCGTTCAGGAGCCTGACCGGTGGTGTGCCAGCATGGTCCAGAACGGTCTCAGCGGGTGCGCGCGGGACCAGCAGCGGAATATCGGGGTCGAGACAGGTGCGAATGAAAACCTGTCTCCAGCGCATAATCCCACGGTCACTGGGCGCAGTAAACTATCGGGAAAGTCGTCCCGAAGGACCAGGAAAACATCTGGCAGACGGTGAACCTCATCAAGAATGACCAGCCTGTCATCATGACTTGCAGGATAGGGTTCCGGTTCATACGGCCCGGCCCGTTTTGTCTCCGTTGCAGATCGAGATAGATGGAGGGCGCGGTTTTGCCAATATCGATGGCCGGCGAGGTCTTGCCAACCTGACGAGAGCCGAGCAGTGCAGCGGCAGGGTCGTTGGCAATGAAATGCAGGAGTCCGGCTTCAATCTACGTGCAGTTACCGCTGTATTTATGTCGCATTATTCCCGAATTGCGAGGTTGTTTCTGTTTATGTTAACAGCCGCGCAGCCCTGCCGCTTCTTCGCGTGGCGTTGTTATAGTAGCTGGATGCCTGTTGCACTGACCTGTGACGCGACTGCTCCATTGCTTCAGGAAGGGGGACACCACGATTGGCGGCTTCAGTCAGATAGCCCGACCTTAGCCCGTGAGCTGAAATTTCCTTCGAATCCAGCCCGGCCATCTCAGCCCGCTGCTTGATGATGGCATTGACTGACTGTGGATCAAGACCGTGACGCGAGACATTTCCCCATCGTCCGATGGCCCGGAATACGCTTCCGCCGTCGATCCCGGCGGCAACCATCCATGCATTCAGCGCGTCCACAGGACGGCCGGTGAGATAGACGACGTCGTCCTGCTCACCACTGGTCGTCTTGGTGCGGCCAAGATGAATGGCAAGAGAGGGCAGGGGGCCTGCATCCTCCGTCGGGATCGGCGCCTCAGCGACCAGTTGCTGACAGCGCAGGCCGGCGATCTCGCTGCGCCGGCGCCCGCCGGAGGCAAAGGCCACCATCAGGATCGCACGGTCGCGCAGATCGCGCAGGCTTTCCGTAGCGCAGGTTGCCAGCAATTGTGCCAGCACATCGGCGGTGACGGCTTTAGCGCTTTTGCGGCGCCGTGTCCGCGGCGCGGCACGCACGGCAAGCCGGACCGCCGATTTGACTGAAGGAGAGGTAAAGGCACCGTCGAGGCCACGCCATTTCGTCAGCGTCGACCAGGTTGCCAGCCTGCGTCGTACCGTGTCAGGGGCGTGCGGTCCGGTCGCCCGTAGGAACCCCTGTCCGCGAAGATTTTGAGCAACAGTGTCGGGCATGCCATGGTCGGGATCGGAAACGCGCTTCTCGGCGTCCCACAGATGATGGGCGACGAATTTCAGGAGTAGTGCTTCGGGGGCCGGCCAGGGCAGGGACCGTCCGGTCGTCGCCAGTCCCCAGGCTTCAAGGTAGGCGAGATCCGACGTCAGCGCCCTGAGTGTATTGTCGCCCATGCCTTGATTGACGAGATGGCGCAGGGTCTCAACGTCCTGGTCGGTCAGAAGTTCAGCGAGTTCGTCGCGGCGCTCGAGCGGCAGCACGGCGGCAATCGTGTCAAGCTCTTCAGCGCGCCGATCGACAGGGGACTTCTGTAAAGGGGGCATTTTGGGCTCCTGAACCGGTCTCGCAAGGCTTCAAAGGACCGTGGCGAAGGCTACTTTTGCTGATTTGGGCCGCGAAATCAATCTACCATCGATAAGAGATACTTATCGGTGGTTAGGACGCCAACTGGCAGTCATACCATTTGAGGAACACCAACTTTCAGATAGAGTTCCTATAACAAATCATTTACCATAAATTCAATGGCTTACGATCTCGCGAAAATCAGCATGACCGCCCTGATGGAGCCCGCTTTTCGAGCGGGTATCGGACTGGCGCGCCTCGACGAACGGATCGCCCGTTCACCGGTCGGTCAGGGATGGATCGAACGATCTCATTTTGCCGACGCCTGCGCTTCGCTGTGGATCGACGGCGAACTCGTCCATCTCGAAGACCTCGTCCTCCATGATGCCACGCGAGATATTCGCACACCGACCCATGAGCTGACAATCGCCCGCGACGTGCTTCGCACCCGTCGGCGCATCGCTGCGCAGTCGCCAGATTGGGCCTTATCGACAGAGGGTATCCGAACTTTGCGACAGACGTCGGACATCAATCCGGTTGGCGCTGAAGCAGAGAAGCCAGCCGACGACATTCGGCCCGCGGTAGCCATCGATAGGGAAGGGGAAGGGGACGATGGTGATGACGTGGAAAATCTACCTGGCGTCGACTATGCCGCCATCGATGCGCTGCTGGCCCGATCGGAGGCTGCGATCGAAAGCGCAACCCGGCCCGGCCGCGCCAGCGCGGCTGACAGAGACACACTGGTCTATGACCTCGACTGGGACGAGGATGCTCAGCTAGAGGAATGGCGCGGCGTGCTGCGTCAGGCCGAAAACTTGCCGGCGGTGCTGCAGGCGATCGTCGCCCTCGATGCCTGGAACGAGCTTTCGGTCCTGCAGCATGCGCCGTGGCTCGGTCGGCTATTAGCCGCCTCGATCTTGCGCCAGTCCGGCGTCACCACCGGCACCCATCTCGCCGCCATCAACCTCGGACTGAAAACCATTCCCGTCGATCGGCGCCGGCATCGTGATCGGGAGACCCGGTTGCTCGCCATTGCTCACGGCCTGATCGCAGCCGGCGAAATTGGCTTGAAAGAGCATGACCGGCTGACTCTGGCGAAAACGATGATGAACCGCAAGCTGGACGGACGCCGCACGTCGTCAAAACTGCCGGAACTGGTTGAGCTGGTGATGGCCCGTCCCCTTGTATCGGCCGGAATGGTGGCAAAAACGCTGGATGTGACGCCGCAGGCGGCGCGGCGAATTGTTCTGGAGCTCGGCCTCAGGGAGATGACCGGGAGGGGGAGGTTTCGGGCCTGGGGTGTGCTGTAAGCTCGCGAGGTTACAATTCCACGTCGCGTTGTCCATACAACGGTCGTCACGTGAGGTTCACTTGCGATTTGCAGCCGCAATCGGGTTCACCGGAGTATTCGTGGGGCCAGCGAAGGCCGCCATTGTCAGTTGCGCAACTTCCGCTCCATGCCGCGCTATGCGGTCGAAATTTGCCTCCGTTAATCGCGTTAGGTTCGTCGGGTAGTTCAGGCAACTTAGGCAGCCGTCATCACTGAGATATCCGCGAACGGCCTCAGCAGATAAACCAAACTGCCCCGCGGTCGTACCCATTCGAAACAGAAATCCCTTGATCTCATTTCGCCGGATCGCGTTGATGAGCATGCGCGAGCGAAGCGCGCGAATCTGATCGGACGCAATATCGAAAAGCCTGGGCGAGGCGAGCCGACCCGCGACCAAGCCAGGCACCAGAGCCGTTGGCCTACCCAAGGGACCGGAGGCGTCACTACAAATGAGAAGATCACATCCCTTCAATCCGTCAATCGGTTTGAAGAGGGGTTCAAGGGCCATGTTTTCATAGGCCCCGCCATCCCATAGTCGCACGGTCCGAGAGATAGGTTCGATCTTTCTAATGGGTCGCTTGGTGGCCGGGTCGGTCTGCCACCATCCATGCCCCGGCAAAGGAAGCTTCAGTGCGCCGATGACGTATGGAACTGCGGCGGAAGCCGCAATCGCATCTGATAGTTGGACCAACGGTGAATAGTGTGTTCCGAACTGCCAATCGCCCATCGAACCCCGTGTAAAGCGCCAATTCTTCCCTGTCTCGAAGCATGTCGTGTTTATGTGCCAGATCGGCGTCGCCGGGAGATCTGAGAGCAACATTCTGATATCCCAACGTTGCTGCAAAAGGCGCGACAAAATGTGGGAACGAGCTGACAGAATGCGAATATTCTCTCTGAATACCCCCCAGACCCCGAGTGCGCGAAAGCTGAACAGATCGCCTGAAACCAGGCGCGTTCGTAGCGATGGGTAGATGGTCTCAAGATACTGCGCTGATGACGGCCATTGCCCGGCCGCTTCCGAGAAAACCGCCCCGGCAATGAGGCTCCCGCCAGATACAGTCGATATTTGTGAGACCTGCTCAAGCAGATCGAATTCGGCGAGATGTTTCATCACGCCGAGGTGGAATACGGCCGCTCGAAGGCCTCCACCCGAGAGGGCCAGGCCAATACGCAGGTCGGCTGAGATCATCGCACCTCTCCGATCAATATGCTGGTCTCGTTCTCAGCAAGAATGAGCGAAAGGGCCGGCATTCCGTCTAGGTTCAAGATCATTGAGAGATCGGCGATCTGTTTAAGATCGGTCCCGCTTGGGCTAGCCGAAGCGCCACTAGGATGCGAGTGCCACTCTCCGATGTAGCGCGTTTGGCCGCCTGTCCGCGCTTGTGCCTGCTCGATTGCTTGGCGCAGCCGTCGCGTTCCGCGAACGAAACTGGTTGGCAGCCCAACGCTATCGACCGGCGCGGGCAGCGCGTGCGTGATTGCGATCGTCTTGGCACTGTAGTCGATGATCCCCGTTAGCGGCCCGCCCGTTTCGTTCGGTAACGCCAAGGCGCGCCGCTGTTTCAGCTCGAGGCTCAGCAACCGTGGAAGGAGGATCGTCCAGCTGTCGACTGCATGGCGTTCGACTTTAGCTTCGGGGTCGACACAGCTTACACTACCACGATCATCAATCGTCCAGATCTTCACGACAGGTTCGGAAGCCATGATATTGGTCGAGATGCCATGCGCAATCAGCCCGGTCAGGATGGCGACGGAGCTCGCTGGGATTCTGTTGGTCAGCGCCCTGCAAGCACCGGTGTATCGCAATTGGTGGGGGGCGCCCAGATGGTCGGTGAAGACAGGATTGCTAGCGATGGCATGAAGGTAAGATGCCTCCAAGTCTCGGAGGTTTGTCGACCGGTCGCTGGACTCGATCATCAGCACCGCAGACTTACCGTTCGGTGTGAAGAAGGCACAAACTCGTCTCGCCGAGGAAGGGTGATCAGCAAGAAACCGGGATACCGGCACCGATGCAGAAGCGTCAAAGAGGAGCTCTCCATGGGCGAGAGCCTGTTCGAGTTCACCGCTCAGCGTAACGCGGAGGACATTCTCCTGAATGAAGGCAGAATCCGTGTCGGGTCGAATTAGCCGCAAGCGTTTGGAGAGTTTCTCCGCCTTGCCGTGTCCAAGATCGGCGCCGGTTAGCGTGTGCCGGGCGACATTGTGGGGCAAGAGGTCGTCGTCATCAACAATAGTCCACGAGAATAGGCCCTCTCGCGCGAGTGTCTCTGACACCGACGAGCCAAGCGAGCCTGCGCCGATCATAACCATATGGCGTTTGTCTACAGTGGTCTTGCCCGCAATCACGGTTCCGCGCTGAGCATCCAACTCGTAGTGAACCGGCGCGTAGTATACAGGCAGATCCAATCCGGTTAGATTCGGAGCAGTCGACAATCGACGCACAAATTGGATGCCCCTTGCAGCCTCGGACGTATTTCTATCGAGGACGCCCATACGAACGCCGATTTCGCCAGGGCTGGCTTCGCAAATGAACGCCATGGGCATTGTCGCCCCTACAACGCCGGTGTGCGGGTGAACCTGCGGCATCCGCAACAGGATGCAGAAAATCCAGCGATCCTCGCTATCATTCTTGCCAACTGCGTGCCAATCTAGGATCGAGGTCTGAAGTAGTGTGGAGAAATCGACGCCTCTTTCAACCAGCATTTCCGAAAGCTCCAGCAACGTCCTCGGCGCGAACCGAATGCGCCGCATTGCTTGCGGCTCGACATCAACATGCAGAATGTGGACCTGGAGCTGCCCTGATCTCTGACGTGCCTGGTTGGCAGCGCCCACGATCAGGAACCGGAGGCGCGAGTCGCTTGCTACGACGTTCAGCGGCGTACGGTCATTCATCGCCCTTTCGCCATCGGCTGAGACGATAATCTGGTGACCGCCCTCATACGCAAAGAACGGATCATAGGGCTGATCATCGCCATGCAGCTCGCCCTGACTGGCTTTTGCAAACCAGGTTTGAATCCGTAACATTAATTCCGACCCCGTGTAGCCGCTGCGGATGTCGGCCCACGGCCGATCGTCGATACAAAGCGCGCACGGGTGTCCACTCGGCACCAGGTTTTGATGCGGCGTGTCGGGAAAGTCGGGACGCGCCACGAGGACGGCTGGCGCGTGATCGCTTTCGCGGAAAAAACAGACTGATACCGTTTCGACAGGGTTGATGGGGTAGACCGGCCGTTGCGGCAAGTCTACCTGGATGTCGAACGAGACGATCTCAACACCCATTTCATCCATTAACCTACATTCGCGCAACGTGGCGAATCCCGAAGACGCGCCGAAGATGTGGGCGGCCAACGAACGGGCGAGGGGAGTTTTCAGCGCGCTCGCCTCTATTTCGATGCTATTCTCGGGCTGCCACATAGTATTATCCAGCCCGCGTAGGAACAGCGGCTGCTGCACTCGAGATGGACGCGGCTGCGGTCAAGACCACGGCGACACCGGCCGCGGTGATCTTGAGCTTGATCGGCTTCGGGCTCGAACGGGTCGGGGTCTCCATCGTCACCTTGAACTGACCATTCGAATCCTTGACAATCTTTTTGTAGTAGTTGGCCGCCTGACGATGCGGCGGCTGCGCATCCAGGTCTTCTTGGGTGCCTTTTTCCGGGATTGGCCAGCTCGGCGAGACGATGATTTCCTTCTCGCGGGCGAGTTCCTCGAACAGCCATCGGACATCTTCGAAAGGCTCGGTGATATCTTCCCCTTTGACAGACGAAAGAGACTTATACGAGCAATGATGGAAGAGCTTCAGCACATCCCAATGCAGTCGATGTTCGTTACCGTGCTTGCGTGTGGTCTGAACGATTTGCGACAGCGTTTCGTGATTGATGTCTGCACCGAGAAGAGCATAGCTCTCGCTGTTGCCTTCACGAGCGGTCATCTGCACCACGATCGAACCTTCGTTCCGATCCTCAAGTCCCGTATTCGTACGCCAGGCGAAGGGGCTGTGCACAAAAAATTCGCACTGGCCGGCATCGTATTTCGAGAAGCCTGGGACAAGCTCGCCAGCATCGACGATGCAGTGTTGACGTTGCTCGACGGTCAAGTCCCATTCGGCCAGATATTTCGCAAGCTTCTCCGGACGCGAAAAAACCTTGATGCCATAGCCTTCCTTCAGCCGATGGCGGGCTTCCTGACGGATACTCCAGGCATCGCCCTCCAAGTCAGGCTCGGTGATAGCCGTGGCTGGCACCCAGAGTTCATCGATCTTAATGCGGTCTGGGCCCTGGTGAATCCGGGCGTAATCGAACCAGAAGAATTGCGAGGCGCCACAGATGTGATCGTCATCGAGATGGGTAAACGCGACGACTCGGAAAGAATCGCGCCCTGCGTCGTCGAGCTCGTCCCGCAAAGCCTTCGGCAGATCGATACGCTTGTCGGTAGGGTCGCTACCACGCATGTTGGCGTAATCGAGCAAGACAAGATCATCATTGGCAAGTCGAAGAAGGGTTGTATCCGCATTACCGAGAGGAAAAAAGCTCATATAGGCAGGCATAAAGGGTCTCCATTCGGCGAAAGCCTCGGGCTCGCCGTCATTAAGGGTTGCTGGGAATAGTTTCTATATAGAGGATACTAACTGTATCCGTCAAGTATCTATTCCCATGCGACGTAATTTTTGTGTGATGCCGGGCGCATCCGCCGTGAACGGGGAACTCAGTGAAAGGAATATTAAGTGGTCATCGCGTCGTCCGAAGGTCGCGTACCGTAACGTTGGCGAGCCCATCGCCTGACAGGTGCCGTTCTAGCGCAGATTGGAATTTGTCGTGATGCTTGCGCACGACAGCTTCCTTTTGGGGGTCAAGTCCGAGAGTTTTTTCGTCGATCGTCCGATCTAGGATCACATACTCAACTTGAATATCGGGCGGTACCAGTGCGACGGTCACCTGCCTGTGAAGCGAATTCAAATGCCTATCATCGAAAATGACACTGGCTCCCGACTCCAGTACTTGCTGAACCTTCGTTTCCAGCTCCTGGCGAACTCGCTGAGAGGCACTATTTCCCATTGCCGAGGAAGAAACGATGGGAAGCCCCTGTGCGGTTGCCCAGGTGGTTTTGCCGCCAAGCGATGGACCGATGGTCAGGACCAGCTTTTGCCCGGTCCGGGGCCAACGCCAACCCGGAACAACCGGCGGGAAGCGCTCTGATAGTTGCTGCCACCAAATGTCGATGTCCCGCAGCCTAGACGGATCGAGGAGATGACCATGAGCCAAATTATTGCGAGCGCCTCTGAGCGCTTTCAACCCTGCCCGATCACTTTCTGATAGATGGCCTTGCAGCAACGTCTCGAGGTCATAGAATTCCAGCTCCCAGGGATCAACGGTCTCTCTTACAGAGGAGCCGAACATTCTTCGATAGGGGTGCTCAATACTGACAAGACGTGAGAGGCCCTGTTGATGCTTCGCAATGACGCCACGCCTTACGATGTCAAGGCAGGGTAGTATCGACTTCATTTGCGCCGCCCAAATGCGTCGCGGCAGTTCCCGATGATATCCATGCGCAAAAGCGGCAGCGATTTGCGGAACAGGAGCTGCGCCCCAAAGATCGACAAGACCGTTCTCCCATGATGGGAAGGGCCACGCACGAGATCGAGCAATGTCCGCAATGCGGTCATGTGGAAGAAGCTTGTCGTTTTCACTCCAAGCTTTGGATGCCTCAAGAATGTCACGCGACCAAGCAGCAATCTCAAGGACAGTACCAACAGCTACATTTTCAATGAGGGTACCTGAATGCAACAGACCTATAGCTCCGGCCCAGGCATAGGTATCAACCGCAGTTACGGCCCCTATCAGTTGTTGTCGTGGAAGATCGGCGGACAGCCGTAGCTTATCGTCATCGTTTAGTCCTGGGGGTGGCAGGACCAGCAGATAGGGTCCGCCATCGTGACCGATCCTCACTCGCTCGTAAAGCACGGCTCTGATCAATGCGCTCCATTGGCTGATAGCGCTAGAATCGAACCCCTCCACAACAAAAATCGAGTTTGAGAATTCGGGATAGGCCAAGAATTCGGCGATTGAACCGATCGAAATGCCGCTGGTCCCGTGCCCGCGGGCTAGCGAATGAACGATTGAAGCATCCTTAGCAAAGTCTGTCGCTCGGATGCGTATGGCGGAAAGAGCGAAATCGTGATCGGCGGCAAGGCCGATCGCGTCCAACAGCCCCTCTGGAAACGGCCGCGGACATTCCGCCAGCGCAATTCCCCGTTGCAGGAGGCTAGCCAGCAAATCGGAGATGAAACGTGCAGGCCCGGGGAGATTCCACCACTCCATGATAGGACCGTCTAAAGCTTTGACGTCAACATCACCTTAGCGATGCTATTCGTCGAAATAATTTGGCCGGATCCGCTGTTGGGATCGGCAGCCGTGATCGTCAATATCCCCATCAACAGACCAAAGCGCACGACCGACGATGCCGCAGGCTGGTCATCGAGTAACGACAACACCATTTCCGGCGTTTCGCCGTCCAATTCCGCGACTGTCTGGAAAGTATTGATGTATTCTGGCGGGACGCCAAAACCAGTCACAACGTCTTCCACGGTCAGAGAAGCCGACAGCTCCTGAAGTGATTTTGAGACCATCGTACTCGAAGACGCGGAAGCGAAAAGCGTTTGGCAAAGATCGTTCCAGCCGCCTGTCACGTCGAGTATTCGGTCTATAGTTTGCGGTTTCAAGCTATTGATCGTGTCCAGCTTCGCAGCGATGTAAGATCGCGACCACGGCTTCAATGTTTCGACCTGAACCCGTGGTGGCAGCTTCACCCCATAAGGAAATACTTGCGACCATGTATCTGCATGCCGAGCTCCACCAACAAACACAAGTCGAACGCGCCCGCGAATAACATTCGGTTGCTTGGCCGCGTCTCGAACCCAATCGGGTTTCCAATCTGTCAGGTGTGAGATGATGAGGACAAGTACCTGGTCATCCTGGCGAGCCCGCTTGATATCGCTTATCAGATCCGCGCGATCGCGCCAGCCTCTTGCCTCGACAACCAAGCGCGGATTATTGGTTCGCTTTAAGGCGAGATAAACATGCTCGACATTCGCGACTTGCGGCCCGAAAATGACGAAAGTGGCGGAAGGATCGATTTTTGCATCTAGTATCGCTGCTTCCTGGCCGTCGGTTAGCGGAGAAATCCGTGCTTCGCTGTCAGAGCGGCCGCCAACGGTGATCCGCGAACGCGCATTCTTAGGATCGAAATGATCTTCGGGTGTGCGCCCGTGGAAACTATAAATGCGCGCAAGAAGGTCTTCTTCATCGGTGACCATGAGATCGAGCAGCATCCTCGAGCGGAGTCCCCATTTGCCTGCCGATATCCGGCGAAGGATGCCGAAACCTTCCATCTCATCGAGGAGATAATCGATCTCTGCCGGGTCACTTCCCTTTGGGAAAGCCTCGGGCCAATATTTGATGGCACGTTCGGCCACCTCGCTGGTCGTCATGCCATCACCATCTATGCCTTCCCCAACATCAATCAGCGCGCGCTCCGCGATGATATAGGTTAGAAGTTCATATCGTTGCTCGATGTGTTTGATGGTTTTTTCAAAGCTTTCGTAGAGCTGCGCCCGTATGCGCTGATCTTTCAGCGCACGGTCCACCATCGCCGACGTGATGTTCCAGACCAGCTTGCCTGTGGATTTTTGATGGTCCTCAATGATGTCGAGCAGACCTTGGCAGAAGACCTGCAGAAGGATTGGGTAGTAGTTGGCAAAGCTCAAGATGCGCCAGACATCTTCTCGATTGGCAAATTCATAGCCAAGCGCCGCTAACGGGACGCGTACGAGTGCCTCGGCATCGCCGGCGTCGCCATTGACGAGAGGGCCGATCCGAACAGGATCGTTCGAAATTTGCGCAAGCGGCGAATTCTCGGCCTTGGTGATGCGCGAGACGTTGTGCAGCCCCGAGAGGATGAACTTGAACCGGTGATTGGTGTCGTTCATCAGGGAAATGAGTCGCAAGACGTGGTGATGCTGCGCCTCTTTTGCTTCCTGGCGGACAAAGTTGTCTGCCTCATCGAGCATGAGGAGAACTCTTCGACGACCATCAGCCTGCAGATAGTCCTTGATGCCTTGTTCGAAAGCCTCGGGCGTGAAAACAGCTTTTCCGACAAAGATGCCGCCGAGGACAGCAGACGCTTTTTCCCAAAGAGATTTGGAAGACGAATCCGCCAAGTCTATGTAGCCAAATTGCGCATTTGGCGGAGCTCGACGTGCAAGATGCCGGAGCAGAGCAGTTTTGCCGAGGCGACGTCCCCCATACACGATGTAAGATCCGAAGGGATCCATGATGCTTGCCAATTCTTTCGCACGCCCTTTGAACATTTCGGGCGGAACCTGCGAGCGCCCGTAGTCCTGATAGGGCTTCGCAACAGTCGAGGCTTGAGCAAGTTCGAACAACGCAAGACGCCGCTGCTCCGGCATCGTCAACACAGTTGCGAGAAGGATCTCATCGACGACGAGAAGTTTGCGACGGCGGCGAAGGCACTCGAGTTTCAGGCTATCGCGGCGGTCTGCTGGTAGGGATCCAAAGTACAGAACCAGTGTCCCCCGATTTTCTGCGCCTTCTGGTAGAGAAAGTAAGTCGCTGGTCGAAACTGAGTTGTAAGCGGCGGCGATCTGCCACGAGCCTGACGTCATGCTACCGAAATCTGGCAAGATAAGCGATGAGACGTCAAACGGCAGGTTCATCGTCGCGTCGATGACGAGAAGTTGCCGGTCGTCGCTCTTGGTTTTATTGATCTCTACGAGCTGGCAGTCATATGCAATTTGGCTAAGGAGCGCCAAAAGATTCGCCGACAGTTGAGGGCTTCCAACCCCAGATTTCATCTGCCGTTTGAAGTGCTGCCACGATTTAAGAATTTCATTTGCTTCGTCCCGCTGCTCGTAGCCAAGCCTTGAAATGCCGAAGACACCATCGTCAGTCCCAGCTGCAAGACTTTGGCCGAGCTGAACGAGATCGGCTCCCTTGATACTGCCGAGGATTGAGCGGAAGCGCGCGAGGTCCTTATTCGCAACGCCAGCCTCTAAAATTGGTCGTCTTGTTTCGCCCGGTGCGAACATCGCAACCCAGTCAGAAAGGGTCGCGAGATCGTCAGACTCCAAGAGCTTTTGCAGGGTTTGGCCTTCCCCGTCGTTGATGTCGCCCGACGCAAAGAGTTCGGCTATCCGGTTTGCAAGTGCGGCCTTACCTTCATCCAAGAGTTTACGCGCCTGTTCTTCCAGGTCGATCAGGCGGGCGAAAGCCGCATTGACGTCGGTTACCCGCGCGCCTTCCACCTCCTCGGGCATGAAATCCCACGCAAGCTCGTCAACCGGTTTGTTTGTTATCACCGAACGAAGGCTCTCCTCGAGATCGGTGGCGCCCTTCAAACTGCCGAGTGCCATGCGGCGAACCTTCTGCAGCAGGGCGGCGACGCTTTCATACCGCGTGTTGAGCTGGCCGCGGCGGACGCTCTCGGCCGTTGCAACGCGCGCTTCAAGACCCTCAAACTCGGGTCCACTCACATCGAAGTATTTCCAGAACTGCAAAAGTGCGTTCGCCGCCAAGAACGCGTCCTCCTGGCATCGCTGCTCCACCGTCTGCCTGAACTCCATGTCTTTGGTATGGCGGAGCCGGGGGAGGTCGCAGTCCGTGATTGCTTTGATGAGCTTCGGACTATCTGCAGGGGAGGGGATCCAGGCGTGACTCCATGTCATTTTCGGCAGCCAAAACAGCGGGACATGGAGCGCAAGGTTGACCGCCGACCGATCGAAATCCGGCGTCTGACCGCCGCGCAGGACACTGGCTAGGCTTGACAGAACGTCGCTGGCATATTGATTTGCGCTGCGGATAAGGGGATCGTTTTCGTCCTTCGGCAGGTGAGCCGTAAAATGATCGACTCCTGCCACGAGACCGTCTATTAGACGCCGGACAAGAACCTTGCGCCCTGCTGTCGCCTGAAACTCGTCTGCCTGCCGTGTCGCATCGGTAAAGTCCTGGCACATAGAAGCGAGATCGGAGAGAAATGCGACCAAGCGTTCTCGTGCGGCACCATCGATAACCTGCCCATGGCCCACAGTCTCGGCAAGTCTTTCCAGTGATTGCATGATCCGAGCGCGGTCGCCGAATTCGGCTGCGAACCTTGCGGCGCCAGCACTTGCTCGCGGCGTCTGCATGGCCATCATGAGTATATTGAGTTCGCCCTGGGAGGAGAACAATTCCTTCTTGACCTTTTGTCCTAAGGCGAATCGGAAGTTCGACGATTGGAAGGCCTTTATTTTCTCCAATATTCGCTGCCGGCGTTCTTCCAGATAGGACCGATCAGCCTTCGCGTCCCCAGCCGCTGCGATGTTTTGAAAGGTCAGCGGGAAATTGGATTTTCGGTTTTCCTCCAATACTTCGCGAATCCGAAAAAAGTCGGAACAACTGCTATTCGCTTGAAGAAGATCGATAATGACGAACGCATTGGTGCTTTCGGACACGTTGAACAAGGCGGTTGGGATCACGGCAGCGTAGAGCGCGACCTGCCGTGCTTTGTCCCTACTCGTCTCAGACGCAGCAATTTCGGAGGCGATAATCGCACATGCTTCCAGCGAGTCCTTAAAGCCCTCAGGCTCGTACTTTGAGCCGATCATTTCCTTACCGAGAGCGATGATCTTCAACTCGTCCGCGCTGAATGCAATATCCGTTGCCGGCATGATTTTTTCGCACGCACGGGCAAAATGATACCCAAGGCCCCATTCATGATGCGCGAAGAGATCGGAGGCCTTGGATTTGATGTCGGCCACGAACGGATCGATTGCAGGCTCTTCAAACGCCTCGGCAATCTCGGGTGAAGGTATCTCGAAAGGGTTGTCGTCTTCGTGAAGAAATGTAGCTACATCGGGGAGCTCAGCCCGGTCCGCAAAGGCATTGCTCTCGATTGAGCTATTTTTGACCTCGCCAGGGCGATCGCTATGGTCTTGCCCGTCGACACCGCCTGATCGCAACAAATCGACAACATCTTCGCAACGTTCGAAGGCAAGACGGGCCGAGTGCTCGATGGTCTCGAGGAGAGACTGGGCATGGAGGAGATACTGTTTTGGTGGAAGCGTCGACGGCGCCTGGTACTGCGCGTATGTCTCACCTACATGCTGCGCCGCCAACTGGGCGGTTTCGAACAAGCGTTCTGCTTCAAGCACGTTTTCGAGAGGCGCTTTGATTGGGATCAAAGCAACTGCATCGAACACGCGCTCGACCAAAAGCGCAAGATCATCCGCCAATAGTTCGAGTTCGACCAGGACGCCTCTCACCTCGTGGAGAGCCTCTTGCATCCGAGCGGTGAACTCTGCAGTCGGACGTTGTCCCCTAAACTGGCTGTAATGGCTGACGTGGCTCTCAAGTGAGCCGATAAGGGAACGGAGCTCTTCGACCAGATCTGAATCCGGCTCGCCCCCCTTGGCAGAAGACGCCAGATTGGAGATAGCTTCAAGATCGCTGGCCCACGCGTTCATCACGCGACTGGGGTCTTCTTCGACCAATTCTATGGCATTTTCGTCGAGCTGCATCGTCGCTTCGCCCTGCGACACCGATGGTGCCACTTCGCGGGAAAATGCGTCGTCGCCAGCTTTTGACTCTTGCGAGGAAGGAACACTGAGGCGTGCAAATTCCGAAGACGAACAGGACATCAGCGTTAGAATGTATTCCCGAAGATCCGGAAGAGCTTCTGCGACGTTGTACATCGACAGTGGCTTGTCGGGACTAGCAAGAGCGGACCATTCAAGAATGACCACAGCGGTCGCGATCTCGTCGCGGCCCTTCACGGCGAGGTCGGCCAGTTGCTGGCGCGTCGCTTCTTGGTTTGAAGAGGCAGCCGGCTTAACGCCAATGCTACGGCATGCTTCGACATACCTCGTAAAAAGCCGTTTGACCAAGGGACGTTTCCGTCCGTTGGAGGGCTCGATCTCTCGCAGAAATAGACGAAGAAAATAGGGGTATCGCGTGGCTTCAGGAAGAAGGCTGAAAACTTCATCCACTTCGGGCCGTTCGACCGGCCAGGCGAAGCCGGTTATGGTTTGAACGCGTGGCCCCCATTTTTCGTGGAACAGTCGAATTTGGCGATTGGAAATCGGTGTCCAATCTTGGAACCATGCGGCATCGATTCGTGAGGGCAACGCCAGTATAGGGCTGCGCAAAGTTTCGCGATCGACAACGGAATCAATTTTAACGCTAACGCCCACGCCCTACCTCCCCAGAAACCGGCTTACGATAGATCCATTTTGAGGTGTATGGCCAGATCAGGTCCCGACACGCGGCAAAGCGGACTTGAATTCTTCCCAGTTTTCCACGACTACCGGCTTCTCAGCAGGCCGATCTGCTGCGGAATTGACATCAAGTCTGAGCCGTTTTTGGAAATAGTAGAGCATTGCGTATCGGATAGCCATGCGAACTTTACCGTCGGTCATGGCGTAATCGAGGGCTACTGTTCGGCGTTGCGATTCCGACAGAGCGGGATTTGGGCAGAGGATGACCTCGAAAAAACTGTTCCAGTCCTTGTCATCAATATCGAGTCCCCCTGCCGGTCCCTCATTTCGTATGTCTTCACACCGTGACAGGATAAAATCTTTGTACGCCTCGTCCAAATGACAAAAAGCACGCACATGCCAGCGAAGGCCGTCACTTCCGAAAGCATGCGGCGTGATGCGGCGCCAGATGCTGTTGGTCCGATTAGAACTCATCGATTGGTAATAGATCTCGGCGGATTGCCGGCCTCTGATCAATCCAACCATGGCTTTTAGAACCGAGGGCTTGATTGAGCGGAACGGTATCGGCAAGGAATCTGCCGGTGGTGCATGAGATATCCAAGTTTCTTCAAGCCCGATTACATCATCTGCAAGCGATTTGAGCTGCGCAAGATATCGATTCGCACTTGGATTTAGAAATCTAGGTTTGAACGACGAGGTCGGGACGTATCGCTTCTCCCGCGTGTCGTAACGCAGATTCTCAGGTTCCATTTTCTGATAGAGCGATAAGTCGTTTGAAGCCTGAGGAACCGATACGCCAAATGTGTCTGTTATGTCGCCACGACGTATGCCGCCCTCCCAGAAACACCGAAACTCAATGAACTCCAATCGCTGTTCCGTTCCCCACCGCAAACCGCTGCTTTGTGCTTCCACTATATTCTCCAAACGAACTGGATTAGTATAAGAACTATACTGATTATCCGGACTTTTGCAACAAGGACAAAATGCCGGGCGCCCGGATGGCCATCGAATGTCAGGAATTCTGCCCGAGAAATGCGTTGGATAGCATAGGCGGAATCTCAGAGGCGAAGTGAGCCCGCTTGCTGCTGCCGGTGGGCCATCTCGTGTGCCTGCATCAATAAGAGGGTCGAAGGTTCGTTTCCGTTCAAGGCGTTCGTCACTTTCAAGAACGGCGATCGCGGCGTCCCTATTTTAGAAAATACGATGTAGACGGATGTTTCCTGGTTTCCCGCGGTTTGTCCGCTGGCGGTGAGGACGTCTGTCACTACCTCATTGGCTCGGTCCAATGTTTATGCTGGCAGACGAGCCGACCAGCGCAAAGGAGTAGGCGGTCGAACCACGTCTCCACGTCGCGGATATAAGTTCTATCGCGGCATTCTCCTGAAGATTGTCGGGCGCACCAAGCCACGCCGACATGGCGTCTAACAATCCGGCAGGTCTTGTCGTGGCATAGGCACACCCGCCAGCACCCGGTGGTCATATCGGCCCCCCCAGGCGACCGTGAGGGTGCCGGAGGCGAAGCGGTCGATACCCATTTCAAGTCTAATTGGGTCGCCTTAGTCTGGAGTGGGACGATCGTCGAGTGTGAAGTACATGAACGTCAGGTCCAGCCACTCACCGAACTTCATGCCAACCTGGCGGATCGGCTCAACACTGCCGAAGCCGAGCTTCTCGTGCAGCCGGATCGATGCAACGTTTCTGGATTCGATCCCCGCGATCATCACGTGCTTGCCAATCTCTCGGGCGTGTTTGATCAACGCCTTCATCAGCGCTTCGGCGATGCCTTTGCCCCGATGATCGATATGGACGTAGACGGAGTGCTCCACCGTGTGGCGGTATCCGTCGAATGCTCGCCAGTCGCCGAACGACGCATAGCCCATGACAGATCCGTCATCGTCGACGGCGACGAGAACGGGGTAGCCCAGTCGCGTCCGCTCGGCGAGCCAGGCCGCGCGGTTCGCCGCGTCAACGATGGAGTCGTTGAAGATCGCCGTCGTACTCACGACAGCATCGTTGTAGATCTCGGTAACCGTTTCCAGGTCGCCGGAGTGCGCGTTGCGAATGAACATGGAGAATCCGATCCGTCTACTATGGTGTAATAAAATCTAACATAGTAGACGATCGCATGCAAGCGCCATCAGGACACTTTCAGGACTGTGACCGCATAAGAACAGGGCTTCCTGGTGGCGTTCCGGAAGATGCAATCGGTTGGCGGACCAAGCTCGAGGCAATCGCCTTCCTTCATCTCATGCTTCACGTCGCCCTCGACGAAAACCAACTCCCCGGACAAAACCCACACGAGTTGACGCAGGAATGCGTAAGCCGACGCAGGCATGGGAACTTCCTTTCCGGGAGGAAGTGTCACATGGACAATGTCGAAAGGGAGGTCGGAACTCGGCGAAACATGCCTTCTGAGGTATCCGGTCTCCGGATCCTGCCACGTCGGCTGATCGTCCATGCGGAGGAGGCGGCCCTGCTTGATTTCGGCGCGGGCCAACAGAGTCGACATGCTCAACCCGAAAGCTCCAGACAGCTTGCCCAGAAGGTTTGCGGTCGGGCTGCTATCCCCTCGTTCGATCTTGTGGATCATGGCGCGTGAAACCGATGCCTTTTCCGCGAGGTCGCTGAGCGACCAGCCTCTGCTTTCACGTTCGGTGCGAAGGCGCGCTGCTATGCGCTTGTCCATGTCGATTTCGTTGCCCATCGTGCTACGATAGTAGACCGTTCAAGAATGGCAACGGGCGCCGAAGAAAATTCGACGCCCCGGGGGTTCATCATGCGGCCTGCTTGAGCAGCTTTACGAACGTGTCGGCTGAAATGACGGGGGCGAAGAAGTTGTTGATCCGCTCCATCGCAGCCTTTTCCTGCTCGGGCTTCTGGCATCCGCACGCATCGCCGATCACGATCGGAAGATAGCCGTTATCACGGGCGAGGCGTGCGTTGCCTTCGATGCACCAGTCCAGGTGGATACCTGTGAGGACGATCACCTCTACCTTCTTGCGGGAAAGTTCGAGGGGTAACTGTGTCCCAACGAAAGCTGTCTGCAGTGCACGCTCGTTGAACTCGTTGTCACCAGGACGGACCAGTGCACGGAGTTCGCCGACGAGTTCGGCGTCGCGAGCCTGCTCCTCCTTCGTCCAGCTCAAGCCCTTCGTCCAGGAGCCGAACTGTGCCCGGTCGAAATCGTTCATCGGATAATCCTGCCGGAAGACCTCGTACCCGATCCAATTGAACGAAACAAAGTTCTTCGCCTGCCGTGCTGCCTCGACGACCTTGACCGTTGCAGGCAAGCTGCCTCGTTCGCGATGTCCTTCGGCGGACTGGACGCCGCCCGGATCGTAGCAGGACTTGTTCTGGCTGACCGAGCAATATGCGGCCGGACGAGACAGGATTTCCACGAGGTTCAGTTCCTTCCACTGCGGCGCGAGTTCCGGGATTGCACTGATGCCGCCTACGTTTGAAGCAGTCTGCGCTGCCTTGGCCCTCGAAATGCCTACGGCAGCGGCAGCGAGGCCGAGACCTCCAAGCATACTGGTACGGCGAGATATTACAAAATTGTCCATGATATCCTCTCTGGTGTTGGCTTTGCCTTCCTCCGCGTTTGCGGAGACAAAGACACCTGCAAGCATCATGCCAACATCATACTATAGAGTAGCAATATAGTATTACGATGTATCGCTTCTCGGTAGACGTTATCGTAACGCAGGCAGGGCAGGCGACCTCATCACAAGTGGCGACTCGGGCGGTGTGGGGCCAGGCGCAATCCACCGCTTTGAACGAAACCCGGTGAGGACGTTGTTGAAGTCGAAGTCGACAGGTTAGGAGTGCTTAAATACACAATCATCAACGAGGCAGCTTAGAAGGCCGAGCGTTCATGATGCTTCGCCGCTCGGCTATCTTGCATTACTTCAGTTGGGCGAAGCTACCAGTTGTCGGCAGGTCTAGGATTTGCAAGATCACCATAATATGCAGACGGAAGTGCCTTCGCGAGGAACGAGAACTCCGAATGGCAATGGCGCATCAGTCCCAGTCCGATCTCGTCCGGGACAGCGTGGCCGCCCTTGTCGCTATCGAGACCAAGAACGAATCTGCTTCGCAGAACGAGGCCATCAGACGTGTCGCGTGTGACGTGCATCATCCGGCCGCCTATTGGAATTCCATACCCGTCAATCTCGACATCATCGCCAAAGCCAATTCCGGCGTAGAAAAGTGCGGATACGCCGCCCACCTGCTTTGCGCCATCGATGTCCTTGGCACTGAAGTATGTGGCTGGGTTTAGGAATTTGATGGTTGCTTTGACCGGAGGAACCTCTCCCAGCGACTCCGTCGCCGTGATCGTCGCGCCGATGTAGTTCTCACCTTTTTTCCAAAGCTCATCCCAACCGAAATGGCGCCTGTGATCAATCGGGTGCCACCAGCGAAGGTGCTCGTCGGTTTCAAAATATTTGAACCACCATTCCAGCATCGCTCCATTGCACCCTGGCATTACCGTTCTGCAGGCGACCGTGAGGGTGCCGGAGGCGAAGCGCTCAATCCCCATTTCCAGTCTAATCGGGTCGGCGTGCAGCAATGCGACAGGGATTGCCGCTTCCAGATCATGTTGCATTTCCAATCTCCTATATTTAGGAAACCACTAGCGTTTCCTAAATATGATCGGTATACCCTTCGAACGACGTTGGTCAAGGAGATCAAGATTTGGAAAAGCGAGCGAGAGGGCGTCCGGCCCGTGATCGGCTCGAGGTGGAACGCGAAATTCTCCAAGCCTCAACACAGCTGCTCTTTGACCAGGGATTTGCCAGGTTCAGCATCGATGCGGTGTCGCGTAGCGCAGGCGTTGCCAAAAAGACTGTTTACGCTATGGCGGCCAATCGTGAGGAACTGGTCGGGAAAATCGTAGCGTCCTGGACTGAGCAACTCCAAACCAGTGGAGACCACCAGCCAGGCGAGCCGCGTTGTGATCCGGGAAGCTTGCGGGAGCTACTGAGCAGGATTTACCGGATCGCCCTGTCCAAGGAAGCTGTCGCCCTTTTCCGTCTCATCTGTGCTGACAAGGAGGGTCGAGAACGGCTCGCAGAAATCTATAATCGAAACGGAGTTGAGCGGGGGGTGCTGGCCGTGGCGAACTGGCTGCGCGAGTCCCAGGCCGATGTCCCATCATTTGATGTCATCCGATCTGCCCGGATGATCCTTGCTGCTCTTGTTGCTGAGCCCTTGCGCAGGGCCGCTATCGGCCTTGAAACACCATGGAACGATACCGACGAGGAGGTCACCGCACGGGTTGGCGAATGCGTGGATTTCTACGCACGTATATTGTTTGAAGAGTTGGGCACGGCACCATAGCGACTCTGCGGCCCTTGAGGAAGAGGGTGCCGATCCCTTCGAGGCTGAGGACGATCTTCCCCGTACGTTCGATGATGGTTCCGAGACCGACGAGCCGGAGGAGAACGGGGACGCTTACGGGATCGCGGCGGAATAGCCGCTTCTATTTTTTCTCCGAATGAAGTCCCGCCGCCGATGGTCTCCATCGGCGGCGGTTCAGTTTCCAACACCCCTCAAAATTCAGGGAGAACCCGCATGTCTGCACATATCGCATTTCTGGCGCCGATCGGCTCCATCCTCAAATGGTCCGACGGCACACCTCGCCCGCCCGAACGGCATCGCAAAAAGCTGTCCGCCTGGAAGACCAGCAACAGCTCCGGCCGGCTGATCCGCAAGTAGGACGAGCGCGTCGCCAGCAACATCATCCTGTCGGCAAACATCACGCTGCATGAAGGTGACTATGGCGGCGACGGTGTCATCACCATTCGCATCCACCGCACGTTCTCGCTGGAAACCAGCCTGACCTTCAGCATTGTCGAACGTCCTGGCATCGGCAGTTGCCGCGTCTTCGACCGCCCCGGCGATCATGCCGAACTCGTCCATCTCGCAACGAACCGCGAGGCCGCGGAGGAATGGCTGTCGCGGCACGATTACCAGTTGGTGAATTCTGCCGATAACGATCAGCGCCACTAGGGGTCAGAACAAGAGCAGTCCGAAATCGTACGCTAAGGCCGAACGAAGCATGAACAATGCCATAGCTCGGATTTGGGGCGTTCGATCTCTGTGGATTGCCATCGACATGCGCCAGTTTTGATTTCTCTGTCCGGCCCGACTCGACAACGCCCAGCGCAGATTCGTCATGGATGGAGTCGAGCGATGGCAAAGCGCAAGCTTCTCAAAGATCAAGATTGTCGGAAGCTTATCGACATACCAGTCGACGAGGACAGCCTGATCCGACACTATTCGTTGTCATTGGCGGATAGCCTGGAGATCGAACTGCGGAAACGTAACCAAAACCAACTCGGCTTTGCCGTTCAGCTATGTCTGATGCGATACCAAGCTCGAGTGCTGGGGGCAGAGGAAACTCCGCCTCGCGCCATGCTTAAATATGTTGCTGATCAGATCGGCGCCGCCCCGGAAGCATTTTCGCTCTATGCACGCCGTGAAGAAACCCGTCGGGATCACACAGCACGGCTAATGATGTATCTGGATACGAGAAGCGCGACGCTGCAAGATCGCCGCGCTGCGCTATTGTCTGCAATTCAGGCGGCGGCGACGTCCGACGACGGTGCTGCGATAGTCAGTTCGATTGTCGCCGCGTTTCGTGAACGCGGCGCTCTTCTACCGGCGATCGACACGATCGAACGGATTGGCCTTGCCGGTCGTGCGATAGCTCGCCGTTGGGCAGAGACAACTCTGATTAAAGACATCCCGCTCGATACGCTCCGATCATTGGATCGGCTGTTAGAAGTGGATCCGTCGATCGGCCAGACGCGCTTTCATTGGCTACGCTCGGCGCCAGAAGCGCCAGGTGCGTCGAATCTGGTCGGGCTGACAGAGCGGATAGCCTTTCTGCGGCGGCTGGAGATCGATCCGACGTTGCAGGCGCGCATATCAGCAGGACGGTGGGACCAGATGATCCGGGAGGGTAACGCAACCCCCGGCCTGGCTTGCCAACGACTTCAATGCCAGCCGTCGCCACGCTCTATCGTGGCTCAAGTCATCAAGCTTTGCCAGAAGCTCACGGACGATGCGGTGACGATGTTCATCAAACCAATGGGTAAGTTGTTCTCACAAGCCAACAACCGAAAGAAGCAGCGGCAGATGGACTGCAGAGCGAACACCACCAAAGCGCTACGCATGTTTCTCGATACGATCACCGCGCTGCAGTCCGCCAACGACAATGGTCGGAATGCAATGGATGTTCTCGACCAAAGAGTCGGCTGGGGTCAACTGCTTCGGATGAAGCCTGAGCTCGAGTCGATGGTCGACGACAACGAGGCACCGCCGTTGACCGTAGCAGCCGAGCAATATGCGACCGTCCACAAATACACTGGTGCGTTTCTTCAGGCATTCACGTTCCGCTCGGCGCGTCGCCACGATCCGCTTCTCGCGGCAATTGCACTGCTTAAACGGCTTCATGCCGAGAAGCGACGGACGCTCCCCGATCGCGTCCCGTTCACCCACCTTAGCCAAACTGACCGGCGGCTCATCTTCGAACGGGAAAAACCTGATCGCCGTCTCTACGAGATCGCAACGCTCGCTGCTTTGCGAGACCGGCTTCGATCTGCGGAGATCTGGGTCGATGGCAGCCGATCTTTCCGGCCCATTGACGAGCATTTGATGCCGCGAACAACATTCATCACGTTGAAGGAGGAGGATTGTCTCGGATTGGGCGTCCAAGCTGATGGCGCGCAGTGGCTTGCCGAAGCGCGTCAGATGCTCGACTTCAACCTGAAGCGTCTGGCGCATAGAGCACGGTCTGGAAAGCTCGAAGGAGTTCGTCTTGAGGCCGGAAGCCTGATCATCACACCTACTGCCCGCGAAATCCCTGTGGCCGCCGAGGAATTGAATGCCGAGATCAGCGAAATGTATCCGCTGGTGGAGGTTCCCGACCTACTGAGAGAAGTGCATGAATGGACCGGCTTTGCAGATTTCTTCACGCATGTTCGCACCGGCGACGTACCGAAAAATGTTTCTGCCATGCTCGCGGGCGTACTGGCGGATGCGACCAATCTCGGGCCAAAGCGAATGGCGGGCGCATCCAAGGGGACTAGCGCTCACCAGATCGGGTGGATGCGCACATTCCACGCCCGATCGGAGACATACCGCACGGCTCAAGCGTGCATCACCGATGCCCACACCCAGCACCCGCATTCGCGCCTTTGGGGCAATGGCACAACGTCGTCGTCCGATGGCCAATTCTTCCGTACGAGCGACCGGGCTGCAAAGCGCGGCGACATCAATTTGCATTACGGTAGCGAGCCCGGATCAAAGTTTTATAGCCATCTGTCAGATCAGTACGGCTATTTCAGCATTTTGCCCATCAGTCCGACCGAAAGCGAGGCGGCCTATGTGCTCGACGGGCTCTTCGATCAGGACACGATCCTCGACATCCAGGAGCACTTTACCGACACGGGCGGTGCCAGTGATCATATCTTCGGGCTGTTCGCCCTGATAGGCAAGCGGTTCTCACCACGACTGCGTAATCTCAAAGACCGGAAGTTCCACACGTTCGACAAGTGCGATGCATATCCGGCGCTGTCGAACCACATCGGGGCGCCGATCAATGCCAATCTGATCCTCGACCATTGGGACGATCTGCTCCATCTTGCGGCGTCGATTACGACGCGGTCCGTGGTGCCGTCTACGATCCTGAAGAAGCTGTCTGCGTCTCCGAAGCAAAGCCATCTCGCGAAGGCGCTCCGCGAACTCGGTCGGATTGAACGTTCGCTCTTCATGATCGAATGGTACTCAAGCCCGGCACTACGGCGGAGATGCCAAGCGGGTCTCAACAAAGGCGAGGCCGCCCATAAGCTGAAGCGCGCTGTCTTTTTCCACGAGCGAGGCGAGATCCGTGATCGGTCGTTCGAAAGCCAGGCGTTCCGCGCATCAGGGCTCAATCTTGTCGTCAGTGCGATCGTGCACTGGAATACGGTCTATCTTGATCGCGCGGTCACACAGCTGAAACGAGCGGGGCGAGACATTCCCGATATTCAGTTGAAGCACATCTCGCCGCTGAGTTGGGAACATATCAACCTTACCGGCATCTACACCTGGGATGCGGAACATCAGATGCCGAACGGATTCCGAGCGCTCCGCCTTCCAGCTGGGCTGCGGCGGGTCGCATAAGTTCTCATTCCGTTCGCCCTTAGCGTACGATTTTGCACTGCTCTTGTTCCGACCCCTCGTAAGGTCGCCGAAGGTAATGTCGGCTTCGAACAGGTCTTCAACGCCGACAATAAACTCGGAGCCTTCCGCGACCTCGGAGTGACGCGCCACCTCGTCTTCAAACGATTTGTTGAAGTGGCTGTACATCGCCTTTGGCGAGACTTTTAGGACTCTTTGCGCGCGCACCGCGCCCTGTCGCTTTGCGACAAACGCTGCGCCGTAGAAGCCGCGTCCAAGCGATCGCTGGACCTCGAACTTGCCGATCGACTTGGGAACATCGAATAGGGGAAATCCATAAGTGTAGCCGCAATTCGGGCAGCGATCTTCCAGCGATTTAAGTTCTAGATCCGGCTTGGGGCAATTGAAGCAGCAAAAACGTCCGAGTTCAGGCAATTTCTTCTCCGGTCAAATTGGGCTTGACGATTCCGTTACGTCCTGCCCCGGAAGGAGTACTCAACCAAGTTTGTATGCGAATCGGATTGGTCGCCCCGGTCTGGCCTATCATGATTAGAGACCTTGCGAGTTCGAAGCAATCAGAGTGAGACGACTATAGGACGAATCAACAATCACCGGAGCCACTTATTGTAGCGGCGAGATACGCTGACGCTTAAAATAGAGCGCCGCCGACGCGCTGACAGTAACTTAGACGCAAGACTGATCCTGGCTCGGTCCGCTTCTTCATTCTTGCAGAAGTTGGGTATGCAACCACACACGTGATCGTGCCGCATGCCGCCGATTGACCTATGACGGAAGCAACTCAAAATTTCGTCCCCCGACCTAAAGATACTCCCTCCAGAAATCGATATCGTCTGCTTCAAGACCAAGACGGTGTCAACGCCGGAGTAAATTCAAGCAAATTGGCGGAGCAAAGCCAGGCGACTTGTGGCGCTCGCATGGGACCCGCGGTAGCGCGAAGCGCGAGCGGGGGCATGCGGGCGAGGCGATCGGGCAGCGCGCCGGAAAGACGCTCGGACCCAAGGTTCTGTCCATTCGTCAAAACGAAGATTGCTGGCTGAACCTGATCGTCAGCCCTTCCGGAAGACTGATTTCCAGAAGCCGTTCCATCTCGTTCCTTCTAAGCCTTTGCCGACGTTATCCATCCCCCGAACAATAACGTACAAGCTACCTGCAATCTGCAGAGCCGACTTTTGGTCGAGCGCGGAATAGTCGAAATTGGGAAGGAAAACAGCGATTGCACCAAAGACACCAAACGCGAATTCGGCGATACCATATGTTAGCCTAAAGCGTTCCCGTAGCCAAAATAATAAGACCCCAAGAACTGGTATCCCTACCACGGTCGCGACGGCTGGAAGGTATTTGGTAACCGCTACAAAATTCCAAGCGTAGTAAGCACCCGCTGCGGCGCAAACCACTGCCGCAATAACGCTCCGCCAGACATAAGCGTTATCCGCGGAGACGACTCTACGGACGGTCTCTTCGGTTTGTGGGTCCGGCGGTATCTCCCGAAGCAAGGCAATCACATCGACTGGGGATTGGGATTGAATGCCGATCTTTGTCAACGCTGCACGCAAAGGCTGGTCGGCAGTTACAACCTCGACCTTAGCCGCACTGCGATCGGCTAAATGTTTTGCAATCGCTGCGATTTCGATATCAGCCGTATCAAGTCGGAAGGAACTGTCTAGAAGCTCAGACGGCATAGGCGTTTCAGGGTCGAGACCAATCTGGCGTGCGCCTTTGGATATCAGTCGATTGATGATAGCCAACAACTCCTCGCGGCCACCTCGGTCTCGGCGGAAAAAAAGTTCTCGCAGGACCGGGGACGGAAACACGAGTCGTGGCGGCTCGACTCTCGCCATAATTTCTGGGTTACGGACAATGACATTGGTGTCGAGGACGTAGATGGTTTCGGTCTCTTGTGCGCGCATCGTCGTTTGCCTTATCGTTTGCTAGCGCAAAGAGCATTTGAAGCTTGAGCGTAACTGATGATTGCGGTGCGTTGCACTTCAGCCACCGCGCTGCTCGCGAGATCAAATATTATAAACATAAACAACCTCTTAGGATTTCAGCGGAGCGCACGCCATTGGTTCGAGTCCCTTCAAGACTAGAGACTGGTGACGCTTAGAGGCGCCGGCACCAGCATGTGGGCGTGAACGCGCCGTAGCAGGCCCGCAAATTACGGCGCCTCAATGAGAGGTGGCTCATCTGTCACCGAAGTCCAGCGATCAGGCCCAGCCTCCAAAACCTGTTTCGGGGATCGAGGTCTGCATTTTCCCGTGTCGCAGGTAATGCCATGCGACTCCTGAAGCCTCTCGCCCCATCCGCACATCGCAAGCAGTAATGGCTCCAATGAGAATCCGAGTTCCGTCAGTTCGTACTCCACCTTGGGCGGCACTTCGGGATAAATTGTCCGGCTGATGATGCCGTCGGCCTCTAACTCCCTCAATTGAAGCGTAATCATCCGCGGCGTCGCTGCAGGAGTGAGACGACAGATCGCGTTAAATCGCAACTTGCCATCGAGCAAATGAAACAAAATGACAGGCTTCCAGATGCCACCGATTACCGAAATTGTCGCCTCAACAGCGCAACCCGTTTTCGTTGCTGCACGACGTGCTCGTGTCTTTGAGGTACTATCATTCATGATACTACAAGCGCTCTTTGTACGTACTTATCAAGAAAGCAGCTTACCCTTATGTAGCCCGCATGGAAAGACGGATGCGCCAAAACCAGCGTGCCTGTTCCCAGTGACTGAACCTACAAAAGGGACTGATTTCTGATGCCTCAAGAACAAAAGCCGCTTATTTCGGTTGTCGGCGCAACCAGCAAACAGGGCCGCAGCGTTACGATGACGCTCCTCAAAAGCAATCAATATCGAGTCCGCGCTCTGACCAGAAACCCCGCTTCAGCGGCGGCCCGTAGTCTGGCGGATCTGGGGGCGGAAATTGTTGTTGCGCCCCTCGGTCTAGGCCATCAGAAGGAACTTGTTACGGCATTTCAAGGTGCCGATGGTGCCTACCTGATGACGCCCCAGCTCACACCGGAAGACAATGCTGAACTCGCGCTAGGCAAACAGCTTGCCGATGCGGCAGTCGAGGCGGGCGTAGGTCACATTGTTTTTTCCACTCTGGAAAATGTCGACAAAATCACCGCGGGTAAGAAATTCACGCCGCACTTTACGGACAAGGCACTGGTTGCCGACTACATTCGCACCCTACCCATTGCGCATTCGTTCGTGTCCCTCGCGTTTTTCTACACCAACCTGCTCGAATATTACGTGCCCCAGATGCAAGGGGACACGCTCCTCATGCCAATCTACCTTCCGGAAGACTTTCGCGCACCGTTTGTCGATCCGACAACGGCGACGGGACCAGCTGTGCTCTCGGTATTGTCTGACCCGGACACGTTCAATGGTAAGACACTGCCGATCGTGGGTGACATCATTTCCCCTCGCGAGATGGTCGAAACGTTTCAGCGTGTAACGGGTATCAAGGCCGAGTACCGCAGCGCCTTCAAGCGTGACGAACTGCTGCATTACTTCCCTGGTTTTGGCGCAAACGGTCTCCTCGTGCAGGAACTGATCGGAATGGTCGAATACGCCGTCGAGTATGGCTATTTCGATAAGGAACACGATCTGGAATGGAGCCGGCGCTTGAACCCGGAAACGCTCTCCTGGGAAAAGTACCTGCAGACCTCAGGCTGGCGCGGCGGCAAGCACCAGTTTGGACTTTGACAAACCTGTACCACAGCGAGGAACTTTCCCGCCTGAGACAGAAAGTGCGGGCTTCGCCTTGGCGTCCGCTGCCGGACGGACACTGCCCAAACTTAAAACACCTCCAACCGAGATGTGAGACGAGATGACCGTTGAAGACAACAAGCGCGTTGTGCGCGAGTTCTGTGACCACTTCAGGAAATCCAATGCCGAAGGTCTGATTGATGCGATGACAGACGATGCGACCTGGTGGGTTAACGGCAAGCCGCACCTGTTTCCGTCATCGGGCACGAAAACAAAAGAGGAGGCCGCAAAAATGTTCCGTAACATGCTTTCAGCCTATACCGACGGCCTCGACATGCGGATCGTCAGCATCGTCGGCGAAGGCGACATCGTCGCAGCCGAAACTCGTTCACACGCTATAACGAAAACCGGGAAAGTTTACGAAAACGAGTACGCGTTCCTGTTCACCATCAGGGACGGCAAGGTCGCAAAGGTGAGAGAGTACACCGACTTGCTCCACGTCATGGAAGTGTTCGGGTGATCAGCGCGCGCCCAGGCGACTTAAGCCGCTCGCCAGCCAGTCGGACTACCTATCGAACTTGAATTTCTCATACTCGGGACTTCAGACCTTCATTACGACCCGCCCCAGAGGCTTTGCCGTCTCTGCATGCTCATGCGCCGAGGCTGCGTCCTTGAGTGAGAACGTCCGATCAATAACGACCTCCAGGCGCCGGTCGGTCGCGGCTTTCAGGAGGGCGTCGACCGTTTCGTGTACCGCAGGCCTTTCGAACAGGGCTCCCATGAAGACGCCGTGCAGCGTTTGGTTATTCTGCATCGGTTGCCATAGTTCGACGGCTAAACCGCCTCCGCCTGCATTGCCGACGAAAACCAAGCGTCCTTCGGGAGCGAGCGCCAACAGCGAACTCTGCACGGTCGAGCCGACCGGATCGATGACGAGATCCGCACCCTTGCCACCCGTCAGCCGCCGAACCTCTTCAACCACATCCTGGTTGTGGCGGTCGATGAGATGTGTCGCACCGAGCGCGAGGAGGCGCGCCTGCCTTTCATCGCCGCTGGCTACGGCGATCACCTCCGCCCGGGCTTGTCGTGCTAGCTGAACCGCTGCAAGTCCGACACCACCCGCGGCCGCTTGGATCAGCACCGTCTCTTCCGCCTGCAACTGCCCCTTGGTGATTACGCAGTGATAGGCCGTACCGAATGAGATCGGCATTACCGCCGCGTCGGCCATGCGCAAGCCGTCGGGGACCAGCCATGTGCGTGTTTCCGGCACGGCCCAGAGTTCGGCATGCGATCCCTGCATGTCGAAAGCCGCCACCTTCTGTCCGACGGTTCGGTGCTTTACGTTTTCGCCGACGGCAACAATCGTTCCCGCGGCGGCGTAACCGACAATCCACCGGGATTGCTGTTTCGTCGTACGGCGATTGATCAGGTCGCCTCCCTCGATGGAGATAGCCTCGACGGCAATGAGCACATCACCTGGTCCACAGGCCGGATCCGGCATATCGACATATTTGAGAACGGCTGGAACACCAGGGTTGTCATAGACTGCAGCCTTCATCGGTTTCTCCTTTTCCGTAACGGCGGGCCCACTGTCATTCACCCACCCCAACTCGTACTGCTCAGCCGCTCTGCTCAACTTAGCTGGTCAGGGATTTGCGCAGCGATTGCGAGGCCTGATCGCTGTCGTCTCCCTGCTACCCGGCACCATTTGAATCGCTAAAGGGCCACACGCGTGAAGCGTCTCAGTCGTTTGAGAGTTGCTACAGCGGCTGAGCTTTTCTTTTGAAGAAATAATGAAAGACGAAGTGCGCTGGCGAAACGACCGCAACCAATTCCCACCCGGCGTCACCAAGTTCGTTCATCTGATTATTATCGAGCGTTTTGTCGACTGTCAGGTATTCCCATTTCATGATGGACCTCGTTTATTGCTGTAACCGATTATTTGCGAAAGGTGAGGAGTCTGTCAGCGCGTCGTGGTGTGCGCAGACTGGCTCTTCCAATAGGTGTCGATGATGTTGCGACAGTTCTGAACGACATGATCGCCAACCTCCGGGTTTCCTCCCCGCAGCGTATCCGGATCGCCACCGCAAAGGCGCACGAACGTTGCCTGCTGAACCGCAAACATGAAGTAACCTTCACTGGTGGGTTCGAAGCTCAATCCGGCGTCACGAACGTTCATTGCAACTTCGATTGCTGCATCGGAGATGGCGCGCGCCACCCTTTCAAGCATCTTCTGTTCGGCTGCTTGCTGGATATCTAGGAAGGAGCGCTCCTGGGGTGTGGGAATGGGGCAGCTGTCGGTCTTCATCACGGTTCTCCTTGCTGGAAGGCTGAGGCAGCAATCGCCTTGACGCGGTCAGCTGGCTACAGCCATAGATCGGCCGTTGATCAGCGCGACTAGTCATTGAGCACTAATGCGGTCGTGGCAGGGTGTCATTCCAGAATGGCAGTGACACGAATCTCAATTCGCATGGCGGGGAGCCCAAGGGCTTCGACACCGGTTTGCGTCCAAATCGGAGCGCGATCCGGCATGTACTTGCGAAAAAGACCGGCGATGGTCTGGTTCACGATCGGCGGAAAGCCTCCAACGTGATAAGAATTAACATGCACGACATCCTTCCACTCCGCGCCAGCTGCGGCCAAGGTTCGCTGGACATTCTCAAACGCTAGCTCGATCTCGCTCGCGATCGAATCGGGGATTTCGAGTTCATCGTTCCATCCGCCTTGGCCGGATATCTCGACGCGATCACCGATCTTGAGCGCTTGCGAAAAGTGCAAGAGCTCGTGGAATTTCTGCCCGTACCCGGGTGTGACGAAAAGTTCAGGCCTGGCCATCAAGATCTCCTATTGTCAAAAGTAGAAGCATGGAGAAGGCGCCCACCGAAGTGATCAATGGCCGGCATGCGCAGGCGATCAACGGTGGGTGCCAATACCCATTCGGGATTTCACGAGAGAAAATCAGGCGATCGCACCGCCGTCTGCAGTCAGAATGGCGCCCGTGATAACACTCGCGGCTGGACTTGCGAGAAACACCACGGCGTTGGCAATCTCCCGTGGTTCGCCGTAGCGCCCCAAGGACGTCAAGCTCTTCTGCAAGTCTGCAGCTGGTCCATCCGCCGGGTTGCTCTCCGTGTCGGTTGCTCCGGGTTGCACGAGATTGACGGTGATACCACTGGGACCAAGTTCCCGCGAAAGACCGCGTGTGAAGGATGTCAGTGCTGCTTTGGACATCGCGTAGGGTGTAATGCCGGGAAACGGTACTCGCTCACCCAGAGCCGAGCCGATTGTGACAATGCGGCCGCCTTTGCCGAGATGCGGGATGACGGCCTTCGCGAACAGGACCGGAGCTCGTACGTTCACATCCATCAACGTCTGATAGGCTGAAACATCAAGGTCTGCGATCATGCCGTTGTGGCCAATCGCAGCGCTGTTCACAAGGATGTCCAGCCCGCCCAAAACGGAGACGGCCTCGCTTACTGAGCTGACAATTGCCTCAGGGTCGGCACTGTCGGCCTGGATCGCAGCCACACGGCGCCCCAACTTTTCGATCGCTTCCGTTACCTTTGAAGCCTTCTCGGCGGAGCGTTGATAGGTGAACGCGACATCCGCGCCATTTTCCGCCAACGCCAATGCGATCGCAGCACCAATGCCTCGCGAGCCGCCGGTTACCAATGCTCGTTTGCCTTCAAGATTGATCATATTTCTGTTCCTTTCTTCCTAGCTAAGGTGATGTGTTTCAAGTCATTCGCGGGGGATGCCGAAGCAGCGAACCGAACTAGCGCACAATATTTCGTGGAGCCTGCTGGCATGCTGTAGGTGCGCGACGCGCAAAACTCTGTTGCGTGAGCTGGAACGCTGGCACTGGCTAATTAAACCTGTACCTGTTTCCCCGCGTAGCTTCATCATTGTCTCCTTTTCTATGACCCTGGAGCTCAGCTTGACCGCGAGACTGTCGTATCGAGCTCAGACATGTCTGATCAGGAAGCTCCGGATGAACTGAGCGATCTCATCCGCGTGTGTTTCCAAGGCAAAATGCCCGGTTCCGAGCAGATGGACCTCTGCGGTCGGCAGGTCACGCTTGTAGGCCTCGGCACCCGCCGGGACGAATGCTGGATCATGTCTGCCCCAGACCGCCAGGAATGGTGGTTGATGATCCCGGAAATACGCCTGAAACTCCGGATACCGGTCGATGTTTGTTCTGTAATCGAGGATTAGATCCAGCTGAATATCCTCCGCGCCCGGCCGCGACATGAACGCGATATCAAGTTGATAACCGTCAGGCGAAAGACGCTCTCTTGATGTTCCGGTGCGGTATTGCCAGTTCTCGATCACCTCAGGCGACAGGGATGCCCGACATGCCTCTCTGTTTTCAGCGGAGGGGTCACGCCAATATGCCTCCCACGCCGTCCATTCATCGCTGAACCCCTCGATGTAGGCGTTGCCATTCTGGCTGATGATGGCGGAGATCCGCTCCGGATTGGCGGTTGCCATCCTGAACCCGACCGGTGCGCCGTAGTCGAATACGTAAAGTGCATAGCGGCCAAGGCCGAGCGCTTCTGTAAAGCCTGTCATGACAGCGGCAAGCTTGTCGAATGTGTAAGCAAACTCTCCGCGTGGAGGTGAGATCGTTCGACCGAACCCGGGAAGGTCTGGTGCGATGACCCGGTATCGATCTGCCAAAAGCGGGATCAGATCACGGAACATGTGGCTGGATGACGGGAAACCGTGGAGCAGTAGAAGGACTGGCGCTGCCTTCGAACCGGCCTCCCTGTAGGAAACCTCGACGTCGCCAACCTTTTGCGTTTTGTAGCTTACGACCATTTTCGAACTCCTTCTTAAGTGTCTCCAAGACCAACAGTCCACGAAGCATCGTAAAATACGACCGAACGGTCGGTTGTCAACCCTTGAAGTTTCCTATATTGGATGTCGTGAACGCCGGGATCGGAGATACGCATGAAAGTTATGAGAGAAACGATCATATCGACTGCGAGGGAATTGTTTCGATCGAAAGGGTATTCCGGGGCGTCGATGAACGACCTCGCGGATGCCGTGGGCCTGAAGAAATCATCGCTATACGTCCGCTTTCCCAACAAGGAAGCTCTCGTTCCGGCGGTCCTGGATCTCACCTTGCAAGAGACGTTCGGTGATCGAGATATTGGCTCCAGGCAATGGGACGCCGAATTCGTTGAGATCATAGAATTGATTGCGACCACTCTCACCGATCGCGGGCGATGCGTAGGCCTGCATCTTGCGTATGGCACGAGTGACGAGACCCCAATTGCCAAGGATGCTGTTCGAGCCTTTTTTCAAGCGCATCGCGATCATCTATCCAGCATCTTGTCCCGCGCCATGCCTGTCGATGTCGCTCGAGACATTGCGACAGACACGTTAGCCCGTTTGGAAGGTGCCACGGCTTTTGTTGCGATATTCGGGGAGAAGGATGCCATGAAAAGGGCCGTTCGCGTTTCCATTGCTGAAGCCCAAAAGGCAGCCGCCGCGAATTCACTTTCTAGCCCATCCTAAGCAATGCCAGTCACGGTGATCCGCTACCTCATTGAGAATACCGGGCCGTCCAGCGGGAAGCTCATGGCAGCCCAGGAACTCTGACCTGCTACGCCAAGCACTAATCTCAATCTCTTGAGTTGGAGGAAATAATGCCTGTTTGTGCTTACGTCGAGATGACGGATGGCTTGCAGCCGCATGGAGCGGCGTGGGACCAATTTGCCCAGGCTCTTGCCAAGCGCCGGCCCGATATACTGGTGATGAATGAGATGCCCTTCGGCCAGTGGCTGGCTCGAAAGGAGGATTTTGCCATGGAGGACGCACGGCAAAGTGTTGAGATCCACGAAGCTGGAACTGCTGCTCTCGCCGCACTGAACATTCCGGCTGTTATAACAAGTCGCCCAATGCTGTTCGCCGACCGTCTTGTCAATGAGGCGATCGTCATCGAGAACGGCCAGGTTCGCCCCCTGCATACGAAGACATACCTTCCGCAGGAGCCCGGTTGGTCCGAGGTGTCCTGGTTCAGTCGAGGCGATGGGCGCTTCAACATCCAGAATATTTGCGGTCTAGGCGTAGGCGTCCTCTTGTGTACCGAACTCATGTTCAACGAACATGCCAGACAATATGGCCGACGGGGAGCCGATTTGATTGCCGTTCCTCGAGCGACCGGTTCTTCCCACGAAAGCTGGATAACTGCTGGCAAGATGGCCTCAATCGCTCTGGGAGTTATGTCGTCAGTTCGAACAGAATTGGGCAATCTGGGGATGGTCCAATGTTCGGCGGGGGCGGCTTTGCTATCGCTCCCGGGGGCGATCTGGTTGGGCAGACGCAAACCGGTTCTGCCATCATGCTCATTGACATTGATCCGCAGGTTTCTGCTCGCCAGCGGCAGGAATATCCCTGTTACGTGGACGAATTGCACGACGCTGTAGGCCTCGAGGTCCCCTGATATCGATATTTGGTTGTCAAAGAACTCAGTCACCGTAGTTCTCGGCAAGGCTGCCACTACGTTGCACTGCAATGTCGCTGCTTCTCCCACTATCGGGAGGGCTCGATCCGGCTTGCTCCTTCCAAAGGTGGGTTCGGATCAGGCCTTGCCCGGCCGGTTGATCGCCAGGAAGTGGCGGACGACCGGCTTATCGGGACCTTTGTGATAGGTCAGAAGCTCGCCCTGTAGATCGGCATCTGCATTCGAGACCCGCCTGTGTTGACGCAGGTGCTCAGCCCAGGATTCGACCGTGAACCATTCGACCATTTTTTGCGGATCGGCGCTGTCCTCGGTCACGCCCCATCCATAGGCGCCATCTCGTTGTCTTTCGTGCGAAAGCTTATAGATCGCATGGAGAAACGCCGTGCGACTGTGCTTTTCGACACGGTATTCGATAAAAATGAGGACCGGGCCGCGATCATGGCCGACCGGTTCCGCAACAAGCGGTTCGGGCCAATGGTTGGACGGCACCATGTCCGCATCGCCGGCCGGCAGTTTCAGCCGGTGCATGACGATGCCGGCGACAGCTAGGCCGGCGGCGCTGATCAGCAGCGTACCGGATAGGCCGGCGGCCTCGCCGACCGCGCCCCAGCCGATACTGCCCGCCGACATCGCGCCGTTGAAGACGGTCAGATAAACGGCAAGTCCACGCCCGCGCACCCAGTTGGGAAGGACAGCCTGGGCCGTGCCGTTGAGCGTCGTCAGTGCCGTGATCCATACAGCGCCCATGAACAGGAGAGCCACGATGGCGATCCATTTCGGCGGGGCAAGCGACAGGGTGGCCATGACGGCTGCAGCGGTCAGCGCAGCACCAAGCAGAAGCCCGTCGGGGCTCAACCGTTCGCGCAGCTTCGGCATGACGAAGGCTCCACCGATCGCGCCGGCCCCGACCGCGCCGAGCAGGATGCCGTAGAAGCTCGCATCCCCGCCAAGCATTTGTCGGGCAACCAGCGGTAGGAGAGCCCAGACGGCGCTGGCAAAGGCAAAGAAGACTGCCGCGCGCAGCAGCACGACATGCAGCGGTTGGCTGGCGCGGGTGTATCGCAGGCCGGCCCGGAAGGCGCCGAGGAAACCTTCGGCCAACGCATCATCGGCTTTGCTCGCCCTTGGCCACCAGATCAGTGCGGCAATGACCACGAGATAGCTCGCGACATCGACACCATAGGTCACGCCCGCTCCAAAAGCTGCAAGCAGCAGCCCTCCGGCCGCAGGCCCGATGGACCGGGCAATATTGATGCCGAGCGAATTGAGTGCGATGGCGCTTTTGACATCCTCGCGCTTAACCAGTTCCGGCACGATTGCCTGCCAGGTCGGTCCCATCAGCGCGGCGCCGACGCCGCCGAGAAAGGTGAGCCCGATCAGGGCGCCGACCGAGAGCAATCCCGTTTGCGCCAGGATCATCAGCGTGATGCTGACGGAGGCCAGAAGGAGTTGCACCGCGATCAGGAGCTTGCGGCGGTCGAGGATATCGGTCAGCACCCCCGCGGGAATGGCCAGCAGGAAGATCGGGAGGGTTCCCGCCGCTTGGACCATCGCCACGGCGGCGGGTGAGGCGGAGAGATCTGTCATCAGCCAGGAACTTGCGACGTCGCGCATGAAGCTTCCGGTATTGCCGAGCACGGTCGCTGCCCAGAGCACGGCAAAGACCGGCTGGGCGAGCGGCGCGATACTTCCCCGCGGGGGGCTTGCCGGGCTCATTCGCCCGCATCCTTGCCGAGATCGATGGCGGCCACGAGAATGAAGGCACCGGCGAGCCCGATATGCTCGAAAAAGGCATTGGCGGCCATCGAGCGCTCCATGCCCGGCGCCATCTCCCAGAAACGCAGGGCGATGAAGGTTGCAAGGAGCGTGAAACCGGACAGGGGAAGCGCGCCTGCCCAGCGCAGGATGCCGGACACCACCATGGCAGAGGCGACGAATTCGAAGACGATGACGGCGACAGCGAATAACGGCGCCGGGTGTAGGCCGAAATGCGTCATCTCGGCCAGTGCGCCGTTGAAATCGAGGATCTTGGTAATCGGACCCTGGATATAGGCGGCGCAGAGGGCGAGCAGCGCCAGCGTGCGGATCGGCGACGCGGAAACGAGCCGGGCAGCCAACGAGCCCGGGCGGCTTGCGGATGGAAGGTGATCGGTCATCTGTGCGTCTTTCAAATTGTCCTGCTGGCGTGAACTGCCGGTGTCAGGAGCGGCGGCTTCTACAAGGGACTTAAAATGGCGCGGCAGTCTGTCGGGAGCGGTCGACATGGGCGGGCATCAATCGAGGCTGCCCGGCCCGGTTCTCGCCGGACCTCACACCGCCCAGCAGGAGCAGCCAAGGGCGCCGAAGAAGCCCTTCAGATCCGCGACCGGCAGTTTCGAGGTCCAGGCACCGGCATGATCGTGGCCATGGACACCGCAATCACTGGCGCAGCCGCATGTCGAGATTGCCGTTCGGCGGAGCGAGTTGCGGCCAGCGCCATCCGGCTCACCCCAGGCGGCGTAACCTCCGAATGTGCGCACCGGCGACCAGTCGGGCATGGCGGGCGGAACCTCGTTTTCATCGAGCTCCCTGAAGTCACCGGCGCCGTAGACAATCTTGCCACCGACCATTGTGAGATCAGACGTAAGGAAGGAGATCTCGTCCTCGGGGCAGGAAAAGAAATCCTTGTCCGGCACGATCAGATCGGCGAACTGTCCCTTCTCGATCCGCCCCTTCTTGCCCTCCTCGTTGGAGAACCAGGTAACCTTCTCGGTCCACATCCTCAGTGCCGTCTCGCGGTCGAGGCAGTTGGCGCGCGGATAAAGCTGCATGCCGCCGATAGTCTTGCCGGTGATCATCCATGAGAGCGAGACCCAGGGGTTGTACGAGGCGACACGGGTCGCGTCGGTGCCGGCAGAGACGTGCACGCCCTTATCCAGCATCTTACGGATCGGCGGGGTGGCTTCGGCGACGCCATGACCGTAACGCTCGACGAAATACTCGCCCTGGAAGGCCATGCGATGCTGGGTGGCGATACCGCCGCCGAGCGCCGCTATGCGATCGATCGAACGATCCGAGATCGTTTCCGCATGATCGAAGAACCAGTTCAGCCCCTCGAAGGGGATATCCCTGCTGACCTTTTCGAAGACGTCGAGTGCACGCGAAATCGTCTCGTCATAGGTGGCGTGCAGACGCCAAGGCCAGCGATTTTCGGCAAGGATGCGCACGACGTCCTCTAGCTCGCTTTCCATCTCCGGCAGTGCGTCGGGTCGCGGTTGACGGAAATCCTCGAAGTCCGCAGCCGATGCCACGAGGCTTTCTCCCGCACCGTTGTGGCGGAAGTAATCGTTGCCCTGCTTGTACTTGACCGACGACGTCCATTTAAGGAAATCGGCCTTTTCCTCCTTCGCCTTCTGAGGAAACAGATTGTAGGCAAGGCGCACCGTCATCTGGCCATCGTCGGAAAGCGTCTGGATAACCTGGTAGTCACCTGGATAGTTTTGGAAGCCGCCGCCGGCGTCAACGACGCCGGTGACGCCGAGGCGATTGAGTTCGCGCATGAAGTGGCGGGTAGAGTTGATCTGGTAGTCCAGCGGCAGCTTCGGCCCCTTCGCCAGTGTCGCATAGAGAATGGTGGCATTGGGTGTGGCGATCAGCATGCCTGTCGGATTGCCGTTGGCATCGCGGCTGATCTCGCTGCCTGGCGGGTTCGGCGTTTCGCGCGTGTAGCCAACGGCGCGAAGGGCCGCACCGTTCAGCAGCGCGCGATCGTAAAGATGCAGCAAGAAGACTGGCGTATCGGGGGCGATCGCGTTGATTTCGTCTAGCGTCGGCAGGCGCTTCTCAACGAACTGCTGCTCGGTGAAGCCGCCGACGACGCGCACCCATTGCGGCGCCGGCGTGATCGCCACCTGCCGCTTCAGCATGTCCATCGCATCTGCCAGCGATCGGACACCATCCCAGCGCAGCTCCATATTGTAGTTCAGGCCACCGCGAACGACGTGGGTATGGTTGTCGATCAGACCGGGCAGCACGCGCTTACCCTTGAGGTCGATGATTTTGGTCTGAGGCCCGGCCAGACGCATGATATCGCCATCCGCGCCCACCCGGAGGAAGAGACCGTCTTTGATGGCAACGGCAGTTGCGCTCGGGTTGGTTCGATCGAGCGTGGTTAGCTGTCCGTTGTGCAGGATCAGATCAGGATGAGTCTTCCTAGCCCCGGTTTCCACGGGATCTGCGGCATGGGCCAATGAAAAGAGCGATGGAAAAGCGAGGCTGGATGCTGCTCCGAGAAGGGTTCTGCGTGTAGGCATCAGATTTTCTCCTTTACGGGCGGGCTCTGGTTGCCGGCGATCTCGGAGCTACCATGATTGCCCTTAGGCAGATGTCCGAACATGTGAGGTTTGATGTGGTTGAGCCACGAGATAGCTGCGGGTTGCTTGCCCCAGATGGTTTTCGCAAGCGGACCGATCTGCTCGCCGACAAGAATGCCGAGCAGTCCCACCAGCGCGATGATTGGCGGCGCCGGCGAGCGGACATTGAGCAGGCTATAGATGACGCCGACGAGCAGGCCAGCGCCAAGCGAGAGAAGATAAAGTTTCACGGCAAAGCTCCTTTAGGGGCGGAAACCGCTCCGACAGGGACTATCGGAGCGGTGCGATCAGGCTTTACCTTGCAGCCGGGTTGGGGCCGATCCGCTTGCCGTGCTTGACGCGCTCAGCGCCGCCATGGACATGAGTGACCGCGTAGTCGATGCCTATGCCGTAAGCACCAGAATGGTCGCGGACCAGCGAGGTGACGGCGTCGTAGGTTTCCTTGCGCGCCCAGTCGCGCTGCCATTCGAGCAGCACCTGCTGCCAGGTCACCGGGATTACGCCAGCTTGCACCATGCGATCCATAGCGTACTTGTGCGCGTCGAGCGAGGTGCCACCCGAAGCGTCCGCGACCATGTAGATCTCGTAATCCGGCACATCGTGGAGTGCGGAAAGCGCGAAGGTGATATTGCATACTTCAGTCCAGAGGCCCGCCACGACGATCTTCCTGCGGCCCTCGGCAGCATTCTTCGCCAGCGCATCGCGCACGTTCTGATCATCCCACGAGTTCATCGAGGTCCGCTCGAGAATGTCGTGTTCCGGGAAGACGGCAAGCAACTCAGGGAATGTGTTGCCGGAAAAGCTGTCCGTCTCGACCGTCGTAATCGTCGTTGGGATGTTGAAGATCTTCGCAGCCTTCGCAAGACCGACGACATTGTTCTTCAGCGTTTGACGATCGATCGACTGGACGCCAAACGCCATTTGCGGCTGTTGATCAATGAAGATAAGCTGAGAGTTTGATGGAGTTAGCACCTGCAGAAAATTTGCCATCTGAATATCCTTACATTGAGCCACGGCGAAGGGCGCCGCCCAGCCTGAGTGGCCATCGGTTGAGAGAAGCTGCTCGGAAAGAAACCAGGCAGCAAATTGCATCAGATTTGTTTCTTCGGCGCTGCTTTCGAAAACTTGCCGAAGTTTCGTTCGCATTCCAACTACACGCCACTCGAAACGCCGTCTTATCGGGTGAGTGATTGAAGCCGGGCGAGGCGAACCTACCTCAGGCGGTGATCTCGGACCCGTCCGGGTTCGCTTTGATAGAATACTCGCCGCCATCTCTGAAACTGCGGACGGTTGCGAAAGTATCTTCCATGAACTGCACGTAGGACAATTTGCCGTTCTCGCCGCGCGCCAGAACCGAGAAGGGCGACGTCACCGTTTTACCCAAAACGTTTGATGTGTAGGTGAACGTGCCGAAGATCGCCGCGCCGTCTTTATTTTCGAAACTGTCCTGGATTTCGAAGTTGTTTGTCGTCCAGTAACGGCCAACATCGATGAAAGTCTGAACCAGCCCTTCTGTACCTACGTTCGTACCGGCCCAAGGCATGATCCGTTTAAGCTCCGGGTGCTCATAGTTCAGCGAAACATAAACAAAGTCGTCCGTCGTGAATTGTTTGACGAACTCCAGGTCAGTCGGGTTCGACAAGATCGACTGCAACACCCCCAAAGGCGATGTCGACGACGCTGGTTCTGCTTTCGAAAACTTCTTCTCGGCGTTCGTATTGGTAGACATGGTAATTCCTCCTTTTGAGTGGCTTTTGGGTCAGCGCTGCGTCAAGCCCGGCTTGAGCGCTATGTGCTTGTGTTCGATGAAATCGTCGAGCGCAGCCAGACCGTTCAGGCGGCCAAGGCCAGACTGCTTGAACCCGCCCTCTTCGGTACCGTCGTAGACCTTCGCCCAGTCATTGATCCACACCGAGCCCGCCTCGAGCGCCTGCGCGACGCGCAAGGATCGATCGACATCGCGTGTCCAGATGCTGGCTGACAATCCGTATTCGTTGTCGTTGGCAAGCCGGATCGCTTCGGCCTCGTCAGAGAACCGCTGAATCGTCAGCACCGGACCAAAAGTCTCCTCCTGCACGATGGCAAGACTGTTATCGAAGACTTCCAGAAGCGCCGGGCGGAAGAAAGCGCCGTTTGCAAGCGTACCAACATTGATGGGACCGCCACGCTCGACGACCTGCGCCCCGGCTGCGATAGCGGCTTGGACAACACCATCGACCCGCGCAACGTTAGCGCGGTCGATCAACGGGCCCATATCGCTTGAGGGGTCGGCGGCGGGGCCGACTTTGACGTTGCGCAACCGCTCGGCCAAGCCGTCGCGGACGGCCTCGTATGTCCCATCCTGCACGAGCAAGCGAGAGCCCGTCATGCAGAACTGGCCGCTGAAGACGGTCAGCGCCTTTTCCAGAACGGGCAAGGCGGCATCGAGGTCTGCATCGTCAAAGACGATCATCGGCGTCTTGCCGCCGAGTTCCATGCCGAAACGCTTGAGATACCTTGCGCCGGTGCTGCTGATGGCTCGACCAGTACGGGTTGAGCCCGTAAAACTGACGACCGGAACCTCCGGCGAGTCTACTAAATAGGCAGAGCCTTCGGGGCCGCTCTCGAAGAACAGATTGATCACGCCGTTCGGAAGATCTTCTGCTTCAGCCATTATCTCCGCCATAACGCTTGCCGTCTGTGCGACTTGCGCCGGAAGCTTGATGACCGTGGTGCAGCCAGCAGCAAGCGCTGGAGCCAGCGAGCGGATCGTCAGAATGACTGGAGAGTTCCAAGGGGCGATGACTGCGGCGACCCCCATCGGTTGCCGAAGGATTAGGGAAATGCTCCCCGGCTTGGGGGTCTTCGCCCGTCCGCCTCCGACCAGAGCTGTTGCGGCGGAATAGCGAAGCTTACTCGCAACCATGTCCAACTCGAACGCGGCTTCAGCCTTCACCTTGCCGTTCTCCAACGACAGAATCTCGAGCAGTTTGTCACGATTGCGCTCAAAAGCGCACGCTAGTTGGTCGAGCACACGCGCCCGTAATTCGTGATCGTGCGCCCATAAAGTCTCACGAAAGGCTTTAGAAGCTGCTGCTACGGCCAGTTTAGCTGCCTCCAGCCCGCAGTCAGGAAAATGACCAATGACATCATATGTTGCCGGGTCGATCGACTCTTGCAAACGACCTTCTTGGCATTGCGAGCCATTGATCCAATTGAAAGCTACATAAGTCGCTGCGCTGACGGGCTTTAATATCATAATCGAGTTACCTTCCATTTTCAGCGCTGTTGCGCAGCGGCACAGCGCTAATCGCAGCCTCTTAGGATCAAAACACGTTGCTTCCCGTGGCACCTCCTTGAGGGGCAAGACGCATTCTGCATTTTAGTTGCGACCGTACGTTTCTGATCATGCGGTTTGGGTCGAATATTGCGGTACATTGCATCTGTTGATCCGCAAGCCCTGATACTTTCAGTGCGAGCTGCCGCAGTTACTAAGCAAGCGTTACGCAGGGACGACGCGCGGGGGGACACTTACGGAGTGACCCGTCTTGAAAATTTACGTCGAGAGGTGCGAGGGACAGATCGGCGGCTAAGCCCCAAATCTACGTGGACATCGATTGTGGACCTGGTTGGGAGCGCCGCTCCCTGAGAGCAAGGTACGACGAAGCGTCGAAGTTTTACCGTCAAGGCGGGTCCATGCTCATTTCAGGCGAAATGAGTGTGATTTCTCGGCGATTGGGCAACGCTGCGTGGGATTTCGCTGCTTCGGGTAATTCATCTTGATGCGCTCCGAAATGCGCGGCGGTAGTCCGACAGCGTGCTACTTCGATGCTTCAGGAACACTCGCGCTAGCACTTTTTCTGACGAATAACCGACTTCTGATGCGATGACGGAGACTGGAACTTCAGTCGACTCGAGCAGCTCGCAAGTTCGTTCCATCCTGAGCCGCGTGAGGTAGACCCGCGGTGGCACCCCAACAGTTTGTTTGAACATGCGTGCGAAATGAAAAGGCGAAAGCCGGGCCTCGTTCGCGAGGTCATCTAGACCGATGTCTTCGGCAAGTCGCGCTCTCATCATGTCAAGGCAGCGACGTTTCGCCCAAGGAGCTAGACCTCCCCTGGCAACCGTTATAGGCTGACCACCCAATTGGCAAAGTTCAGCAAGTATCTCGCAACCGGCAGCTCTGGCTAACAAGCGAGATGGTGCTCCCTCTTGATCGCATATCGCCCATAGGCTGCGAAACGTTGTTTGTAGCAGGGGCGAAGATAGCGTTCCCCCATAAATCGCCGCACGCTCGAATGAGAACCCGCCATCGGTGGCCTCGTCTATTACGTCCCGCCACTGAGCCATGGGGAATGACAGGCTTCGAACCTGATGACTTCTGTTCAGCATAATTCTGTTGGCAAAATTTGGGGCGGATAGAAAGAAACTTTGCGCGCCACTGCTTACGTCAAATTGTCCTCCTCCCATATCGCCGCTTACGCGATTGCCGCCAAGCACATCTTGATACAGGACAAGATCCGGCACGGACGGATGCGACATGTCGCCAGCTGGCGGCGCCGCTTCGAGCATGCTCAGAAGACCTCCGGGCGATTTCAGTGATCGCAAATAGTTAGAGAGCCTACCTTCGCTATACCATTGTGGAAAAGACGCAAAAGTACGGGGTGTCATGGTGTCATCTCCAGCCGACAAACACTCTCTTCAAACCGGGACCGTATTCTCCACTGCAAACTGGTCGAGACGTGTCGGCCGGCCTCGGCAACGTTGGCTATCCTAACGTATGGAACCACCGCATTCCGGCGCGGCACCTGCTTCGGCGTTGCCAATCTTGCGATTATTTTGGACAAGCGCCCAAGAATTCGCCGCTTAAGCATAATTGGCAACATTCGATACGCCTCAGCTCATAAGTGACAATTTATCGCGGTTTTCGATGTTCGCGGCGGTAATCGGTCGGGGTCGTATTCCGATGTTTGAGAAAAACTCGGGCAAGCACCTGGCTAGAGGAATAGCCAACTTCGAATGCGATTTCTGTAACCGGGAGATCCGAATACCGGAGTAATTCACATGCCTTGTCCACGCGTAGTTGCGTTAAAAAAACCCGTGGGGGAACCCCTACGCTCTGCTTGAACATTCTGGCAAAATGGAAAGGCGACAGCTTCACTTCCGCTGCTAGCTCGACGAGGCTTATATCCTCTGCGAGCCGCATCCGCATTATCTCTATGCAACGCCGCTCCGCCCAAGGCGCTAAGCCGCCATTTGCGGGGGAGAATGGGGCGCGGTGCAGTCGACACAACTCCGCCAGTATTTCGCACCCAGCTGCTTGCGCTAGCATTCGCGACGGCGCCCCCTCTTCGTCGCCTATCCGCCATAGCTGCCGAAATATCGAATGGATCAAAGGTGAGCGGAAGCATCTACCGTTATAAAGCTTCGAGCCCGTCAGTGAGAAGTTGCGATCCGCAGCCCAGTCGACAACCATTTGCCAGTACTCAATTGAAAAAGCGAGCGCGCGAGTATGATGCTCAGCATCGACGGTAAGCTTGTAATCTGCATTAGGTGGGGCGAGATAGAAGCCTCCTTTGAGGCTCGTCCCGGCAAAGGGTCCGCCGCCAAAATCGCCGCACAAGTGTAAGCCGCCGACCAAATCTTGATTTAGAACCATACTCGGCAACGCCATCCGAGAAAGATCTCCTTTGGGTCGGATGGCCTCCACCATGTCAAGCTTTGTGCCCGCCGACTTAAAAGTCAGAATATGCGGAGCAACGCTGCCTCTCTTGATCCAGTCAGCCCAAGTTTTGAAGGTCGGAGCCGTCATGACTTTTTCCTTACGGGATTCAAAAGCTAAATGCTCAAAACCGCCGGCCACTCAGACTGTGCCATCGCCGTGCTGAAATGTGGAGGATCACGACGGTTGACGGAATAGGGTTACATGTCGCATCATCCCGGACATAATGTCGTCAGTCCTTTCCATAGAGTCCCTTAGTGGCTTGGTCGCTTTTTCAGTTGCCGTGGAAACCGGGAGTTTCGCGGCCGCGGGGAGAAAGCTTGGGCTGTCTTCATCGGCCGTTGGCAAATCGGTGGAACGGCTTGAAGCGCGTTTAGGGCTGCGATTGCTCAACCGGACGACACGGTCCCTGGCTGTGACCGGTGAAGGCGACGTTCTTAATCGATACGTCGCGCGCATCTTGAAAGATCTACAAGATGCAGAGCAAGAGCTTCATCTGCTTCAAGCTGCGCCGAGAGGTCGCCTCAAAGTGAGCGTACCGACCGTGTTGGGGCGCAAGGTCATCATGCCGGCGTTGAGACATTTCCAGGCCAAATTCCCGGATGTTACAACTGACATTTTCCTCGATGATGTGAAGGTCGATATCATCGAAGGCGGCTACGACGTGGTCCTCCGGCTTGGTGAGTTGGACGAATCGACGTTGCGGGCGCGGAGGATTGGTCCCCATACGTTCACCACCTGTGCTTCCCCGTGTTATCTCACTCGGTCTGGCGTCCCGCAAGATCCGGCGGATCTTCAGAAACATGATTGCATTTTTTATCGTTTTCCGACGACCGGCCGTCCGGAGATATGGGCGTTTAAGAGCTCCAGTCAGTTAAAGCCGATTAAACCCGCTATCATTTTGAACGATGGCGAGGCACTTGCATCCGCAGCGCTTGGTGGTTTGGGGATTATTCAAGTACCAAGCTATCTCGTCAAAGACGACATAGCGGCCGGCCGCCTTCAACCCGTTCTTGAAGACTACACAGAAGAGCGAGGCAGCGTTTCGCTTGTGTGGCCTCCGATGTCTGCGCGGGCTCCAAAGGTTCGTGCTTTCATTGATTTTATGGCTGAACGGGTCTTCAACGAGCTGTACTGACGAGTACAACACCGTGTTATGCATACTGTGCAGCAAGACCTCGTTATCGCGGTCCGTCGTAGTATCCGCACCGCATACCGCTACGGGTAGGCTTTTGTCTGAGCGCCAAAAGCAATAGGCGCATCAGTCGATTTAATACCCTTATAGAAATTGGGCGGGACGCGGGTGTTTCGAGAACAAGCGAATTATCAGGCGTTTATCGAGATGATATTGCGTGTCGGTAGTTCGAGTCCCTTCAAGGCGGAGACGACCGGCAGGGCCCATGCAGATGCGGGGCTTGGTTTGCATCTGCATGGGCGATGTGGATCAGCCATTCATCCGAGTGGCTATGCAGCTTCCCAAACCTGATTGAGGATTTTCGCCGCAAGTGCCGCTTTGTCCTGCGGCAGGAAGCGACCGTAGTGTTGCTGAACGACATCCGGTGTGTCCTGGATGGCATAACTCGCCTGCTCGTATGACCCGGTCTGCTTTAGGATATGGGTTGCCAGAATATCCCGAAGATTATGCGGTCCGTGCGGCAGCAGGCCCTTGATGGCTCCGCGGCCGGTATAGGGATTGTAGATGCCGTAGCGTTGGATCACTGTCCGCCATGCTTCATAGAATTTGGTGGAATCGTATGCCGCGTCCAGACTGGTCGTCTTCACCGTCTTGACGAAAAAGGTGCCGGGATCTTTCGCTGAACCGAGCAGCACACCGCGATGGCGATCGATATAGGCCTCAAGATATTTGTAGAGGTCGAGCAAATCCGGCAGGATCAGGCGAAACGGCTTTTGTCCGAAGAATGATGAGCCTGAGTTCTTGAAGGCGATTGATGGGATGAGGACCTCCCATCCGTTTTCCCGATCGCTCCAGCGCAATTCACCGCATTTCATATCCTCCAGCCGCCGCTCTGATGTCGGAAAATGCCCACGCGGGCACAAACGAAGCTGGCGAAGGTTCTTTTGTCGAAGCCCAAGATGAAGACCCAGGCGAAGCAAAAGGAAAGAGCGGACCGCTTCGGCTGCTGCTCGAGGATAGCGATCTTCATCCGGCATGCGCTTCAGGATTTCATCTGTAATCTTGCGGTACTCCGACAATGGGCTGTCTGCCTCAAGGATCACCATGATCGGCTCGAACGGATCGCGATGCACGCGCATGACACGCTGGATTTCCTTCGAGCGATTGGCAGCGTGCCGGTGGAACGCATCGCAGGCGCCGTGCCAGTCACGCCTCGCAAATTCTATCTCCTCCGGCGCGATCAGCCCTTCGATTGGCTGAACCTTCTTCAGGAGCTCCGGATGCTGGCGGATCCAGCCCACCTCCGCCCGCGTGAGAGCTTGCGCCACCATCAGCATGTCTTCTTCCCACTTGGTGTAGAAGCCGCGGCGCTGCTCCCGCCATTGGAGGTACCAGTCCCAGACGCCCGGGAAGATCAACAGGCCAAAGGTTAGTTGGCGGAGCGGCACACCGCGCCCTTTGACGACGCTGGCGGGTGAGGCAGCGAGGGCACCGAACATGAGGCCGAGATGCTCGACCTTCTGGGATGCGGTTTCCTCTCCCCAAACTCCATTTCGTTGGAAGCCGATTGCGGTCAGCGTCGATGTCTTGAAGCGGATCAGATCGGCCATCTCCATAGCCAACCGCGGCGGCGCATCGACGACGGCGGACAGGAGATCAGGATCTTCAAAGGCCTCGGGATTGTGACTCGTGCTGTCCGGGTTTATTTGTGGTCGTGGAGACAGGGTGCCTACGCCATAGGTGATGCCTGGAAACCGAATTGCATAACGCTGTTTGATTGCCGCCGCCTGGTAGCGACGATAGTCGGTTGAGCCCGAGATGATGAACCGGCGCACCCATTCGATGATTTCCTCCCGCTTGGAGAACGGCAAGCTGCTGAAATTATCCGGAAGATGCCATGCAAGTCGTCGCCGCTCCGCAGCGCTGATGTCGCCCATATCATGGCCGTATAGGGAGCGGGATTGGTGCGGCAGCTTCCCTTTGAAATACCCCTGTCCCAGTCGGTAGCGCCGCTCTATACGGGACAGGATCTCGAAGCTCGTCAAAGATCGCGGCACGCGCTCGCCCTGAACCCACGACAGCAAAGTCTTGTCATCGAACGTCTCGCCCAGGCGAACGACGGCGCGGTAGAGTTGCCAGTAGCTCTCGCCGAACCGGCGCATGTGATAAACGAGCGCATCGTTAAAGCTCGCCGGATCATCGGTCGCCTCAAACAATGGCTCAGGGAATGGACTAATTGGTTTCGGTTGTGGTCCCCTCTGCACTGACGAAGAGGTAGCCGGGGTCTTGTCGGAGAGGATCTGTCGCGGTCTGGAACGCGTCGCAGTTTCCACCTTGCGCCGAACGGTATTGCGCGATTTCGTGCGTGTTTTCGTCGACTGTATGTCATCGGCGGCAGGCGGTTCTCCGAGCCAGCGGATAATCGCGTCCAGTCCCGGACGGAGCGCCTTCTTCAAATCGGCTGTCAATTGGTTTTCGATCCCGCATGCCTCGCCAATGGCCGTCCAATCCATACGGCCACTAACGATCGGTGGTGGCCGGCGGTGGATGACAAGACCAACGAGATAGGGCCGAATGCTTTCCAGAACTCGCTGTGAGGCGATTGGCGCGATGCGCACCTCGCAGAAATCCGAGATTTTTCGTTGAAAGTGATGAATTGAAAGATCGTGTGTTGCCATGCTCTTATTCCATATCTCTCGAATACCGGTGTCGAGGGCGGGCGGGAATAGGAGTGGACGTTTAACAAATGGTATTGCCGCAGCGGCGAGCTTTTGGGGCTAGGCTCAGGTTCCCAGATTTCAAATGAAGCATCATGAGCCTCATGCTAAAGGTTGCAGATGGGATTCGGGGTTTTCATTCACCGGTCAGATTCGATTTACGACGATAGCCCGGCTGAACAATACCAGTTCCCGGGTCAGTATCTCGGTCGTGTCCACGCCTGTGTAGGTGACTGGATCGTCTACTACGAGCCTCGGAAAGTCGCAGCGACCCGCGGCTATTTTGCTGTCGCCAAGGTTGAACGGGTTATTCCTGATCCGAAGGCCCCCGGCATGTATCTGGCGCTGATCGAACAAGGCAGCTATCTCGACTTCATCAATCCCGTTCCGTTCAGCGGACCAGACGGTGTCATAGAGCGAGGCGTGCTGAATGAAGAGGGCCGCATTTCGGGCAGAGCACAGGCCGCAGTCCGGCCGATATCCGCAGCAGATTTCAACCGCATCGTATCTATTGGCATAGACGAGCATGAGCCTGAACTGCCTCGGCTGGATGAGCCGGGGGTGACGCATGCGGTCGATGGATTTGCAGATGAAGCTCAAGCGCCGTTCATGTTCGAGCAGGAGCGCGACCGGGTTACGCAACTCTCGTCGCGGATCGTTCGAAATCGGCTGTTTCGCCGCCTCGTTCTTCACGCTTATGACAAACGATGCGCCATCACGGGATTGAAGCTCATCAACGGTGGTGGCCGGGCAGAGGTCGACGCCGCACATATCCGGCCGGTGGAAGCGAGCGGGCCTGACATTCTTTCCAACGGAATTGCTCTTTCGGGCACCGCACACTGGATGTTTGACCGCGGTCTGATTGGCCTTTCGGACGATCTTGATATCCTGGTATCGCGTCAGGCGAATGATCCTGACAGCATTCAAGGACTCCTCAACAAGACCGGGAAGGCGATCGTGCCTAGCAGGGTTTTCGAGAGGCCACATCCCCAGTTCCTGAGATGGCACCGTGAGAACTGTTTCAAGCAGTAAACATTTGGGTAGTCCTGCGGTGATGTGGATTCATCCCGATCGGTTCTATTTCAGTCAGTTGGCGCCAGTAATCCTAAAATCATCCCGATCGGTTCTTTTGTCTTCCTTTTGCACCATCTGATGATATAATCATCCCGATAGGGGTGATTATGGAAAAGATCAAAGATACGAAAAGCCTCGGCATGCTAATCCGTCAGGAGCGCAAACAGCAAGGGTTAACCCAGGAGCAACTCGCCGGGGTGATTGGTGTGGGGGTACGTTTTCTGCGTGAACTCGAGGCCGGCAAAGAGAGCTGCCAGATTGGCCGTGCGATGCAAGTCTTGGCCGGTCTTGGCCTTCTTGTTTCGGTCGGGCGTCGCCAGGGCCCGCGATCATGACCCGGGTATTGGACGTCTATTTTCGCGACACCAAGGCGGGCGTACTCGGCCGGCTTGACGACGGCCTGCTGACTTTTGCCTACGATGGCGCGTATCTCCTGGACCAACGATCGCGTGCGATCTCGTTCTCGATGCCCCTGCAGGAAGAAGCCTTCGGTGATCAGGTGGTGCGCCCGTTTTTCTCCGGTCTCTTGCCTGACGAAGGCGCGCGGCAACGCCTCGCTGGGGCGCTCGGCCTTTCGGCAGGCAATGCCTTCGGACTACTGGAAGTTATCGGGGGCGAATGCGCAGGTGCCTTGTCACTCTATCCGACCGGCACGGTGCCCGAACCTCCCGGCCAGTCCCAAGCCGAAATTCTCACTTCGGAACGTCTGGATGAAATTCTCAGCAGGCTGCGGACCCGGCCTTTGCTTGGCGGAGACGAGGGCATTCGCCTATCGCTCGCCGGCGCGCAGGATAAACTGGCGGTCATTGTCGATGGAGATTCCATTGCCTTGGCAAAAGACGGCAGACCAACGACCCATATCTTGAAACCAGTCATCCAGGCTTTGGAAGGCACGGTGGAGAACGAGTATTTTTGTATGCGGCTGGCTGCTCGCCTCAAGCTGCCGGTACCCCATGTCGAGATACGCCTAGCCCGGGCGACTGCCTTTCTCCTGGTTGAGCGTTATGATCGGACGAAAGCTGCAGACGGTATCATTGAGCGCTTACACCAGGAAGACTTTTGCCAGGCCCTTAGCGTCCCGCCGGAGCTGAAGTATGAGGCCGAGGGCGGACCGGGGACAGGACATGCTCTCGGGCTGATCGACCAGGCCTGCGCTAGACCTGTCGCGGATCGGTTGCAATTCATCCGCATGCTGATCTTCCATTATCTCGTCGGCAACGCCGATGCCCACGGCAAGAACTACGCCCTGCTTTATGGCTCCGATGAACCGGATCTGGCACCGATCTACGATGTCGTTTGCACGGCCGTTTATCCTCGCTTGTCAAAGAGGCTCGCCATGAAGATTGGCGGCCGCGATGTGCCCGACACGATCCAGCTGAAGCATTGGGCGACACTTGTGCCCGAAACCAAATCTTCTCAGCGCATCCTTGTTCGCGACCTTGCCCAAATGGCGGAAAGGATTGTGAGCGAGGCTGATATCCTTCTTGCAGAGTTGGCAGACGAGGGGATCAATCATCCCATCCTGAGCGCAATTCGCAAGGTCATCTCAAGCCGGGCTGGTTCATTGCAGAGAGTCACGCAGCAGGTATCTTAAGTGTTTGAATGGTCGCGGATATCTAGCGCTTTGTCCTTCGACCAACGGGCCGGCGGTTCGTATCCCTTCAAGAGCTAAATTCCTTGAGAGATAAATCCGAACAACCTGGCAAACATATATTCATCGGCTAACAGCTCGGAGAAAGAACGACACCCCCAGTCTTGGCTGTCGTCCTCTCTCGATTGCCTGCTCGCTTGGTTGCCTGGAAACCATCCGCTTTGCAAAAAGGCCACTGGACGATTAGCGCAGGCTTAGGGGAGTTCACCCAGCGGTGTCTGACTGTCTGGCTTTCGCGTATCAGATTAGGCTTTCTAGCCTGCAGCTTCCAGGATAAGCTCCGCGACCTCGCCCGGGTGCGAGATCAGCGAGAGATGGCTGGCTTTTATTTCGATTGCCTTTGCGTCCATGCGTTTGGCGAGAAAGCGCTGCAGATCCGGGTTGATCGTGCGGTCCTCGCTCGACACCGCATAATAGCTGGGCTTGTGGCGCCAAGCGGCTTCGGTAACTTTGCCTGAGAGTAGTGCCTTCCGGAACGGATACTGCGTTGCGTAAAGCACTTCGGCACGAGCCCTTGGGATATCGCCGGCGAAGTCCTCAAGGAACGCCCTCTCGGTTAGCCTGCCTTCCTCGCCGTCGAAAACAATACCGGCAGATGCGGGAGGTGTAGGATAAGTCTTGGCCAATGCGGCGAAGTCCTCGTTCGCATCTGGGGCACGGGCTGCGATATATACGACAGCGGACACATGCGGATGCATACCTGCCTGCGTTACGACCATTCCGCCGAATGAGTGCCCGACAAGGACGGTTGGGCCGTCCTGCCGCGCCAGCACGCGCTCGGCAGCCGCAATCGACTCGGGTAGGGTGGTCAGAGGGTTCTGGACCGACGTGATATTCAGACCTTTGGGCTGTAGCCTGGATATGACCTCGCTCCAGCAGGAGCCATCGGCGAAAAGCCCGTGGACGAAGACGATGTTGCGGGTCTTTTGTGGGCGGGCAATCGCTGGTGCGGCCATGCTGTTGGTTGAAACTAGCGATGCCGCCGCACCGGCAAGCAATGCAGTTGAAAATTTGCGTCTGTTCATGATCATCCGGGACTCCTTTCGTGATAAAGCACATGCTTCGGGGGAGTCTTTCGATGCCGAGTCCTCGATATTACACTGTCACGATTATGTGATCGTTGGGCAAAATCGGAATATTTTCGAAATGCCACGTAATAACAGGTCTCGTCCAACGAAGTTACGGATGCATGGACACACGGGAAGACAGATGGGCGAAAGCGATGCGGGCCGAACGTACTGGAGATAGTGCTGCCTATGAAGCCTTTCTTCGGGACTTCGCGTCTTCGGTGCGCAGGATCGTCGAAGCACATCTGCGGCGCATGCGCTTCAGTCTCGCAGAGGTAGAGGATGTCGTCCAGGAGGTGTTGATCGCCGTTCACTCCCGTCGCAATCAATGGGATACGCAGAGGGCTCTGCTTCCCTGGCTGAATGCAATTGTGCGCTACAAGATCATTGATGCAAGCCGGCGCCTAGGACGGGATGCACGCGTGCGCATTGATCTGACCGAGGAGGAATGGGCTGGCATCTTTTCTTCGGAGGCGTTCGATCCGGAGCGCAATCCGGCAGATGTCGAGAAACTCATTTCTGCCCTGCCTCGTGGCGAACAGGCTGCTGTCCGCGCCATCGGTCTTCAGGGCGCATCGACCAAAGATGCGGCAGAACGGCTCGGATCAAGTGAAGGGGCGGTGCGGGTCGCGTTCCATCGCTCCTTAAAGAAACTGATGGTTGCCGCGCGGAGAAAAGGCTTCGACCATGGATGACACCCAACGGCTGACGGGGCGGACCGACGATCTGATCAAGGGATTGGCAACGCAGGCAGGAAAACGATCGTCGGCAACACCCAGTCTCTCCATTGTCCTTGCCGCTGCCATGGTCTTTTCGATCTTGGCGGCAACTGGCGTGGTTCTGCTGATTGCCGGGGCGCGTTCAGATCTCGCGCGGATCTTGCCGACCTGGACGTTCCAGTTCAAAGTCATCGGCGTGGCGCTTATCGCAGCTGGCGCGTTTCAGCTCGCTAGGACCGTGGTACGACCGGGCCGGGCGCTTCGTGCGTTGCTGTGTCTTGCTCCAGGCGTAGCGTTCCTGCTTGCCGGAGCATTGCTCGACCGGAGCGGCTTTCCATTGCTTGGGGTTCACACTTATTCGGTGTCAAGTTGTGCAGGCATCATCATTATGGCTTCCATTCCTGCGTTGGCTGCTTTTCTTGCTGCCATGCGGGCAGGAACGCCTACGCGGCTTGGCCGAGCAGGCGCTGTCGCGGGTTTGCTCGCAGGTTCCGTCGGTGCCCTTGCCTATACGATCGCTTGTCTCAACGATGGCGCTGCCTTCGTCGCAATATGGTATTCGGTTGCTATCGCGTTCGTGACTGCGTTGGGAGCGGCTACTGGCCCAAGATTGTTGAGGTGGTAGCTGGCTGAGGTCGGCAATGGATGCAACGTCCCCCACACATTTCTGGGATACGGCAAAGAAGGAGCCCCGGACATCGGCATCAATTCCATGCGATGTCGTGTCGCGTGCAGATGATCGTAATTTGATAAGCCAGACCGATATTCCGAGGTAGGGGTAAAGATGTCGATTTTCGACCAATGACAGAGCAAGAAAAATGAGCAATTTCACACGCAGCGTAACCACACCTGCACGAACAATTTATCCCCCACAATCCATTAGCGTAGAAGCCCAGGCGTCGCTGTCACGCCTGGTAGACGAGGACGGCAGCCCGATCAACGCGCGGTATGAAATGCCGTCCCCAGAGGATTTTTCAGGCTGGATGGCGATCAAAGCCGCAGTAGATGCGCATTACGCCGCCGCGGCAAAAGATCTTGCAGGGAGTTTGCAGTCCACAGTCGAGACAATTGTAGTCGAACAAGCAACGATCCATGTCGCGACGCCGCACAGATCGTTTCATGAGCGTAGCGCACTCATCGACCTGCATGGCGGCGCATTGGTGTTCGGAGGCGGAGAGGCCTGTCGCGTCAGTGCGAGACGCCAAGCTCACCAGCATGCCGTTCGATGCTACGGCGTCGATTACCGGATGCCGCCCGAGCATCCCTATCCGGTCGCTCTTGATGACTGCTTGGCCACGTACCGTCATGTGTTGAACGGTCATTCTCCCGAGAAGGTGGTCATCCTGGGGAGATCGGCAGGCGGCAATCTCGCGACTGCCATGCTGCTACGGGCGAGAGATGAAGGCATGCCAATGCCCGGCAGATTAGTCTTGCTCTCTCCACAGGTTGACCTCACCGAATCGGGCGACAGTTTCCAAACAAACCAGATGCTTGATCTGGTTCTGCCTCGCCCGCTTAGATCAAGCAACCTGCTCTACGCTGGTGGTGCAGATCTTTCCAATCCCTATCTATCGCCACTCTTTGGCGATCTGCGGGGCTTCCCGCCGACATTTCTCCAGACCGGCACGCGTGACCTGTTCCTATCGAACACGGTGAGGATGCATCGAGCCTTGCGAAAAGCTGGCGTGGAAACAGAATTGCACGTCTTTGAAGCCATGCCCCATGGTGGCTTGATGGGTGGGACGCCGGAAGACCAGGAACTCGAAGCGGAGATCCACCGGTTCGTCATGGCAAGCTGGAACTGAGGCGGGGAACCAGACAGGTTTGACGCAGCTCCTCTGTTGTCCTGCTACAGCCCTGGCCACATTCCGCCGTCAAGTCGGAGGTTTGCTCCTGTGATATAGCCGGCACGGGGGCTCGAGAGAAATGTAATCGCATCCGCAATCTCCTCGAGGGTTCCAACCCTTCCTAGGGGCACCTCAGCAAACATTGGCAGGATTTCTCTCTCTACGTCATTCCAGGCGGCGTCGATGGCCACGCCCCTCTCAATGGCTTTCTTACGAAATGTGGTATCCAAACTGATGCTATGCACCGTTCCAGGCGACACGGTGTTTGCGGTGATGCCGTGTGCAGCAACGTCTTTTGCGAGCGACGCCGTCATCGCGATCATGGCTGCTTTGGCGGCAGAGTAGTCCGGTCGACTTGCAGGCGGCATCAGGGCCGCCAAGCTTGAGATGTTTATGATCCGACCCCACCGCGACGCTTTCATTGCGGGCAGAACGAGCGAGATGATCCTCACAGATGCGAGCACGTTCCTGTCATAGACAGCCGCCCATGTCTCAGAGTTCGTTGAGGTCCAATCCTCTGCCGGGGCAGATCCGCCGGCATTATTGATCAGGATGTCGATCGACCCTGCTGTAGCCTTGGAATCCCTAACAAGACGGTCAACCTGATCCGACACTGTCAGGTCACCGACTACCGCGAATGCCCGACCTCCAGAGGATATGATGTCATGCGCGACTTCCTCCGTTTTCATTCGGTCGCGACCGTGGACAAGAACGGTTGCCCCTTCCTTTGCGAGGCCTCTGGCCACACCCTCGCCAATTCCCTTGCTGCTTCCCGTGACCAGCGCAACCTTGTTCTGGAGTTGTAAGTCCATGATATTTGATCCGTGTTATCGTCTTCTGCAGATATGAGGTTCGTTGATGAAGCAGGCAATTACGCACTTTAAAGTGCCTGTCGAGGACAGGGCGACGTGTCTCGGAGCCGACGGTTCTGTCTTTCATGTCAGCAGGGTGCTTCGGATGATCACAGGACGCTGGAAACTGCCGATCCTTTTCCGGTTGTTCGCCGAACCATCATTGCGGGCATCGCAGTTCATGAGAGACATACCTGGGATATCCCAGAAGATGCTAACGCAACATCTCAGGGAACTGGAAATTGACGGCCTCATAATCCGACACGACTTTCAAGAGCAGCCTCCTCGAGTCGAGTACTCGCTGAGTTCAGCAGGCCGCGGGCTTATGCCGATTTTGATGGCGGTCAGGGAATTCTCTCGGGACTATCCTGTCGATCGGCGTTGCTAACTAAGTTGGGTGCTGAATGTTTGCCGCGTCATCCCGAAAATATCGCTTGCATTATGGACCGAATGGTTCCATATAGTCTCCATGGTCAAGCGTACTCAAATATCCGCGTCCGTTGGTCGCCCTAGAGAATTTGAACTCGATGAAGCAGTTCGAAAAGCAATGCACGTATTTTGGGATCGTGGATATCACGAAGCATCCCTTCCCGACTTGCTTGAGGGTATGAAACTTTCCAGAGGCAGCTTTTATAAGGCTTTCGTCGATAAGAGAGGCGTCTATCTGCGCGCCCTCGACGCTTACATTGAGGACGCCGTTCGCTCGGTCGGTGAAGCGCTTCATTCCAATCCGTCGCCCAAAGCCGCGATTTTAGAAGCTTTTTCTCAACAAGTGGATCAAGCATCGGGAAAGGAAGGTTTGCGTGGATGCTTTGTCGTCTTTGCAGCCGTCGAGATGCTTCCAGAGGATAAAGAGGTCGCACCACGTATTTCCCGGCTGTTCCGGCGGCTGCAAGATCTTTATGCGGCGGCGATAATAAGAGCGCAGGCCTTGGGCGAAATCGATCCCGAGCTGGATGAACGAACGCTTGCCAGGTTCCTCGTGTGTCAGATTCAGGGCATGCGGGTCCTTGCCAAAGCAGGAGCGGATCGCGCTGAGACGAGGGCCATGGTCGAACTGGCGCTAAAGGCGCTTGGCTGACTTCAATTTGGAACCAATAGGTTCCAAATTTTTAACATTGCAAACCTTCGATCGATTTTTTGGTCGATGTGGAGACACTTATGAGAGACACGAGCAATCCCGATGACAAACTCGATCCACGTCGATGGATTGCACTGATCATCCTTTTGACCGGCGCCTTTTTGCCACCGCTTGACTTCTTCATCGTCAATGTGGCGCTGCCCTCGATCCGGGCGGATTTCAGAGCCTCTGCGTCAACGATGCAGCTGATTATCTCCGGTTACGCCACCACCTATGCTGTGATGCTGATCACTGGCGGCAGGCTTGGAGATCTCTATGGTAGACGAAATGTCTTTTTGGTTGGGATGATCGGGTTTGCAGCCGCATCTGCCTTATGCGGGTTTGCCTGGTCTCCAGCCGCGTTGGTCGCCGGCCGTATCATTCAGGGGTTTGCAGCGGCAATTATGGCACCGCAAGCCTTGGCTTCCATCAATGCGATTTTCCCAGACCACGAAAAATCAAAAGCCCTCAGCTTTTATGCCCTGACTTTTGGGGTGGCATCGATGGTTGGTCTGTTTCTCGGCGGAGCGCTAATCGCACTGAATATCTTCGGTCTCGGATGGAGGGCCATTTTCCTGATCAACCTCCCGGTGATCGCGATCGCTGCGCCGCTGGCCTCCTTCATGTTGCGCGAAACCCGCTCGGAACACCCAAGCAAGCTGGATTTGGGCGGAGCCTTGCTGGTCGCGCTCGCACTTTCTGCCCTGATCGCGCCGCTGATCGAGGGCCGGGAGCAGGGGTGGTCAATCTGGTTGCTTCTAATGCTCTGTGCTTCACCACTGCTTTTCGTCTTGTTCTGGCGGTATGAGCGATACGTCGAGACAGCGGGCGGAAATCCTATCCTTGAACCAAGCCTGCTGAACGTCTCGGGGTTGAAGCGCGGGTTGACAGCTGCCTTCTTCTTCTACTCTCTGGCGGCATTCTGGCTCGTATTCTCGGTTTATCAACAGAGCGGCCTTGGCCGCACGCCATTTGAAGCCGGGCTGGCCATCCTGCCTGCCGCAGCCGGTTTTGTCCTTGGCCCTTTTGAAAGCGAGCGCGTCCTCCGCTTCTTTGGAAGATACTCCGCTGCCATTGGCATGGGGCTGCAAGCCGGCGGCCTGTTTGCAACGGCCGCCCTGATCTCAAGTGATTATGCCCAGTTTCTTTCTCTAGCGCTCTTTCTCATTGGAGCGGGGCAGGGGATCGCGCTTCCAAACCTTTTGAAGAGCGTCGTGCAGCGCGTCGCCAGACCGCAATCGGGACTGGCCTCCGGCCTCATCAATTCCACACTTCAGATTGGCGGCGCATTCGCGGTTGCACTCATTGGCGGGTTGTTCTTCTTGATTTTGGGGTCTGCAACCGATGCCAGATCCATCGGCCGGGCATATAGTCTGGCAGCAGTCGCAATCGCACTCTGTCTTCTCGTCGCAGGATGGCTTTCCGCCGGCCTTCCGTCGAACAACGCGGTGCGCCGATGAGCACGCGCATTGACGGGCTCAATGACCAACCCTGCATTGACGGCTTGATCATTCCCGCCTCCACGTCGGTCCCCACAAGAGGACCATTCTCTACAGCTTGAAACAGAACTATTTCGGAGAAAACCGCCATGAACAACATCCATGATCTTCCTCTTTCGAGTAAGAGCGCGCTTGTTACCGGTGCAGCACGCGGGATCGGCGCGGCTATCGCGCTGAAGCTGGCTAAAGATGGTGCCGACGTTGCGATCACCTATGAGAAGTCGGCCGAAAAAGCCGAAGCTCTCGCCGCCGAGATCAGAACTATGGGCCGCAAAGCTGTGGCCATTCAGGCCGATGCAGCAAGCACGGCCGCCGCGACGGCTACCGTCGAGCGGACCGTCGCTGAACTTGGCGGCCTCGACATTCTGGTTAACAATGCCGGCGTCCTCTTCGCAGGAGATTTCGCGGTACAGCCACTGGAGGAAATAGATCTGCAACTGAACGTCAATGTTCGCGGCGTGTTTCTGATCACTCAGGCAGCGCTGAAACACATCCCGAATGGCGGCCGTATCATCAGCACCGGAAGCAATGCAGGCCTGGCGGTGCCATTTGCAGGAATCGCGGTTTATGCGGCGACCAAATCAGCGCTGGAAAGCTTCACGCGCGGTCTGGCGCGTGAACTGGGTCCGAGGGAGATTACCGTCAATCTGGTCCGACCGGGGCCGATCGACACTGAGATGAACCCTTCCGACGGTGCTCTCGCGCCTGCCATCCTGCCAAAACTGTCGATCGCCCGGTACGGCAGAACCAGGGAAGTGGCAGAGGCCGTTGCGTTCCTCGCTGGTCCAGGTGCAGCCTACATCACCGGCTCGGGTATTCTTGTCGATGGCGGCATAAGCGCCTGAGTATTGGCGCGAGGCGGCGGACCGTACGCTTCGAGCACCGCGTTCTGTTCAACGGCACCGAAAAAAGGTGGAGAAACATGGAGTATACACGCCTTAGAACCGCTAGCCTTGGGATTTCGCGCCTCCGCCCTGGATGCATACTTTTGCGCGAACCTGAAACAGATGGAACCGGAGAAAGCATTTGAAGACCATCGGCATACTTGGCGGAATGTCCGCCGCCTCGACGCAGATTTACTATCGTGAACTCTGCCGGCTCACCCGCGAGACCCTGGGAGGACTTCATTCTCCTGAGCTTCTCATACGATCCGTCGACTTTGATGAAATCGAAAGGTTGCAGGTGTCTTCCAATTGGGAAGCGGCGGCAGATATCCTGAATGAGAAAGCCATTGCTTTGGAGCGTGGTGGCGCCGAGCTCCTCATCCTGGCGACGAACACCATGCACAAGGTGGCGGACAGGATCCTGGCCGGGGTGTCGATCCCGTTCGTACACATCGCGGACGCCACGGCGACGGCGATCCTCGACGGCGGCTTTCGCAAGCCGGGCCTGATGGCGACCGCCTTCACGATGGAGCATAACTTCTATACCGACCGCCTGGCTGCCCGGGGACTGTTGCCGACAATTCCTGAAGCCGGAGATCGAGCGGAGACTCATCGCATCATCTACGACGAGCTGTGTTGCGATGTCGTAACCAATGCAAGCCGTTCGACGTACGAATTGATTGCGCAGCGACTGATCGATCGAGGCTGCGACTGTCTTATCCTTGGTTGCACGGAGGTGGGCATGCTGTTGGACCAGGATAATGTCGCCGTCCCTGTCTTCGATACGACCCTCATTCACTGTGAAGCGGCTCTTAGGGCGGCACTGGATTGATGTGCTGCCGGTTGTGGCTCGGCGGATATCTCGTACGAGGCGCTCTGGGTTCAGGTCTTGGCGAATGGGGTTAAACCTGTTCTCCAAGGTGCTGTTGGACCCATTTCACCTCTTCCGATGCCGTACGCCCGAAATGCCGTCTGAAATCGCGGCTGAATTGAGCGGGACTGACATAACCGACCGATGCAGCCACGGCAGCAATGGTCCCGCTCTGGCGCGCAATCATGAGTCTCGCCTCGTGGAGTCGCATCGCCTTTACGTATTGCATCGGACTTGAGCCGGTCAGGTTTTTGAAATGAACGTGGTACGAAGGGACGCTCATGCCCACGCTTTTGGCAAGATCCGCGACAGTGATGTCAGAACCATAGTTCTCGCGCAGCCACGCTACGCTTTCGACCAGTTTTCCAGACGTCCCCTTTCGCTGAAGGGCCGCGATCATCGCGCCGCCTTGCGGGCCGACCATGACGCGGTAGTGCAATTCGCGCAGGATGGAGCTTCCGATCACAGCGACCTCGGCCGGGCTTTGGAGCGCCTTGACCAGGCGTAGCAGCACGTCCTGGATGCTGCGGTCCATCCTGCTGGAGAATAGCCCTTTCGGCGTGGCGCTCGGAGAACCTGCATGTTGTTCGACCTGCATGGCGATTTCTGCCGCCACCTGCATGTCGAACTCGAGATAGATCGCCAGCAACGGCCTCTGCTGACTGGCTCTGGAAGTCATCCTGAAGGGAACGGGTACCGAAACGGCAAGATAGTGATCCTCATCGTAAAGGTAGGCTTCCCCATCCAAGATGCCGTACTTGCTTCCCTGTAATACGAAGACTGCCCCCGGCTTATAGAGAACCGGCACGTCGTTGAGGACTGCTTCAGTGCGCAGGATACGGACACAACCGATTGCCGTCTGATTGTAGCCGAGACGAGGAGCAAGTTGCCCCGCCAGGGCGACAAGCCGGTCATGGCCAACGGACGGTTCTTCATAAATCATAGGATTTGGCAAAATATCGAGAGGATTCGCAATCGAGCTAAGAGAGCCATCAGATTATCTGTCAACATGTATAAATCAAGGAGTTTCGAAAATGTCGAGCAAAACGTTTTTCATAACGGGTGTAAGTTCGGGTTTCGGGTTGGCGATCGCCACTGCCGCTATTGACGCCGGTCACAAGGTTATCGGCACCATCCGCTCTGAGGCCTCGCGCAAAGCCTTGGCGGACACTCTTCCGACGCTACACCCGGTTCTTTGCGACGTCACCGAATTCGACCGCATCCCGGACGTCGTCCGACAAGTCCAGGACGAACACGGGCCGGTCGATGTGCTGATCAACAATGCCGGGTACGGTCATGAGGGCGTTCTTGAGGAATCGCCAATCGAAGAGATGCGCCGTCAGTTCGACGTGAACGTGTTCGGCGCCGTCGCCGTGGCTAAGGCGTTTCTTCCGAGGTTCCGCGAGCGCCGCCGTGGCTTTGTCGTCAATGTCACGTCGATGGGCGGGATGATCACCATGCCCGGCATCGCTTATTACTGCGGCAGCAAGTTTGCTCTTCAAGGCATTTCCGAGGTCATGCGCTCGGAAATGGCGCCGTTCGGAGTTCACGTGACAACGCTTTGCCCCGGCTCATTTCGCACGGACTGGGCGGGACGTTCCATGATCCGGACGGAGAGGTCAATCGCGGATTACGATAGCCTCTTCGATCCGATTCGCGAGGCGCGCCAGGCCGCGAGCGGCAAGCAGCTCGGTGACCCCCAAAAGCTGGCCGCAGCGGTGCTTACTCTCATCGGATCGGACAATCCCCCGCCGCAGCTCCTCCTCGGCAGCGATGCCCTCAGGCATGTGACAGCGCGGATCGAGCGTTTGCAACAAGAACTCGACGCTTGGAAAGCTCTCACAATTTCGACGGACGGCTAAACAAAAAGATGGATTGCTCTTGACGTCCTGCCTACTAGAAGGTAGAGGGCTCACATGAGCAATCTTTCGACCACTTCCGACGACATCCTGGCCTCCGCGCGCAGTCTTTTGATGAGCGGGGGCTACAATAGCTTCAGCTATGCAGATATCTCCGAAATGGTCGGGATTCGCAAAGCCAGTATCCACCATCATTTCCCGAGTAAGGCCGATCTGGTGCGTGAACTGGTCAAGCGTTACCGGGAAGATGGCGAGGCGAGCATCGTTACGCTTGAGCAGAACGTGCCGGACGCACTAGACACGCTCAAGGTTTATGCAAACCATTGGTCGAAATGCATTGAAGATGCGAGCAGGCCATATTGCATATGCGCTTTGCTGGCCAGTGAATTGCCATCTCTTCCGCCGGAAGTTGCAACCGAGGTGACGAAGTTCTTTCGCTTTATTTCATCATGGCTGACGAAGGTGATGGAGCGTGGAAGCAAAAGTGGAGCGCTCAATCTCACAAGCGAACCGCACGTTGAAGCCGAAGCATTTCTAGCAACGGTGTATGGCGCGATGCTCTCGGCGAGAGCCTACGGGAAACCGGAGGTGTTTTCGACGATACTTGCACCAGCTCTCGCCCGTCTTACCCCTACCGTCCCTCACTAACCCTAGGGTGCCAAGACCCCAGGTAAATTACATCCCTCGAAACTACCAACTAGTAGGAAGATAAAAATGAAAAATGCTTTCCCCGCTTTGGCCCTCGGGCTGGCCAGCGTCTTTTCTGTAACCGTCTTTTCAACACCCGCATCTGCTGAAGATAAGAAAGCCGCGCCGATCCATGTGCGCGGCAGCATCGTCGACTACCAGGGTTCAGAGCTCAAAGTGAAGACGCGCGAAGGCGAGACAATCGATGTGGCGCTTGCCGACGACTGGAAGGTGGCAGGCGTCGCGGATGCCAATGTAACCGACATCAAGCCGGGCGATTTTGTGGGTATCGCATCCTTGCCAAAAGCCGATGGTGGCGATGGCGCGCTTGAGGTCCTCATTTTCCCGCCGGCAATGAAAGGCCTTGGCGAAGGCAGCTACGGCTGGGATCTGAAGCCCGACAGCAGCATGACCAATGCGACTGTCGCAGATGCCGTCAGAGGGGTCGATGGCCGGACGGTCACCGTTACCTATCATGGCAAGGAAAAGAAGATCGCCATTCCGGATGGAACGCCTGTCGTGACCATTGCCGCCGCCACCAAGGATGATCTCATTCCCGGCGCCGTTGTCTTTATCACCGCCGAAAAGGCTGCAACAGGCCCGATCGCCCACCAGGTGGTCGTCGGCAAGAATGGCGTGGTTCCCCCCATGTGAAGACCACGCCGTCACTGGCCGGAGCAGCCGCCTTACTGCTTCGGCCAGCGACTACAGATCGACGCTGCTTGGTCTGCAGCCGTTAAATGCACAGATGAAAGACGCTGAGATGAGCGCAGACGCTTCCAATGACAATGTTCAATATCCTCGGACGATCTTTATCCGCCGCCACTCCGTCGTGACCCGGCTCACGCATTGGCTAAACGTGCTCTGCCTGAGCTTTCTTCTGTTGAGCGGTCTGCAGATCTTCAACGCCCATCCCGAGCTCTACTGGGGCCATTATGGCGCCGACGGTGATCCTGCTGTCTTGACGATCGGTGCCGATGATGCGGCCGGGCCAAGCGGTTTCGTGCGTGTTGTGGGGGTACAGATACCGACGACCGGTATGCTTGGTGTTTCCGAGGTTGATGGGGAGCCGACTGCACGCGCTTTCCCGTCCTGGGCGACGATCCCGTCGTTTCAGGATCTTGCGGCCGGTCGTCGCTGGCACTTCTTTTTCGCCTGGCTGTTTGTGATCAATGGCATCGTCTATTTCGGCTTCAGCTTGCTGAGCGGCCATTTCAGGCGCGACCTCGCCCCAACGGCGCATGAGCTCTCACCGAGCCACCTCGGCCGTGAAGTCCTCGACCATGCTCGGCTGCGCTTTCCGAAAGGGGAGGAGGCCAAGCGCTACAATGCCCTTCAGAAGCTGGCCTACCTTGCAGTGGTTGTCATTCTGCTGCCTCTGATGGTGCTGACCGGGCTCACGATGTCACCCGGAATCGACGCCGCTCTCCCCGCCCTGGTCGATATCTTCGGCGGACGCCAGTCCGCGCGTACCATCCACTTCATCACAGCGTCGGCGCTCGTCATCTTCGTCATCGTGCATGTGGCGATGGTCGTGTTGTCGGGGACCTGGAACAACATCCGCTCGATGGTCACCGGACGTTACGCTATCCACGAGGAAGGACCGAACGCATGAGCACGTTTCTCACTCGCCGCAGATTCCTGATTGGCAGCAGCCTGGGCGCCAGTGCTCTGACTCTTTCCGGATGTGATCTGCTGGACCAAAACGCAGACGTCGCCAATATCCTTCGTTCGGCCGAGCAATTGACCATGAAGGCCCAAAGACTGCTTCAGGGGCGCGATGCTCTGGCGCGCGAGTTCGATGAGAAGGACATTTCTCCATCGTTTCGCGTCAATGGAACGAGTGTTCCCGATAGCGAGGAATATGCGGAACTGCTGGAAGGCAAGTTTGCAAACTGGCGGCTGAAGATCGACGGTCTTGTTGATCAACCTCGAGAATTTTCGCTTGCCGATCTGAGGGTGCTTCCGTCCCGGACGCAGATCACGCGCCATGACTGTGTCGAAGGCTGGAGTGCGATCGGCAAATGGACAGGAGTTCCGCTCGGCAGCCTGCTGCATCTGACCGGGCTCAAGCCCACGGCGCGCTATGTCGTGCTGCATTGTGCAGACGAGCTCGAAAAGACGCTCGATGGAAGCGGCCGCTACTATGAGAGCATTGATCTCATCGACGCGGTTCATCCGCAAACCATCCTTGCCTACCAGATGAACGGCCAGGATCTCAGCGTTGGCCATGGCGCCCCCTTGCGTCTGAGGGTCGAGCGGCAGCTCGGTTACAAACAGGCGAAGTACATCATGCGCATTGAGCTGGTCGACAGCTTCGCCGGCCTGTGGGGCGGCAACGGCGGCTATTGGGAAGATCGCGGGTACGAATGGTACGCCGGCATCTAAGGCGTTCGCCCGGTAAATCAAAGGATCATAGTTCATGACTAGACGCAGAATTCAGGAAGTGATGCCGATTCCCGCGGTCGCGTCGTCACGGCAGGTCGAGATCAACCAGACTAGTTCGATCTTAACCGATCCTGACGGCAGATGGGTCGCAAAGCGGCAAGGGGCGATCAACGAGGCGTTCGAGAAGCGCATGCGCTTGGAGAGCGAGAAGTCCGGCGAGGCAAAGGCTCATTCCCAAGACGAACCGCGGGACTTTGGTATTTCCGAAGTCGGGAAACTTTCCGGCGAAAGCGAGCGGATCGGACGTACTGAATGGGACGAGAACACGCCGTTCGGCAAGCATGTCGGCTTCGTCTGACGACGCTTGCGCAAACCATCCATAAACCAATTCAGGAAGTGGAAGAAAATAATGTCGAACAATCGGACCTCCCGCGCCACACGCGACAACGACCAGTGGCTCAAGCAGTATTATTTTATCCGGGCGGCCTTCTCGGTGCTGTGGGTCGCGGCTGCGTTGACTCTCGGACAGCATTCCTTCGCATTTGCTGCCGTACTGCTGATTATCTACCCGGCTTGGGATGCTGCCGCTAACGTCGTTGATGCCGCCAGGAGCGGTGGCTTTGCCGTCAACCGGAGCCAGATGATCAACGTCACAGCAAGTTCTATCATGACGATTGCCGTGATCTTGGCGCTGACAATGAGCATGAACTGGGTTCTCGGCGCCTTCGGCCTATGGGCCATCTTTTCCGGGCTGCTGCAGCTTGGGACTGCCGTCCGACGTTGGAAAACAAGTGGCGGCCAGTGGGCGATGATTTTGAGCGGTGGCCAATCCGCATTAGCGGGCGGTCTCTTTATCTTTCAAGCACAAATGCCCCAGGAGCCTTCAATTTCCACAGTCGCCGGATATGCGGGGGTCGGGGCGTTTTATTTCCTGGTGTCGGCAATATGGCTGAGCATAGCCCTTTCGCGTCGCGGTATGCATCCTGTCTCGTAAGCTTTGCGGCCCCCAATGAAACCGCTTGGAAACACTCAAATGACACATGATACGGCAGAGCAACTTGCGTCCTACCGGAGAACCATCGACAATCTGGATTCAGCCCTTCTCTATATTCTGGCCGAACGCTTTCGCTGTACCGAGCTAGTCGGCCACTTGAAAGCCGAGCAGGCGTTGCCGGCGATCGATAATGAGCGAGAGCGACGTCAATTGGATCGACTGATGAGCATCGCCAATGATGTTGGCCTCAGTCGGCACTTTGTCGAAGGGCTGATGACAATGATCGTGGGCGCTGTAGTGGAGCGGCATGAGGAGATTGCGACCAAGAAGTAAGTTGTCTGTCGCGGCTGTCCAAGCGCAGCCGTGGATCGGCGGGGAAAATCGATCTTTTTCGGGCGGCTTACCACGCAGGGGCATTTGTGAGGTGGTCCGAGACGGTCGAGATAAATGCTCGAAGACGCTGAAGACGTCGCAGGTCCCGGTGATATCCCATCCAGATGTCTCGCGCCGGCGGGGGCTTGGGTAGTTCAAGTCTGCGGATACCCGGGATTTGATTGCCCACTGCGCGGGGCAGGACGGCGATCCCAACACCCTGCCTGCACATTCGCCCCTGGACGTTTCGGTTGTTTGATCGCAGCACGGGTCTCGCGTTCGGAAAACTCTCGGCAAGCCAGGCTATGTCGGGGAACTGCCCGGTCGAAGTGTCGTGGGTGATCAGACGGAAACCAGTCCCGTCGCCATATTTGGGGTCAGGCGACTCCTCGGCGATGTAGACGCCGTATTCGAGCCTGAAGAGCCGCCGTTGAATGACATCGGCAGTGTCGAACGGAACGATGCGAAAGGCAACGTCGGCCTCCCTTTGGGCGAGGTTGAACAGGCGAGTACCGGTCAGGATCTCGACGTCTACATTGGGGTAGGCTTTCGAGAAATCTGCCACGATGGGAGGTAGGACATAGGCCCCGAACCAGTCTGCTGACGAGATGCGCAGATTACCTTTGAGGTTTTGCTCCTGCCCGGCGAGCCGGCGCTCCATGGCCAGCGCGCCTTCTTCCATCTGCTCTGCCAGAGTGATGATCCCATGGCCTTCCTCGGTCAGCACTAGACCGTCCGCGGTCCGCTGGAAGAGCGTGTGGCCGATCGCCTCCTCAAGGGCACGCAGCCGTCTGCCGACAGTCGGATGGCTAGTATGAAGAGCACGCGCAGCGCCGCCGAGCGTGCCGGATCGCGCAATCGCAAGGAAGATTTTTACGTCACTCCATTCCACGGCAGACCCTTACAAAAATGAACGCTGAAAATACAAAACTGTCACTTCAAGTACAGATCTAAACATCTAGATTCAAGTCATGTTCGAAAACACGCGGAGAAAACGTCATGAAAACATGGTTCATCACAGGCTGCTCGAGCGGCTTCGGACAACGGCTGGCGATCGCTGCGGCACAGCGGGGCGATCAGGTTGTCGCTACTGCCCGCAACGTCAACTCGATCGAAGAAATGGCTGAGCCTTTCGGCGACCGCATGATCACTTTGCCGCTCGACGTGACGGATGTGGCGGCAGCCAAAGCCGCAGTCGCAAAGGCGGTCGAGACATTCGGCGGCTTTGACGTGCTTGTGAACAATGCCGGCTACGGATTGTTTGGGGCGCTTGAGGAAGGCAAACCCGAAGAATATCGACCGATGTTCGAGGTGAACGTTTTCGGTCTCATCGAAACCACCAGAGCAGCGCTGCCGACCTTGCGACGTTCGGGCGGAATGATCGTCAATATGTCGTCCGGCGCAGGGATCGCGGGCAGCGGCGGCGCAGCATACTACAATGCCGCCAAGTTTGCGGTTGAAGGGGTTTCCGAGGCGCTCGCCGGTGAGCTGAAGCCGTTCGGCATCCGTGTGCTGATCGTCGAGCCTGGCCCGTTTCGCACCGATTTCCTCGGCCGTTCGATCACGATAGCGGTCAACGAGATGCCGGAATACGCCGCGAGTTCGCGCAGGCACTATCGGGAAACCAACAACGGCAATCAAGCAGGGGATCCCGACAAGGCGGTTGCAGTGATCCTGCAGGCGGTCGACGCCGATAATGCCCCGCTTCATCTGCCGCTTGGGCCCGTCGCGCATTCAATCGCTGAGCGAAAGCTGGCTTCGTTTCGCCGCGATATCGACACCTGGCGCGACATCTCGATTGCCACCGATTTCGATCAGCCCTGATCTGATCGCTAGCTCTGCTTGAACGTCACATCGATTGGAAAGTCATCATGATCCCAACATTGAAAGGGTTTACCCAGCAATTGGTGCCGGTGAACGGCATCAAGATCAATGCCGTCACGGGCGGCTCCGGCCCCCCGATCCTTCTGCTTCACGGTTGGCCGGAAACATGGTGGGAATGGCACCATGTGATGCCGCTGCTGGCGGAGCAGTTCAGCGTGGTGGCGATTGATCTACGCGGCGCAGGCTTTTCCGAATGCCCGCTTGACGGCTACGATAAGGCGACGATGGCGCGCGACGCGCACGAGGTCATGATTGCCCTTGGGCATCAACGCTATGCCGTATGCGGCCATGACATCGGCGGAATGGTGGCGCTTCCGCAGGCCGCTATCTATCGAGATGCGGTTACTCACCTTGCCGTCCTCGATGTTCCGCTTCCTGGCTGGAGCCAGTGGGAGGCGACGACGGCAAAGATCTGGCACTTCGCGTTCCATGCTAATCGGGATCTGCCGGAACGCCTGATTTATGGCCGCGAACATGACTATGTTTCGGCCTTCATGGCGGAGCGGTTTTACGATCACAGCACCTTTAATCCTGAAGATATCGACATCTATGCGAAAGCAATGGCACTTCCTGGTCGCACGCGCGGTGGCATGGAATGGTACCGCACACTGACCGGCGACCATGCGGCCGCGCTTGAATACAAAAAGCAACCGCTCCGGATTCCGGTTTTAGGTCTCGGCGGCGAGCAGCGTTTCGGTGCTCATATGGTCGCGATGCTCAAGGAGTTCGCCACAGATGTAACTGGCGGCTCGATTGCCCGCTGCAGTCACTATGTGGCGGACGAGCGCCCGGATGAAGTGGCCGCTGCTCTCATCGATTTCCTCAAGGCCAAGTGAACTCTGCGAACCGGGCAAATTGAGCTCGATCGCGTTCATCGATTTAACAAGAAAGGAAAATTGTCATGACCGCACCTGTCATTCGCGGCGTCAATCACATCGGCATCACGGTGCCTGACATCGAAGCGGCAAAATCGTTCCTGGTGGAAGCCTTTGGCGGCCAGGTGATCTACCAATCGTTCGGGCCGCAGGATCCGGCCAGGCAGGGACCCGAGTTCGAGCGGGCCACTGGTGCTTACCCGGGAACGGTTGTGCGTGCGCAGGCGATGGTCAAGATCGGAACCGGGCCTGACATCGAGCTCTTTGAAATGCACGGCCCCAAACAAGCGCAACCGGTTACACCGAGCGACTTCGGCATCACGCATTTTGGTGTCTATACCGACGACATCGACGCATCGGTAGAGCGCTTTGAGAAGGCTGGCGGAACAGCCCTTACGGCACCACGAGCTATTCCCTACGCAACCGAAAAAGGTCCTGCAAACAAGGTCTGCTATTGCCGAGCGCCGTGGGGCACGATGATTGAGTTTATCACCACGCCTGATCGCATGGCCTATCATGACCAGACGGATCTGCGCAGATGGCAGGACGAGGAATGAGCGTGAGCTTTGATACCTCGTTATCCCGCCGCAGCCTCCTGTCGCTTTCGGTGATGGCTGCGGTCTCGGCCCTAGCAGGGTGCGTCTCCACCGCCGGCAAGAGCCGGATGGTGGGGCGACAGTCGACGCCTCTCCAGGATCCGATCGGCCCTGTCCACATCGCTCCTGCGCCGACAGATGCCGAACTGGCTGTCATGTACGGTCCTACCGAGGATGGCGGCTTTCTGATCCCGGCGGTTCCCTACAAGCAGATCGATCCGCGCTACTATCGCCAGCAGGTCCTCGACCCGACTGGCGAGGCGCCCGGCACGATCGTCGTCGACACCCCCTCCCGCTTCCTCTATCTCGTCCAGCCGGGCGGGACCGCGATGCGCTATGGTGTCGGGATCGGGCGCGATGGCTTTGCCTGGCAGGGTAACGGCATCATTCAGTGGCGTCAGAAATGGCCGCGTTGGAAGCCGCCGAACGAGATGGTCGCCCGCCAGCCGGAATTGGCCAAATATTCGATCGAGAATGGCGGCATGGAGCCGGGCCTGAAAAACCCGCTGGGGGCGCGTGCGCTCTACATCTACTCCGGCGGCCAAGATACACTCTATCGTTTGCACGGCAATCCGGAATGGCGCTCGATTGGCAAGGCCGTTTCGTCCGGCTGTGTGCGCCTGCTCAACCAGGACATTATCGACCTCTATGAACGCGTGCCGATCAAGGCGCCAATTGTAGTCAAGCAGTAAGCGCAAGCGATCATGTCCATCGCTCCCTGGACCAGGAGAGACATGTCGTTCAGCGCTTTCAAAGCCTCCGCAATTCCACGCACAAAACTCAAGGAACTACCGACCATGTCCAACTTCAGTAAAGCGGCCGTTGGCCTCATTGCCGCGCTTTTGTCTTCTGCTGTCCTAACAGCCCCAGCCTTAGCGGAGGCGCGCAACATCGTGCTTGTCCATGGCGCGCTCGTAGATGGTTCGGGCTGGCGCGGCGTTTATGACATCCTGACCCGCGACGGCTATCATGTCAGCATCGTCCAGCAGCCACTGACAAGCCTGGATCAGGACGTTGCAGCCACGAAGAGCGTGCTTGATCAACAGGACGGGGACGTCGTTCTCGTCGGCCACAGCTATGGGGGCACGATCATCACGGCAGCAGGTAATGATCCCAAGGTCAAGGCACTTGTCTATGTTGCGGCACTGCAGCCCGAAAAGGGCGAAAGCACCGCACAACTGCTCCAATCGATGCCGTCACCCACCAATGATATCAAGCCGACAAAGGATGGCTTCCTGCTTATCGACCCGGCAAAGTTCGCAGCTGATTTCGGGGCGGATCTACCCAAAGAGCAGGGCGAGTTTATGGCCCGGTCTCAGATGCCTGTCGCCGTCGCGGCCACCAGTGCGCCGGTGTCTATTGCCGCTTGGCACGACAAACCTAGCTACGGGATTGTTGCGAAGGACGACATGACGATCAATCCGGACCTTGAGCGCTGGATGTACAAGCGCGCCGGTTCAACTGTGACGGAGATCGATGGTAGTCACGCTATTTATATCTCGCAGGCGGCTGCAGTTGCGAAGGTGATCGAGGAGGCCGCGGAAGCTGTCGACTGACAGAAAAGGACCGCGGTAACTCTGCAAATTCACTAGCTGCAGCGTTTTGCGAGTTTGGACTCGTGCCTTGCTAGTGATGTGATCGCTACACCAAGGATAAACGTTGTCATCAGAGAGTCCCCGCGATCCAACATCGCGCTTTGAAGCCTGATGTCGTCGCGGGCCTTCAATGTAGAGCGCCATGGAAGGTACAGCAGGAGCGCGCTCCGATGCGCGGAACGTCTCAAATTTTCAGTCCCGTTGAAACGCAGCTCTGCATATCTGTTGCCCGGGAGCACTGTGCCCGGTAACTTCGTCTCGACTCGAACTCCTTCGTATGATGCAGGCCGAAGAACGGCCGAATGCAGTACCCCCTAATCGTGCCTAAACCGCAAGGTCGTTGCCATGTCCATCCCTCTGCATCAATACTTCATATTTATCTCTATCGTTACCATGATCGTGGTGACACCAGGACCTAACCTTGCTCTGCTCCTAGCCAATGCGCCGAGCAACGCGAAGCTAACCGGCTTCGGGATGGTATTAGGGTTCGCCGCAGCCATCGTTTCGCATGCCGCGTTGGCACTTGTTGGAGTGGGGGCGGTGATCGCAGCGTCGGCAATCTTGTTCACAGTCATGAAATTGTTGGGCGCAGCCTATCTCATCTGGCTGGGGATTAAATCTCTCTTGTCGCTGCGAAGTCTGACGGCACCTGTCCGGAATCCAAGCCGGGCGCCAGTGATCCTGACAGCTCCGAGAGCCTTCGTTCGCGGATATCTCAGCAACTTCCTCAATCCCAAACCGGCGATCTTTTACGTTGCCGTCTTCCCCCAATTCTTGGAGGGCCACCAACAGGATGTGCTTGCAAATGGCGCCGCGCTTGCTCTGACACATGCTCTGATCGCTTTAGGCTTTTACGGCGCAATTGTCCTCCTTGTCGGCAGCGTAACTGGTTTTCTCAATCGCCCGCACATCGCCAGAAGGATCAAAACGATCTCCGGGGCGGCTTTGATTTTGCTGGGCGGTCGCTTGTTATTGGCAAAGAGCCCTGCCTGATCGTCTCAACCTAATCCGGGCGAAGGCGGCTTCAACACAACGACCTCATCGCATCAGTGCATTCACTTAGCTAATTTGGTTTAGCCGATGCGGACGAAGAAAGGATCATTAGTGAAACGCGAAATTATCGTGCCGCTGGCAATGAAGCCCATTGTTGAGCGGGCAGGCTATGCCCCTGCAGTACGCTTCGAAAACCTGGTTTTCTGCGCGGGGCAGGTTGGACGTGATGCCAACATGAATGTCATCAACGACCCAGAGAAGCAATTCGAGGCGTGTTGGGACAACTTAGCTACCGTTTTGTCAGCGGCAGGTTGCAGCTTCGAAGATGTTGTCGAAATGACTACGTACCATGTCGGATTGCAGCAGCACATGCATACCTTTCGCAAGGTAAAGGACCGAATTTTCCCCCGCGGAACATGCGCGTGGACTTGCATTGGCGTCTCTGAACTTGCCCATCCCGGTCTTCTTGTGGAAATCAAAGTTGTGGCAGCTATACCTTCGCACCCGTTGGAATAGAGCGGTAGTTGATGCCCGCCGAAGTCCTAGAGTGCACAAATTGGACTGGACAGCTGGTGTAGAAGACATAACAAAACGACGCAGCTGGTGGACGACCAGCCGCGGTTTGTATCGCTAATAGCGCGGCTGCGACAGGTGTGTATGCTCACCATAATGTTCCTTGGTCGGCTGGAATTAGCGGTTCCATAATTAACGGTCACGCTCCAGCCTACGCTCCGCTTGCATGAAGCCATTGAACTTTCAATCGCTTGACGAACCAACGCGTGGGCAGATGGTTCGATTCCGCTCAAGGCGAGAATACTCTGGTCAGCTCTTGGTGCGGGGTGGTCAAGTCTCTAACACCGGTAGTACGACCATTGCCTATCGAGGTTGGCCGGCCCGGCTCGCAGAAGGTGAAGCACATCCCCGCACGGGTTAGTGTCAGGAGCGCGTCGAGAATGGACGAGGCGCCACGCAGAGTTGCCGAAGGTAATCGAAACTGCGGCGGAAGGTTCTCGTCACAGCGCTAGCGCTCGCTGCAACTCATCGTGCTCGAACGCACTGGCCATACGGTTGATCTCAGCTGTCCGCGCACCGAGCGCCTTTGCGGTTTGACGCCACTTAGCTGTAGAGGTCGCGACTTCCTTAATGATTGCGCGAGCCTGGGGGAGGGTGAGGGCGAAGAAACCGGCACTTTCTTCCAGCAGGTCAAGGGAGCAGGTGCCTTCATCAAGATTTATGTTGGTCGTCAGGACGCGCGCCTTGACGTCGGTAGGCACTGGATTGAGGTCATAGGCCGGGGACAACGACCAGCCAGCTTTGCCGAGCCACAGAAAGCCGTGATTTCTCAGATGATCATCGACGTTGGAAATCAGCACATTGAAAGCGACGCGGCGATAAAGCGCATGCGCATCGGTCTTTCCCTGCGCGCCGTGTTCGGCCAGGGCATCCACAATCTCCGGATAGCTACCACGCTCGCCGTCCTTTGCACCCATCATCGCCATCGCGGACAGGAAGGGGATCCGGACAGCTCCATCGCGGTCGAAGCGACGCGAGAGCATGACCTTCTTGCCGGCGACGTCGATGAGTTCGTGGAGGGGCGTAACAATGCCGGCTTGTTCAGCCAGTTGCAGAGCGACCTCTTCCCATGTCTCAATGCTGTACTCGTCGGTTTCCTTAGGAAACTTGGCGATCGAGAGATGACCATGTTGATCGATAACAGAAGCCTTCGGACGCGCTCCACCGAGCGAGGATCCGGGCGCGAAGATAAGTTGGAGGTCTTCGTCGGTTTCCTCATCGCGCAGAATACGTTCGGTGATCTGCAGCAGGCGGCCGAGTTCGATGAGGGCGGGGACGCCGGCACGGATCGGCGCCTGGAATTCCTCGCCGCCGACCCAGCGGAACCGGAGCGCGCCGAGCCGTGTCTCGTCGGCGACGCCAAGGAGGTAGTCGCTTTCGGCCAACGTGCGAACGGCCCGGCCATCGCGCTGAGCCATGCGTCTTTCCGAGCGTTGCATGAGGCGTCGGCCCCAGGTATCGGGTGCTGAATCGCCAATAGAGCCAAAGGTTGCGAGTCCGGCAGGTGGGGCGAACGCTCCCCGGCTCAGAGCCAGAGCGGGCTCCAGCGAGAAGCGGTCGGAGTCCTCAAGCCAGGCGCGGTCATACTCAAACAGGATCGTTTCGGCACCACGGACGCGATTGCTCCGCGCCAGTCCGATCGGACGTGTGTGGCCGTGAAGGTCGAGATGAATTTCAAAATCAGCCATCGCGTGACGATCCCGGCGATCGCTTTGGGTGAGCATGCTTGGGCAATTCCGCACTGGCGAGTGACTGACCGACGCTGTCGTTACTGATGTCGGCGACCTGGCTCAGCCCATCCAGCAGGCCCAGTGCCTGGAGGACGCCTGCATAGATGCCGATGCTGACATTGGTGTCGCCGGCCTCGATCTTTTGAAGCGTTGAGCGTGAGGTGAAGGCACGTTCGGCTACGACCGCCATAGGTAGGCGGCGACGTCGGCGTGCGTCCTGGATGTCTGCGCCCAGCTTGCGCAGCGCGCGCCGCACGGCGGCCGGAGGGTTATGAGGTGTCGGCATTTTGCCACCTTCGCACTACAGATTGGCCATATATGTAGCACGAAGCCTACAATTACTCCAGAGGGATGGTCGGGTGGAATTAGCTGATTGTTTCGTGGTGCGACTAGCGTGACTTTGAACATAAGCAGATCACATGCCGCGATTTGCGCGCTGAGAAACCATCGTTCGCGTCACGCGGTGAACGCCTCTTCGAAATCATCACAGGAGCAATTCTGATTACGGTGCGGCGCTAGTGACCGCAATTCGTTCAGGCGTCAGGGTAAGTTCTCGATTTGTAGTTTGAAGCTTTACGTTTGCCAAAGTCTTTACGGTGTTCATCCCTCGTAATCCGAAAGGCTCCGAGCCTTGATGCCGGCTAGGACCTCACTTGCGACCTGCTTCAGGTCTTGGCGGGAGGCACCGTCGCGTGCCTGGACTGAAAGACCCTGCAGAACCGTGACGAGGTAGTGGGACAGGTGCGCGGCATGATCCCGATCCAGCCAGGACGCGAGCTTTAGGGTGATGGTGTCACGCATCATGCCTCGGCGCTCCGCCAGTTCCCGGGCTAGATCGGCATGATCCTCGCTGCACTGGATCATGCCACTGGAAATCATACAGCCCCGTTCCTCGTCGAGCTCGGTGACGGCATAGACGGCGCGGTTTAGGAGAGTTTCGACCGTTTCAAGAAGGCTGGCCGTCTCACCGATATTGCTCAGTGCCCGCGGCAGGCCGGAATATCGATCCAGCGCCTCGCGGTAGAGGCCTGCCTTGCTGCCGAAGGCCGCATAGAGGCTCGGCGGCGCGATCCCGATCGCCGCCGTCAGATCGTTTAGCGAAACGCCCTCATATCCATGCCGCCAGAACAGGCGCATGGCGATGTCGACCGCTTGATTCCTGTCAAAGGTGCGCGGCCCGCCTCGACGTTTCTTCACGACATTATCCATAGTGATCACTAAAGACAACTTGACGCGGTAATGCAAGTGTTTAATGTTTAGTGATTACTACAAACAAGGGTGAATGATGTGAACAAACTGATTCTGTTGATGCAGAGCAACGAACCGCAAACGGGGCCTAGCGTCAGTCGTTCCCAGCGCACTGTCCTCGCCTTGATGATGAGCGCTCTATTGTTAGCCGTCCTGATGATGATCACGCCTTTGAACGCGATGGCGGCGCAGAAAAACTATGTCGTGAAGTCGCCCGACGGTGTCGACATCGCAGTGCAGGAATCGGGCGATCCTGCCGGGCCGCCAATCGTTTTCATTCATGGATTGCTCGGCAGCCACCTGAACTGGGACGGGCAGTTGAACAGCCCCGAGCTTTCGCATTACCGATTGATTACATTTGATCTTCGCGGCCATGGCCTTTCGGGCAAGCCACAGGATGAGCAGGCCTATCGCGACGGACGTCGCTGGGCTGGCGATCTGCGTGCAGTGCTAGCTTCGACGAGGGCCGAAAATCCGGTTTTGGTGGGGTGGTCGCTCGGCGGAGCTGTCATTACTAACTATCTTGCAGCTTTCGGCGATGAAGAGGTCGGGGGCTTGGTCTATGTGGGCGGCGTCATCGAGTTGAATTCCAAGCTTATAACGCCACATCCCCAAGTTTACGCGGGCCTTGCTTCAGACGATCTGAAAGTGCACCTTGATGCAGTGCGCGACTTCCTGGCGCTATGCTTTGCGACGCAGCCGGACCAGCCCACGTTCGAACGACTGTTGTCCAATGCGGCCACCGCATCATGGATGATGACGCGAGTCATGCCGTCGATGTCGGTCTTTGCCGCGGAAGCGCTACCCAAGATCAAAGTTCCCGTGCTTATGCTGTACGGTGAAAAGGATGCGCTGGTCACTGTCAGGCCGAGCCTTGATCACGCTAAGGCACTCAATCCCGCAATCCGCTCTCAGATCTATGCAAATTCCGGACACGCTCCATTCCTGGAAGAACCCCAGCGGTTCAACCGCGACCTAGCGGATTTTCGGGACTCTATCTCGACACCCTAACGATAATGGTGACGAGTGGCTGACGGATCCCGGCCGTCAGCCACCTCGATGCTTTAGCAGTGCTTGAGCAGAGGCGAAACGTCCGTAACCGGTGTTCCGCTCCCACATTGCTTGCTGCGGTTTGATCTGTGATCGATGCTCTACAGGCAAGCGGGTAGTAGTTTCTCAGCGTGCATTATAGTGGCGGTTCTCATGACAAACGAAACCGACGTGAGGCTCACCGCCAATGGCCGGACGATGTCAAGGCGTGGATTGTTTCGGAGAGCTAACTGCCTAGCGTGATGGTGAACGAGGTGGCCGAGCGCTACGGGCTGAAGGCCAACCACATGTCTTCCTGGGGAACCTTGGCGCAGCAGGACATGCTGGTGTTGCAGGAGCCGGAAGACTTCGTTGAGTGCCTCGGCCATTGAGAGCCCAGAGTTTGAACCGCGGACAGTCAGAGCGACCTCCCGCGCAACGTAAACGCCTGCGCGCGGCAGCGCTCGATTAACCGCCGCCACGATGGTCGCGTTGGTGTCGCTCAGTCGAATTTGCGTTGGTGCTCGGACGGTTTCGAAATCGGCTGCGATAACAAGGAAAAGGTCCGCGTTGCCTTTGCGCTCGGCTGCTGTGACCGCGAGGCCATTGCCCATGTCGCCACCACTGAAGGCATCAAGAGCGAAGATGTTCAGGACCTTGTCATAACGGCCGTCGAAAACCGTTTCGGCCGTATCAATATCCTTCCTAAGCCCATCGAATGGCTGACCGACAATGGATCGTGCTTTACTGCGGCAGACACGAAATCGCTGCTGCTGGATATTGGGATAGAGCCTTGCACGACACCGGTCCGCAGCCCTCAGTCCAACGGAATGGCCGAAGCCTTCGTCAAAATCTTTAAGCGCGATTACATCTCGGTCAACCCCATCCCGGACGCCGAAACGGTCATCGCCCAACTGCCATTGTGGTTTGAGCATTACAACACGCTTCACCCCACAAGGCTTTGGGATATCAATCTCCGCGCGAGTTCTTAAACCGTCAAACAGAAATCTGATCCTGTCCGGTTTTTATGGGGCAACTCCATATTTGTAGTCTGTCGCGATACGACAACGACCTAGGGCGCGTCCCCATGAACGGGTTCATCTTGGACTGGTGATGTGATTCAATCTCCTTAAAGGGAGATTGCCATGCCCCGTCACGAATTGAGCGACGAGGCGATCAGTGTCTCGCGTGCTGCGGCGTATGCGTCCTGCAGCGCCTTGTGGCCTTCGAGCCCTTCAAGAGCGTAGTCGTTGAGGAACTGGCGTCCGGCAAACAGTTTACGGTCGACGGGGCTGAGTTCCACCTCGTCACAGACCTCTTGCCAGTGTGCGGCGATGACCTCGATCTGGCTTTCTATCAGCGCGGCGGCTTCAGCCTCTTTCAGGTGATAGTCGCCCACGGCGGCGAGGCAGGTGGCGAACGTGCTGGCGCGCGCCTCGCCCTTTATGAGCATGGCTTGCGTGGCTTCGCTGCCGGTGCGGCCTTGCGGGCAGATGTCGTAGGCAGGTGTCAGCGTGAGCATCCTGCCGTCCCAGAAGGCCGCATGATTTCGGGCATGATCGTCAGTATTGCCGCACAGCACGTTGAAGCAGATCCGCCCGTAGAGTTCCTTGAGCGTATCCTTCGGATCCGTGAAGCGGTGCCGGATGAGTTCGGCGAGATCCTCGTAAGAGGCGTAGCGGGCCATCATCTCATCAAGGCCCAGCATGGTCAGGGCTGATATCATGGCGTGCCGCGTCCAGCCATTGCCTGTGTGAGTGCGGTCGAAGCGCTCGATCAGCAGGACATCCTTATGCGCGGCATTGGTCATCGATACCGAGGCTGCATTCAGCCCGCACGCACCTGCCAGCTTCATCGCGATGAACTCGGCCTTGACGACGCTGTAGGTGTCGTTGGCCGCCGAGAATTTTGCGATGAATTTCCTGGTGCCGTCTTCGATGAGCGCTTTCGGGCGCGCGCCGCCAATTGAGGTGCCGTGATTGAGAGCCTGGTCGAGTGCTGGAGTCAGCGGCACCCCCTTTTCGATAAGGGCGGCGGCCTCCATGAGTTCGTCAAGGGAAGCCTGCGCGGCAAGGCGGGGGACATACTCTGTGGCCGATGCCTGAAAATCGAGGGCGCCAATCCGATCGGAGCCTGACTGAAGCAGGAAGGTCAGCTCGCTGATCTCGGGTACGCCGACAGCGTCGGGCTTCTTGCCCGTCAGCCTGTTTATGATGACCCGGCGGCCCCACGCATCGGGCGAGCCATCGCGAATGCAGCTTGCCATCTGCAGACCATTTATGGGGGCAATGACGCCTTCCTTAAGCGGCAGCTCCGGATCATAGATGGAAATGGCATTGTCACGGCGGCGGTAGCTGGCGCCGTAGGTGAAAAGCAGGCGTTCGCCATCCTTGTCGAGGCGGCCGACCACTACCGGTTCAGCTGCCCGGGGCAGCCACATCCAGACAAAAGCTTCCGTAGCGTCCGTCTTAGAAATCATCATCGACCTCTTTCATGCTATGGCGGATGCTCTTGGGCAGCAGGGTCAGTTTTTCGTCAAGACGGGTATTGTGCATCTGGAGAGTGCGCTCGTCGTAGTCAAAGAGGCGCAGGCCCACAATGGAGGCGACCTCGAAGACGATGCCAATTTCAGGGCCCGGCGCGCCTTTTTCGATACTGGACAGGGTCGTGCGGCTGATACCGGCGCGGTCGGCCAGTTCCTGCGCGGTCAGGCCGCGCTCGGCCCGGCCGACGCGGATCAACTTGCCGAGCATGGCTAGCGCCTGGTGCGTTACTCGGGAGTAGCTTCTTTGACGGGGCATAACTATAATCTGCTTTGTTCATTTGAGTGGACGTAAGGGTCGTTTATGTTCAGAATTTCGTACATTTTGCCATAACATTTGGGGCAAAGTCAAGTTTCGTACATTTAACTGGTCATAAACGCATCTCGCGTCCAGAATTATGTACATAGCTAGGGCTGAATGGCGACAGTACGATGAAGTGACGATTGAGGCTGAAGGTTGGATATCCTTGAGCCCAGAAGTCTGGCGACCTCGTTGCCGTCGATTGCCTCGATAAGGTAGCGGTCATGGAGCGTACCGCCTGTCGTTTCCGTGGCGATCATTGCGTTGACCACCGCCTCTTCCACGCTTTGCACCACGGCTTGATAGACCGGATCGAGCACATCGTCATTGACCATGACGATGTTCAACAGCGGTCCTGCTTTATGGCGCATCGGATGGGGATTGGCAGTCGAGAAGGCAAGAAAAATGTCGCCGGAGTTATTACCGCCAACTGTGCCATTGCGGCCGATGCCGATCGCGCCGCGTCGCGCCAGCTTCTGCAACTGGTGCGGTGCGAGCGGCAAGTCGGTGGCGATCACGACGATGATCGAGCCGCGCTCAGAAAGGTCTGGATCGGTCTGTTGCAGGAGTTTGCCGACGGGTAAGCCGCCGATCGACAGCCATTCCCGCTGGCCGTGATTGGCCTGCACCATCGCCGCCACGGTAAATTCCTTACCGTCGACGGCGATCCTTCGCGAGGCGGTGCCCGTGCCGCCCTTGAAGCCGTAGGCAATCATGCCCGTGCCACCGCCGACACTACCCTCGGCGACTGGGCCGGTGTTCGCCCCGTTCAACGCCTCGAAAACGTGATCGACCGTTACATGCTGGCCATTGATGTCATTGAGCAAGCCGTCATAGGTTTCTGCCACCACCGGCATGATCCACAGGTGTTCATTGCCCTCGTAGGTCGCGGTATAACGATCAATCATCCAGCGCACGGCGCTATGATGGGCAATGCCCACACTATGGGTGTTGGTAATCAGGACTGGGCCGACAAAGTAGCCTCCGTCCTCGATCCAGTGCGAGCCTGTCATCTCGCCATTTCCATTGAAACGATGGATGCCGGCAAACACGGGTACCGGTTCGCTTGCCGCCGCATGCGGCAGGATCGCTGTCACGCCGGTGCGCACTGGCAGTTTGCGGCCGGGGCGGGGCACCTCCTCATGGATCGTCGAAAAGCCGACATGGATGCCAGCGATGTCGGTTATGGCGTTAAGCGGCCCGGGCCTGCCGTCGAAGGCAATGCCGAAGTCGCGCGCGCGTTTCTGGCCCGCTTTGTTCGTCTCGTTGATCATTGCGTTCTCCGGTTTCGAGCCGTCTCTTTCAGCAAACAGTCAGCGTCACGCCACTGCTATCCAGGCTTTCCGTTAAATCTTCACCCGGTGCTTTGTCGGTAACGACATGGGCAATGTCACGCCAAGGTGCATAGCGCGCCGGAAACAAGCGGTCGTGCTTGGAATGATCGGCGACCACGATGGTTCGCGCTGCGCGGGAGACCATCGCACTATAGACAGCGCCACATTCAAGCAGGGCGTCCGAGGGGCCATCGGGACCCAGACCGCTCGCGCCAAGTATGGCGAAATCGGCGTAGAAGGAATTGAGGAACGACACCGCGTGCGCGCCGACGGTCGCGCCCTCGGTGGCATGATAGTCGCCGGGAAGCATGACCACCTTGATGGTCGGATTGATGGCAAGCACGGTTGCCACGCCGAAGGAATGCGTGAGTACGGTAATGTTCTTCATCTCGACTGCGATGCGCCGTGCGGTGTGCACTGTCGTCGAGCCGGAGCCGATCATCAGGACCTGAGTGCCTTTCAGGATTTGCGCAGCCGCCCTGGCGATCCGTTCGCGCTCGCCGACAAAAAGCGTATGGCGCTCGGTTACCGAAGGCTCGGTGGAAAGCGAACGCACGGCACCGCCATAGGTGCGGTTGAGCAGGCCCTGTCCGGTCATCTCGTCGAGATCGCGCCGGATCGTCTCGGTCGAGACGTCGAGCCGCCGCGCGAGTTCTGCAACGCGCAGGCTCGGCGCCTGATTGAGTTCAATCAGGATACGCTCCTGGCGCACGCTCTTTGGTTTTTTCATCGCTCCTGGCTCCCCTGGCTTGTACAAGTCTTCTCCGCCACCCACGCCCGGCCGCCGGCCAGCACATTGTCGTCAACCGCGACGCCGATCGCTTGGCCCGCCTCGGTATGAAGCCCGGCAAAGCTTTGCCGGCGACCGCCTACCGGACACGCGACGGCTATGCAATCAGTGCCGGTTCCGTTGATGAACAATCCGTCCCGCGTCCAGTCAATATCCATTGCCGCTGCCTTACTGGCTTCGGCGGCGATCGACAGGGCTTCGATCAGTCTCGCCTCGTTCAGTGGCTGGTTGACCTGCGCGACCAGATTGATCGTGCCTGATTGTCCCAAATGAGGCGTGTCCGCGCCGACCCGGCCGGCATGGGCAAGGTCAACGGTCGCGAGGCAGAAGGCAATGGCGTCGCCACATTGCCGTTTTGCCTGATGATTTTTTCCAACGTCACGCGAGGTCATGAGCCGCACGGCTTCGCCATAGTCCGCCAAGGTGAGCCCCGCGCGAAGCAGTTCCGCCGGATCGACATCGATCGGCAGGTCTGCATCGGATACCTCACCCAGGCAGCGGTATCGGCGCAAAAGAAACCCGGCCGAGTGAGGGACCAACTCAGTACGAGCTGTTCAGCGGCGAAACGGACGCGGAGGATCTTGTCGACGCAAAGGACTTCAGATGCTTTCATCGGCCAAGTTGTGTCAGGAAGGTTCCGGGCGAACAAGTCCAGGCTGCACTCCATCCCCGATTGTCTCATGCCCCGTTACCGGCAGATAGCCGATCAGCTCGTCCGTGGTCATTACGTTGGCATAGATCATGTGCAGCCGCTGGAGCTCGCTTTCATGTAGGTCCATCGAACCGGCGGCGCAGGCATCATCGACAACGATGACGTCGAAGCTCTCGTCGGCGAGGCTGCGTACGGTTGAGGAGACACACTGGTCGGTAAAAATGCCAGCGCAGACGACGTGGGTGATCCCAATATTCGCCAGCACTAGCCTGAGATTCGTGCCTGTCAGTGCGCTGTCGGTGGTTTTGGTGACAACGATCTCGCCGTCTCGCGGAGCGATTTGCGGCAGGATCTGCGAGGCTTGCTCATCCTTCGGGAGCAGAAGGTTATTCCACCCTGGTTTCCTCTGACTGAGTGAACGGTCCCGTCCGTCGCTGCGAAGACAGGCAATTCGCGCGAAAAACACGTCGAGGCCGAGCGCGCGAAACCGTTCCAGGAGACGCTGGGTATTGGGAATGACGGTACCGTGCATGCGCTCGTGGAACGGCGCCCAGGCATGGTAACGGTCGAGATCGTCACCCGACAGAGCGCCGGAATCCGGGCGATCAAGATAAGTGTTCTGCATGTCAATGACGAGGAGCGCCACCTTGCCCTTTTCGAGCACTGGGTCCTCGGGCTCCGGCGCGCCCTGATAATAGAAGGAACGGCGTTCGGTTTTCCAGTTCATCGGGACGTCCTCATACGTCCGCCTGCCGGCGGCGAACCAGCATGATGGCAAGCCCGCCCGCCAGCAACAATACGGCGGCGGAAAGCGTGCTCATCGTGCCAAGCGCCGGAACCATCGGCGAATAGCCGGCAACCATCTTCGAATAGAGCCATTTCGGGATCGTCGAGTCGACGCCTGCCGTATAGAGCGATAGCGGAAAATTGCCCCAGGAGAGCAGGAACGCGAACAGCGCGCCTGACCAGATGCCCGGCCAGAGGATTGGCAGGGTTATCTCGCGCAGAATGAACCAGCGGCTCGCTCCAAGGTCACGGGCGGCCTCCTCCAGCGTGGGATCGAAGGAATAGACCTGAATGGCGATGACCAGTGTCACCACCGGAACGATCCAGACGAGGTGAGCGACGACGGCTGTCTGCCAACTCGGATTGATGCCAAGCGCGTTGAACCACAGGAGCAGCGCGAGCCCCAGCACCGGCTGCGGAAAGAACACAGGCAGAAGAATGGCTTTCTGGAACAGCTTGCGTCCCTTCCACTCGTAGCGGGCAAAGGCGAGCGCGCCAAAGAAGGCGAGGATCACGGAGACCAGAGTGACGATGAAAGCAATCAGAATGGAGTTCTGTACCAGCGTCTGGATCTCAAGCGAGGCCAGGGTCTTTCCCCACCATTCCGTTGAAAAGACGCGGATAGGGAAGCCGAAATAGCGCCCCTTGGACAGGCCGGCCAACGCTCCGCAAAGGATCGGGAGGTATACGGCAAGGACGACGAAGGCGGTCCAGGTCTTGACGAAAGCGCGGGCGCGGATTTGCGAGCGGGTTTCCATGTCTCACTTCTTTCCCAGAATGCGGTCGAGATCGAGCTTGGACAGGACGTAAAGGGCAAGCCCGCTGACGATGGCGACGAGCAGGAGGGCGAGCGCCGAGCCAAGCGGCCAATTCTGCGCGTAAGTGAAAGCAACCTCGATATCCTGGGCGATGGTGATGACCGACTGGCCGCCGAGGATCTTGGATTCGGCGATCGCGCCTGCGCCTAGCACAAACGTGAGCAACATGCCGATCAGGATACCGGGCATGGCGAGTGGCAACTCGATCTCCCGCCAGATCATCAGCCGATCAGCCCCAAGATCGCGGGCCGCATCGACAAGATCCCTGGGGATCATGGCAATGCCAAGCGACATTGGGAACAGCATGAAAGGGAGATAGACATAGATCATGCCAAAGAGGATGGCACCGGGCGTGTAAAGAAGCTCAGGTCCGCCTGAGAAGCCGAGCCACTTCAGCCCGCCGTCGAGCACACCGTTCTTGATAAAGAAGAGTACCCAACCGTAGAGGCGGACATTTTCCGAGACGAACAGCGGAAAGACGAAGAGCACGCCGATAAGGCCAGACCACTTGCCGAACATGCGATTGAGTCCATAGGCGATCGGATAGGCGATTACCGCCAATAATACGACTGTGGCGAAGGCATAGGCGATCGACCAGGCAAATGACATCCAAACGGTGTTAGAGGTGTCAAAGATCACCGCGAAGTTGGCGAATGTGAATGAGCGAAATACCGCGAAGCTCTTCGGCGTGGCGAAGGCGTAGGCGGCCACCGTCAGGAGCGGAGCGAGAAAACCAAGCAGCAGAAGGATCGTGACAGGCGCGGCCGCGCGCAACCCTGGAGAGAGGGAAGGCGAAGGGCTTTTTTCGCCGACCGTTTCAGCTTGGGTCATGGTTGCCATATCAGTCTCCCACCACGATGGCATCGCTGGCATCCCAGCCGATGGTAACGATGTCGCCTGAACTGACATCGGAGACGGCGGAGCGTGTGGCCTCGACCAGGTAAATCCGGTCCCCCGAATGAACCTGATACTGCATGCGCGAGCCGAGAGAGTATTCGTTGTAGATCGTGCCGGAAATCAGGTTGTCGGCGCTCGATGAACCGGTGACGAAGCGCATGGTTTCGGGCCGGACGATGACAGTTGCCGTCTCGCCAATCGCTTCTGCGACGGGCGCAACGGTGAGTGGCTTGCCGTCGGCAAGCGTCCAGGCGCCCCGACCCTCGCGCTTGACTTCGAAACTGTTGACCTCGCCAAAAAACTCCGCGACGAAGCGCGTTGCCGGCTTGGTATAGATTTCCTCAGGCGTGCCAATCTGAACAAGGTGACCGCGACTCATCACCCCGACGCGGTCAGACATGACCATGGCTTCCTCAAGCGAATGGGTGATGTAGACAAAGGTCTTTCCGCTTTCGCGGTGCAGGTCCTTCAGCTCTTTTTCCAGAACTTTCTTCAGTTTGTAGTCGAGCGCCGACAGCGGTTCGTCGAAGAACAGAACGTCGGGATCATAGGCAAACGCGCGGGCGAGCGCCACGCGCTGTTTTTCGCCGCCGGAGCAACGCATCACGTTCTTGGAATAATAGCTCTCGGGCAGGCGCACCATGCGCATGAATTCGAGCGCGCGGATTTTACGTTCGGCAGCCGGTATTTTACGGACCTTCAGCGGAAACTCAATGTTCTCGCCAACGGTCTTGTGCGGGAAAAGCGCAAGTGACTGGAATACGAGACATGTTGGCCGCTTGTCGGCCGGCACGCTGTTGATCACCTCGCCACGCAGCGTGATATAGCCTTCTGATGGTGATTCCATGCCGGCCAACATACGCAGAAGTGTGGTCTTGCCGGACCCGGAGGGTCCGACAATGGTGACGAATTCGCCCTCCTTGATATCGACACTGATGCCGTCAACTGCGGCAAAATCGCCGAAAATCTTTCGAACGTCGACCAGTTGCAGTACCGGTTTGGGCGCCGGTTGCACTTGGGCTTTGATTGTCGATAAGGTGTCGGGCAGGCTGGGCGAGATCATCGCAAGGCTCATGGTCTTTGCTCCGTCGGGACAGGCTTGGCTCAACCGCGCAGTCGCTTGGCAGCGGTCATCAGTTCCAGTGCCTTGTCGTAGTCGGGTACGATGTCGTATTGCGCCGAGCGCTCCATATCCTCCTCAACGGTATCCCACTGGATGGCTTCCATCTCGTCCTTTGTGAAGAGTTCAAAGCACTTGGGGTTGCCCATCTGCGTTACCGGATTGAATGTGCCTTCAGCAAAAGCGACGGTGTGGGCGACTTTCGGATCCTGGATGTATTTCAGGAACTCCACCGCAAGCGGCGAAAGCTCGGGATTGTTGACCGTCGAGGTGATCTCGATCCAGGAAATACCGCCCTTGCCATCCATCGGCCCCCTGAGTGGCGTGATCGCACGCAAGTTCGTATAGCCGTCGGCGCGCGCGGGAGAAACGGAATAGGTGCCACCGGTCATATAAAGGTCGATCTCGCCCGAGACGAGAGCCTGATTAAGTGACGCCATGTCGCCGACCATTTTGGCGCCCTTGAACACCTTTTCAGCGGTTTCGGCGAAGGCCTTTAACTGCTCCTGTGTGTGCTCCTTGAACGGGTCTATGCCGGCGATCAGGAAAATGTTGAAGACGTTCCAGTCGTCGGATTCCTGTATTCCATACTTGCCAGCGAGCGAGGCGTCATTGAACAGGTCCCAGCCCTGCTCCTCCGCCGTTGACTTGCTGATCTTATCGGTGTTGACAACAAAGCTATAGGGCCCGAAGCGTTGCGCCATACCGAGCAGGTCCTTGCCATTGTCGCTCATCGCCCAACGATAGGGTGCCTTGAAGTTGGGAAGCATGGCATCGAAATAGGGTTCGAACTCGGCGCGCGGCAGCGGCTTGATCAGGCCGGCCGGCCCCATGACCTTGCGTGCCCAGGGATTGTTGACATTGATGAGGTCCCATATTCTGGTTTCGCCCGCGCGCAGCCGGTTGATCATGGTCGGGTCGTTGGTCAGGCTTTCGGCCTTGACCGTAGCAGACTGGCTGGAGCGGAACGGATCCAGGACCTGGGCGGAATTGTAGCCCTCCCAGCACAGGATATTGAGCTCTTTCTCGCGGGCCGCGAAGGCACGCGTGGCGCTTGCCAGCGGACCAGCAAAAGCGGCCGCACCCATCATCTGCATCATATTGCGTCTGGAGATTTTCATCGTCGTGGTTCCCCTTTTCTTGGCCGCTTGAATGGTTCGCGGATCAATTATGTTGGAACTTTGTCGTAAAAATGTGTGATTTACAACATGTATTTTCTGCTTCATGTTGGAAAGCGTAACAAGTGGTGCAGCGTGCGAAGGACAATGCGATCGTCGCGGAACAATACTACTAACAATCTAATATTGCTTTGCATTTGTTTTGTGCAGATGGAGTGCGGCGCGTGCCGATGTTTTGATCTGACGCCTCGAATTGAGGCAATGGCGCCCTGTGAATTTGTGGAAACTACAACAAAAAAGAGTGGAACATGTTGAAGTCATTGCAAGGAAAAACCGTCATCGTTACCGGCGCAAGCCGAGGAATAGGCAAGGGCATAGCACTGCGCTTCGGGGAGGCCGGCCTGAATGTCCTCGTCGTGTCGCGCAGCCAGGCCGATGCCGACAAGGTGGCGTCCGAAATCGGAGCAAACGGTTCGGGGTTTGCGGCGGATGTCAGTACGGAGGAGGGCTGCAAGGCGATGGTCGACGCAGCCGTAACCCGCTATGGCGGCGTGAACGTGCTGTGCGCCAATGCTGGTATCTTCCCGGCGGCCAAACTCGGCGAAATGTCGGCAGACGACTTCGACCACGTGATCTCGACCAATCTCAAAAGTACCTTTCTCAGCGTTTCCGCGGTGTTGCCGGCCATGACCTCGGCCGGTGCGGGTCGTATCATCATCACGTCCTCGATCACCGGGCCGATCACCGGTTATCCGGGCTGGTCGCATTATGGGGCAAGCAAGGCCGGCCAGCTCGGATTCATGCGTACGGCCGCGATTGAGCTGGCGCCAAAGAACATCACGGTCAATGCCGTTATGCCAGGCAATATTATGACCGAGGGGCTCGAGGGCAACGGTCCAGATTATATCGCCACGATGGAGGCCTCCGTGCCGCTGCGTCGTCTGGGAACGCCGGCGGACATCGCGAATGCCGCGCTGTTTTTCGCATCGGAAGAGGCGGCCTATATCACCGGCCAGTCGATCGTCGTCGATGGCGGTCAGGTATTGCCGGAATCGCTCAGCGCGCTGGAGGCGATGGGCTGAAACTGGAAGAAGCCGGGCGACATCATCGCCCGGCTTGCCTGCAATGTCTTCAGGCGGCTCGGCGCGCCTGGAGAATACTGTCCAGGGTGCCGGTGAAGAGGTCGACATCCTCGTTCGAAAAACACAGTGGCGGCCGGATCTTCAGCGTCGCGCCATATTTGCCCGCTGCCCCGATCAATATACTGTTGTGCTTCAACTGATTGATCGCATGGGTGGCGCGTGTGGAGTCCGGCTCCCCCGTGGCGGGGTCGACAAAATCAAGGCCGATGAAAAGGCCGGCGCCCCGCACATCGCCGATTTCCAAATGCCGACTTTGCAAAGCCTGCAGCGATTGCTTGAAGTAACCGCCGACAGTGGCCGAGCGTTCGATCAGACCTTCGTCCTCGATCACTCGCAGCACGGCATGGCCAGCGGCGGCGGCTACCGGATTGCCCCCGAAAGTATTGAAATAACCGGTTTCCTCGCAGAACCTTTGGAGCAGGTCAGGTCGGGTTACAACGCCGCCCATGGGGAAGCCATTGCCCATCGGCTTACCCATCGTGACAATGTCGGGCGTCACGCCGTGACGCTCGAAGCCCCAGAGGCCACCTCCCGTCCGGCCAAAGCCCGGTTGGACCTCATCGGCGATCAACAGGCCGCCGGCACGGTGCACCACGTCAACCGCCTCCTTCAGGAAACCTGCGGGATCGGCATAGATTCCGTCACTGGAAAAGATCGTGTCGACGATCAACGCGGCGAATTTAATGCCCCGCGAATTGAGCTCGCTGATCGCCTTTCCCACGGACGCGGCGAAGTTTGAGGCCACGCTTATACCATCACGAGCCACAGGCGCTGGAACGATTGCCACAAACGGGGCGGGTTTGCGCTTGCGCAGCGAGGAGGGAGAAATCTCGGTCACCAGTGCAGTGTTGCCGTGATAGGCTGCCTCGGTGACGATGAAGCCTTCCGCGCCGGTTCCAATGCGGGCGATGCGCATGGCGAGGTCATTGCTCTCGCTACCCGTGCAGGTCAAAACGACATTGCTGAGCCCTGCCGGGAATTTGGACAGCAGATTTTCGGTATAAGCCTCGACGACGCGGTTAAGGTAGCGCGTGTGGATGTTGAGTTCGCCGACCTGTCGGGAGACAGCCTCGACCACACTTGGATGGCAGTGGCCGACCGACGGTACGTTGTTATAGACGTCGAGATACTTGCGTCCGCCGGCGTCATACAGATAGGCGCCCTGGGCGCGGACCATCTCGATCGGCTGCTCGTAAAAAAGCACGGATGATGCTCCAAAAGTCGCCTGACGCTTGGCAATGCGCTCTGCAAGTTCAGCGGAAAACCCCTCGGTACGGCTCGCATCAAAACGGTTGAGGTCGAGAATTTCCTTAGTGGTGGCGCTCATTGGGCTCTCCTCAACTGTGCTCGGCCAGATAGCGCTCGGCAAGCGCCACAGTGCCATCGGTGTAGGCCGTGCCCATGGACTGGGCCGTCGGCGTTTCGGCATGGGAAGCGATCCATGCCGTGAGCTGCATGCGGCGAAGCATGATGAACATCGGCAGGGCAGCCTCGTGTCGCGCATCGAGAGGGGCGACACGGCGGTAGCCTTCGAGCCAAGCCGCCATCAAGTCTGGCATGAAGGGCTCATGTTCCATGAAGCTGATCGCGGCGGCAAAATCGTAAGCGAACCAGGACAGACCGCAATCGTCGAAATCGATCACTCCAAGTCTGTCACCGTCGACCAGAAGGTTCGCGGCGCGCATGTCGCAGTGAACAAGGCCGAAGCGGTCCTCGCCATAGCCGTAGGCCGAGGTCTGAGCTTCGAGCAGCGCATGCGTTCTTTCTAAAACGGACTTCCCATCGGCTGTCAGCCCAAGGGCGTCTCGCCAGTCACCCCAATAGGCACCGTTCCCCAGGATGCGGTTGAAGTTCCAGGTCTTGCGGATAAACTTTTCCGGTCGCGTCCATCCGCGGCTATGGGCATGCAGTTTCGCGTTGATTTCTCCAAGCGTCTTGTACCAGTGGACGAGGTCGGATTCAGCATTGGGCTCCTTGCCGGCCATATATTCGAAGGCGACGGCGTGGCGCGTGGTTTCGCCGTCTGAGAAGATTTGAAGGAGGCTGCCGTCGTTTGCGGTGACCGGCCGCGGCGTAACAACCACGCCATCTTGCCGCAGCGCATCAATCCATGCGAGCTCGGAAAGTATCTCCGCTTCAGTATGGTAGTCGGGCCGATGCACACGCACGATCAGGTCGCTTCCGGTGGTCTCGTCGGCGATACGAAAAGTCGCGTTCTCGGAGATCGTCAGGAGCGTCAGAGTGGCTTCTGGCGAAAGGCGCCACACCGACGAAAGGTCTTTCAGGCCTTGTGCCAGCTTTGAAAGAAAATCTGTATCATACAACATGCATCGCGCCCATCTTTGAGTTTTCTTGGCAAATACAACAATAATAATGTTGGAATTGCAACATTATTATTGGGCATGTCAGCTTTGTTCCGAGGCGCTGGCGGCTGATTTGGGTTTGATCTCGTGCCTTGACGATGTCCCAGATTTCATACTGCGAACGTGGGATGCGGAGAAGGTGGGTTTAGAATGCGAGGCTATGGCGGGCGGGACTCGGCCATGGCCAGCAAGAAGTGAACGTGCGCGGCGAGGGGAGAGCGGTTTGGGGAGATGTGTATATTATGTCCAGATGAGCCCTTCTGTATCTATGAAAAAGCACATCATTACGGATAGTCAATGTGATGAGTTCGGCAGGCATTCGGAGGTCGCGAGTTCGATTCCGCTCAAGTCGTTTACCCTGCACCTTTACTCAGCGCGACTTCTAAACTTAGCAAGCATAGGCGAGGGGATGGGCAAGGCTGACGGTAGAAATCACATTCATGTCGATCCCATAAATGTCATGCAGCACCTTTGGCGTGAGAATTTCGTTCGGGGGTCCGCTGGCAATGATCCGCCCGGACTTCAATGCATGGATGCGGTCACAGAAACGGGCTGCCATATTTATGTCGTGCAGGACGATGACGACGCTTTTGCCGCCCTCGTGCGCCAGACGTCGGACAAGCGAGAGGATCTCGATCTGATGAGCGACGTCAAGTGCGGCGGTGGGTTCGTCCAGCAGGAAGCAATTGGCGTCCTGGGCGATCATCATAGCGATCCAGGCGCGTTGCCGCTCGCCACCTGACAGGGTTCCAACAATGCGGTCGGCAAAGCCCCCAATATGCGTTGCTCGAAGGGCGTTCCCAACCTTCTCCTGGTCTGTTTTCGAAAATCGGCCTAGCGCACCGTGCCTTGGGTAGCGACCACAGGCTACGAGCTCACGGACCGTCATCTCCGACCCAGTGCTGACGTCCTGCGGTAGATAGGCAACCGAACGCGCGAAGGCTCGGTCCTGGAAATTCCGCAGGTCTTGGCCGTCGTATGAGACTGATCCGGTGGTTGGTCGAGCTTGCCGGGCGAGAATTTTCAGAAGACTGGATTTTCCGGAGCCGTTGTGGCCAACCAAAGCCACAATCTCGCCGGCTGGAAAGTCGAGAGTGACATCCGACAGGATGACGCGGCGGTCAACTACGAGTCCGATGTTCCGGACGGTAAAGGCTTCGGTGATCCGCTCTGGTGTGTCCGTCTGTTGAGGTATCGTCACATCAATTCCTTTCGTTTGGCGGCGGTCTGTCGGTCATAAACCTCATTTGATCGTAGGTACCCGTTTGAAGCCAAATTTGTTACCCAGCCACGGATAACCGTGTGAAGCGCCACTATCGCATGTCTTGTTTTAGAAGCGGGCATGTCTTGCAGTAGGCTAGGGATGGTATGAGATACCGGATGCAACAGACCCGTCGTTTCCTGACCTTCGCCCCATCCAATTCAGGATAACGGACCGGCTCAAAGAGCGGGTTCGCCTCGCCGTCAGACAGCCGGCGAGCCCCGAGGAGCACCCGTGCTTGCTCAACGCTGATTTTTGCGGGGGCAGACTTCTCACAATAGCTGAGAACGTTCTCGACGATATTGCCTGCATTGCTCCAGAGAACTTTGCGGGACAGGCCCGAAACGCGTGCGATGGCGCTGATGACCGGGGCGATGTGGGCGTCAATCACAAAGGAAAAACGCTCTTCTGCGGTCCGGGGAGTTATCGCCAACCCAGCATGTCTGAGGCAAAAGGCTTCTGGACGACCAAGCTCGTCCAGTATGACGCCGGTCTCGTCGACATCAAGCGCCAGCCTCCAGTCAAGCATAAGCGAGGCCGCGACAGATGGAACGATGAGTTTTGAAAAGTAGATTTTCGACCATTGCGACGCAACCGCTCTTGGTTCCGGCTGTTGATAAAAGGTGGAAAACCTCTCGAGGATCGCAGATAGACGACCAGGTTGCGTCAGGTCGGCGACCAGTTCGAAATTACGGGTGTGGTCGTTGACGACGAGCCCGGCTCCCACAGGGGCGAGATCCCCGAGAAATAATCCTGCCAGCTCTGGAATCATCGCTGCACCAGTAGCAGCCCGTAGAAGACTGCGCCAATGATCATCGATACCAGTCCGGCCGGCACCTCCCAGGGAAACGCAATGGTGCGTCCAATCCAGTCCGAAAGAATTAGTAGTGTTGCACCTAGCAAGGCAGCTCCGGCCAATTGCGTAACTGGTTTTCGCAAGCCGAGCAGGCGGGCAAGGTGCGGTGCAATCAGCCCGGCAAAGCTCAAAGGCCCGACGATCATTGTCGCCGTCCCGGTCAGCCCGGCGGTCATCAGCAACATGGTCAAACGCGCCTTTGCAAGAGGCAGGCCGACCGAGGTGGCAGCCGACGCCCCAAGCGGGACAATGGCCAGCCACCGACGTGTCAATGGCAGGAGTGTCAGGAACACCAAAAGCACCACTATGGCGACAACGGCATCTCCGGCTCGTACGGAATATGTGGAGCCGGACATCCAGCCCAGCATCCGGGTAATGCGGATGTCGCCAAACAGCACCGAGACCGAGATGACGGAGCCCGCCAATGCCGTGACGGCGACGCCATTGAGTAGCAGTTTTTCCGGCACGAAGGCTGAGCGCCTTGCGATTCGCAAGGTGAAGGCAAGGAACAACAGGCAGCCCAGCGTCGCGAGAAGCATGGTCTGGGTTCGCCCAAGCGGCGGCAGAAGAAAGACTACGGGGATCATTAGCAAAGCCACCCCGGATGAGACTCCCAGAAGCTCTGGACTGGCAAGCGCGTTGCCGGTCATCCGCTGCATAAGGCAACCCGCCATCGCCAGCATAGCGCCGGCGCTGGCCGCCGCAACTGTACGCGGAAGTCGCCATTGCAACAGCTCGACCCACTGGGTCCCGGTTGTTATGTGCCAGCCGTCGGGAAGCCTGCCAACACTGATGGCAACCATCGCGACGAGCGCGAATGCGCAGGCCACTGCAAGAAAACTGGTTCCAGGACTTCGGCCGTGCGCCCGCAAGTGCGGCTGTCGGTATTCGGCAGGGGCGTTTTTTACCCGATTGAGCAGCCAGATCAGCATGGGTGCGCCGAGAATCGCGGTCACGGCACCAGCCGGGATTTCTATCAAACCGCTAAATGCCTGCAAAGCCTGATCGGTGACGAGCAGCAGACCCGCCGAGATCAGTGGTGCTGCAAGGAGACGGTCCTTGAACCGTCGCGCGCCGCTTGCCTGCGAAAGTCCGGCGCCAGCTAAACCGACGAAGCCGACCACGCCCAACTCGGCAATGACGAACACTGCCGGAACGATCGCAACGAGCAGCGCGAGCGCTCGCAATCGGGCTGGGGAAACTCCCAGTCCTCGGGCGGAAGCCTCCTCCAGCCCAAGCAGGGTCAAAGGACGGCACAACCAGAACGCCGATATCCAGGCTGCAGCCAAACATGGCAGCAGCAGGAGGGCGATGTGCCAATTGTCCTGCGTCAGAGATCCGATCTGCCACGTGAGGAGGTCGGCAAGTTCCTCGAAGTGGGCCAGGATCAGCATGGCGGTCAGCGCATCCAGGCTTAGCGACAGCACAAGACCGTTGAGGACAAGGGACAATGCGGAAAAACCACCTCGTGCCGATAGGGCCAAGACCAGCGCTATGGTCATTGCCGCGCCAATAAAGGCTGGCAATGCAAAACCGAATATCAGCAGGGCAGGGAAGCAGAGTATGGCGATTACCACTCCGACCCGTGCTCCTGAAAAAATGCCGAGCGTACCTGGTTCAGCCAGGGGGTTGCGCATCACCTGCTGCAGGATCGTGCTGCTGAGGCCCAGCATCGACCCGCTGAGGATTGCGACGACGAACCGCGGCAACAGGCTGAAATGAACGGTGACCTGTTCGATATTCGTCAGATCCGGATCGAACAAGGTATCCAATCCGCGCGGAGAGAGGTTCGTGGATCGCAGATTGAATATAAATAGCGCGCATCCTGCTGCTATCAGCAAGACTGCAAGCAGCAGACTCCGGTTTCTGGCCGGGCCGCCAGCTCTCGCATCAGACATGCTTCACCTGCGCAAGACCGCTTGCCAGCTGCGTCGCCAGTCGCTCGACCGAGCGTACTCCGCCATTGGGGTAGATGACCGGCATCCTCACGATCCGACCTTCCCGCACAGATGGAAAGGCGCTCCAGAGCGGACTTTGCGTCAGCTGTTCCAGCGCGCGGTCGGTCTCTGCTCCACGATCAAAATGAATGATGATTGCATCGGGAACGTCTGCCAGACGTCTTAGGGATACTGAGGCCACCCCCGATCCGTTGACACGACCGGCAAAAGCATTGCGCAGGCCCAGACGTGCCAGGGTGTCCCCGACCATGCCGTTGCCACCAAACACCGCGGCGTTGCGACCGTCGCGCGTGAACCGACACACATAGACGGGACGGTGCAGGCCACTCAAGGTCTGTTGGGCACTTGCGATTGCCTGTTCGCACGCAGCGATCGCGGCTTCCGCCTCTCTTTGTCTGCTCAGCAGTTCTGCAAGCTGCCTCAGCACGGACTGGACGAAGGTGACCGCCGGGATATTTTTGGGAAAGACCGCGAGCGGCAGTACTTCGGTAATCCGGTTCAAATTGTCGAGGCCGGCGGTTTGCCAATCCGCCATCAGCAACAGGTCCGGTTTCAGGATCTGCAGATATTCGAGACTGGGCTCGTTCAATGGCCCAAGATCGGCAACCTTGTCCGACAGCACCGGCTCGGCCACCAGTCGCCGGTATAAGGGAATATTGGCAATGGCGACGGGTTGAATGCCGAGTGTCAGGAGCAATTCGGTCAGCAGCAGATCCATGCTCACAATGCGCTGCGGGCTCGTCGGCTTGGCAATGCCAGGCCATGCAAACAGGGCCGGGGCAGCCAAAGCCGCCCCGATGAACTTTCGCCGGTCGAGGAGTGGCGATCCTACCATTTGTAGGAGAGTGTCGCGGACACGGTCAGTGGCTCGCCGTGGCGGCATCCATCCGACGATACGCATGTATAGAACTGCTTGTCGAACAGGTTGCGTGCGTTCAGTTTCAGCGTTGCGCCATCGAGTTCGTTCCTGAATTTGCCCAGGTCGAAACTCGCCATCGCGTCAACGAGCACGTAGCCCGGGACGTTGCCGGTGTTATCGGTGAGATTGGTCTCGCCGACATAGCGGACACCACCGCCGATCTTCACACCCTCTAACCCCACATCGTCCATGGCGTAGTCCGCCCATAAAGAAACATTGTGTCGAGGGACCAGAGAAACCTGCTCACCGATTTCGTCCGTCTTTGCGCTTTCGGTGATTTCTGCATCCGTATAGGCATAGGCTGCGACCAGACCGAGATTGCCGAATTCGCCGCGTGCTTCGAGCTCGAGGCCGCGCGATTTCACTTTTCCCTGCTGATAGGAAAGTCCGGCGGAATCATACGTCACGACATTGGTCTGGGTCAGATCATAGACGGCGGCGCTGAACAGCATGTTGCTGCCGAGTGGTTGGTAGCGCAGACCGGCCTCGTACTGCACACCCTCGTTTGGCTTCAATGCTGCCTTCGTGACACTATCAATGCCTGCCTGCGGCAGGAAAGACTGGCTGGCGCTAAGATAAGGCGCAAATCCGTTGTCGAACAGATAGACAAGACCAACGCGTCCGGTCAACGCGGAGTCCCTCTGTTCCGTTACGGCCCCTGTTTGATAGCTTTTCGACGAGCTGTTGGCCCAGTCGTGCCGACCGCCCAGAAGCATGACCCAGTGATCGTCGAATTTGATCTGGTCCTGCAGATAGATGCCATATTGGTCGCCAACCGCGTCAGCGCCACGATCCACACGGTAGTTGATGGCCGGCGATCCGGTATAACTGCCGGTATCGAGGTTCAGCAGGCTGGTAGCTGCTCCTCGGAAACGATGGGAATCGTAAGAACGGCGGTAGTAATCAAATCCGCCAAGGACGGTATGTTCGGTACCAAACGCGTCGAAGGAATATTCGAGTGAACTGTCCGACGTAACACCATAGGATGACTCGTTACGTGCGCTGCCCAGACGTGCCAGCCTGCCACCTGTGCTCGACAGAGGCGCGATGTTGCCCATCATGTAGTTCCATTCAAGGTCAGAACGGAAATAACGGTTGCTGTTTGAAAACTTCACGCCGTTGTCGAACTCGTGCTCGAAGATCGTTCCGATCGAGTACATATCGATATTGTATTTGTCGAAACTGTCGATGCCGAGAAACGCATCCCTTGGTATGTTTTCCGCGCTGACATCCGGGTACAAGAGCGGCGTGGCAAACCGGGTATGGATATGCTGGTAGCTGGACAATACCGTCAGTGACGTCGCTTCATCGGGCTTCCAGGTCAGGGCAGGTGCGATATAGGTCTTGTTGTCAGGTGTGTTGTCGACCCAGTTGTCGGCATTGCGTAAAAGGCCCGTCAGGCGGTACGTCAGCACGCCGTCATCGGTCACAGGTCCGCCGAAATCACCGGAAAGCTGCTTGCGGTTGTTGCTGCCGTACTCGACATTGAGTTCGCGCAACTCGGTGTCAGTTGGACGTTTCGATACGCCGTTGACGATGCCACCCGGTGCCAGTTGGCCGTACAGCACAGACGACGCACCTCTCAGCACCTCTACCCTCTCCAGGCCATAAGGTTCCTGTCCGCCATCATAGACGTTGGACTGGAATTTCATTCCATCGCGGAGTGTACCAGTATTGCCGTTTGCCACATTGAAGCCACGGATGGTAAAATCGTCGACAATACGGCTGAAGGTACCAGACTGCGTCGTCACCCCGGGGGTATAACTGAGTGTATCGGCGACCGAGGTGGCTTTCTGAGTGCTGATCTGGTCTGCGGTCACAACTGTGACGGACTGCGGTGTTTCGATGAGTGGGGTGTCGGTTTTGGTGGCCGACGAGTTGCTTGGGGCAAGATAGCCTTCGACCGGGCCAACCGCATTTTGTCCTTGGACTGTAATCTGCTGCAAAACCGTCGTGTCGTCCGCCGGGACAGGGGCAGTCGTTGCCGCAGCGGCACTGGAAATGGTGACCGAGGTGGGGCCGGTGAACCGATAGGAAAGGCCGGTTCCGTTGAGGATCTGCCCGAGTGCTGCATCCGTCGAGCGCGCGCCATTGGTGCCGGGGGATATGCGTCCGCGCGTCAGGCCGGCATCATAGAGAACTTGAACTCCGCTCGCGATACCGAACCTGGACAGCGCCGTGTCGAGTGCCCCTGCAGGAACGGAGATCCGTTGTTCCTGTTGCTGCGACCAGCTCGGTCCTGCGGCCATCAGCGACGTCCCGATTGTCAGGGCAACCGCCGTTGTGACGGTTGAAAGATGGAACCGCTTTTTTTTTGCCGCGACGCCCGTGTGCTTGCTCATCATAGTCCCCAAAAATATGCCACCTCGTAGTACGGTTTTGCCGGCACCACTAAAGACAAGAACGAATTGCCGCGCCCAAGCCGAAATCGCTTTCGATGATTTTCTGAAAAATTTTTCCGCCGGTGGAGAAATGGCCGTTGGCGCTATCGCAGAATGACAATGCCGGCGGGCAAGCGCGTAGCTGAAAGGTTCAGTGTCGCCTCCAACTGGGTAATGATCTCGTCAGGCCGTGACAGGTGAAAGACACCAGAAACGCGTCGTTGTCCGAGCGTACTGCCACCGATAACGACATTGCCACGACGATGGCGATTGATGTCCATCACGACACTGGCCAGGGGCTTGTCCCGAAACACCAGCAGCCCGCGTCTCCACGTCGCCATGTTCTGCGGCTCGTCCTGATCCATGTCACCCAGGCCCGTATCGAAATAGCGGACTGACTGACCAGCCTTCAACAGCATCTTCCCACGACATTCGACTTCGATCTGCCCTTCCAGGCAATCTACCGATATCTCATCGGAACCATGTCCTACGGCAAAGTTTGCGGCATGTGCGGTTGTGATGCCGTTCTCGGCGGTAAGCCGAAATGCGCGTTGGGGATCGGGGACCACATTGAACACAGCGGCGCCGTCGCCGAGGGTCAACGCTCGCGTGTGTGAGGTGAAATCCCATGAGAGGATTGACCCACCATCCATTTCAACAGTCGAGCCGTCGGCGAGTACGACGGTCTTCTGTTCTCCGCGCGCCGTCGCAAAATCGGCTGCAAGCGCTGAATAGGATGGCGTTATCCCCAGGAACGAACCCACGAAAGCTGTCCCAACGGCGGACGCAGCGATGGCGCCCCCACCGATAAAGATACGACGGGACAGGCCCATGCCCTGTGGATGTTTTCCTGTCAGCGCCGGACCCATCGTTTTCCAGAGCCGGGCCGCATCGACAAAAGCCTGCTCGTGGCTGGGGCTCATGCGGCGCCACGCTTGCAAACGCTCTGCGTCGTCCGGCGTGGCATCGCCTGACGTCAGGATCGCAATCCATTCGGCCGCCTCCTGCATGAGGCTTGAGCCGCGTTTAAAGTCGTCGTCCAAGGGCATAGGTCTAAATCGATCAGGATATCAGTCAGCGAGGTGGTGTTATGTCATAATGATAAGACGATTGGCAGCAGGCGTGCCGAAACCAATCAGCACATTATTTTTTGGGATCGACGGGTTCGTGCAGGCGTGCGAAGCAATATTCGATCGCTGCTCGAATTTCCAGTTCGATGGTTCGTGTCGATACGCCATGGGTGGCAGCGATTTGCCGATGCGGCTCGCCCTCGACGCGCGCGGAAAAAAGGATTGCTCGCCGCCTTGCCGGCAATTCGTCCATGATTTCCAACAATCTCGACAGTGTGTCGCGAGATATCAAGACGGCCTCGGGATCGGGCTGGCTATCATCGACATTCAGGAGCTCGTCAACCTCATGCGAATGAAGGCGGCGGCGGTGAGCTGATCGGCCATGGTCGATTGCAAGGTTTTTGACGAGGCGGCGGAGGTAGGGGACGGGAGCGACAAGCGTCATCGCTTTGCTTCGGGAAAAGCGGATCCATGCTTCCTGCGCCAGATCCTCGCCATCTTCAGGGGATCCGCCGCGTCTGGACAGATAGCGTGATATTCCTGCGCGTTCGCGCATGAAAATTGCTGCCATTTTGTCGTCGTGGCTTGCCATTCGTTGCGGCCCCGGCCGATGTGGTCGCTATCCGGTGACTGGATCAGCATCCTGAGTTCGTTGGGACTTGCATAGCGAGGAGCCGGATAAGAATCAATAGTGGAGTTTTCTGATCATCTTATAGAGTCGCTAAGTTCCTTCTAGCGTGGCAAGTGAGGAGTTCTACAATAGTGAGACCGCATGGCGGGGGTTCGATTTCAAGCAAGGGAGAAAAATGGACGGCAGGCAGCGCACGAAACGCTTCATCCTGTCGGGGCCAAGAAGTCGGAGGACGAAGCTGTCCAGGTTCAGTTGGGGAATGTGACGGCAAATTTGCTAACTGTTTCCCATCACGAAGGACTGGAATTACATGGTCTCTGTCGCCCGAGAGCCCAGATTTTTTGACGGAAGTTGGTCGCTCAGAGACAACGATTGCCCAGTATTGTTTTCGCTGCATATTTAATATTCTGGTCGCCAGTTCGTTGCCTATCAAGGCGTTAGAAACTTTATACCCGCTCTGATCTCTACGCCCGTCTCGCTGAAATATCTGCGACGGTGCTCCCGTTCGTCCTCAGCACCGCCTTACGGATTGTAGCCCCAATCATGCGCGGTCACGGGCGTTTTCCGTCGGAAGCTGCCGTACCGTTGCTGTGGGTGGAACACGCCGTATAATATCAAGTCAGCGCCGGGCACCAGGCAACTGCAACTGGGTCAGTTTGTGCGTGCGGACATGGTCAACGAGTGCGCGCAGTTTGGGTGCCATATTTCGCCGGTCGGGAAAATAGAGGAAGAACCCCGGAAACGGTGGCAGGTAATCGTCCAGCGCGGTGATCAATTCGCCGCCATCGATGTATGGGCGAAACGTCTCTTCCAAAGCAAATGTGATTCCGCCGCCAGCGACCGCCGTCCGGATCATCAGATGCAGATCGTTCGTGGTGATTTGCGGCTCGACGGCGACGTCGAAAGGAATACCGTTCTCTTCGAACTCCCATCTATAAGGCGCAGCACTTTGCGACGGACGCCAACCAATGCAGCGGTGGTGCACCAGTTCCCGAGGATGGCGGGGTGTTCCACAGCTCTCGAAGTATCCTGGTGCCGCGACCACGACTTCTCTCTCTTCTTTCGTGAGCAGCACCGCAACCATATCCTGCTCGATCACCTCACCCAGGCGAACCCCCGCATCGAAGCCGGCGGCTACGATGTCGAACATATCGTCGGTCACCGTGACGTCGATGGTGATGCCTGGATGCGCTTGGGCGAAGGACGCTATTAGCGGGCCGGACAGAAACTGCTCCGCAATCGAAGTCACCGCAATCCGCAGCAAGCCGCTGGGTCTCGCGTCACCCGCCACGTCCTCGAATGCAGATTTTACATCTGCCATCGGCTGAGAAAGCTTCTCACGGAAGCGGTTGCCTGCCTCCGTCAGCCTCACACTACGCGTCGTGCGACTGACGAGCGCGATGCCGCAGATATCCTCAAGACGTCTGATCGCCTGGCTCACGGCCGAGCGTGTGACGCCGAGGCGATCAGCGGCCGCCCTAAAATTCCCCTCTTCGGCGACGGCCAGAAACATTGGCACCAGGTTTAGATCGATTGTCATTGTCGTATCCGGTTAACCAATCCCGTTAGCGGAAAGGGAATACAAGCGACAATCGAATTTGTCTACCTATTGCTCATAGCCGACCGGAGCTTTGGCGGCTGGCAGACAGAACAACCGATCATCGAAGGAGATATTTTCCATGACACACACCCAGATCAGACTGGCAGCAGCTTTGGCTCTCGGGATCTTCGCCGGACCCGTCGCTGCACAGGATAGCGCATGCCCTCGGGACGGCGCCGATTCTCCTCTCGCACTCCATGCCGACTGGATCATGAAGGGCTGGGAACGCAATGAAGGTGATGGTAAATTCGTGTTCGCAGAAAAGCTGAACAAGTATTACGACCTCGAAAACACCAAAGGCGTTTTCTACGACAATTTTGCGCCTGGCAGCACACAGCTTTTTGACAATTCGGCTCGCTACGGCGCCAACTGGGAGGCGTTGCAGAACGCCGCTCGATCCGTTCGCCACGGGTTGACCGGAGGTCACGACGCCATCATCGATGACACCGTTGCCTCCACGACCCTTGGTTTCGTTGGCCGCATTGATCGTCTTGACGGCAAGGTTATCGCCTTTGACGGTCGCTCGCAGCTCGGCTGGACATGCACCGCCGGCAAATGGAAAATCCGCCATGAACTGAACTACGCCTGGGTCGTCGAACCCGAGACCATTCAGTCTTTCCTGGGCAAGACGGAGGCGGCGCAATGACGACCTCAACGCCTTCACATCCTTATGTCGGAATGTGGGAGACCGCAGATGGCCGCATCCGGCACCAGTTGCTTCCGAACGGCCGCTACGACGAGGCGCGCGGCTCACGCGAAAGCGCCTATCAAGGACGATACGAGGTGTCGGGAGACCACATCGAGTACTGGGACGATACCGGCTTTACTGCCGACGGCGATTTTGTCGATGGCGTCCTGTACCACGCGGGAATGGTTCTCTATCGAAAGCGGTAGGCGTGGCATGATCACGCCGGCAAAGTCATTGTCGGCGTGATCCATTTTTTCTTTCGCACGCAGCGAGCGCGCGCCTTCTGAAAAACGACGCCGTGTTAGATCGGCCCGACATGCGAGCGAACCGGCAATCTTTGTTTGTCATCGCGATCCCGGTTTATCTTCCTGCCGGAAGAAACCAGATGCTGCACTGCGTCATTTATGATGATCATGGGCGGAGATGTGAACAGCGAGCAGTTCCATTGAAGCTTCCCACCTCGTTCAGAGCTGCTGTGCCGCTCCAGAAAGGGTCCGCATTGGTGAATACCGAAGCACATCGTCAAAAAATCCTGCCCTCGATCCCGGGGGTTACCGAGAATCCAGCGGTCCTCGTGCCCGAACTGGAAGAGGTTATTGCAAGGCCCGATCGGACGTCTCCGCTCGGGCTTGAACAATATATTGCCGGTCGCACGCTTGTCAGCGGCGATAGCCCCGCCTGGAATGACATGTTCGTGCAGGTCTACTCCCGTCTGAACAAGCAGGAGCCGTTTCTCGTTCCCGCGGTCGCGGAGCCCTTGATCGTCTGGGTGATGTCAGGCGAAGCTGTCGTTGAGGAACGTGACCTGGATGGCGACTGGGTCGCCAACACCGTCACGGTTGGCGATTTTTTCCTGACCCGCTCCCCCACCCCGTACGAGATGCGCTGGCGCGCCATCGGTGACGCACCTTTCCAGGTCATGCACCTTTATCTCTCCGTTCCGCTTTTCGAGCGCATCTCCTACGACGTGCTTGGCTGCGCCGCGCCTCCTGCACTTCGCGACATTTCCGGAGGCAAGGACACGCAGCTGTCCCACATTCTTGCAGTGATCCATCAGGAGCTGACGTCTGAAGGCAAGGGGAGCCAGCTGTTCATCCAGGGCATCGCCCAGGCCCTTGCCGTGCATCTGATCCGGAATTACGCCGCCAGTGAAGCTACCGACGATCGGCAGAACGCGCTCCCCGGATTCAAGCTCCGTCGGGCCGTGGCCCACTTCGAAGAACATCTAGCCGAGCCGTTCAATCTGGCCCAGTTGGCTGAGACGGTCGGCATGAGTGAATTTCATTTCAGTCGTTTGTTCAAGAAGGCAACCGGGCTCTCGCCCTCGCGCTACTTCATTCGCCAGCGCGTTGCCCGGGCACAGCTTCTCCTGCAGGAGACGGATACCAGCATCATCGAGATTGGCATGTCCGTCGGCTATTCAAGCCCAAGCCACTTCGCCCAGGTCTTCCGTCGGGAAACCGGCCTGCCGCCGAGCCACTATCGGCGAGGCTAGTTTTTGACCCGTCGCGATTTCGAGCAAGATCGCGACAGGTAGAGCAAGGCCCCGAGAGAAGAGCGCCGACGATCGGCTTAAATTCCTCCTTGTCAAAACGAAACGCCCACCGCGGTGGTGGGCTTCAGACAAGGAGTGAAGACAATGACCAACCTCAACGGAAAGATCGCACTGGTCACCGGCGCATCGAGTGGAATTGGCGCTGCGACCGCTGCAAAGCTTGCTGAAGCCGGTGCCAAGGTCGGTATCGCTGCACGGCGCACCGACAAGCTCGAAGATCTCAAGAAACAGATCGAAGCCAAGGGCGGAGAAGCTCTTGTGATCGAGATGGACGTGGTTGACACGACCTCGGTCGATGCGGGCGTGAAGAAGCTGATTGATGCCTATGGTTCGATCGACATCCTCGTCAACAATGCCGGTCTTATGCCGCTTTCCGATATCGATCAGTTCAAGGTCGACGAGTGGCAGCGGATGGTTGACGTGAACGTGAAGGGCCTGCTCAACACGACGGCCGCCGTTTTGCCCCAGATGATCAAGCAGCATTCCGGCCACGTGTTCAACATGTCCTCGATCGCCGGTCGCAAAGTCTTCAAGGGCCTGTCGGTCTACTGCGCGACAAAACATGCGGTCACGGCTTTCTCTGATGGCCTGCGTATGGAAGTCGGTCAGAAGCATGGCATTCGCGTGACCTGCATCCAGCCGGGCGCGGTTGCCACCGAGCTCTACGACCACATCACAGATCCGGGCTACCGCAAGCAGATGGATGAGCTGGCCGGCCAGATGACCTTCCTTCAGGGCGAGGATATCGGCGACACCATCGTCTTCGCAGCCCAGGCCCCGGCTCATGTGGACGTCGCCGAGCTGTTCGTTCTGCCAGTAGAACAGGGTTGGTAACAGACCGGCCCTGAATGGTCCCTGCATTGATGCAGGGACCTCTCAAGGGAGATTGTCATGAAGGAATTACCCGCATCTCAAGCATATCGCGTCCTGGAACCTGGCCCGATCGTCGTGGTCTCGACCAGTGACAACGGCAAGCCCAACGTGATGACGATGGGCTTCCATATGATGATCCAGCACGACCCGCCGCTGATCGGTTGTGTCATCGGGCCCTGGGATCACAGCTATCAGGCTCTCCGGAATACCGGAGAATGTGTCATCGCTGTACCCGGTCTTGATCTTGCCGAGACCGTTGTCGACGTCGGGAACTGCTCGGGCGACAGGGTGGATAAATTCCAGAGGTATGGTCTCAAAACGCGACCTGCCAAGGACGTATCAGCCCCGCTCCTCTCAGACTGCCTGGCCAACATTGAATGCCGGGTCGTCGATACCAGGCTCTCGGATCCTTACAACCTCTTCATCCTTGAGGCGACGAGGATCTGGATCAACGAGAACCGTAAGGAGCGTCGAATGATGCATCACCGGGGTGACGGTACGTTCACCGTCGATGGCGGCACACTCGACCTTCGAGATCGGATGGTCAAATGGCGCCATCTCCCCTGAGAGGTGCCAGGCCCAAAATGCACCAGCAACCCATTACGAAAGGAAGAAAACCATGACTGCTTATCTCGTCGTTGATCTCGACATCCACGACATGAAGTCGATCGAAGACTACCGATCGAAGGCCTTGCCGCTCGTTGCCAAAGCTGGCGGCAAGCTTATCGCCATCGATGAAACCCCTCTGGAGCTGGAAGGCTGGAAAGCCACCAACATGCTCATCATCGAGTTCCCGGACAAGGACGCAATCCGTGAGCTCTTCGCATCGCCGGACTATGCGCCGCTTGCGGCTCAACGTCAGGCCGCCGCCGGGTCGCGTATCATTGCGATCAACGGCGTCTGAAAAACCGCATCGACTTTACTGAACAGGGAGACCCGAAATGGCTGAATTGACAAACGTGGCCTACTTCACCGCAAAGCCAGGCCGTTCCCAGGATCTGGGTGCCGAGCTACTCCAGCTCGTCACCCCCTCGCGCAATGAGGAAGGCTGCCTGCGCTACGAAATCCACCAGTCCAACGACGTCGCCGACGTTTGGATGGTGCTCGAAGACTGGCGGCATGCCTCGGATTTCAAACTGCATATGAGTACGAACTACGTCGAAGCCTTCATGGCAAAGGTCCCTGACCTGTGCGTCGAAGACGTGGAAATCTGCGGCTACCAGCAACGGTCCCCGCAGGCCTGAAACAGAAAGGAGTATATGAAATGAGCACGGAAAACCCCAAAGTCTGGCTCGTAACCGGATGCTCTACAGGCTTCGGTCGCCACATCGCGGAACACCTGCTGGAGGCGGGTGAACAGGTTGTCGTCACCGCCCGCAAGACCGACAAGATCGCGGATCTTGAACAGAAAGGTGACGCCCTGATCCTTCCACTCGATGTCATCGATCGGGATCAGTGCCGGAAGGTCGTTGATGCCGCAGAGGCCCGCTTCGGTCGGATCGACGTCCTGATCAACAACGCCGGGATCGGCTTCTTCGGTGCTATTGAGGAAACCGATGAACAGAATGCCCGTCGCCTGTTTGACGTCAATTTCTTTGGCACCGCAAACACGATCCATGCGGTCCTTCCACATATGCGCGCCCGCCGCAGTGGTACGATTGTCAATCTGACATCAATCGGCGGCCTGGTCGGCTACACAGGCGTCGGTTATTACTGCGCCACGAAATTTGCCGTGGAAGGCCTGTCGGATACGCTTCGGAAAGAAGTCGCTCAGCTCGGGATCAATGTGATGACTGTCGAGCCAAGCGCCTTCAGGACGGAGTGGGCAGGTTCGTCAAACGAGGTCTCCGCGTCCATCGACGACTACGATGGCACAGCGGGCGAGGCACGTCGGGCTTACCACGCATCGGTCGGAAAACAGGCTGGCGACCCGGCACGTGCGGCAAAAGCCATCCGGGAAGCCGTGCTGGCGCAACTGCCTCCGCACCACCTTCCGCTCGGCAATGACGCCGCGGACGCTGCCCTGAAGAAGGCGGAAGACCTGAAGGCAAACGTCCTCGCCTGGGAGGCCTTGTCTCGTTCGGCCGACTTCCCGGCAACCTGAACCAATCAAGTCAAAAACCAACACGAAACCAAAACTACCGCGGCCATCGCCGCGGAGATTGAAGGAGTGTGTCATGTCAAAGCGATTTGAAGGAAGAGTAGCAATTGTGACCGGCGGTGGTTCCGGTATCGGCGCCGCTATTGCCAACCGGCTTCTTGAGGAAGGAGCGTCCGTGATGATCTCCGGCAGAACCGGGAAGCGATTATCGGAAGCTGCCTCTAAGATGCCGACTGAGCGCAGCGGCACCTTTGTCGCGAATGTTTCTTCACGGCCGGACTGCGACGCCCTTGTCGCGGCGACGGCCGAGCGCTTCGGCCGCATCGACACTGTCGTCAATGCAGCCGGCATGAATCTCGTTGGCACCATCGAAGAGACGAGCGATCAGGATTGGGACGAGTGCATTGCCTCGGACATCTCCGGTGTCTTCTACATGAGCCGTGCAGCGGTTCCGCATCTTAAGGAGACCAAGGGTTCGATCGTCAACATCGGGTCCGTGTCATCCCTTGGTGGTGGCTGGAGCCATGCGGCCTATAATGCTGCAAAGGGTGGCGTTGCAAACCTGACGCGCTCAGCAGCCTGTGACCTGGGCAGGTTCGGCGTCAGAGCCAACACAGTGGCACCGGGACTTACTGTTACGGGAATGGTGGATGCCATCATGGACGATGATGGACTTCTGGAGAAAGCCTGGGACCGAATTCCGTTGAGGCGGGCAGGCCAACCTGAAGAGATTGCCTCGGCGGTCGCTTTTCTTGCCAGTGATGAAGCTGCCTGGATAACCGGGATTGTCTTGCCGGTCGATGGGGGCCAGACCTGCACGGATGGTGGTCCGGAATGGGGTAAGTAAAAACGCGAGAAGCCCGGACCATCGTCCGGGCTTTTCTTTTGATGGGGTGCTTAGTTTAGCGGCGGGCGTCGAGGCTGTAACGACCCGCGCCGAACGCCACGACCTGCAGCAGACCGCCGGTCATTGCGATGTTCTTGAAGAAGTGGATGAACTGGTTCAGGTCGCTGAGGTTGTTGTGGAACGTCAGTGCCGTGGCAACACTGAACAGGGCAAGGATCAGAGCGACGATGCGGGTCTGGAAGCCAAGGATCAGGGCAATGCTGCCCAGGAGTTCAGTCACGACCGCTGCGCCGTAGGACAGCGGCGGGAAGGGCAGGCCAACCATATTGATATAGCCGATCGTTCCAGCTGGATCAGAGATCTTGCTGATACCGGACAGAAGGAAGATTGCCGCCAGCAGGACACGCCCTGTGAGAGGCGTGACGCCGTTGATGAGGGCCGAATGGGAAAGAGTTTCAACGCGCTGGGCGATTGCATCGGAATAAGACATGGACGTTCTCCTTAAGTTTGGGGCGTAGCCACCGTGGCTGCGTCGTGAGGAGAAATTGCCACCATCCGAGCGAACGAAAAAGCTGGATAATATCGCAGATTATCGTCGAAAAAATCGAACGATGGAGGCAAAGAAAAACCCGCGCTTTTGAGGGCGCGGGTCCGACTGGAGGGTCGAGAAATCAGATAACGGAGAGCAGCCCTCCATCCACCAGGAGCGCGGTGCCCGACACATAGCTCGACAGATCCGAGCCAAGGAAGGCCACAGCATCTCCGACTTCCGCCGGTTTGCCAAGCCGGCGAAGCGGCGTCCTCTGGCGAAAGCCCTCGGAAGCCTGGGCGATACCGGGGCTCGTGCGAAGAAGCTCGGTGTCGATGGTGCCGGGTGCAACTGCATTGACGCGGATACCGTCGGGGCCAAGAGCGTCGGCCAATGATTTGGCCATCAGCACAACGCCGCCCTTGCTGGTCGAGTAGGCGACGGTGATGCCGGCGCCAGAGATCCCGCCCATGCTTGCCATGAGGACAATGCTGCCCTGCTTGTTGAGTGCTTTCATCTGACGCGCAGCTGCCTGCGCGCCAAACAGCGGGCCATCGAGATTGACAGACATCAGGCGGCGGTAATCGTCTTCGGGAACCTCCGCCCCGTCTGTCTTCAGCGTAATGCCTGCATTTGCGACCATGACATCGACGCCGCCGAATTCTTCTGCCGCCGCAACGAGGGCGTCGTTGTCAGCCTTGCGGCTGACGTCTGCTTTCACGAAGACGGATTTGGCCCCCAGTTTTCTGATCTCGGAGGCAGTTGGTTCACCGCCTTCGCGCGGTGCTTCCACGACGTCCGAGACGATAACTGCTTTTGCGCCATGTTCGGCGGCCCGGATGGCGATCGCACGTCCAATGCCGCTTGATGCGCCGGTTACGATGACGACTTTGCCGTCGAGAATGTTACTGTTGCTCATTGTGGTGATCCTTAATGTTCCGGCACTTTGGGGGCCGAGGAGGGCAGGGCGTCGAGTTGCTGCAGAAGATAATAGAGGTTGGCGACACCCCAGTGTTCGACGATCTGGCCGTTGCGAATGCGCATGGCATCGACAGTTTCGAACTTGATCTGGCGGCCCGTTGGCGCGATCCCAAGGACGACGCCCTTATGTGTGCCGTGATAGGTCTTGAAGGTGGTGACGATGTCGCCGTCGACCGCTTGCCAGTGAATTTCCGCGCGGAAGTCCGGGAAGGCTTCGCGCAGTGCGTGGTAAAGACGACGCGCTCCTTCCTTATCTGGCGTCCCCCCTGGCTGCGGTGTGTGGTCCAGAAAATCGTCGGCGAAAAGCTCGTCGAAAAGTTCGAAGTTGCCGCCGGACTGCACCTCGAGTGTGTTGCGGCGGACGATTGCTTTCAATGATTCAGGTTGGTCTGACATGGGATTTTCCTTTCAAGGTTCGGTGTCAGAGTTCAAAACCACCGATTGTCATGCCGCCGTCGACGGTCAGCATGTGTCCGGTGACATAGGAGGCGGCGTCGGAGGCAAGCCAGATTGCCGCGGCCGCGATTTCCTCCGGCTTGCCGCCGCGTTTGGCAGGAATGGCGTTCTGAGCGAGTGCCGCAAACGCCGGGTTCTGGTGGCTGTTTGCCGCAACCATGGGCGTTTCAGTCCAGCCAGGCGCGATCGCGTTGACGCGGATGCCGTGCGCTGCATTCTCCATCGCGACAACCCGGGTCAGGCCCTGCACCCCGTGCTTGGAAGCAGCGTAGGCACTCATGCCTCCCGGTCCCGTCAAAGCGGCGACGGAAGCCGTGTTCACGATAGATCCACCACCACTGCGCTTGATCAGCGGGATCTGGTACTTCATCCCGAGAAAGACGCTCTGGAGATTGACTGCGATGACCCGCTGAAAGTCTTCCAATGGGTAATCTTCAATCCGCTTTGCAGGGCCGGTTATCCCGGCATTGTTGAAGGCCGCGTCGAGCCGACCGGATACGGCATCGATCTGTTCGATCCATCCTACGACCTGAAGTTCGCTCGCGACATCGAGCTCGGTTGTGAATGCCCGGCCATCTTCGGCGCGGATGAGCTCTGCCGTTTGGGTGAGACCCTCGGCATCGCGATCAGCCAGATGCACTGTCGCGCCGTCGCGAGCGAGCCCAAGTGCTATCGCCCGACCGATCCCAGAGCCTGCACCGGTGACCGCGACGACCTTGTTTGAGAAAAGCGAGGACATGACTTCTCCTTGCCAGCCGATCGCAATCGGCTGGTCTGGTTGGAGCTGAATTTTAAGAGTGAGTCAGGCGGGTTTAGTTGCGGGCAGCGACGAGTGCTGCGGCTGTGCGGGCGACGATTTCGCCCTGATGGAAGGCACCGGCGAGATCGATCTGCGAAGGCTGGCGCGACCCGTCGCCACCGGCAACTGTCGTTGCCCCATAAGGAGCGCCACCAACAATTTCTTCAGTGCTCATCTGGCCCTGGTGGCTATAGGGCAGGCCGACGATGATCATGCCAAAGTGCATGAGGTTAGTGATGATCGAAAACAGGGTGGTTTCCTGTCCTCCGTGCTGGGTGCCCGTCGAGGCGAACGCTGCGCCAACTTTGCCGTTGAGAGCACCCCGTGCCCACAGGCCACCGGCCTGGTCGAGGAAGGCCGCCATCTGCGACGACATCCGCCCGAAGCGTGTGCCGGTACCGACGATGATCGCGTCGTAGTCGGCGAGTTCCGCTACGGTCGCAATCGGTGCCTCCTGGTTGATCTTGAAATGAGACTTTTCGGCAATTTCGAGCGGGACAGTTTCCGGGACACGCTTGATCGTAACGTCGGCGCCGGCGCTTCTTGCGCCTTCAGCGATTGAGCCTGCCATTGTCTCGATGTGGCCGTAGGACGAGTAGTAGAGAACGAGAACCTTGGTCATTTCTGTAACTCCGTGAGGATGTTGGTGTCGATGAATGCAACATCTGCTTTTTCATCATTCGCTAAAAGCTGCATAATTTGGCGCATTACGTTCGATTTTATCGACCGATTGGGCGTCTCAGTCTCTCAGCAGGCTGAGCGCGACCAGCGCCTGCCCGAAATGCTGAAGAGAACCGGAGGCTTTGAAACTGCCAAGGTCGGACGGCGCAAAGCCCAGACGAGCGATCAGATCCGCCACCTTCTTGCTGGCCTCCGGGAAGTTACCCGACAGAAAGAGAACGCGCTTTCCGCCCGCTTTCACCGGATCAGCAGCCAGAACGGCGGCCGGGAGAGTGTTGAACGCTTTCACGAGCTGGGCGCCTGGGAAGAGATCGGAGACGATCTCCGAAGACAGTCGACCACCAAGGTCACGAGGCTTGAAAGCAGGAAAGTCGATAGCGTTCGTCGCGTCCACGATGGTGTGGCCATCCCAGACTGCTTTTTTGCCAGCAACTTCCGGTACCGCATCATAAGGCACGGCCAGAATAAGAACGTCGGATTGAAGAGCCTGACCGAGTTCGACGGCCTTCACCGTGCTGCCGAACTTGTCGGTGACAGACTGAAGCGAGCCCGGACCGCGTGTGTTGGCGATTACGGCGTCAACGCCTGCGGCGTGGAAGCGTTCAGCAAGTGCAGAGCCGATGGCACCAGAACCGATGATTGCATAGGTCGTCATTGTATTTCTCCTTGATTGATAGGTTCAGTTGAAGTTGTCGGGGAGGGGAATGAACTCGTCGTCGCCCGGCACGCCGGGGAATTGTCGTTCGCGCCACTGGTCGGCAGCATGGCGAATGCGCTCCTGGTTCGTGGCCACGAAATTCCAGCGGATGAACCGCTTTTCAGGTAACGGCTCGCCGCCGAAGGCGAGGAACCGGGTTGGCGTGTTTGCCTTCACCACAATCTCGGCGCCGGGCTTGAACACGATAAGACGGTCCGGGCCGTATGTGCCGTCCTGACCCATGATCTCGATCGCACCACTGACGACGAAGATCGCACGCTCGATATGCTCGCCGTCGATCCTGTAGCGTGCTCCAGCTTCAAGCTGGATCTCTGCAGAGAAAAGGTCAGAGAAGGTGCTGGCAGGTGAGCGTCGCCCGTGCAGCGTGCCGGCGAGAAGCTTCATATCAATGCCCTCACCATTGATCATTGGCATTTCATGGGCACCGAGGTGCTGAAAAAGCGGTGCGGTCTCTTCCGATTGCTTGGGAAGAGCGATCCAGCTCTGCAGTCCCGTGAGCTTGCCCCCATCCTTGCGGACGTGTTCCGGAGTTCGCTCGGAGTGAACAATGCCGGAACCGGCGACCATCAGATTGACTTCCCCGGGGCTGATCGACTGCACGTAGCTCTCGCTGTCACGATGCAGCAACTCACCTTCGAGAAGGTAGGTCAGCGTTGAAAGACCGATGTGTGGGTGAGGGCGGCTATCAATCCCCTCGCCAGCGCCGAACCGCACCGGCCCAAAACTGTCGAGGAATATGAAGGGTCCGACCATCTGGCGCATGGCCGCAGGCAGCGCCCGGCGAACGGAGAAGCCTCCGAGGTCACGGGTCGAGGGCAGGATAACCTGCTCGATGTCAGCATTGGACAAATAGGACATTGTCAGCTCCGGCGGTTGAATTCGATGGATTGAAGGTAAGCCCCCTAGACGTTTCGGAAAACTCAGATAATTTCGGCGAAAATGATCGAGGAATTAGAAATGTCAGACCCCGGCCAGCCGACGCTGGATCAGCTCAAAGTCTTCATTACCGTTGTCGAGACGGGCAGCTTCGCGGCTGCTTCCAGGAAACTCAACCGTGCTACTTCTGTGATCAGCTACACGATCGCCAACCTCGAAATGCAATTGGGTGTCACACTCTTCGATCGGCTCTCGACAAAGAAACCGCAGCTGACTTTGGAGGGGAGGACTGTCCTTGCCGAAGCCAAGAGTGTCGCCCATGGCATCGACAATCTTCGCGCCAAAGTAAAAAGCATGCTCCGCGGCGTGGAGCCGGAGGTTCACCTTGCGCTCGACGTCATGCTTCCTGCCGCCCGCGTCATGGACGCTCTGAAAGCGTTTCGAAAAGAATTTCCGAGCGTATCTCTTCGGCTTTACGTCGAAGCCTTGGGCGCGGTAACGCAGATCGTGCTTAACCGAACCGCCGCGATAGGCATCAGTGGCCCACTCGATGTCGAGATCGCGGGCTTGGAACGCATCGGGGTCGGCTTTGTAAAACTTATCCCTGTCGCGTCCCCGGACCACCCTCTTGCTGGCGGGTCGCATCCACCGGGCGCAGCGCGGGGCCATATCCAGCTAGTCCTGACAGACAGATCGCCTCTGACCCAAGGCCACGAGTTTGCTGTCGTCGGAAACCATACCTGGCGTCTAGCCGATCTTGGCGCCAAGCACATGCTGCTCAAGGAAGGCATCGGCTGGGGCAATATGCCGGAACCGATGGTGCGAGATGACATCGAATCAGGTCGCCTTGTGCAACTTGATCTTCCAGACTGCAAAGGCGGCCCATATCGCCTTCAGGCCATCTACCGCACCGATACGCCGCCAGGACCTGCTGCGCGTTTTCTGATCGACCACTTTCAGAGCCAGGACATCGATGATCCAATAGCGGCTGGCTAGACATATGCTGGATTAAGGCAAAGGAGCGGTAGCTACGGCCTATCGCCCGTTCATCATCATGGATATCAACGATTCGTCAGTGTGTCGGCGGTTCGTATCCGCTCAAGGCGGCCGAGGTCCATACGCACGGGACAGAGCCTATAGGCCATTGCGGCGCTACGGATCATCGTAATCGATCCCAAACTTTCGCAAGCGATGGGCGACCCGTATGAAGACCTGGTGCGGACTGAATTCTATAACGATTTCCTGAAGAGGGACGGCCTTCATCGCGGCATCAATATTTTCATTTTTGAGGGCGACCGGGAGCTTGGCTACTTCCGCCTCTGGCGTTCCGCAAAAAGCCCGGACTCCGATGAGCGCGAAAAGCTGCTTCTCGATACCATTTCGTCATTCTTGAATGGGCGATGTCGAAGAGTCTGGACCAATTCTCGAATTTGACTCCAAGGGAGAGGGAGATCGCATTTCTCGTCGCAAAGGGCTGCCGGGACAGGGAGATTGGCGACATGCTCAACATCGGGTTCTCACCTGTCCGAACCCATTTGAACAAGACGAAGGAAAAGAAGGGTGTTCGAATCCCGCGGAACTAGCATCCCTGATGAGTCGGACAGACAACACGGCGAGCTAGCCTAACAATTAGGCAGTTCACTCTTTTTCGCCAGCGATGCAATGAGTGCTGGTAGGGCACTTGCGGATGACTTTGAGCTTCTGCCCCCCGGCAACAACGCCATCGGCGGCTTCTACGGCCCGTTCTTCACACCGGAAAACGGCCTGATCAATTCACCTGAGCACATTACAGTACGTATCGAGACGGTTGAACGTGGGCCGGTCCTTCATCATTACGGGTCGAGCGATACACATCTATCGGTCATCACCCGTTTCGATGGTTTCCTGCAGCGGCGATTTCCGCGCGTTCCAAGCTGTGCGGGTCGGAAGGGCGCTCCCCGAAGGTGTCGAGTGCCCTCTCGTTTTCAAGTGCGAGCACTTTTGCCATCGCGCCCAAATTTTTTATCAGCCTGTCAGGCTGCGGAGCGGCGTTTTTTGGCACGAGTTCTTGCCGGGTTTTCTTTTGTGACGGGCCCGGCATCTTCATCGAACAAGGAAGATAGGACGACCGGATGCCGGTCCGGAAAACGAGCCACAAGTTCCAGGGTGCCGCCCATGGCCCCGACATAACTGCGCAACGTGGACAGAAGCAGATCGCTCCGCTTCTCCAGGCGCGAAATATTTTCCTGTTTTACACCGAGCGTTTCGGCCATACGGACCTGGGTGAGGTCGCGCGCCTTGCGCAGATCCTGCAGTGTCCGGTATTCCTCGAGCCGCTCGTTGCCCAGCTGTTCGAGCCGTTCGCGACGTTCCGCAGGAAGGCCCTGAAGGACGTCATCCAATGATCTAGCCATTCTTTTTCTCCTTCATTGCGTCGAGATGCTGTGTCAATCGCTGATCGGCTTTTGCGATCAGCACTTTGTAGAACCGCGTCCGACTGCCGCCGGATTTGTCGCCTGCCACCAGGAGGATTGCCCGGCGCTTGGGATCGAACGCATAAGCCAGTCGCCAGACGCCGTCTGCAGCCTTGAACCGCAATTCCTTCATGTTCGCGTGTGCCGATCCCTTGAGCGTATCGGCGTAGGGACGACCAAGTTGTGACCGTAAGCTTTCAGGAGCGGCAGTGCCGCGAAGATTTCGTCCTGTACCTCTTCCGGCAGGGCTGAAAACTCCGGGTCGAACTCGTCGTGGAGCAGAGCTGCCCATTCCTTCGTCATAATATGATCTCAGAGTTATATGCTGTCAAGGTTATATTTTGAAGTGATTCTGTTCGGCATCCAAGCTCAACGTCCTACAATGCCTGGTGCGAATGGCCAATCGGGATCGGGCAGATTTAACACGAGGGTAAAACGGAGAGGGAAAAGAAGGGGATAGGAAACCGGTTCGCAAGGACGCTCCAACGGCTGCCGGTTCCGAAAGAGATAAGCCGGTCTTCGAGGGTTTGAGCCTCTCCATCCGGGCCGGCGAGAATGAAATTCGTGGAGACCGGCGCTTTTCGCAACCTAGTCGCCATTGGTCAGATTGAGACGGCGGCCCACGGACACGGCCATTGTCCGCCGGCTGACTCCCAGTTTGGTGTAAATATTCTTCAGGTGAAATTTGACGGTCGCCTCCGAAAGGTTAAGGATGCGGGCCATCTCCTTATTGCTGCTACCGTCCGTCAGCAGCTTCAGCACGGTTGTCTCCCTACCGCTCAGAAGCCCGGCGGATGGCCTCGTGGCACCCTGTCTGGAGCGAATATTGACAGCGGCCTGTGGCTGGCGGCCAAAACTGTGACCTGCGATGCGGCTCAGGAACTCCACCGCATCGACGCTGAAGGCCTTCAGCCCGAAACGACGAACGATTGCGCGTAGAGTGGCTGCAAACTCCTGACCTTCATCGACGAACAATTGAGTGACTTCGTGAGCGCGTGCCAGTGCGATCGCCGATTGCAGACATAAAAGCGCCTGCTGCTGTTTCCCCGCTTTCCATGCTGCACGCACTGACAGGATTTCTGCGATCAGTCGGTGGTAGCCCCTGCCAGAGGTCTTGCTGTCTGAAACGAGCCGTTCCATTGCATCCAGCGCAGTCTGACCATGACCAAGAGCCAAGGCCAGCCGGGCCGCGACGATCTCATAATCATAAGCTTCCCTCCAGGTCCAGTCATCAGGCTCTGTTCTTTCCTTCAATGCCTCCACCTTTTCAATGGCCTGCACCGCTGACTCGATCATACCGACCCTGAGAAGAAGGTCGATGCGCATAATCCCCGCAGCAATCGTCAAACGTGGCATGGCCCGTTCAACGGCGACTTCTTCTGCTTTGTCGATGGCTGAAATCGCGGTATCGAAACCGTCGACACGCAGGCGGCTGCGCGCAAGAAGCGAAAAAAGCCGTGTGAACAGGTCTACCCAGCTTTCTCCACGCACCAACGGCTCTACGCATTCGCTGAGAATCTGCTCGACGAGGTGCACCTCGCCTTGATGGTAGAGCACGTCGGCAGAGGCCAGCCGCGCGATGGCCAGAAGATTGCGATCAGTCCAATGTGCGCTTTCGACGAGAGCCTCCGCCTCACGACAGAATTGCAGGGCTGCGGAGAACTCACCGCTGAGCGAGCCGACAAGACCGAGATGCACCAGCATGAACACCTGCGCGTAAGCCGCCTTTTCCTCGCGATAATAGCCGAGTGCCCTGAGCGCCGTGCGCCGTGCGGCCTCCAACTCGCCGAGCCGCGTGTAGACGATGCACAGGTGATTGTGGATCCAGGCCAGTTCCCATGTTGCGTGGGGTGGTAGCGTAGCAGCAACCCGCTCCAGATGTTGCGCGTGAGCAGTGTCCAGCCGACGATCCACATAGACATCGATGAGACTGTCGATGTGATCCAGGACGCTGCGGTTGACCGCTGCCAGTGCCACCTTGGACCACTCGTCGTTTTCTTTCAATAGGTCCAGTCGTTCCCTGCCTGCGGTGGCATTGCCACGCTTGGAAAGCACGACGGCGTAACACACCACCAATCCAGGGGAGGCATGCAAAATGTCTGGAGGAAAGTTGTCGATCAGGTGTTCCAACACTTTGTGTCCGGCGCGAAGAAAGATGTCGACGCCGCCAGCTTGATCGATGATCTCTTCGGCCATTCGGAAGTCGGCGCTGCGGGCCGCGTGAGAAACAGCCTGTTCCAGAAGCCCGCGTGTTGCAAACCATGTGGCGGCCCGTCGGTGTAGCGCTCGGTGGTCGTCTCCCGTCGCCGCCACTATATCGTCTTTGAGACAGGAGCGCAGGACAGGATGGAGAGAAAGCCAACCGCCGGTATTTCTCTGGATGACGGGGTTAAGTGCCTCGAGAACGGCAAGGTCGTTGGGAGCCAGCTGTTCAGCGCCGAGGTCAGTAGCGAGGTCCAGGCGAAATTCGTCAAAATCCGCCATCTTCTGGAGCATATCGTAAAGAGCCGGCGATAGCTGTGCGATGACTGTTTCGCGTACGAAACCAGTGATGTCTGTGTGCTGTTCGGTCAAAATCAGCTTGTGCTCTTCCCGCGGAAGCGTGGCGGCGGGGATGGTCGAGGCAAGTTGCGCGAGCGCCGGCCAGCCGAGCGTTATCTGCATTAATTGATCGATCGATGCAGCTGTCGATGAGCGGGACAATAGTCGTTGAAGTTCGGATCGCCTGAAAACCATGTCGCTTACATTGATCTCGCTCAGAGTACCGCGCGCTTTCAACCGGGCGAGTGGTATTGGGGCGGGGAGGAACGATGCGCATGCGATACAGAGATTATCTGGCGCGGAAAGCACCAGTTGCTCCAGAAACCGATGCTGCGCGCCAGCGGCATCGACATTATCGAGAAACAGAACCGTCACGCCATTGCGGCGCCCAACCGTCTCCATTGTCTCCAGCAACGCGTTCCCCGTATCTGTGGTCTGCGGAAGATCCAGCGCCTGCCGCAGATCGACAACGAAGTCCTGGGTTGATTGCAGAGTGGACAGGCTAAGCCAGGAACAATGCGCGATCCGGGTCTCGTGCACGCCTGGAAGGAGCAGCGTTCCGGCGAGGATGCGGTCGTAGGCGGCCTTCATCAGCGCCGTCTTGCCGAACCCCGGTGGTGCACGCAAAATGACGATCTGGCGCGCCAACCCATCCATGAGCTTCGAAAGCAGGTAAGGGCGCTCTATGGCATTGAACAACATGCGTGGAGGACGAAAACGCAATCCTGATCTGGCGTTCTCGACACCTATATCGACATACTTTGCCTTTTCGCTCGCCACGAGTTTCGTCATCGGTTTGCTCTGTTTCGACGGCAGGAAGGCAGGCGCCTTCCTCGCCATCAGTCCCCGATGCGCGTCGTCCGTCAAGTCCCCAGGGGACGGTACGTTTGGGAAAGGCCAAAGGCCGAGGGGCCAAACACCGCAAGCGCTTCCGGTGTACGCATGATCGGCGGCACTCTGACGGCGAGCACGTTGATGCGCTGTCCGTAGCGAAGGCGCTCCGTTGTGATGGCTTCAGCCGTGTCCAGATCCAGCACGGTGATCAGATCGGGCACGATGGCCAGCACCTTGCCACCCTCCTCTTCCGCCACCAGATTTTCATTCTGGATACGGATTTTCACTGTCGGTTTCGACGTATCGAAAGGCTCGATTGTCGCGATACCGACCGACCAGCCGTTTTCTTCCTTGCGAGCCACATCGACGACCTTGCCGGACGCAATGATTTCGGCATGCCCGTAATGCGTGCCAGCAAAAAAATCGATGAGTGCCGCAACGGGATCACGATGGCTGCCCGCGGCTTCACGCAGCGTGCGGCCTATGCCGATGGCGAGCGACATCGTGGCGGGGACCGAAACCCGCTTTGCTGTTTTGCCGTCCATGCCGTAATTGACGATATAGGCCTGCCCACCCATGCGGATCGTCACGCCCCGCGCCAGCCATTCCGCCTTTGCGGCGTCCGTCGTCTCGATCATCACACAGTTGCCCTGCTCGTCGGCAATGGCGACGGGACTGGCGGAAACGCCATAAACGTTGAAGGTTTCCATCTCGAGTTGCGGGAACGCGCGTCCCATGCCGTCGGCGTCGATGACAGGTATGCGCTTCTTGGCAGCCATGACGATGGGAATCATCGAATTGATCCCGCCCGCCTCGAAGGGAATGATCGCGTCGACATCGATGCCGGTGTGATCCTCATAGGTTTCGAGTGCAAGATCGCCTTCCTCGCCTGATGGTATCTTCTCGATGAGGATAGTCGGCGCTCCCATCGCGCCGCAGGCTACAATGGCGATGTCGTCTGGTACATCATCCAAAGGCACCAGATAGACAGGGCCGTGTTTTTCGATCGCCGCCTTGGCAAGCAGCTTGCCTATATAGGGGTCGCCACCACCGCCCGTGCCCAGAACGGCAGCGCCTACTGCGAGGTCGTCGATATCCTGATCCGTGATGATTTTCATTTCAATCGATCTCTTCTATCGAGGTAAAGGGTTCTTTCAACCCGAAGCAGGCGGGGCCAAAAACGGCGAGCGCTTCGGGAGTGCGCATGATCTCCGGCACGGAGACGGCAAGCACAGTGACCCGCTGGCCATATCGCAGATTCTCGTTGGTGATCGGCTCTGCTGTTTCTGTATTCATGATGCAGATCAGGTCCGGCACGATGGCCTTCACCTTGCCGTCGACACGGGCAATCAGATTCTCGTTCTGGATCTCGATTTCCATCTGCGAAGAAAAGGGAGCTATACCGTCGATACGCGCTCGCCCCATGGTGAAGCCCGACCGCGTCTCGCGCATGACGTCGGTGATCTTGCCCGAAAAGATCACGCGGCCGTAGCGGTAGAGCGTCGATGGCAGAAAACCCAGCAACGCTTCTATGGGATTGCGGTGCTCATCACGCGCTTTGCGCATCACTTCTCCGATACGAATGGCAAGGGTCAGAGTGTTGGGAATGGCCGTGCGTTTCACATCGGCACCGCTCATCGCATATTCGGCGATATAGGCGCAGCCACCCATCCGCATGGCGACGGCACGCGACAGCCATTCCATCTGGCGATTGTCGACGGCCTCGATCAGGGCGCAATCACCCCATTCGTTGCTGACGGCCATCGGTGAGCCGGAAATGCCATAGACTCCAAAAGTTTCCATTTCGAGATAGGGAAAGGCCCGTCCCATGCCGTCGGCATCGACTATGGGTAGTCCGAGCCGCGCTCCGACGACAAGAGGGATCGTTGAATTGATGCCGCCGATCTCGATCGGCATCGTGAATGACGCTTTTCGATCAAGCCGTTTCTCCAGCCGATGCAGCGAGGCGATGGCCTCGTCTCCGGAGGGTATCTTTTCCACCAGAACGGTTGGCGCCCCCATCATGGCCGTGGGAATGACGAGGCTGCCGTCGGGTATATCCTGCGGGTCAATGAGTTCGACCTCGCAGCCTTCATCAAGGCATTGCTGCACCATGAGCCGACCGACATAGGGATCACCTCCGCCGCCCGTACCGAGAAAAGCAGCGCCGACTGCCAGATCGGCAAGATGTTCGCGTGTGAGTTTCATCTTGGGACTCCTCAGCCAATCACCAGGTCGCCGACCGCCTTGATGCGGATACGCGTGGCGCTGCCCGGCAGATAGGCCAGCGGAACCTCTTCAATATCCATGATCTTGACGGAAGCCGGATCGGCACCCGCCCTGATCGCACGCTCCGAAGCTTCCGCTTTAGCCCCTGCCAGCACGATGTCGCGCGAAGTGCCCTCCAGCGAAAAGATACGATCGACTTCACCACCGACCTGAGCGATGGCCGCGCCGATGGCGTTCGCGACGGATGCATTTTCCGGCCTGATGACCTTGGAGGCCGACGGCAGATCACGGGAGACGAGAATGGATCCGCCTCCGACGAGGATGACAGGAAGAGGCTCGGCACTTGTCTTCATGCGGTCGACGGCTTCGTCGACCATCCGGTGCATGGTAGCCAGCGCCGCTTCGATGGTGCTGGCAGGTATATGGGCAACGCGTGAACGGTCGCCGATATCCTCAAGGCCTGCGGCCACGACGATATCCGTGGTGGTCAGCGTATCGCCGCCGAACACCAGCGCCTTCGAGGTGATTTCATAACCGACGGAATCCGGTCCGATGCGGGTGCCGTCATCGCGCACCAGCGAACCGCCGCCAAGGCCGATGGCGAGCACGTCCGGCATGCGGAAGTTGGTACGGACGCCGCCGATATCGACGGCGACGGCGGATTCGCGCGGGAAACCATGCATCAGCATACCGACATCGGATGTCGTGCCTCCGATATCGACCACCATGGCCTCTTTTTCTCCCGCAAGCAGTGCCGCCCCGCGCATGGAATTGGTTGGGCCGGAGGCGAAGGTCAAGACCGGGTAACGTTCGACATAGTCCGGGGCCATCAGCGTCCCGTCATTCTGGCTGACGTAGAACGGTGACGTGATCGACAGCTCTTTCAGGGCATCGCGAAACGACGATACGACCTTCTTCGACAGGTCGGCCAGCGATGCATTCATGATAGAGGCGTTTTCGCGCTCCAGGAAGCCGACACGACCGATCTCGTGACTGAGCGAAAGCGCGATGCCGGGCACTTCCTCGCGCAGGATTTCTGCGGCACGAAGCTCCATTTCCGGTGTTACCGGCGAGAATACCGAGGTCACGGCTGCGGTTCTCAATCCACGCTCACGGATAATGCTTGCGACATCCATCAATCCCTTTTCGTCAAGGGGCGCGATCTTGCGACCATCGAATTCATGGCCGCCACGCAGCATGAAGGTGTGACGGCCGAGCGTATTGGCAAGGTCTTTCGGCCAGTCGGTCAGCGGTGGTAGCCCCTTGGTGGCGGGCAGACCGAGCCGGATGGCGGCAACTTCGAGCAGGCGTTTGCGTTCCACGACGGCGTTCGTAAAATGGGTTGTGCCGATCATCACCGCCTGGATCTGCATGACCGATACTCCGGTCATGTCCAGCAGCTTCTTCATAACCGCAACGATGCCGGAGCCGACATCCGCCGTCGTCGGGCTTTTGCAGGCGCCGATGACGGCGGCTCCGTCCATCAGGGCGGCGTCCGTGTTAGTGCCGCCCACATCAATCCCTATACGCATGTCTTGCTCCTGACTTGTCTTTAGACAATGCAAGGCCGTTGCGCGGACATCAGCCCGAACGCTTGCGTTCCTGCATCAATGAATAGTGTCGGCGATTGCGGCCCTCAGGCCATCAATGCCTCCGATCGTTCCGGATCCCACGTCACGCCGACCGCCTGTCCAGGCGAGAGCCGTTCCACATGGGACTGGTTCTGCCTCTCGGCGATGATCTCTTTGGTGCCGATGGAGAGACGGTAGCGGACTAGTGCTCCCTGATAGGTCTCGGAGATCACGGTTGCGGGCAGGCCGGTCCCGGCGTGGCCGACAATCACATTTTCCGGGCGAACGACCAGCTTGACCTCCGTTCCTGCCGCAAGATCAGCCGTTGGCGCACGGGCCAGCGCCGTAAAATCCGCGAAACCGACGCTCAGCCGGTCGCCGTCCCGTCCTTTGACGGTGACATCGATGACGTTCGACTGGCCGATGAAGGTCGTTACGAACAGCGTCTTCGGGCGCTCGTAGATTTCCTGTGGTGTCCCGACCTGTTCCAGGCGGGCTTTCTGCATCACGCCGATGCGGTCGGACATGGTCAGAGCCTCGTCCTGATCATGCGTGACATAGACGGTGGTGATGCCGAGTTTTTTCTGCAGATCCTTGATCCAGTATTTCATTTCCTCGCGCAAAGCCTTGTCGAGCGCTGAAAGCGGCTCGTCCAGCAGCAGGATGCGAGGTTCGGTCACGAGCACGCGCGCCAGTGCCACGCGCTGCTGCTCGCCGCCGGAAAGCTGGCGTTGGTAACGGTTTTCATAACCTGCGAGACCGACCTGACTCAACGCGAAGGCCACGGCCTTATCAATCTCTGCGGGCGATTTTTTCCGAAGCTTGAGGCCGAAGCCGATGTTTTCGGCGACGTTCATATGGGGAAAGATCGCATAGTTCTGGAACACGATACCGATATCGCGTTTTTCCGGCGGAAGCCGTGTCACGTCGTCCGAGCCGATCAGGATTTGGCCGGCACCCGGGCGGATGAAGCCCGCGATCATGCGCAGCGTTGTGGACTTGCCGCAACCGGAGGGCCCAAGCAGTGAAAAGAACTCTCCCTGCTTGATATGCAACTCTATGCCCGCAACCGCCATCGTGTTGCCGTACGATTTGACGAGGTTTTTTAGCTGGATATCCGACATCGTCCTGTATTTCCCATCTGTCCGTTGGCTGGCGGCCGCGCCACGCGGCCACCGGTTCCATCGTCTGTCTCAATCAGCCTGCGAAGATTTCATTCACAGTCTCTACGATCTCGTCTTCGTTCTCCAGATAGGCTTTCCAGTCCGGCAGCCAGAAGTCCTTGATCGCATCGGCACTGTTGATGATCCCCGCTTTCACGAGGTTGTCGGGTAGAACGGCGTTGGAAACCGTGGGACGCAGATAGAATTCCTTGCCCATGCTGGTCATGAAGGATGGCTCCAGCGCACGGTTGAGAAGCGCATAGGCCAGCTTCTTCTGGGTCGGTTCAGAGTAGCGGCTGATCGTGTAGGTCTGCGTCAGGATTGGCTGCAATTCTTTCCAGTACATGACGGCGAAAGGTGCGCCCTTGTCGTGGGCCTGCATGGGTTCGGCGTCGCTCTGCACGGCGATGACGACTTCGCCACGATCCATCAGCGTCTGCATGTTGCCGGTAAAGTCCGAAATCTTGGCGGGCATCAATGCCCGCATCGCTTCGTAACCGGCGTTAAGGTCATACTGGTCCTTGCCAAACAGGCTGCAGGCAACGAGGAAAAAGTCCATCTGCAAGGTGTTGGAAGTGATGTAGGTTCCGCGCTTGCCTGCAAACTCCGGCTTCCACATATCCTTGAAGCCTGTCGGTGGTGGAGTGACGAGATCTGTGCGGTAGGCGTGAACATACTGGTTGAAAGCCCAGGTGACGCCAACGCCGTTTGACGTTGCGAAGGGCCAGAGGTTCTTGCCGTTCGGAAGGTTGGGCAGAATTTCCTCAATCGTGTGGAAGAAGTCACCTGCCGCTGCCGTCTTGAACATTTCCGGCAGGTTCCAGTTGGTCACGTCGAGCGGTGGTTTTTGCGGGCCGTTCGCTACGAATTTCGGGAACCACGGCCATGTCGAGTCGTATTCAATCTTGCAGTTGAAATCCCTGGCGAAGTCCGTGAGCAGGTACTTGTGAACCAGTTCCCCCCACGGGCCGCCCCATTCGCCGATGCGCAGGACTGCGCCACCCGCATCGAAGACCGATCCGTCATAGGTCACGTCCTGGGAAAAGGCGTGGTTGATATTGAACAGCGGCAGGGTGGCAGCTGCGGCACCCAGTTTCAGAAGCTTGCGACGATTTGGATCGAATGTCTTTCCAGTCATGTCCATGTTCCCCTTTTTTGAACTTATGGATGCGGGATCGGTCTCTCAGTCTCGGGCAGCTGTTCAGCCGCCGAAGATACGTTTCAAATTGACGAGCTTGGAGGTGGCAATCATCGAGACAACCACGAGAAGGATGGCGAAAATGCCGGCTGCCGCAGCGGTCGGCTCGAAGGCGTAGCGCAGGGCCACATACATCGCCATCGGCAAAGTCTGGAGGTTCGGTGTCGACAGAAACAGCGTCACTTCGAACTGGCCGAAAGAAATGATGAAGGCGAAGATCGTGCCTGCTGAAATGGCCGGTGCGATGATCTTCAGCGTGATCAGCCGGAATGCCGTGAACGGTGAAGCGCCGAGTGAACGCGCCGCCTCTTCCAGGCTGCGGTCGAAACCGACAAGGGACGCTGTGACCGTTGCGATCACGAACGGGCAGGTGACGATGACATGGCCGATGACAAGGCCCGTGAGACTGCGCGCAAGCCCGATCCCGCTTGTGACATAGAAGACATAGAGTGCAAGGCCGAGCACGACACCTGGTAGAACGATCGGCATCATGAAGAATGCCCGCAACGGCCCGACCAAATTGCTGGTCGCTCGCGACAGGAAGACCGCTGCCATAGTCCCCAGTACCGTCGAGATCGCAGTCGAGATCGCGGCAACGAGGAACGACACCCCATAAGCAGACAGGAACGCCGGTGAGGTGAGGAATGCATAGATCCACCGCAGCGAAAAGCCCTGTGGGGGAAACGTCAGGTAATCCCCCGAGTTCAGCCCAGCCAGCACCACGATGACGACCGGAACAAGCAGAATGGTCAGCGTCAGCAGCGATATCGCCTTGAAGACCAGAGGAATAGGAGATTCGTCGCGCATCAGCTGCGTCCTCCCGTCGTGCGCATGGCGACCCGCTGGTAGACGGCGATGGCCATGAGGCTGGTGACAAAGAGAACGACGGCTATTGCGGCGCCGAATTGCCAGCGACCGGTTTCTGCGACCTGCTGAAAGATGTGGATCGGCATGACCATGACCTTCCAGCCGCCCATCAGGGCTGGAACCACATACGATGAGATGGCAAGCGCGAAGACGAGCAGGGTTCCGGCGAGAATTCCCGGCATGGATAGTGGCAGCACGATCGAGGAAAACGCTTTTGCGCGGGATGCTCCCAAGGACCGTGCCGCTTCCTCAAGCGAGGGGTTGATGGATTTGATGATGCCGATCAGCGACAAGACCATGAAGGGCAACGTAATCTGCACAAGGCCGACCACGACACCAAAGGTATTGTACATCAGCGGCAGTGGCGCGGAAATGAAACCCATCTTGATGAGTGTTCCGTTGATGAGGCCATTGTCGCCCAGCAGAACCATGAGACCGTAGAGCCTGATCACCATGTCGAGCTGCATGGATGAAAGCACCAAAATCATCAGCAGCGCGTTGCGACCGGGGCTCATGGTTTTGGCGATGACATAAGCGAGTGGATAACCGAAGACGAGGCATATGAGCGAGACGGCCGCCGCGATACCGACCGAGCGCAGGATCGACTCGTAATAGATTGATCGTGTGAAGATGCGCACGAAATTATCAAAAGTGATGACACTGGACAGGCTGATGACGCCAGCCGTCGACTTGTTGAAAGCGAGCGCGAAAAGCGAGGCGGTCGGCACGACGAAGAACACGAGGAAGAAAACAAATGCTGGAAGGACCAGCAGCCAGAACAGTCCGCCTGAAAAGAAGCTATCCCTCAGCCGGACACCAACAGGCACAGTGCTCGCTTCCGCTTCATTGGTCATTATGCTTGCTGCCATATCTTTAACCCCGTCATTTGGTTATTCCGCTGCAAGCGGCAGCATTGCATCACGCAAAGCATCGTAACCGATCAATAGTTTTTCCGGCGGTTTCGGATAAGTCGTCCTGCTCTGGGATAGCCCGGCAAGGACCAGTCCATAAGCTATGGAGATCGCTGTCGGGATCGGATCAATGACGGGCACGTCGATTCCTTTCGCGAGCAGCCCAGCCCGCAAACCGGCTGCGCAGCCCATCAGCCCTGTGCAGCCGAAGATCAGCGCTTCCGCACCATCTTCCTCCACGGCCTTGCGTCCTTCCTCGATAAGCCGCCGCAACGTTTCCGCCATGTTCATTTCCAAATCGAGAACCGGAATATCGACGCTTCGCACCGATGCCAGCTTGGTGGAGAGAGCACACAGCGCTGCCGTATTTTCGAAGGATGGCTTCAGTCGTCGCATCACTGTGATGATGGAAAATTTGTGGCCGAGCATGGCGGCAGCATGCATGCCGGTTTGGCATGGGCCGAGAACGAGCATGCCCGAAATCTCCCTGGCCGGGCGCAGGCCGGGATCGCCCATACAGTCGATGATAACGGCATCGACGCCTTCACGCTCGGCACGTACCACCTCAAGCAGGGTGCCGGGAACGGACATTGCGGCCTCAAATTCGCTTTCGATCGAGCCCGGCCCCGTCGCGATCTCAGCGTGAGAAAGGCTGATGCCGGGATATTCCAGCGCCTTGAGATCCGCCAGCTTGCGAAAGCCGCGCGTCACAAGGGGGGATACGACACGAACATAGACGATGTTGTCACGCATTCTTGATACTCCCTCACCGCCGCAACGACCTGCGTCTGCGGGACAAATCCAAGCCTTGAACGTTGCGTATCCGAGGCCTCTCAGCTCCGTGCGCCGCGCCGCTTGTTCCGTTGGCTTACGGTGCATCGGCTTGCCGCCGGACGGAAGAGCTTTGACGAATAGGGTCATCGTTCTTTCGGGCGGGTAGTATGGCTGGCTTCAAGACAGATTTCCCATCCTTTTGGACAGGTTTTCTGCTCTAGAATGATGCATTTCAATTATATGATTATTTATTAAGCGGTAAGTGCTTGTATTTAGGCACTGTCACGGCTTGAAAGTCGCGCTAAAGCTTTCCGGTTCCGAACGTTGCGTCATGCGCTGCAATATGCATTCGCGGAGATTGCCAGAAGGGCCGGCCTATCCCACTCTTGAGTATCGGATGCAGGAAAGGTCCGGCATTTGTTAGCATCTTAGTTGACCAAAAATCGCAGATAAAAATTGGCCAACGAGGAGTTCATTGCGTTTTTACACAGCCTGCAGAATTGCCGCGGTGCCTTATAGTCAACGGTGACGCGCCAGCCAGACCGTATGCCCGCCACAGTCAGGATCTTCCTTTAGTCGCGAATATTCCGTCTTTTTCCTGATATTTTAACCCGGACATTGCGCCCTGCAATATTCAAGGATCCGGCGAATAACCAGCCTCACTGCATGACCAGTCCTCCATCAACCGCATATTGGCTGCCCGTAACATAGGACGCATCATCGGATAGCAGAAAAAGCGCGACAGCCCCTGCTTCCTCGACGGTTCCGGCGCGCCCGGGCGGAACCTGATCGACAACGAACTTCTCAAAGCCCTGACGAGCTTCATCGGGCAGGAATTTCCGAAAATCGTCTCGACTGGTCCGGGAACCAGAACATTTACGCGGATGCCACGCGGAGCCAGTGCCGAAGCCCAGGGGCGACCCATAGCGATGACAGCGCCCTTCGTTGCAGCGTAAAGGTTTGTTGCTGCCGTCCCTTCGTTGATCGAGCTGGATGATGTCACTACGGCCGATGCACCGGAGTTCAGTATTGGCGAAAGGGCCGCCAGCTGAAGCATAGGGCCGCGCACGTTTGTTGCCATCATGCGGTCAAAGGCATCAGCGTTGACGTCTTCGAGGGAACCAGGCGTAGCAAAGGCAGCGTTGAGCTAAAGACCGTTCAATCTACCCGAGGCACTCATCGCCTTCGCAAGTGCTGAAGCCGTAAGCTCGGCAGCATCATTGCTGACAACGGTTGCCTTGTCTGAAAATTCCGCCCGCGCCGCTTCCAACCTTTCCTTGCATAAACCCGTCAGAATGACATTGCCGCCTTCTGCTATAATGCGACGGGGCACCGGCAAGCCCCACCCGCAAGCAATGAGACGGCCTCATTTTTTCGTGTCGCAGGACGCTGGCGATATATCGCAGCGACGACTGCCGGGCGCGACGGAACTCTCGTCTCCATTTGCCAGACAACTCGCTATGGCGCTCGGTCCGCACCAGCAGCAGATTGGGAACGTCACTTATCAACCGAGCGGGGAAGAACAGCGAATGGGCGCCTGCAATCCACACTGGTCATTATGAGCCGAACCAAACGGCACGAGCAGCTCCTCGGCACTGAGCTTTCAGACCTGCCGTCGGAGCTGCGCTGGCGCGAATGGATGGGCCTGGTCGAGGCGCCTATCTTTGCAAAAGCCGAACCGGCGACCCGCGAAACGCTCGTCGTGCTGGTCGGATGCGACACTTCTCAAGACGTCTCGTATCCGGACTACTTTTTGAACGACAAGAAATCTTGTGAGACCTGATCACCCTGGACACGACGATCAGGCTCGTCGTCGCGGTAGGCGTCATTTCTGTCCTTGTCACCAGACCAAAGCATATAGAGTTTTTTGCCGGCTTTGTGCCAGGCGTAGCAGTCTTTCATGGTCTCCCGCTTGCCCTTCACAAGGGCAATTATCGTTTTGGCTTGCCCCAGACGAGACCAGTCCCAACGGTGATGGCTTGACACTCATGCTTGTCGCGGACGCTATCGACGAGCGATGCGTAGCTCGAAAGGACGGCGTCAGCTCGGTCGGTTTGCGTCTCTAACGACGGGCGCTCATTTCAACAGCCATCCTTCGCTTAACCGCCATAAACATCGGCTGTCGTCCAGAGATATACCAACGACTTTTCTAAAAACAATTCCTCAGCGACAGCCGGGATGCGCTCCCGGTTTCTCAGCGCGTCGGCGCGCAAAAAATCTCTTCAGCCAAATTTTACGCTCCGCTCGTTAAGTGGAGGATATCTCCATCGGCTTGGAAGGTTGCTCCGACAAGCCTTATTCGCGTCGATGGTCGCACCTCAGGCTTGGGAGCTGAGCAACCGACGTTCGGGGATCCGCCACAATGCGCCGCAGGAGGGGATCCCGACCCGTCGCTGATTTATGCGTCCTATCGATAAGACCTATCGGGGAACTCCCACTACCGATCACTCGTTGATGCGTTAGTGTTTAATGATCCGCGATCTCGCTCCGGTGATGCGCGACTTTTGGTTTCTCCAATCGATGAAGTGGAACTGACCATGCCAGGCACTAGTCAATTTGAACTTTCACGCCGGAATTTACTTATCTCCTCGGCCGCGACCGTCGCTGCCACCACTGTCATCGAGGCGGCGGCAGCCCAGCCCGCAGGAGAAACCATGAATCACACATCAAGCGTATCATTGAAGGTCAACGGACAAGTCCGCGACCTCGACGTTGATAATCGGACGACGCTTCTCGACGCTCTGCGCGAGCATCTCCACCTGACCGGCACCAAGAAGGGGTGCGATCACGGTCAGTGTGGGGCGTGCACGGTGATGGTCGGTGGACGCCGCATCAACTCGTGTCTTTCGCTGGCCGTAATGCACGACGGCGACGAAGTGACGACGATCGAGGGACTTGGACAGCCCGGCAATCTGCACCCAATGCAGGCCGCGTTCGTCAAGCACGACGGCTTCCAGTGTGGCTACTGTACGCCAGGACAAATCTGTTCCTCCGTGGCGGTGCTTGAGGAGATCGAGGCGAACATCCCGAGCCACGTCACTGGCGACCTCAACGCGCAGACATTGATCAGCGAGGCGGAAATTCGCGAGCGGATGAGCGGCAACATCTGTCGCTGCGGCGCCTATTCCAACATCGTCGAGGCCATCGTCGAAGTAGCGGGGACAAAAGCATGAAAGCCTTCACCTACGAAAAGGCCTCATCCATAGAGGCTGCAGTCAAGGCGGCCGTTTCGAACTCCGAGGCAAAGTTTATTGCTGGTGGCACCAATCTTCTCGACCTGATGAAGCTCGAAATCGAGACGCCGACACATCTGATCGACGTGAATGGTCTGGGGCTCGAGACAATAGAAAAGACGTCTGAGGGAGGCCTGCGCATTGGAGCGCTGGTTCGCAACACCGACCTTGCCGCCGACGTAACCGTCCGGCGCGATTATGGGCTTTTATCGCGCGCCTTGCTTGCGGGCGCTTCGGGCCAGCTTCGCAACAAGGCGACGACCGCAGGTAACCTCTTGCAGCGCACACGCTGTCCATATTTCTATGACACCGCACAGCCCTGCAACAAGCGCTCGCCGGGAAGTGGCTGTTCCGCCATCGGCGGCTTCAGTCGCCAGCACGCTGTCGTGGGTGTGAGTGATACCTGTATCGCCACGCATCCAAGCGACATGGCCGTCGCCATGCGCGCACTCGACGCGGTCGTCGAGACCGTAAAGCCGGATGGTAGTCGCCGAACAATCCAGATCGCAGACTTCCATCGCTTGCCCGGTGATACGCCCGAAATCGAAACAGTGCTGGAAAAGGGCGGTTTCATTACCGCAGTGGTGCTACCGCCGCCGATTGGAGGAAAGCATATCTACCGCAAGGTCCGCGACCGTGCTTCCTACGCGTTTGCGCTGGTCTCGGTCGGAGCAGTCATTCAGCCTGATGGCACGGGGCGGGTGGCAGTTGGTGGCATTGCTCACAAGCCGTGGCGTGTCGAAGCTGCTGACGCAGAACTCGCCGAGGGAGCGAATGTCGCAGCGAAGCTTCTCCTCGCCGACGCTCGTCCTACCGAGCAGAACAAGTTCAAGATCGATCTCGTCGAGCGCGTAATTGGCGCCATAATCGCCGAAGCGAGGGGATAATCGCCATGAAGTTCGATACACCAGCAACCACTAATCCGATCGACCAGCTCAAAATAGTCGGCCAGCCGGTCCATCGTATTGACGGCGAACTCAAGACGACGGGGCGGGCGATGTACGCCTATGAATGGCATGATCCGAACATGCCTTACGCCTACGGTTATCCCGTGGGATCGACCATAGCCAAGGGTCGCATCACCTCGATGAATGTCGATGCTGCCAAACGCGCGCCGGGCGTGCTCGCCGTGGTCACGACGCTTGACGTCGGCAAACGCGAAAAGGGCAAGTTCAATACGGCGAAACTCTTCGGGGGCGATGAGGTCCAGCACTACCACCAGGCAATCGCCGTGATTGTCGCCGAAACCTTTGAACAGGCCCGGGCAGCAGCAGCCCTCGTGCAGGTGGATTACATGCAGGAGCAGGGTACGTATGATCTCGCCGAGGCGATGGATTCGGCGGTCAAGCCGAAAGACGCCGGCGGTGCTCCACCCGATACCGCCGTTGGAGATTTCGAAGGTGCGTTCAAGTCCGCCGAAGTGACGTTGGACGAGACCTACACGACCCCGGATCAGTCGCATTCGATGATGGAGCCGCATGCATCCATAGCTGCCTGGGACGGTGATGAGCTGACGATCTGGACTTCCAGCCAGATGATCGACTGGTGGCGGTCCGACCTCGCAACGACGCTTGGCGTCGACAAGGAGAAAATCCACCTCATGTCGCCGTTCATCGGCGGCGGCTTCGGTGGCAAGCTGTTCCTTCGCGCCGACGCGGTTCTGGCCGCGTTCGGTGCGAAGGCAGCAAAGCGGCCCGTAAAGGTCGCGCTGCCGAGGCCGTTCCTCGTCAACAACACGACGCATCGTCCAGCGACGATCCAGCGCATCCGCATTGGTGCGGCTCGCGATGGAAAAATAACAGCAATTGCCCATGAAAGCTGGTCGGGCGACCAGCCCGATGGCCAGCTTGAGACAGCTGCCATGCAGACGCGGCTTCTCTATGCGGGCGAGAACCGCATGACGGCGATGCGGCTGGCGACGCTGCACCTTCCCGAGGGCAACGCCATGCGCGCGCCCGGCGAGGCGCCGGGGCTAATGGCGCTCGAGATCGCCATCGACGAGATGGCCGAAAAGCTCGGCATTGATCCGGTACAGTTCCGTATCCTCAACGACACGCAGGTGGATCCGGAGAAGCCAGACCGTCCGTTTTCCCATCGCGATTTCGTCGGTTGTCTCAAGCTTGGAGCGGAACGTTTCGGCTGGCATGGAAGAGCTCGTCCTGGTTCGCGTCGCGAAGGCAACTGGTTGATCGGTTTCGGTGTTGCGGCCGCATTCCGCAACAACCTCCTGCTCCCATCGGGCGCACGCGTCCGTCTGGACAGTGAAGGGGTCGTCACCGTCGAGACCGACATGACCGATATCGGAACCGGCAGTTACACGATCATCGCCCAAACCGCTGCGGAAATGATGGGGCTACCGATCGACAAGGTCGCGGTCCAGCTTGGCGATTCTCGCTTTCCCGTATCCGCAGGCTCCGGCGGACAGTTCGGCGCGAACTGTTCGACCTCTGGCGTCTATGCGGCCTGCGTCAAGCTTCGGCACGCTATTGTCCAGAAACTCGGGTTCAATGAACAGGACGTCGTCTTCGAGGGCGGTCGGGTCCTCTCCGGTTCGCGCTCGGTTCCTCTTGCCGAAGCGGCGAGCGCCGAAGGACTGGTGGCCGAGGACAGGGTCGAGTGGGGGAAGCTTTCCGACAGCCATCAGCAGTCGACCTTCGGAGCACATTTCGTGGAGGTGGGTGTCGATGCGGCTACGGGCGAGAGCCGAATCCGCCGCATGCTTGCGGTATGTGCCGCCGGCCGCATCCTTAATCCGATCACTGCGCGCAGCCAGGTGATTGGTGCGATGACGATGGGCGCAGGTCTGGCATTGTCGGAGGAGCTTGCGGTTGATACCCGTCGGGGGTTCTTCGTCAACCATGACTTGGCTGGCTACGAGGTGCCGGTCCATGCCGACATTCCGCATCAGGACGTCGTGTTTATGGATGAGACCGATCCGATTTCCTCGCCGATGAAGGCGAAGGGCATTGGCGAACTCGGACTATGCGGCGTCTCGGCGGCGATCGCGAACGCGATCCACAACGCGACAGGTATTCGCCTCCGGAACTATCCGATGACCTTGGACAAGCTGATCGGCGGTTTGCCCGACATTGTGTAACCATGCTTGGCGTCAAGCTGGCTTTGACAGGAATAAGGTCCACGAACGTGATGCTGGAGACGAAGGAAATGCGGGTTCCAGGGAGATCGTCGACCACCGACGATCCTTTGGACATATTGGAGTTCGCCATTGCCTCTTTTCGTCAAGGCGGGGCGGCGCTTGCGACGCTCGTCGAAATCCGGGGAGGGGCCGCCCGCGCTCTTGGTGCGAACGTCGCCGTGGCGGCCAATGGCAGTTTCTGCGGCTACGTTTCCGGCGGATGCGTCGAAGCGGCGGTCGCCTCGGAAGCGTTCGCGGCTATGGCTGAAGGCCGCGACCGGGCCGTGGTCTATGGCAACGGTTCGCCGTTCTTCGATATCGTTCTTCCTTGCGGAGGCGGGATCACGGTCGCCATTCACGTGCTGCGCGACGTCAAGGCGCTGGAAAGTGTTATAAGCGAAGTGCGGCATCGTCGGCCTGCCGCACTCTGGTATTGCCCGAACAGCCAGACAGTCGCCTGCATGGAACCGCCTTCGCGGGCGCGTTGGATGTGCGGACGCTTCGAGACAGTTTACCGCCCGAGGACCAGCATTGTCGTGTCGGGCCAGACCGCCGAGGCACTGGTGGTCGCAAGGATTGCGGAAGCGGCGGGGCACGACGTCACAGTTTTGAGCAACGGTGAAACATGCGATGGCCGCGATCCGGCGATCGACCCGTTCACAGCCGTCGTGCTTCTGCACCACGATCTCGATATGGAGGAGCGGATCCTTGAACATGCGCTGCATTCGAATGCTTTTTATATCGGCGCGCTTGGAAGCACGCGCACCCATCGGAAGCGTGTGGAGCGTCTGCGGCGCGCGGGGTTTTCGAAAGCTGAGATAGACCGCATCAAGGCGCCCATCGGATTGTTTGGACCGACCAGGGACACAACCTCGCTGGCATTGTCAGTCTTGGCCGATGTCGCCGCTTCCAGACTGGCCACCTATGCATGAATATACGCGGGGGTGATCAGATGAGCGGACGTCCCACTATTGCCGCGCTCGTCCTTGCTGCAGGGAGATCGACCCGAACCGGTGGCTCGCACAAGCTGTTGGCGACATTCGATGGCATCCCACTCATTCGGCGATCCGTCTTGGCGGCGAGTAGATCAGAATGTGACAACGTGGTCGTGGTTACTGGACACTTGGATGACGAAATCCGTTCCGTGATCGAGGATATTCCGGCACGAGTTGTCCACAATTCGGACTTCGAGTCAGGAATGGCAACGTCGATCATCGTCGGCCTGCGGGAAGCGATCCGCTTGCGGGCCGCCGGGGTTATGATCTGTTTGTCCGACATGCCCGATCTCACGAGTGAGCATCTCGATCTCCTTGCCACCAAGTTTCGACAATGCGATGGAAAATCAATCGTCCGGGCTGTAGCTGCCGGCGAACCTGGCCACCCGATAATCTTTCCTGATAACACGTATCCGGAGCTAGTGAAGCTGGCTGGAGATGTCGGCGCGCGCGCGGTGGTTCGGCGCCATAGGACGTCGATAGTCGACGTCGAGATCGGACCAGCAGCCACGACCGATCTGGATACGCTCGAGTCGTTGCGGGAAAGGGGCTGGTTGCCCGCCCAAGGTTGAACGGGGGCGTCCCGTTCCTGTAGCGTTGGCTGGGGTTCAGGCCGGTGCGGGAGAGGAACGCTACTGGTATCATTCCGCTCACGAATCGAGGCCCATTTCAAAGGCCATGAGTCCTGGCCGAGCATCTGATCTTGCGAAACTGGATCCTACATAAGACTCAGAACGGGTAGATTCGGCCCGCTTTCTGCCTTCAAGCTTGGCGCGGAGCCGCCCAGCGCAGTCAAAATTTGATCCCGGTGTGCACGGCCTGTGGGTCGAAACCTCTGCGCCGAAGAAGTAATAGACTGACCAAGGTGATGTCTGCTTGTGACGTATTCTTGCCATCCCACCATTATGACAACGCAGGCACGGCCTTCTCGCGAATCGACTTCATGAGATAGTTGGGTCGTAGGTTCGCATCCCGTCAAGAGCGCCATCATGGACCCGGTCTTTCCGCCGGGAAAACGAATCAAAGTACATGGCAGAGACGCCGCTCCAATGAGGTATAGCCCTGTTTCCCGCAGCCTGCGGCTTGCCTACAGCCATCCTGCTTTCTTGAAACGTGCATAGAGTATAGCACAGATGGCCGCGATCACGCCGAGGACCACATAGTAGCCGTACTGTGTTGCTAGTTCAGGCATGTGCTCGAAATTCATGCCGTAGATGCCGGCAATTGCGGTCGGCACGGCGAGAATAGCGGCCCACGCGGCAAGTTGGCGAGTGATCGTCCCCTGCCGCTGCTGTTCAAGAAGATTGGACGCTTCGAACACCGAGGTTATGACGTCCCGAAGCCCGCCGACAACGTTTTCGACGCGTCTGACATGGTCGTGGACGTCGCGAAAAAAGGGCTTTGCATTTTCATCGACACAGGGAAGATCGAGATGGGTGAGCTTCCCGACCACTTCCGACATCGGCCCGAGTACGCGCTGGAACTTGATCACCTGACGCCTCATCCGGAAGATCCGCCGGATCTGCTCGCGCTCCAGAAACGAAATCAGCACGTGCTTTTCCAGTTCAAGCACTTTGTCTTCCATGGTCTCGACCATGGGCAAATATCCGTCGACGACGAAATCGATGATGCCGTGAAGGACATAGTCGGGACCATGTTCAAGAAGCTGCGGTGAATGTTCGAGCTGTTCCCGCAACTCCTTGTGCGACCGGGCCGAACCATGCCTGACGGAAATCAGGTGATGCTTTCCGACAAAGATGCAAGTCTCGCCATAGGCGATCTTGTCGCCCTCCAGATGTGCCGTCTTGATGACGACAAACAGCTGGTTGCCATAAATGTCGATCTTCGGGACCTGCATGCCATTCAAAGCGTCTTCGACGGCAAGCGGATGCAGGCCGAACATGGCTCGGAGACTTTCCATCTCATCGGGTGTCGGCTCGGTAATGCCGATCCAGACGAACTCGCCATCACGAGCTTCAAAAGTTTGCTGGGCGAGCGGCACTTCCTCGGCCCGCTTGCCATTCCGGTAGATGTAGGATGCAACAACTGTCATTGATATCTCGGAACAGGGGTGAACGAACGGATCGATGAAACGCGAGAGACCTCTTATCGTACGATAGTCTGCATCGAGGCCGCCATATAGATGCTGAACTGCCCGCTAATCTCGACAAACTTGGGGCGTTGCGAATTCGGATTGCCCATCAGTGTTCGCAGCCGGGGAAAAGGGTGCTGCGCGCATGATCGCGAATGCCTAATTCCTTCGAACCCAAGCACTCCTCGATTTAAGACCTCATTCCATCGGGTTCTTGCCGATTTTCCCGGCTGTTGCGAAGGACCTTGCCGCGAGCTGGACTGCTCTCTCCTTAAATTCTCGTTCAAGCATCCCGTGGTATCATTAGCGAATGAGAATAAGCACCATCACCAACTGGGCCTACGGCGTAACGGTCGTATTGACGGCATTATCCGGCGCCGCCTTCATCATGTCGGTCCGTAGCGCCGTCGACGAGCGGATCGCCGTCGAAGAACACCTGAAGGTTGATTCCCTTGCGGAGGAGCTTGCGCTCGGAGCGGAGGTCAGAAGCGATGACGCGAGGCTCTACGTGATGCGTGGAGAGGAGCGTCACCTCTTGGCCTTTCAGCGGGATGAGGAAGCCGAGCGTCGCCGCGAAGCGGCTGCCGATCAGCTTCTGTCGGTTGGCTTGCCGTCTGCAGAGGCGGATGCGATGAGAAAGATCGAGGCTGGTACCGAGGATCTCGATAAGATCGAGATCGAGGCAGTGGAGGCCTACCAGCGTGGCGACAAGGAATCCGCCCAGGCTAGGATATTCGGGCCGGAGCATGAACGGCTCCAAACGGAATTGGTCGATACGGTCTCGCACCTGCGGGACCTGACCGCGGCTCGCACTGGTGCTCAACTGGATGCTGCGCGGGAGCGTAGCGACTGGTGGAGTTTGGTCGCCAAGACCATGCTCGGTCTGACCGGCGCTCTTTTCCTCGCGGTGCTTTATTTCGTTTTGAGACGACGCGTTGCCATGCCGCTCATCAGGTTGACTGGCATCGTCGGACGACTTGCGAAACAGGATTACACGGTTGAGGTCCCGACCGACAGCCGTCGTGACGAAATCGGCGAGATGAATACCGCCATCGAAATCTTTCGTGCCAATGGCATCGAAAGGGACCGGCTCGATGCGGAACGGCAAGCCGATCAGCATACAAAAGACCTGATCTTGCAGATGATGCACCGCCTTCAGGCGTGCCAGAACCAAAGCGAACTCGCCGATATCGTTGCGCGCTTCGCGCCCCAGATCTTTCCAGGCACCGCCGGCGGCCTCTACGTCTTGAACCTCAGCAAAACCGTGCTCGATCGGGCCGCAGAATGGCTGGCGCCGCATCATTCACCAGATAGCTTTCCTGCGTCGGAGTGCTGGGGCCTGCGGCGCGGGCGACCGCATGCAAGCGGCCTGTCCGACGGCGACGTTCCCTGCCAGCACATGGACGGTGACAGCACGGCTGCTTTGTGCGTTCCGCTTACTGCTCAGGGCGACATGATCGGCCTGATCTACCTGGAGGAGTGTAAAGGAGCGGCCATCCAGCTCGAACAGTCGAGGCTTTATCTCGAACTGATAGCCGAGAATGTCGGGCTTGCGATTGCCAACCTACAGCTGAGGGAGAAACTCACATCTCTGGCCATCCGCGACCCATTGACCGGCCTGTCCAATCGTCGCCATCTGGACGAGACGCTACAGCGGTGGGCAGATGACAATGGATTGGAACCGCTGACCTGCCTTATGATCGACATCGACTATTTCAAGCGCTTCAACGACGAATACGGTCACGATGCGGGCGACATGGTCATGCAGTATGTCGGTCAGACCATCCGCGACATCGTTGGCGATAATGGCATTTCATGCCGCTACGGCGGCGAAGAATTCACGGTGCTCCTCCCGCGGCAAAGCGAAGACGAAGGAGAGGCTCTCGCTGAAACCTTAAGACGGGCAATCAGCAGCGTCACACTCGCCCATGCGGGCCGCACGTTAGGGACCGTGACTGTGTCATTGGGCATTGCGACTTCGCAACACGGCGGTTCGATTGAAACGCTCGTGTCTCGCGCAGATGCGGCGTTGCTGTACGCCAAAGCGAGTGGACGTGATAAGGCCGTCGCCGCGGGCAAGATGGTCATGAGAATAGGGCCCTCGGATGCATGATCGGTTCGATACGAACGGACTTCGAGAACTAGACGTCTTTCCGGAGAGATCGGACCTGCAGCCACCCTACTCAGCATCAGCCGCGCCAGATGGGGTTTCCTTGCCGGTTACCAAGAAACAAGAATCGCCGGAAGGCGGGATCGCTATAAAGCGGATTGTCCTGCTCAGACGCTCGCGAGGCGACCGCGATATTGACGGCGGCGGGCGTGACCTGTTCCAGCATCGGCGCTAACGTCGGCATACCGGTGGAAGAAAAGGCCGGCTCCGCCATTTGCGCAGGTGTGGGACCCGTCGTGAACAGAATGGCTCCGGCAGCGAAGGCTACAGAAATGGCAATCGAGTGGAGCCTCGGGGCAAAATCGAACATTGATTGCTCCTTGGATCTTGATTTGTTTCTCTCCGGGGATGACACACGAAGGACCGAAAAGAAGCGGGCCCGAAGATCCGGACCCGCTTCCACGGATTAGGCGGTCGACAACGGATGGTTATGGCTGAACCAGATGCTGCCGGCGGCAAGCACGGCGACAACAATACCCGCCACGACATGAACCCACATCGCGGCCGTCATGGCCGAGAAGCCGAGAACCCATGGCGCAGCCACAGTCCAGATACCGGCTACCAGATTGACCCATTCCTCCGCCTCATAAAAGGCATAGAGGGCGACCGCAGCGATCACCGCAAGGGCCGCGCCAACGATCCAGGCGTTCCAGGCGGCATAGGTCTCCGTAGCAAAGCCAAGCAGCCACGGTGAGAGCAGAAGAGCAAGACCGGCAACGATATTGACGATATCGAAAACGGTCCGGTTGTTTGAAGAAAGGGACTTCAGCATCTTACATTTCTCCTCTTCAGTTGGTTACATCATCAATGAACCGCTTCCGGAGAAGCGGAGGGGTCGGCGGCGGCAGTGGTCGATGCGCCGCCGCGAAGCTCGGTTGATTTTGGATTGGGAGCCGGCAGGCGTGCCGGGGATGCCGATCCGGAGAGGAACGGCTTCAGTTCGTCCTGACGGAACGCGCCCGCGGCTATCTCATGCAGCGCAAGGCTGGTTGTGCCGGCATCCGGCAGGTCAAGCCTCGGCTGCGCACCGCGGATGAGCGCACGGGCTCGCGCGGCTGCAGCCACCGTCAGCGCAAACCTGTTCGGAACAACGTCCTGGCAATCGAAAACAACATGTGGGTCCATGGGTGCACCTCATGCGACTTTCCGATCGGGGGTACGATCCTGCCCGCTCTCGACGTCTCGCTCGAGTGCGATCAGTGCCTGCTCCACTTGATGGAGGCACGATGGACGATTGTTCTCAGGCATGCCTTCGTTGGTTGCCTGGTCGATCAGATATTCGGTCCAGGCCCAGTTCATCAGGATCGACCGCTTCGCTTCGAGAGGCAGCGTCGGATCACGGACGACATCCATGGGCGACGACCATGTTGCCGGGCCTGAGGCATCATTCCGTTCCGCCGCTTCATCGATTGCCTCACCGTAACTCTCCCGAAGTTCGGAAAGGCCGAGCCGCTTCAATGTCGCATCCGAGAATGCGTGGGATGGCGGAGTCCGTCGGGGGCGAATTCTCTGCGTTGTCCGGACCGCAGCCTTGCTTGCCAGACGCTGCACGACATAGTTCAGACCCTGCCGCTCGGCATAGCGGACGGCGGATCTAAGTGTTGGGAATTCCAGCTCCACCTGCGTCAGCGTGTCTGCACCGCCCGTATAGCCCATCAGAGGTTCGATGAACGGAGCGCTTCGACGCTCAAAGACAAGCCGCCAGCCTCTCGTCCGCGCCTTGCCTGATGTCGTCAACGAGCGGGATGGCCTGAAGATGCGGGCAACGGCATCCTCGGGAAATACAGAGCGCCCGAAAGACAACGCTTTCCGCCGGTTGTCATTGGAGGCCTGGTTAATGCTGGCAGGCCTCCGGCTGGGGTGATGCGTCTCTTTTAAAATCCTCATCATGTTATCCCTCCCTGTTGGCGAAGGATGCCGGCGGCCTCCTTGGGGCCGGCCGCCGGGCGGGTTGGTTCGATTAGCTCTTGATTGCGATCCGCTTGACCTGCGACTGCGCCTTTTCGGTTTTCGGCAGGGTCACAGTCAGAACGCCGTTCCTGAAGCTGGCATCGACCTTGTCTTCGTCGACCTCGACGCCAAGCGGGACTCGGCGCTCGAAACGGCCATAGTAGCGCTCGGAGAATTGGCGATCTCTGTCCTCGTTCTCGGAACGCTTCTCGCCCTTCAGCGTCAGCACCCCGTCGTTGAGCAGGACCTCGATGTCCTTCTCTTCGAGACCGGGGACCTCGGCCGTCACCTTGATCTCCTTGTCGGCCTCCGAAATCTCGACACTCGGCCAGCCGGCCCTGAACGCGGAGCCGTTGCCGAAGGACGGCAGGCCTGAACCAAAGCCGCGGAAGACGTCATCAAACAAGCGATTCACCTCGCGGTGAAGCGACAGGAACGGATCGCGATCATCATCACGCAAAACACTTGGAACCTGGCTGCCATTGTTGCGGCCCCAGGGAATAAGATCACGTACGCTCATTGTTTTCTCCTTTCTGTTTTGTTGTTGGACAATCGATTCCGGCCGGCGCCGGGCTTCGCCCGACGCCGTGCGGTCACAAGAATGGGTTGTCCAGGCTTAGGCGGCCTTCTGTTTCGCCTCGATCTGCTTAGCCTCTGCGCCGGGCAGCGCCGTGCCCGTGGCGATCTCGATCCGGCGCGGCTTCATCGCTTCAGGGATCTCGCGCTTCAGATCTATGGTCAACAGACCGTTGACCAGGCCGGCGCCCACGACCTTGACGTGATCGGCAAGCTCGAAGCGACGCTTGAAGGTGCGCCCGGCGATGCCGCGATGCAGATACTGGCTGGCCTCTTCGCCCGCCTTCTGTCCCGACACCACGAGCATGTTCTGCTCCTGGGCGATGTCGAGTTCGTCCTGCGAGAAGCCGGCCACCGCCATGGTGATGCGGTAGTCGTCCTCGCCGGTCTTGGCGATGTCATAGGGAGGCCAGTTGTCGATCGTGTCGACGCGGCTTGCAGCATCAAGCGCATTCAACATCCGATCGAAGCCGACGCTCGACCGGAACAGGGGAGAGAAGTCGAAAGTGGTTCTCATAGCCACATCCTCCATTGAAGCAACATGGGTACAAGGTTCAACTTCCGCCGACGATGTCCTCATCGCTCGACGGGCCGGCCCCAATGGGGCATCCGGCAACATCGATTTGGTTTTGGAAATCCGGCTGTTCAAGAGGTCGCCGGTCGGCAAAACAAAATTTTTATCGGGCGGCGGATACCTTTAGCAAACAGGCAGTGCCTGAAAACGAGACGAGCGACGATATGGCTGGATTGCTCCCGGCCATGCGAGCTATATGGGATCGCAACGGTGAGACAATTGCTCAATCGAATTCAAAAGGGATTCCCGAAGAGACCGAACGTCGGTTCGGCGCGAAAGTACCCGACCAGGCACGCCCGGAGCGCCTGCATGGCTACATGCCTGATGCGTTCTGTTCATTGGCCCGCCGCAGATGCAAGGGTACATCTTTGATATCGGCGAGCTTGCCATGCCTCTTGAGAAAGCGGCGGAAATTATCTGCGATCGCTTGAGCCGGAAGTTGGCCGCACGCTGCCTTCCGGCATGCGTCCACCATCACCTCGTAGACAAGGTCACGCATTTCTTGCGGCCATTCGTCGAGGAAATCAAAGACGTCATCGAGCCCGGTGATCTCCTCAATGTAGTGCATGCGCTGAACGTAAATGGGCTCCGCGAAAGTTTCGAACGCCATCGTTTCCCTCCTTTTTGTGTCGTTAAGCGCGGAGGATTTAGGAATAGTGAATTCGGGCATCAAGAGGCCGTATGACTCTCTTTGGACCCGGCGTTGGTTGAGTGCCGAAGGTTCGGATCCCTTCAAAGCGAGACATGGGCCGCCCGCGGGTAAATTTTTTTGGCTAACCAGGTAGCAATCAACCGCAGGCGCAACACCCTTCATGCGACACAACTTCGCGGTGTTTTGCGCTGGCGACGAGCATGCTCGCCGGAGGTAGGCCTTGTGCGAGCAAACGCGCGGTTCAAACGAGAAGTCTAATTTGCTAATTTTGTGCCGTGGGGCGAACGACTATCTCGCCGACGTCAACATCGCCTGGTTGCTCGATGGCAAATCCAATGGCGCGGGCTATGGCCGAAGGGTCTATCGCCATATCATCTCTTAAGCCGATATATTTCGCCCGAACGTCCATGTTGGCTATACCTTCAACGAACGGAGTGTTGACCGCTCCTGGTGAAATTACCGTAACTCTCAAGTTGGGACCGGCTTCCTGCCTTAAGCCTTCACAAATCGCTCTGACGGCAAATTTCGTCCCGGAGTACACTGTCTGCGTTGGGACGGTTTTCATACCCGCAGTCGACGCGACCGCAATGAAATGTCCAAAGCGCTGGGCGCGAAAGACGGGAAGAGAAGCGGCAATCCCGAACAGGACGCCTTTGACGTTCACATCGACCATCCTTTCCCATTCATCTACGCGCAGATCATCGAGCGGAGAGATCGGGCCAATACCCGCATTGTTGATAAAAACATCAACAGTGCCGTAATGGGCTTTGGCACCATCGACCAGACGGGATACGTCGTCGCGACGAGAAACATCTGCCTGAACGGCTAGCGCCTGACCGCCATTTTCAATCAGTTCGGCGACCAAGGCGTCAAGTTCGTCTTTTCGCCTGGCGGCTGCGACGACCTTTGCTCCTTGCTTAGCCAAATATCGCGCCGTCGCCGCGCCAATCCCGCTGCTCGCTCCGGTTATAACCACCACTTTGCCGGCAATCCTGCTCATCCTGCATCCTTTGAATTTTGACTGAGACAGGGTATGTGTTCCTTATAAAGGTTCCAGATAGCTTTTTATCCTATTACCAAAGGTGACAGATGGGGAAGTTGGATCGCGTCGACCATAGGCTGGCACTGGCTGGGTTCGTCCGAAGCCTTCGGTCGAGAAGCAAGCCGGCTGACGTGGGCTTACCTACGTCGCCAAGGCGACGAACGCCCGGTTTGAGGCGTGAGGAAGTGGCGTATCTGGCAGGCGTTGGTGTAACCTGGTACACGTGGTTCGAGCAGGGAAGAGACATCAGCGTTTCGTCAGATTTCCTGGAAAGAATATCTCGTGCCTTTCGGCTCTCCCCAGCCGAGCGCAGTCATCTTTTCATGCTGGCGCATCATCGGCTTCCTCCCGCAATCAGTCAGCCTCCGCAGGCGATTCCAGAAACCGTTACCGCCTTTCTGAATACGCTCTCGTATCCCGCCTATATTAAGAACAACAGGTGGGACGTCCTGGCGTGGAACCCGTTAGCGGGGGAGATATTCCCCGACTTTACCAATTCGGACCTTGGCCACGTCAATCTTTTGCAACTGGTATTCACGTCACCGGACATGCGACAGTTGATGCTGGATTGGGAGGCGGATGCACGTCGAACCGTCGCCAAATTTCGCCTGAGTTATGCCCACGCACATGAAGATCCGATGTTTGAAGCACTCGTGGCGGATCTCCAGTCGCAAAGCGTTGAATTCCGGCAGATGTGGGAGCGACAGGAAGTCCTTCCGATTGGCGAAGGCCTGAAAATCATCCGCCATCCGGTTCACGGTCCTCAGACTTATCGACATGCTGCATTGACCATTGAGGGATCCGCCAGCCTTACGATGATTGTCTATATGCCGACAGAAGCCTTGTTGCAGGGCCGTGTCGATCCAGACGTCGAGTGACGATGTGCAGCATCTGAGAGGTGGCGGGCTACTGCTGCTCAAGAGCAATTTTAAACGTGCAGCAGTAGCCCCCCAACCTCAGGGAAGCCATCAGGGAGCCTGTATGCTCGAGAAAAATTCCTGCAAGGCTGACACAAGCGCTTCCGGCTGTTCCTCGGGAATATAGTGGCCGCTATTGGCGATCACGCCACCTTGGATATTCTCCGCGAGAGGCTTCATTGCCTCGAATATTGCCGGAGCGCTCCCGACATCGCCACCGAGCGCGAGGACTGGCACAGAGATTTTCTTTTCGAATAATCGCTTGTTGTATTCCATGTCCTGAATTACGGCTCGATAGTAACCGAGCATTCCTCGCATGCCGCCAAGGCTGCTGTAGGCGCGCACATACTCGTCGATATCGTCCTTGCTGAAAGTCGCCATCGCATTGGCTGTCTTCTTGTTGAAAAACCACTCAATGAGTATCCGTTCCCTGTCTTTCAGCAGCGCCTCCGGAAGGTCCTCAATGATATTGAACAGGAAGTGCCAGTTCCGCCAGTAGTCTGGATCGGCGACATTGATGAAGGGCTGCAATGTCACCCCGGGGATGTTTGCATCGAGGAAGACAATACCGTCCAGATCGCTGGCAAACTCGTGCGCGTAGGGATAGCCGACCCAGGATCCGACATCGTGTCCAACCAGAAAGTGACGTCCGACGCCAATCGTCTTGAGGAAGGCGTTGACCCTTTTGGCTGTTGTTGCCGTGTCATAACCGCCGATCGGCTTGTCAGAGTCACCTTGGCCCGGAAGGTCCAGAGCGATCACATCGAAATCCTTCGCAAGCAGCGGGATGACCCGACGCCACGCATAAACGCTCTGCGGGAAGCCTGCGATCAATACGACGGTCGGCCCTGTGCCGGTGCGAAGATGGTGAAAACGGATGCCGTCTGAGTTCACGAACCTCGGCGGAAGTTTCTGACCGTTCTGGTCTAGGTAAGCTGTCATGGGTGTTCTCCCTTACGTATGTTTGTTTTCCAACTTGGGGGTACCGGTCGCTGCTCAGATCGTGACGGCCGCGATCATTTCGATTTCCACCGGCGCACCGTGAGGAAGTTCGGCGACGCCAACGGCGCTTCTTGCATGGGCGCCGCTTGGGCCGAACTGGTCCAGCAGAATATCAGAAGCGGCATCGATGACCGCTCCTTGCTGGTTAAACCCCGGTGCTGACGCAACAAATCCTGTGATCTTGATGATGCGCTCTATTCGACCTTCTGGACCGATCGCATTCCGGAGCTGTTCCAGGCAGGCATTGATCGACAGGGCAGCGGCTAACTGCGCTTGCACAACACTGACCTCGGCTCCTACTTTTCCACGCAACGCCAGGACGCCATTCTCTCGTGGCAGTTGCCCACTGACGTGGGCGACTCCGTTGTGAACGACCACGGGTGTGACCCGTGTGCTGGGTTGGTGGCTCGTGACTTGATTGCTCATTTGCGAGCCTCCTTTGGGGATTAGTTGATATCGAGGCTTTTCATATCGGCGGGGAGAGGCTGACCGAACCACTTCACGAATATGTCGTTCAGCTTGCCGTTCTGGACATTGGCTTCGACCCATTTGTTGGTCCAATCCAGGAGCTCAGGCGAGTTCTTTTTGATGCCGATACCCATCGGGTAGGTCTTGAGCGTGAACTTGAGCTCCAGGTCGAGATCGGCCTTCTGCTTCTTGATTTCGCCCAGGTCCGACAATGTGGACGCCAGATATTTCTGCTGACCTGTAAGGATTGCCGTCCGGGTGGTGGACTCGTCCGCATAGCGCACGATCTCAACACCAGGAACGTCCTTCGTCGAACGTACAAGTTCGATGTCGGCTGTCACGCCGCTCGCAACCGCAACCGATTTGCCTGCGAGGTCCGCCGGCCCTTTGACATTCTCCTCTTTCGGCGCGGAAATGTTAAGCGGCACAACGCCATAAGGTGTCGAAATGTCGATCACCTTCAGGCGATCCTTGGTAATGGAGATCGCGGCGACGACGATGTCGACCTTGTTGCTGATGAGGAACGGAATTCGGTTCGGTCCTGAAACGTTGACTGTCTCGAGCTTCACGCCGAGATCCTTCGCGAGGAGCTGTGCCGTTTCGAGATCCGAACCTTCCTGCTCATTTTTTGCATTCACACCGGCGAAGGGAGGGTGCGAGAAGTCGATGCCGACGATGATGCTGCCGCGGCTTTTGATCTCTTCGAGACTTGCGGCCCAAGCCGAAAAAGCGGTTGCCGCAGTTATTACGGCGGTCAAAATTCCGATAGCGAAGGGCTTGTTGAGCATGCTGTTCTCCTTTTTGTTGTGATTAGTGGTTGGTTTCGCGATCAAAGACCGCTGGCAACGAACTGCTTGAGTTCGGGCGTCTGGGGCAAATCGAGAAGCGAGCGATCTCCCACCTCCCAGATCTTGCCGTGATGCATGAACACGATCTGGTCTGCGACCTTGCGGGCAAACGCCATTTCGTGCGTGACGAGGATCATCGTCATTTTTTCTTTTGCGAGGTTCTCGATAACGCGAAGCACCTCACCGGTGAGCTCAGGGTCAAGCGCGGACGTGACCTCGTCGAGCAACAGCACGCGGGGTCGCATCGCGAGTGATCGCGCAATGGCGACACGCTGCTGCTGGCCACCGGAAAGCTGCTCCGGGTAGTTGTCGATCTTTTCGCCTAGGCCCACTTTCGACAGAACCTCTTCTGCCAATTCGCGGCATTTGTGCTTGGGAACACCAAGGACACGACGGGGCGCAATTGTAACATTCTCGGCGACGGTCAGATGCGGGAAAAGATTATAGCTCTGGAAGACGATTCCGACGTCCTGCCGCAGCTTGCGAAGATCGATCTGTTTGTCATCGATCTCAAAGCCGCAGACCGAAAGCGCTCCGCCGTTGATCTTTTCGAGGCCGTTGATACAGCGCAAGGCGGTGCTCTTTCCTGAGCCGGATCGCCCCAGGATTGCGACGACCTTGCCTTCATCGATATCGAGCGAAATGCCTTTCAGCACTTCGAGATCGCCAAATTTCTTGTGAACTTCCTTGAAGGATACGATTGCGGCAGCCATCACGAAGACGCCTTTCTGTATTTCCCGGTCGCCCGTTCAAGGCGCCGGCTGATGATCGAAAGCGGAAAGCAGATGACGAAGTAGATAACCCCCGCAATTGTGAAGATCACAAAGGGTTCATTACTCGTATTGTTAACCACGCGAGCCGTGTAGGTGAGCTCCGCGAAAGCCAGCACGATTGCATAGGAAGTATTCTTCACGACCTGAACGAAGAAGCCGATGGTCGGAGGTGTGGCGATCCGTATGGCCTGGGGTATTATGATGCGGAAAAGGATATCCGTCTTGGTCAAAGCGAGGCAGTCGGCGGCCTCCCACTGCGTGCTCGGCACAGCCCGCAGGCTTCCTTTCCAGATTTCCGCGAGAAATGCTGCAGAGTAGATCGCCATGGAAAGCCCCGCGGCTGTCAGTGTTGCAGGGTCATACCCTGTCAAACCAGCGCCGAAATAGACTGCAAACATCAAGATCGGAAGGGGAATGCCTTGCACGATGATGATGACGATCGATGAGATCAAACGGGAGAACGTTGACTTTGAGATCAATAGCAGCGCCAGCGGAAAGCCTAAAATGGTGCCGCCCAGAAAGCCGAGCAATGAAAGGACAATGGTCCACCCTGCGCCGCTCAGGAGCGCGCCGTATTGTTGTATGGTCAAACCGAGCATGGCGTCCTCACAATGGTGTCCGAAGCCTTCTCAGGCGGGCAAAGGCGAGAAGGCCTGCGCCGTTGAGAAGGCCGCGCATCAGCGCCGTTATGATGATGTAGAGGACCGCGACGACGAGATAGATTTCGAAGCTGCGAAACGTGAACGACTGGATGAGCCAGGCAACGCCGGTCAATTCCTGGGCGGAGATCTGGTACATGATCGCGGTCGAAAGCATCATCAGGATGGACTGTCCAACCAGCGCCGGATAGACGCGCTCGAAAGCCTGCGGCAGCTCGATGTAAAGAATGCGCTGCAGGGGTGACAGAGCAAGACAGTCCGCAGCTTCGATCTGACCCTTTGGAGTTGCTTCGAGGCCGGCTCGGATGATCTCGCCGGTATAGGCTCCGAAGTTCACGATCAACGCGATGACTGCCGCTGTGAATGGGCTCAGACGGATACCAAGCGACGCGAGACCAAAAAACAGCCAGAATGCCTGAATCAGAGATGGCGTGTTGCGGATGATCTCGACGTAAAAGCCGGCAATTCGAGCAGCATTACGTGAACCATGGACCCGCGCCAACGCGCAGACGACGCCGAGAATTGCTCCGGGGATGAGCGCGAGGGCCGTCATCAGCAACGTTGAAACGATGCCGCCGAGTATCTGGCCCATGTACTCGTTGAGAAACGAAAAGTCGAGTTCTCCCATCAATCTGCTCCTGCGTTATCCTGGCTCCTGGGCACATCCAGGGCCCCGGCCAGATATGATTTCCGAGCAAAGTCGCTTGTTATGAAGCTAAGGAAATCGGCGACAACTCCAGAGCTTTCCTGCTCAGCAAACGCTGCGGCTGTGAAGATCGTTTTATGATTGAGCTCGGCCGGAAAAGGCCCGATGACGTCTACGCCGCTCACGGCAAGCAGCTCGCTCATTTGCTGAACAGCGAATTCAACCTCCCCTGTCAGAATATGCTCGGCTGTCAGGCCCTGCGGGATAATCTTGGCTTTAGCGAGCACCTGTTCGGCAATGCCGAGCCGTTCAATTAAGGCGCGGAAGAAAACGCCGCTGGCGCCTGTTTGGGAAAAGACGATCGATCTCGCGGAGAGCATGCAGGAGATGAACTCCTGCTCTGAATCGATGGTAACATCCGGCGAGCCGGCGGCCTTCGCCAAGCCAACCGTCGTTGAGGCGAGATCGCGAATACTTCGCGCCGAAAGGATGCCTTTGTTGGCTAACCCTCTCACCATGTCAGATATAGCAATGATAACGTCGACCCGTTCTCCGGCATCAACGCGATCAGCCAGGACGTTTGTAGGGTTGAAAATGACGTCGAGAGAGATGCCTCGGCTTCGTTCGTACTCGGGAAGAATCCTCTCCCGGAGGGGAGCCAGCACGCCAAGGGTGCTCATCAATCTGATCTTAGGAATTGCCACTGTCCTCTCCAATAGAGTGCCCGTATTGGGTTGGCTGATGAGCAAATATCCATCACGTATATTATACTGTCAAGAACGTTTTTTCAGCAAGTTGAGTTCGTAATCAAATTGGCGTCAGAATGGGCAAAAAGTCCATGAAATGCCCAATTTATGCTGCTTTTTTCGGCGCAATGCAGCCAATGGTTAGGTCATTCTCACTGTCGCCTGATGCAAAATATATATATGGCCCCGACGAGACTATCGACGGAGCCATATCTGACGTGTGTAAGCCCGGTTTGTGGAGGCGACGCTTACTCTATGTCTTCGACATCAAGGGTAAGAGAGCCCACCGTCTTGTTCTCAAGCAGTCGGAGAAGGCGGCGCTGGGTGTATCGAGCGTGTTCCGGCAGGAATGTTATCAGTTCGGCCCTGTCGCGTCTTTCTATGGCTTCAATAATCTGATTGTGTTGGTCGAGGTTGGCGGCAAACTGCCCGGATTGATAGTCCGGATCGGCCACCTCGGCTTTATAAATGTAGACGTTCAGCCTGCGGACGTGGCGGTGAGTGCTTTCTGCGAAGTCGTAGAACAGGCCGTTGCCAATGGTCTTGTGAATGCGTAGATGAAATTCCTGATTGAGCTGCGTAATCGCTAGGAACTCCCTGTTTTTAACACTTTCTGTATAACGGCGCTGAATGGCCCGAAGGTCTGGCAGAAGCGTTGGATCGTCGAGTCTGCACATCTGTCCGGCTACGGACTCGGCGAGCTGATGCGCTACGATGACCTCGCCCATCTCGTCCATATCGAGCTTGCGGACATAGGTTCCGCCCCGCTGCGGCATGATTTTGACGAAGCCTTCAGCCACGAGGCGATTGATCGCCTCTCTCGCCGGTGTGCGGCCGAGCTGGAACCGATCCACGAGAATTCGCTCGTCGATCCTGCTTCCGGGCTCAAGTCCCATATCGATAATATGCGATCGAATAAGATCGAGAGCGGCATCGGTTTGTGATGCGAGCTTCACTTCTGCATTCTGAGTCACGGGTACCCCTTTAAAATATCCCAAGTATCCAAGAGTTCACTGCCTTTGCGGCACGTTTGGAAAGCTGATCGCGAACATGCAGTTTTGTGGGTAATTTGTCGAGGTAAAGACTCTATCGTTTTTTACGCCTCAAAGATTGACGGGCTTGTTTCATGATAATATACGTGAGATATATTAACGCAAACGGAGGTTCCATGTCGTCGGTTTTTGAAGCAGTGGAAGCATCTGTTGGTCGCATGGTCCGTCGCGATATCTCGCGGCTGGTCGCATTCGCCAACGGTAATATTGAAAAGGCAGCGAGGTCGATTGGTGAGCATCCCGCGCCGCATGTGGGGATCATTTGTGGCTTCTTCGTTCGGCATGCGGAACCGCCGTCTCCCGAGACGGACGGTCTGAATGGGATGGCTCAGCTCGCTGCAGGGCTCACGGAGGCCGGGATCAAAGTGACAGTGATCACCGATGCTCCATGTGCGAAGGCGGTTTGGGCGGTCACGAAAGTGCTACCCCACGAGGTCGGACTGGAGGTGGTTTCCGTTGATGCGACCGCTGTGCGCAATCTTCGCAAGAACATCGAGCAATCCGAAACGCCGCTTACGCACCTTATCGCCATCGAGCGTTGCTCGCTGGGCTCCGATGGAAAGCCGCACCGCGAACATGGTTGGGATATCTCTGGCGATACCGCACCTTTGGACTATCTTTTCGAAGACGCTGGGTGGCAGGCGCCGTGGAAGACGATTGGTATCGGCGACGGCGGGAATGAAATTGGCATGGGCGTTCTTCCCCTCGATATCGTCGAGAAGGACATCCCCAACGGTTCGCTCATTGCCGCCAGGACCGGTTCCGATTTCCTGATCGTCTCAGGCGTCGCGAACTGGGGAGCTTATGGTCTTCTGGCAGCTCTCTCCGCTATCCGGACAGATATTGGTCCTCAACTGCTGAAACACTTCAATGGCACGTTCGAGACCGAGATCCTTGAGGCGGCTGTCAATATTGGACAGGCGATCGACGACAGCCGTGTCGACCGGCTCGGTCAGTTGCAGATGACGATCGACAGACTGCCGGTCGCCGACCACATTGCGATAATCGATGACCTCAAGAGCATCGTTGCCGCCCATGCTTAAGACGTTTGGCCGGCCTGTCGCCGGCCAAACTCGCTTACTTCGCAAGGGAGACAGAGCATGAGCGAGGATAATCCCTGGACCCTGCGGTTCAGTGCCCACATCGGGTTTCTATTCGGCGAGTTGCCATTTGGTGCACGGTTCGCTGCCGCCCGTAAACGTGGCTTTACAGCCGTGGAGCATCCGAGCCCGTTCGAAACGCCAGCGGCGACTGTCCGAAAATATCTGGACGATGCCGGTCTTCATTATGTGCAGACCGGCTTTCCGGCAGGCGACGCCTCTAAAGGGGAGAAGGGCTTTGCGTCGCTTCCTGAGAAGCGCACCCAGTTTCGGGAAAACATAGCTCCAACTCTGGATTATGCCAGCGAAATTGGATGCAAGATGGTGCATGCGATGGCTGGAGTCGTGCCTGAGGGGGCGACAAGATCTGTGCTGTGGGCTGAATATCTGGAGAACCTGGCATATGCGGCGGATGCCGCAAGGGCTTACGATATCGACGTCATCGTCGAACCCATAGGGCCGGGATCGATTGCGAATTATTTCATTGCCGACCCGGACATAGCAATCGAAGCCATCAAAGCGACAAGCCGATCCAATGTCATGCTTCTGATGGACGTCTATCATGCAATCAGCCTTGGGACAGAACCACTGGCGTTCATCAGAAAGCACCATGCGATGGTGGGTCATATCCAGATCGCCGACTATCCCGGGCGACATGAGCCCGGTTCTTCAATCGTTGATTTTGCGAGGGTGTTTCAGGTTCTCAACGATGTCGGCTACGGCGGCCATGTGGGTTGCGAATATCATCCATCGACGTCTACCGAAGAGAGCTTCGGTTGGATGCGTAGCTACGGGGAATCCAGGTGATGGCCCCACGCACTCGAATCGTGTTGCTCCACGCGACAATGGTCGCCGTTGACCCAATCCATGCAGCGTTTCGCAAGCTTTGGCCAGAGGCTGAAGCCGTAAACCTGCTTGACGACGCACTCACAATCGATCGGGCAAAGGCCGGTGAATTGAGGCCTGATCTGCAAAGCCGGTTCGTTTCATTGTGCCACTACGGTGCCAGCCTTTCGGCGGATGGCATCCTGGTTACTTGCTCAGCCTTCGGCCCTGCAATCGAACAGGCGGTGTCGGAGATCTCAATTCCGGTATTGAAGCCGAATGCACCGATGTTTGATGCAGCCATCAGGCAAGGGCAACGGATCGCGATGATCGCGACCTTCGCACCTGCGGTGGTAACGATGGAGCAGGAGTTTGCCGAGCAGGCGAGGGCACAAGGCTCCGCCGCGGTTCTTGAAACCTTTGTACTACCAGACGCGATGGCCGCTTTGAGAAGCGGCGATGCGGAAACGCATAATCGCCTGGTTGCCGAGAAAGGCGCCAGTCTTTCCGGTTTTGAGGCAGTCATGCTCGCGCATTTTTCCACGTCTCGTGCTGCGGACCTTCTGCGTTCACAAACTGCCACTCCGGTCTTGAGCGCACCCGAGGCGTCAGTGCTTGCGATGCGGGAAGCGCTCGCAGGCTAACCCACGTTGAGGAGATACCAATGCTGTTAGGCGCAATTGCCGATGATTTGACCGGAGCAACTGACATTGCACTCGCATTCGCCCGAGAAGGCTTGCGCACTGTGCAGATCAATGGAATTCCAGACGATGGCGCTTTCGAGCAGAACGCGGATGCCGTCGTCATCGCCTTGAAGTCCAGGACGATCCCGGCGTCCGACGCTGTCTCGCTGTCAAGGCGCGCCGTGGCATGGCTGCGAGCTCGCGACGTTCAACAAGTCGTTTTTAAATACTGCTCCACGTTTGACTCGACGGACGCCGGCAATATCGGGCCGGTTACCGAAGCGCTGCTTGAGGAACTGGGAGAGACCATAACGATCGCCTGTCCAACCTTTCCGGAAAATGGCCGGACGGTGTTTCAGGGGCATTTGTTCGTCGGGGACAAGTTACTGTCCGAGAGTTCGATGAGAGATCATCCTCTCACGCCGATGACCGATGCCAACCTCGTCCGTGTCCTGCAGAGACAGACCGCCTTGCCTGTTGGTATCCTTGGGGCAGCCGACGTCCGAGCGGGACAGGAGCGGGTGGCGGCACGGATAAGGGAAGCGGCGACACAGAACGTTCGCGTCTTGATTGCGGATGCTGCGACAGCGGAGGATTTGAACGCAATTGGCAAAGCCTGCAGTGACCGAATGCTGGTAACCGGCGCCGCTGGGATTGGCGGAGCGCTTGCTCGTAACCATGCCGCAGCAATTCAGGGCGAACGCAGAAGTGCAGAATTCGCCTGGCCGCAAGGCCGAACGGTAGTTCTTGCCGGCTCCTGCTCGGTTGCAACCCGAGACCAGGTGAACCATGTCATCGGCCTTGGCTATCCAGCAACCAAAATCGATCCGATCGCAATCGCTTCTGGCACACTTGACGTGGCTTCTGTTGCGGAATGGGCAGAGGCGTCGGAGGGTTGGCCGCCCATCATCTACTCCAGTTCCGATCCTGCGGATGTTCTAAAGGCCCAGGAAGTGTTGGGCCGTGACGAGGCCGGGGCATTGGTCGAAGACTTCCTCGGTGAACTGGCAGGCATCTTGCGGTCGGCCGGTTTCAGCAGGTTTATTGTGGCCGGAGGAGAAACATCAGGTGCGGTTTCTGCAGCTCTGTCTGTGAGTGCCCTGGAGATCGGACCCGAGATCGATCCGGGCGTTCCGTGGACAAGGGCGGCATACGCCGGCGGACCGGCGCTTGCTTTGAAGTCGGGAAATTTCGGCGCACCGGACTTCTTTGAAAAAGCCAGGAGAATGTGCCGGTGATCGCCATCATGTCCGAAGAGACAAAAGTCCGGGATGAGATAACGTTGGTCGGCAGGTCGCTTTTCGATCGCGGACTTTCTCCAGGGTCGACCGGAAATATCAGCGTCCGACTATCATCCGGGGATGTTCTCATGACCCCGACGAACGTATCGTTGGGAACACTTGACGCCAAACGGATCTCCAGATTTTCTGCAGAAGGCGTTCATCTCGAGGGCGACAAGCCGACAAAAGAAGCCTTTCTGCATCAGTGCGTTTACTGCAACCGCAAGACTGCCAACGCCGTCGTACATCTTCATTCAACTCATGCGGTTGCACTCAGCATCCTGCCAGAAATCAATCGTGCCGACGCTCTTCCGCCGCTTACCGCCTATTATGTCATGCGCGTCGGAAGGCTTCCGATCGTCGATTATTTCCCGCCGGGTGATGTGAGGCTGGCAGCGGCTGTCCAGCGCAAAATCAGTCATGCGCATGCGGTCCTGCTAGCAAACCACGGGCCGGTTGTTTCCGGTAAATCATTGCTGGACGCGCAATATGCAGCTGAAGAATTGGAAGAGACCGCAAAGCTTTACCTGCTGGTCAGAGGCCTCAAGGTCTCGTCTCTCACGCAGGCGCAAGTTGATGAACTCTCGCCTGGATAGCGGCAGGCAGAAGTGTGGCGAGTTTCGAAGCGATGCGTGATGGCGCATGAAACAGCGGCCGAACAGTTTGCGCCTTCCTAGGACTTGCCAGCCCTGGGACATACTGGTCGTGAACAAATTGCCATAAAACAATGCGCGTCGATGGATGACTTGATAGCTGATAAAACGTGGAGTCAGCGGCACCTGCGGTTCGACTCCATCAACTGTATGAAGCTCATTCTGTTTCAATTATCTATTGGTGTCGCCGACTTCAGCTCAACACACCAATATCGACACGCCTTGGTACTCCATTCGGCTGCGCCGGTCCGTCAGGATCAAGGACGACATTCGAGATTCACTCGCTCGGTGACGAACATCAAGTCACTGGGGAGGTCAGGCAATCCGCAAATCGCGCGAATGAGAACCAAGAACATTTGGGGAGGAGATTTGCCACTCTAGTTTCGAATAAAATGGCCTGATGAGATCTCCACGTACGTCGATTTTCTCGGGACAAAGCCGGTCGGTCTAAAGGGGGATTTCAACTCATCGGTTTCGAGAGCTCTTCGTAACCGGCGTCGTTCGGGATCTGGCACGGGCACGGCGTCAATAAGCTTGCGCGTGTATGGATGTTGCGGGTTCCCGAAAATTGCCGCCCGTGGTCCGATTTCCACGATTTCACCCAGATACATGACCGCAACGCGGTGGCTGACACGCTCGACAATCGCCATGTCATGGGAAATGAACAGGAAGGAGAGCCCGAGTTTTTCCTGTAGCTCAAGCAGAAGGTTGACGACCTGTGCCTTTACCGACACGTCGAGTGCAGAGACGGACTCATCGGCGATAACGAGCTTCGGCTCCAGCGCCAGCGCGCGCGCAATACAGATGCGCTGCCGTTGCCCGCCAGAAAATTCGTGCGGAAAGCGTTCCGCCATCTCCGGCAAAAGGCCGACCTGTTCCAGAAGCTCGGCAACACGCTGTTTTGCCTGAACCTTATTGCCCAGACCATGCGTCAGGTATGGCTCGGCAATGGCGTCATTTATGCGCATGCGCGGGTTGAGGCTTGCAAAGGGGTCCTGAAAGATCATCTGGACGCCTCGGCGCATGTCGCGCATTCCCTTGCGGTCGAGGGACAGAACGTCTTTTCCGTCAAAGAGGACGGAGCCGGACTGCGGCTTGGCTAAGCCGATGATCGAGCGGCCGGTTGTGGATTTTCCGCAGCCGGATTCACCCACCAGCGACAATGTTTCGCCGGGCTGGATCGAGAAGGAAATGTTTTCGACGGCATGAATATGGCCTGACAGGCGTCGCAATGTGCCGGAATGGACGGCGAACCGTGTCGTCAGGTTGCGCACTTCCAGCAATGGCTGCTTTTCGCAAGCCACGGTACTGGCCACCGGTAGCGGTGCTTTCTGTTCGCCTGTCGCCATATCGACCAGGGGAAATCGCAATGGCTTACTCTGGCCGCGCATTGAGCCGAGTTTCGGTACAGCCGACAACAGCGCTCGCGTGTAGGTATGAGCAGGAGCGGAGAAAATCTGTCGTGTATCGCCCGTTTCCACGCAGTCGCCCCGATACATCACCACCGTCCGGTCCGCCATTTCGGCCACGACGCCCATGTCATGGGTGATGAACAAAACTGACATGCCGTCTTCATCCTGAAGCGATTTAATCAGATCGAGAACCTGGCCCTGAATGGTGACGTCCAAAGCCGTTGTCGGCTCATCGGCAATCAGGAGTTTCGGTTTGGATGCCAGGGCCATCGCGATGACCGCGCGCTGCCGCATGCCGCCAGAAAACTGGTGGGGAAATTCGTTGTAGCGTGAGAGACCCGCGGGAATGCGGACCTTGTCCATCAACTTCAGAGCTTCAGTCTTTGCGTCGGCATAGGACATACCCTTATTGTGACACAACAGTGCTTCCGAAATCTGGTCGCCGATGGTAAAGATCGGGTTTAGGCTCGTCATCGGCTCCTGAAAGATCATCGCCATGTCACGCCCCCGAACGGACCGCATCTCACGATCGCTGAGCGAAAGAATCTCCGCATCGCCAAGCCGGATGCTGCCCTCGATGCGACTGGAATAGGCTGGCAGCAACCGCATGATCGACAGCGACGTTACGCTTTTTCCCGAGCCGGATTCGCCGACGATTGCAAGCGTTTCGCGAGGCGCGATCTTGAACGAGACATCACGCACCACAGGTTTCCAATTGCCGTCGACACGGAAGGATGTGGTGAGATGGGAGACGGAGAGGACCGGAGCCTGTGCTTCCGTTGCCATCCTGTATGCAGCTATTGCCATTGTCTTGCTCCCTGATCAATTCTGTCTGGTTCGAGTGATTTGCAGCAGGAAATCCACAACTGCACGAACCTTCGTGGGGGTGCGGCGATGGGCGGGAAAAACGATCGAAATCGGATCGGCTTCGATCTCGAATTCCTCGATAATGGGGACCAGTTCGCCGCTCTCAAGCTCGTCTCGATAAATCCACCATGTCGCCTGCGAAATGCCGAGACCGGCGACGGCGGCTTCGCGCAATATATCACCACTGTCTGTCACGAGCCGTCCCGAAACCCGAACGACATGGTCTTCGCCACTTGTGCCGCGAAAATGCCAGTTGGGACCAAAACCTCCGACTATGCAGTTATGATCTACAAGTTCGGCGGGCGTGTTGGGAATGCCGTGTTTTTCGATATAACAGGGGGAGGCCACGGTTTTCTGCGTCCCGCGTACCAAAATGCGGTTGATGAGGCGGGAATCTGCCAGTCGCCCGGAATGCACGACCAGATCATAGCCGCCATCGATAGGATTGGCGGTATGGTGTTTCAGGCAGATGTCCAGCGTCACATCCGGATAACGCACAAAAAATGACGGCAGCGCCGGGATGACGGTGCGCCGCCCGAAAGACGGGGGCAGGGCGATGCGCACATTGCCGCTGGGTGCGACGTTCTTTTCGCGGGCGGCACTTTCGGCATCATCCAGATCCTTGAGGATATCGCGACAGCGCTCGTAAAATTCTGCGCCCGTTTCCGTCATATGCATGCGCCGGGTGGTCCGGTGCAGCAGTTGCAGACCGAGATCTTCCTCGAGACGGGTGATGCCCTTGGTTACAGCTGATGTTGTCAACGACAACGCCCGCGCTGCCGCCGTAAAGCTACCCAGTTCAGCCACACGGGCGAATGCCAGTATATCTTGAAACTTGTTCACGTTCCTATCACGTTCCCTGCTTATTTGTTCAGCAAGGCGCACAGGAAATCACCAATTCGGCAAGATCAAGCCCGTTTTGCATCCCTTTTATGCCAAGCATAGCAAGTGATGTGCCTTAGGACCCGCAAAAACGCCCGTTTGCTGCCGTGGCGGTGGAAATTGTTTTTTTCCAAAATGCGGTATTAAACTTATTCCTCAGTCTGAAACACTGAAGACAAGAATGCCGTTCAAGCGGCCATGGGAACAAACCGACTGGAACCCGATTGTCTTCGCTGCAGCTTCAAAATGCGCTTTGCCTGTTGAAGGCCGATGGATCATGGACCGCCGAGCGCCGGTCTCTGGCGATCACGAACGGTGCGATCGCGTCGCTGGATAGTGGTGCAGATTACTCCGATGGCGCGGTGGAATATGTGGACGCAGCCGGACTTCTGGCGGTGCCGGGTTTCATCAATGCGCACTGCCATTCTCCCGATAATCTGGCGCGCGGTTCGGCACCCGACCTGCCGCTGGAATTGTGGTCGCTGTCATCCTCTGCCGCCCGGGAAAGTCGCAGCGCTCGTGAGATTTATCTTTCGGTCCTGCTTGGTGCCATCGAAATGATGGGCAGTGGCACGACGACGGTTCTCGACCACGTCAAGATTTCCCCGGATATAGATGACGACAGCCTCGATGCAGTCGCTTCCGCATGGCGCGATAGCGGCATGCGGGTGACGATTGCTCCCGTGGTGTCGGATCGTGCAGTTGTAGGCACGATGCCATTCAAAGCCGGCGATTTCGATGGTGCCGACCTTTCCACCTATGGCGCACGCACGCCACTATCCGCTCGTGACCAAATCGCTTCCGTGGAACGGTTTTACTGCCGCTGGAACGGTGCGGGTGAGGGGCGCATTCGCGTGGCGATAGGTCCATCCGCACCGCAACGGTGTTCGGATGAATTGCTGGTCATGGCGGCGGATTTCAGCGCACGTCATGAAATGCCGTTGCATATGCATGTGCTGGAAACGGAACTTCAGCGGCATATGAGCCACAGGCTCTATGGGTGCGGAGCGATCGCTCATCTGGAAAGTCTTGGCCTGCTGACACCTTGCACCAATCTCGTTCATTGCATCTGGATTGATGACGGCGATATCGGGCGTATTGCCCGCTGCGGTGCAAGTGTCATCCACAATCCGGTTTCCAATGCGCGGCTGGGCAGCGGGACTTGTCGTGTGCCGGAAATAATAAATGCAGGAATCACCATCGGCCTTGGCACGGACAGCGCCTGCTGCAACGATGGCAGCAACATGCTGGAAACGATGAAGTGGGCCGCCATCGTTCATAATTGCGGCACGACTAACGAGGCCGATTGGCTTGGGCCGCAGCGCGCGCTGACGCTTGCTACCGAGGGCAGCGCTAAAGCCATCGGGCTTCACGCGATGGCGGGCAAAATTGAGCCCGGATATCGGGCTGATCTTGCGCTCTTCCGTCTGGCGTCCGCACCATTCGTGCCACTCAATGATGCGGTCCGGCAACTGGTGCTTTCGGAAACCGGCGCGTCGCATGCCCTGACAATATGCAACGGTCAGATTATTGCCAGAAACGGTGCGCCTGTGCTGTTCGACCAAGCCACCATCTGGGCGGAGACGCAGGAGCTGGCCGACCGCCGCAAGCGTGACAATGCCAGTGCCTTTCACGCAACCCATCAGCTTGAAATACCGATCCGCCGCATGCGTCAGCGGCTGGTAGGAGGCTGTGTATGTCACTAGGCTGGACCCGCAATCCGGTGCGATTTTTCCAACATTTGCTTCGTGAAGCCGACGCAAAGGATTTGGACATCAGGCATCTGGTCGGAGAGATCAAAAGCGCGGGCGCCGGCGGCTGCATCGTCATGGGCGGCGGATTTTCCGCATGGTACCCGACGGTGTTGACCTCCCAGACCGTCAATCCGCATCTGAACTTCGATTTTCTGGGTGAGATGATCGATGCCGCGAAACAGGAAGGCATTCGCGTTATCGTGCGCATGGACATTTCCAAGGGCCGCAAGGGCATGGAAGATATCCATCCCGACTGGTTCGTGCGCCGTGAGGACGGCAGCATTTCCAGCGTCTGGGCCATGCCGCAGATGTGCGCCACGGGTCCATTCTGGCAAGAAGAAGTGTTTTCCATTCTGGATGAAATCATAGGGCGCTGTCCGCGGCTTGACGGTTTTTTCTTCAACTATCTGCATGTACCGCGCTGCCATTGCGCGCGCTGTTTGGCTCGGGTTCTGGAAGCCACAGGCAAAACCGTTCCGCCAGCGGGCATACGATCGCCGAAATATGAGCGCTGGCGGGAGGCGTTTCTGGCGGATTATATGGGCCGGGTGCGGGATTTCATTCACGCCCGGCACGATGGAGCGGCCCTTGTTCCGTACCATCATGTCCATGATGGCTGGGATATACGCCGCATGGCCGACATCAGCGACATCATTGGTTCGCAGGTGTCCAATCCTGTCATGCCGAACCCGGTGGACCCGCAACCCATGTGGAACTTCTGGGCAGCAGAAGAGGCCTTGACGGCGCGGGCATTGAAGCCGGACAGCGCACCCGTTCTCATTCAGACGTCATCAGAAGTGTTCGCCAGCCGCCAGTCTGCTATGCCGGATGCGCGTCTCATGCATAATCTCATCCAGGCTGCGGCGCATGGCGCCAACACTGCGCCAGCCGTCAACGGGCTGCTATCGCAGTCCGACAATCGTTTCGTTCCGGCTTTGCAGCGTTTCGGGGTTTATCAGCGCAAGACCGAGCAGTGGTACCGGGGGCTGACATCCTTGGCAAAAATCGCCATCGTCAAATCCGAGGATAGCAGGCTGTGGGGTGCTGATGCCGGGCGACCGGCTGGAGCGGCGGACGGACGCGGACACGTTTCCGAGTTTCGCGGATTTTTCGAAATGGTGGCTGATTTGCGCTATCCGCTGGATGTCGTTGTTGCGGGCGGGCTGACGGCTAAATCTCTCTCGCGATACGATGTCGTTATCCTGCCTGCCGTGGAATCGATAAGCGATGGCGATGCAGCCGCAATCGATGCCTATGTCTCGTCTGGCGGTCATGTCATCGCCACAGGCGATACGGGCCGGGCTGACGAAAACGGTTCAGAACGCGCTGTTGCCGCACTCGCCTGTCTGGCCGCACTGCCGGGGAAAAGCCGCGATGTAAGCGGCGCATATTTCGAACTGGATTGCAGCAATATGCGCGCACCATTCGGAGATATTCCGCATATCGCCGCCGCCGGTGATTTCTGGTCGCCGTCCGCCGAAGGCGCGACGGGTCAGAAACTGCATCTCATCGGGCCATTCCAGAACAATGCGCCGGAATTTACCGTTGTCGAAGGGCCGGGGACCGTTCCGGGCCTGATCCGTCGCACATTTGGACAAGGCTTCAGCACATGGCTGCCCTGGCGCGTCGGGTCTCTTTATCACCGCTTTTCGATGCCCGAATATTGCGACCTTTTAGGTGTCATGCTGGAAAACACTGCAGGACCAGCACCCTTGGCAACATCGGCTTCGTCAGCCGTGGAAACCATTCTTTATGAACATAACAATGGTCTCGTTCTGCATGTGCTGAACGGTGCGGCAGCCAGAGGCAAAGGCCTGACGGAACTTACGCCGCTTGCCGGTTTCGACATCGCCGTGACGACGCAGGCAGATGTTTCCATCTCTCTTGAGGGCGAAATCGAGGTCGCGTCTTCCAGAGTTGGGGACCGGCTGATCATCCATATCGAGAGGCTCGACAGCTTCGCGGCTTTCGCCCTGCTGTCACGAAATGAACAACCGCTATACGACAATCCGCTTTCGCCGGATTGATGATTTCTCCAAGCAACTGTCCAATAATCAAAGATAAAAAGGGTGAACGCATGAACGACATTTTCAGAAGAAGCTTTCTCGCCGCAGCACTGGGCGCCACAGCATTGACGGTCCTGCCCGCATCAACCCTGGCGCAGGAGCCCGGAACTCTGGTGGTGGCGCAGCCTGCCGATGCCTATTCCATGGATCCGGCCAAACACTCGTCCTTTCCAACCGCCAACATTCTTTTCCAGATTTATGACGGGCTGGTCACGCAGGGCGAAGACGGGCAGATGGCACCGGCACTCGCGCTTTCGTGGAGCAATCCCGATCCGCTGACGTGGCGTTTCAGACTGCGCGAGGGCGTGAAGTTCCAGAACGGCGAGCCGTTCAACGCGCAAGCCGTGAAGTTCACCTTTGACCGCGCGCTCGATCCCAATTTCAAGGCCCCCTATTTCTCACGCATCTCGGCGATAAAATCCGTGACGGTCGTCGATGACTATTCTGTCGATTTCAAGACGGACAAGCCATTCCCGACCATGCTTCTGTCGCTCTATGAGGCATCCTTTGCGGCTCTCATCGTGCCGCCGAAATATACGCAGGAAAACAACGGCGATGCTCTGGCATCTGCACCCGTCGGCACAGGCCCGTACAGGTTCGTAAAATGGCTTAAGGACGAGCAGGTCGAACTGGAAGCCAACCCGGATTACTGGGGCGGCAAGCCGAGGATCGACAAGCTGGTGTTTCGCCCGATCAAGGAAACACGCACGCGTATTGCCGAACTGAAGAGCGGTGGTGTCGGTCTTGCTGTGGATATTCCTCCGGAAGATGTGAAGTCACTCGAAAGGGGCGACACCAAGATCGAAAGCGTTGCCAGCGATTTCCTCTATTTTCTCGCATTCGACACTACTCGCGACACTCCGCTGAAAGACAAGCGCGTGCGTCAAGCCATCAATTATGCCGTCGACGTCGAGGCTATTCAGCAGGCCTTGCTGAACGGCATGGGAAACCGCATCGCACTGACGCTCCCGACAAATGCTTTTGCCTATAATCCGCAATGGAAGCCTTATCCTTACGATCCGGCGAAGGCTAAGGAACTGCTGGCAGAGGCGGGTTACAAGAATGGCTTCACCATTCCTCTGATGACGCGCAAGGGTCGTTTCCTGAAGGATGCCGAGATCGTGGAAGCCACGGCGGGTTTCCTTGCTAAAGTCGGTATCAAGGCTGATATCAAATATCTCGAACCGGGCGTCTGGGGGCAGGTTTCAGAAAAGAAGGGCCGCGAAGGTATTACCTTCCCCGGCTGGAGTGGTCGCGACCCAAACCTCGTCTGGGACCCGCTTTTTAAGACCGGCCAGTATCAGAGCTATTTCAGCAATGCGCAGCTGGATGATCTTCTCACGCAGGGCGCGTCGACCATCAATGCGGACGAGCGCAAGGCGATCTACGAGAAGGCCGCCGTCATCATCAAGGAAGAGGCACCGCATCTGCCGATGATCCAGCCGCCGCTGATCTATGGCCTGAACGCTAAGCTGAACTGGAAGCCTCGCACGGACAGCATGCTCGACCTGCGCAAGGCAAGCTTCGAGTAACGGCGTCCGTCGTTTCCATAACGGATCATGGCCGGTCCTATCCGGCCATGATCACCCGCTCACTATAAGGAAAGAAGAGCCGTGGCCGTCTTCCTCTTTTCGCGTTTGCTTTACGCGATCGCCGTCATTTTTGGCGTTTCGGTCGCCGTCTTTTTCCTCATCAGGATCGGCGGCGATCCATCCGCTTTATTCCTGCCGCCGGAAGCATCCGCGCAGGAAATCGAACGGTTCCGTCACCTGATGGGCTTCGACAGACCCTTGCTCACTCAGTATTTTGATTTTCTGGGCCGCGCCGTGCGCGGCGATTTCGGCATGTCGCTGCGTTATGATCAACCCGCCATGAGGCTGGTGCTGGACCGTGTTCCCGCCACATTGCAATTGAGCAGCATGGCGTTGCTGATCTCGCTGGTGGTGTCGATCCCGCTTGCCATCATGGCCGCGACCTGGCGCGGTTCGGCGATCGACAGGGCCAGCCTGCTCATCTCGCTGATTGGACAGAGTTTTCCGGCATTCTGGCTCGCAATCATGCTGATCCTGTTGTTTTCGGAAACATTCCGCATGCTGCCGCCTTCCGGGCGTGGCACATGGCAGCATCTGATCATGCCGGCAATTGTACTTGCAACTTATTCGACGGCCATCATCACCCGGCTTCTGCGTTCCTCGATGATCGAGGTGCTGCAATCGGACTACATCCGCACCGCCCGAGGTAAGGGTGTCAGCGAAAAGAGGATCGTGCTCAAACACGCACTTAGAAACGCCGCCATTCCGACTTTGACGGTCATCGGCTTGCAGGTTGGCGCCTTATTGGGTGGCGCAGTGATTACAGAAGAGGTCTTTGCCTATCCGGGCATCGGCAGGCTTGCCATTCAGGCCATTTCAAACCGCGACTTTACGGTGGTGCAGGCCTTCGTGTTGGTCATGGCAACGGCCATCGTTTCCATCAACCTTCTCGTGGATTTGTCCTACGGCCTCCTTGATCCTCGACTGAGGAAAAACAAATGACGATATTTCTCAGACGCTATCTCAAAAGCTATCTTGCGGCGCTCGGTCTTGCCATCGTGTTGCTGGTTGTGTTCGCAGCCTTGCTCAGCCGTTGGCTGATGCCGTTCGATCCTGATGCGCAGGACATTCTCCAGCGCCTCAAGGCTCCGCTCTGGACAGGCTCGGAAGGCATGCATGTTTTAGGCACGGATTCGCTTGGTCGCGATATCTTCAGTCGCATCCTCGCCGGTGCCCGCGTATCGCTTCTGATCGGTGTGGCCTCGGTGGTAATTTCCGGCTCAATCGGTGTCACGTTGGGGCTGGTCGCCGGGTATGACGATAAATATGCGGGCCGCGTCATCATGGCGGTAACAGATATCCAACTGGCAATTCCGTTTCTGGTTCTGGCACTGGCCGTTGCGGCGGTCGTCGGCCCCAGCCTGTGGAACATAGTTGCCATTTTGGGCGTCACGAACTGGGTACAATATGCCCGCGTCGTGCGTGCTGAATGCCTTGTGCTGCGGGAACGCGAATTTATTCAGGCGGCACAGACTATGGGCATTTCGACGCCGATGATCCTGCTACGGCATCTGTTGCCGAACGTCATGTCGTCGGTCATCGTCATTTCCAGCCTGCTGGTCGCCAAGATGATACTGTTTGAATCGTCGCTGAGCTTTCTGGGCCTTGGTGTGCCGCCTGAGACGCCGACATGGGGGACCATGATATCAGAAGGGCGCGATTACATCGGCAATGCCTGGTGGGTGGCGACCATTCCCGGCGTTGCGATCTTCCTTACCGTCGTTGGCATCAACCTCGTCGGAGACCGGCTGCGCGATCTTCTCGATCCGCGATTACGGCAGGTGGAAACATGAGCGAACCGAGTTACGATGTCCTGCTTTCCGGCTTTCCGGGAAAAACGGCTCGCGGTTTTCTGGGCTGGAGCACGACGGTCCTTTTGAAGACGACATCGGGCTATGCTCTGCTCGACACGGGCGGTGCCGGTGATCGGCCCGGGCTGATTGAAGCGCTTGCCGAGCGGAACATCCAGCCGAGCGACATTCGCACGGTGATAGTCTCGCATCTGCATTTCGACCATATCGCCAATGCGGAATGCTTTCGCGGCGCTGAATTCGTGCTGCATGAGACCGAACTCGATTATTTCGAGAAGCACCAGGCAAACGATCCGGCAATTCCGCGTTACCAGGTCGAGGGGCTCTTGCGCAGCCCGCAGGTGTCCATCGTTTCCGGTGAACTCGATGTGCTGCCCGGTATTCGCATGATCCGCACGCCGGGCCATACGGCCGGGCATGTATCACTGGTTTTGAACGTTGGCGGGCAATGCGTGGTGCTGGCGCAGGATGCCGTGAAACATCGCGGCGAGATGGACAGCGGCATATCCGCCGGAGCTTTCGACGCTGGGATCGCGTCCGCCAGCATCAGGCGCATCGCGGCTATGGCAGACGTTATCGTGCCTGGCCATGACGCGCCGTTGTTCCTTTCTAAAGGCAAAGTCCAGACTTGCGGCACTCTCTGTGAGGAAATCCGCAATACGGTGACCGGCCAGTTCCACCGAATGGAGGTTTGATATGGCAAGACTTCTGTTCAACGCCGATATCTGTACCGGTCTGCCCGCTGGGTTCGCCAAAAACGGTGCGATCCTGATTGAAGACGGCAAAATCGCATGGATCGGCGAGAGCGATAATCTTCCAGCAACGGCAAATGAAGCGACCCGCGAAGACCTCGGTGGACGTGTCGTCATTCCCGGACTGATCAACACCCATGCCCATGGGGGGCTCTCCACCCATCGGGGCTGTTGCGACGATGGCGATCTGTTTCAGTGGGCCGCAGCGCTTGCGCCACACACCTCGGCGTTGACGGTGGAAGATAACCGGCGCGGTTGCACGCTGGCGGTTCTAGACATGATCCGTAACGGCATCACAACGGCGTGTGACTGTACCCGTTATGACGCTGGTGTTTTCGCGGATGTCGCCAGTACCATCGGTATGCGCTCGCTAAGCGGAGCGCTTGCCAACTCGCCGGAACTGCGCCGCAACGGCCGCCCGAATTGGCCGCTGGCACTGCATGAGACCAGAGAGGCGATCTCCAGATACGAGGGCGACGGTTTGTCGCGTTTCTATATTGGTGCGCATTCTCCTTACAGCTGCACGGCTGAGCTTTTGCAGGAGGTGAAGCGAGAGGCGAATGCGCTTGACGTTCCCTTCGTCATTCACGTGTCCGAAAACAGAAGCGAAAACGAACTGATCATGAAACTGCATGGCAAGACGCCGATAGCATGGCTGAACGATCTGGGCGTTTTGGACAGCCGGTCCATTCTTGCCCATTGCGTGTGGGTGGATGATGTCGACATGGCCATTCTGGCGGCCAGCGGGGCAGGCGTGGCCCATAATCCGGCCAGCAACGCCAAGCTTGCAAGCGGTGTAGCCCCGGTTCCAGCTATGAGAAAGCTTGGCATTCCGGTGGGCCTTGGGACTGACAGCACGCTTTCCAACAACTGCCTCGATCTGTTTCAGGAAATGAAGATGGCCGTGCTGTTGCAGCGTGCCATCTCGCTGGATGGCCATGCCATGAATGCGCAGGATGCGTTCACGGTGGCGACGCTGGAAGGCGCGAGGGTGCTGGGTTGGGACGCCGATATTGGCAGCCTCGAAGTCGGCAAGCAGGCTGATCTGGTCGTCCTGTCGATCGACCACGCGCTGGACATGACCTTCGAAAGGGCGCTGTCCGACATCGTTTATCACGCAGGCCCGCAACATGTCCGCACCGTTGTCATCGCCGGTGAGACGGTAATGGACCAGGGCAAATTCACACGGATCGACGAAGCCGAAACCCGCGCGTCCATTCACAAACACTATCAATGCAATTGAGGGATGAAACACCATGAGCCAAGCACCTGTCGGCCTTTTGACCAGCGCCGCATCTGTGAATCTTTTGCACGAACGCCGTTCCGTCAGCGTTAGCACGCCTTGGGGCGAGGCGGATGTTCTGCTGGGCAAAATCGGTGGGCGGGATACCGCCGTGATCCTGCGTTACGGTGAAAAGCTGACTGTTCCCAGCCACAAAATCAACTATCATGCTAATATCTGGGCCTTTCGCGAGTTGGGCGTCGAGGCGATCATCTCCCAGAACGCCATCGGCTCCGTCAATCCGGCCATTCGTCCCGGCGACATAGTAATTTCCGACGATTTTCTCGACAAGACAAAATCGCGTGCACAATCGCTGTTCGACGAAAGCGATTGCTGGGTTCGCGTCGATTTTACCGATCCCTTTTGCCCACGCCTGCGCGCCGATCTCATCGCTGCGGCCAACAAGTTCAGCAACCGTGTTATCGAGCGCGGCACATTCGTATGCACCGAAGGTCCGCGCTTCGAAACGCCTGCGGAAATTCGAGCCTTTCAGCGGGAGGGCGGGGATATCGTCGGCACGCCGCTCGTCCCCGAAGTGATCTTCGCGCGCGAAGCGGAAATGTGCTTCGCGTCGATCGCGCCGGTCATCAATTTCGGCTCCGGCATGGCGCCTGCCGTCGTGCATTTCGGCCCCGGCAGCATGAACGAGATTTATTACAAGGACGGTCTGCACGATCTGATTGAAAAGACATTGATCGAAGCTATTTCAGGTCTGTCCCAAGAGCGGACCTGCAATTGCGCGAAGGCTCTCGACGGTGGTTTCCACGGCACGCCGCCCGCCTGGATCAAGCGTATGGTCGGATGAAAGTCTGCCACCTTTAAAGCATGCGCCATGATCGCGAGTTCACGGCCCCCCCTCAATCCGGCTTCTTCAGTTGAGCTGTTAAGCCGGATCTGGCTTTCAAGTGCGGCAAACGCCAGATTTCGCCGACCGCTGTTGATGGGTTCGATGCCGCTCTCGATTGCCACAAGAAGCGCGCCAAGGGTGCAGGCAAAAGCCATCGTCGAGCCAACTAGCCTTTCAGTGATGGAGAGCCCGCCCCGCCGGTAGAAACACGATAATGAGCTGCTGAAGGAAATCGAGTCCATGGTCAACTGCGTCAATGATCACGTGGTGACGATCGCCAAGGCTGCTCAGGAATAGTCGTTGGCGCTGGGCGAGATCAACCGTCAATCACATGGATCAGATGACCCAGAGAACGCGGCGATGGTCGAGAAAACTACGGCAGCCAGCCAGGTTCTCGCAAGCGAGGCGCACCAACTGCAAGATCAGCTCCAGCGTTTCCGTCTAGAATCTCGAGCTGGGAAGGCCGCGAATATCATCGGTATGCAGCTTAAACGACATAACGCTTCGTTCATCGAAGAGCGGGGAGGTGTGGCTCACAAGCTGCGCCTCGGGGACGAGGATCAGATCCGCGGGATGTCCACAGGTTCTTTTGGCCGGCAGCCCCGTTTACGTTTCTCGCGAAGCACACCGAGGAACAGGTTGGTGGCCTGCCTCTCATTGTCAAACAGATGCACCATCTGCTGTCCCCGCGTTCCGAGCCGGCGCCAGGCGCGTACAAGCGACGCCTCGCCGAACAATGTCGGCTGAACGGCGAGCGCGTAAAACCGCGCGTTTGAATTCGACGGTCCAATGAGAGTTTTGAATTGGACGGGCACTATCGATTCACAACGCTGATCCGTTGGCGCGTGGATCACTCGCACCTGTTGCGGCGCGAGCTGTGCCCCTTTCTGACCAGACCGTCGCCAACGAGCGTATTGCCCCTGTTAGGCGCGGTACAAAGCCGTATGCACGTCTCTTACCCGCCGCCGTCAGCAATACGTCAATGATAGGCCCTGGCGCAGTCGTGAGCGTCTATTCCCTCATCAATCGAGCGATTACTCCGGCGTGCTGCGGGAAATATGCCGACAGGTTCTGGGAATCCGTTTCAATCATATCTTCCAGTTCCCAGCCCGGGGACACGACTTCACTGACAAGCCCGAAATCTCCAGCTTCCATCTCCATCGCTTTCCACGTGCCGCCTGGGACGGCAAGTTGAAGATGCTCACCGTTTTCAATGTCCGGGCCCAACACGATCCTTTCATAGGCGCCGTCGGGATGGATTAGATGATAGGTGATGGGATCACCCTTCAGGTGGAACTGGATGCAATCCGAATGCTTGCTGTGAAACGCTACTTTCTGGGAGGCATCATCCAGCATGAAATAAATTGCGGTCATGGCGAGGCGTTCGCCGCGTGCACTGACGATTTTGGCAGCGGCGTCCGGCCGGAATGTTTCGGCGAAATAACCGCCTTCGAAATGTGGTGTGAGGCCGAGCGCGCTGATCACGTCGTGTTTTTTCACTGTGCGATCCTCACCATCAGCCGGCGGCACGGCAGCAGGCGTCCCACTCGGTGAGAAACCCCATGACTTCGAGTGAATCAGTGAGCCGCGGCGAAGGCCTCGGGGCTTGTTTGAGGCCGTTGCCGAGCGCTAGCTCGGTGGTCAATACCTGATGCTGAAAGGCATCAAGCCCAGTGGAGACGACAATCTGTTCAGGCGCTTTACCATAGATTTCCACCTCAATGATGTTTTCCCCCGCGACGGGAAGCCAGGGGTTGGTCTTAAAGCGCGCAACGCCATTGTCGCCGTGGATAGCAAAACTCCAGGCCATGCCGTAATTGTCAGTTGATTGCAGTGTGGCGAGCACGCCGTTTGTGAACCTGGCACATACCGCCGCAGCACCGATATTGCCGTTCTTCTCAGACATGTTGCCGTGACCCGCAATTTTCCGGAGACCAAACGTGTCATCGCCGCAAGCGGTCTGTATGACATAATGAAGGAGCGATGCCGGATAGCAGCCCAGATTGAAAAGCGTACCGCCACCCGCAGGGTTGACAAGTTCTGCGATATCGGCGGCATAGAGACCGTTGACCGACCTGAGTTGTCCAAGGCGGCCTGATCGGAGGATAGTACCCAATTCGGCGATCAAGGGGTGGTTGAGATACATCAGCCCCTCCATGAAGAACACGCCAGAGGCGAGCACTGCGTCGGCGAGGGACTGAGCGTCAGCCATGGTCACGGTCAGTGATTTTTCCGAGACAATCGCCTTGCCCCGGTTGGCCGCGGCAATCACTGCGCTGTGGTGGACATTGTTGGGCAGTCCCACATAGACGACATCGATATCATCGTCTCCGAGCAGGGTGTCAATATCGCCATAACGCTTAGCGACTGCGTGACGGCTCGCGAAAGCTTCGAGCCGGCCGGGATCACGACCCATCACCGCTACAAGGCTTGAGTTTTCGCTGGATGCGATCGCTTCGGCCATAGTGTCTGAAATGAAGCTTGTTCCGAGTATTCCCCAACGCAACATTTGGCATTTTCCCTTAGCGATTGAGATCGAGATAGGCGGAGGCGACCTGCGCATCAATGTCGTCCGGCACTGGAACCACACAAGAGGTGTAGTTGAGCTTGCCGCTGGCGACCCGTTCGAGACAGCGCGCCTGTAGCGCAAAGCCTAGATCCATTGATTCAATCGAGTTTCCAAGCGGACGTGGGCCGGCGAGATTGGCCATATGCCCGCCGCCGAGGATGTGGATCTTCCGACCATCAACCAGATGCAGGGTCTCGATACCATCGGTATAGGTATCGACGGCGTTGACCTCTGCCGCGGTCTTCATGCCTTCGACATCGATTTCAGTTGGAAAATGTCCGCCATTGACCAGGATGACGCCATCCTTGAACAGCGGCAGGTCAGCAGCCGTGACGATATCGGCAAAGCCTGTAACGGTGATGATCACATCGGCGGAGCCGACTGCCTGGCTTCTAAGCGGTGTCAAAAAGCCGTCGAGATGGGCTTCCAGAGCAGTGACGGGATCGACATCGACCACACTGACACTGCTGTGGGCACCACGGAAACAGGCAGCGGTTCCCTTGCCGCAGGCCCCATAGCCGAAAACAGTTACACGCTTGCCATTGGTCGAGCGATTGGTGAAGCGCATATAGCTCTCGAACAGCGACTGTCCGACGGCGTGGCGGTTTTCGGCAAACTGTTTGATCGGACTGTCATTAATGACAAGGATCGGCAGTCCGATCGCTTGGCGCATGGGCACGAGACGCCGGCGTCCGGATGTTGTTTCCTCAGTGCCACCCAATAAGTTCTTATAGGGACGCTCGGCCACGCGAGCGAAAAGGTCACCGCCATTGTCGAGCAACAGGTCAGGTTCGCGGTCGAGCAGAGTGTCGATGAAGCTGTGATGCAACTTCGTGTCCGTCGTCTGCCCGCCAATGACATCGATCTGGTGCTGGTTGAGGTATTCCACGGTCGCAGGTTGTGTGCTGTTGAGATTTCCGGTTGCCACGAGATTGGCGCCGCCGGCCCGCAATGTCATGAGAAGCGCGACGGTTTTGGGTTCCAGGTGGATGGCAGTGCCAATCATAAGACCCTGGAAAGGCTTTGTACGTGAAAATTCCTCGGCAACTTCCTTCAAAAGCCGGCAGCTATCCGCCACCCATTCGATCCGCGAAAGCTGGTTTTGTCGGGTCATGGCATTGTCTCCGCTGGGCGCCGGCGTGCTGCCGGTAGTTGCGCGGATGTTTCGTAGCGTGCGGGAACGGTCGTCAACAGGGATTTAAAACTGCGGTAATGGGCAGATTTACTGCTCAGGCCGGATCAGTCGCCTGGCCTTCGCGGATCAGCCATTCTGCCAGAAGCGCGATCGCCTTGCTCCGATGATCTGCAACGCGGCAGCACAGTCTATAGCCGACCGGTCGGGATGCGAAGCCGAAAGGTGCTGCCAGCTCTCCGCTGGCGAGTTCCCCTTCGATTGAGGCCCGCGGCGCTACTGTTACGCCAAGACCCGCCCTAGCCGCACCAATCGCCAGTGTGAGGTCATCGATTTCAACCCGTTTCAGGAAGCGCGAAGGGCGCCTGCCACTTTCACGGAACCAGTCGTCCCAGAGATAGGGGACATCGCGTGCCACCAGCGCCGTGGCATTCTCGAGCCAATCGGGGAGATCGGCGTCACTTGGGTCGAAGCCTGAGGGGCTTGAGACGGGGCCAAACGCATCGACCATAAATGCGGTCGCTGCGATGTCGGGCAGGGGACGGTATTCGCCGCCGGCAATCATGGCATCGAGGTCGGGCGCGCTGGCGAGCGTACGAGTGACGGCAACTGCAACCACGTCGATCTCGAGATCGCGAAGATCATTGTGAATGCGCGGAAGGCGGGGCATCAGCCATGAAACAGCCATTGGCATCGGTACGCCAAGTCGAAGGCGCGTCTTGCGATCTCTTTGCTGTACCTCTTCCGCCGCGCGGGAGACAATTGCGAAAGCAACTCCAACCGCATCGGCGAACCGACGCCCGGCAGCGTTGAGTGTGACCCGACCCCCTTTGCGGATGAAAAGAGCTGCTCCGAAATACTCCTCGAGACTTTGCAACTGCTGCCGAACCGCTCCTGGTACTACGCCAAGATCTAAAGCTGCCGCTCGCAAGCTGCCGCAGCGGGCGAGCGCATCAAAAGCACGAAGAGCATTAAGCGGGGGCAAAGGGTGTTTTTGGTGCAAGTGACCGCTCCGATTGAGGCATTGCCGACTTTACCTGATCCATTGCTCGATTGAACTACGCGAAATGAAAAGCGTGCTTTCTCGGCAAGTTTGACTTTCTACATCTGAAATCAATAATCAAAGTGCTGATGACACAACCCTCGACACTTAGTGAGCGTCCGGTGAGCGGTTTTTGCTGATCGGGCAAATCAGGCGATGTTCTGGCATTAAAACCAGCATTAGTGCTGACATTAATACCAGATTAAAGAGGTTTCATGGCTCGAATTGAGATCATGTCCGGTGGCAACCAGATCATTGAAGCCGCCTGTATGGCGCATGTGCGCCGAAAATTCCATGATGTGATCAAGCTGAAGCCTTCCCCGATTGCCGATGAAGCGTTGTCGCGCATCGGAGCGCTCTACGACATCGAGGATCGTACCTCAGTCCGTTTGATGACTAGGTCGGTCACTCATTCCTGTCGATTGAACTTTCGGAGCAATTCTTTGAATTGGACAAGCTCGGCGTCACTCCATCCATCAGTGCGTGAGTAGAACGCTCCGGCCTTCACCTCGATCGATGCCTCAAGCCTCAATCGTCCTTCCTTCGTCAACTGATAGATCGCCGAACGACGATCGTTGGGGTCGGTCGCCGATTCTGTCAGCCCCAGATCGCAGAGTGACTTCAACAGCCTGCTGACCGCGCTCTTGTCCATATCGAGCTGTTCTGAAACCTCCCGACCTGTTGCAGAACCTCGCGCCGACAAAATCGTGGCAATCTGGTAGGCAGCCGGCTGAAGCTTCGGGTGGAACAGTTCCGCCGATGCGGCGGTGATCGCGCGTGAGGCAGCGAACAGCGCGTTGAGCTCGACTCCAAGCCCCTTTAGGTGTTCGACGCGCGCCTTTTCCATAATCACCTCGGCATAATATGATGGACATATGTCAACTAAATGCACATAGTGGATATATATCAACCAAGCGCGGTCTTGCAAATGCCTCAGCGTCCGAAAGTTCTCATCACAGGTGCCACCGACGGAATCGGTCAACTCGCAGCAATAGAGCTGGCACGAAAGGGAGCCGATCTCATTCTGACGGCGAGAAGCCAATCGAAGGCAGCCGCCACGCGCGCGCTGATTGAGGCTGCCGCGCCGGGTGCGGCCGTTGATGTGTTCTACGCGGACTTCTGCGATCTCCGAGCCGTGGTCGCGGTCGGCAGAGCCATCGCCGCCCGGCATCCGCGTATCGACGTGCTGATCAACAACGCTGGTCTGCATGCCTTCCAGCAGCGCATCACCAAGGACGGTTTTGCCGAAATGATGGCCGTGAACTATTTCGCGCCATGGCTTCTGACATCGGTACTGCGTGACACGCTGGTGCGGTCAGCTCCTGCCCGCATTGTCACCGTAGCATCGGAAGCGTCTCGCCAAAGCGGCGAGCTCGACATCTACGCGGATCTTCTGGATACCGCACCCTTCACGGCTCGTGGATCATCAAAGATCTACGGTCGCACCAAGCTGCTGGATATCATGTTCTCGCTGGAGCTCGCGCGACAGCTCGAAGGCACCGGGGTGGCTGTGAACTGCCTGGATCCCGGTTTCAATGTTACGAGCCTAGGCCGCGAGCTTGGATTCTCGGGTCCGCTCGCCAAGGCCCTGAACTGGCTTGGGATCGGAGATCCGAACCGTGGTGCCGGGATCATCGCGCGGCTCGCGACCGGTCCTGAATTTGGCGTCAAAACTGGCCACTACGTCTCTGTCAAAAATGCCAGATCGCTGACGCCTATTGCGCCCGGGAACAGCGAGGAACAACGCGGTAGACTTTGGATTTCGACTGCTCGACTTCTCGGTCCTTTCCTGATGACGGACGATGGAGTCGGCTTGTAGATTGTAGGAGTTTATGCTTCCGAGATGGTGGGTAGTCGGTTTGTTCGAATATTCGCGCGTGCTGCTCAAACTTACCGGAAGGCATAGGTCACGAGTTCGGACCTCATCAAGGTGAATGATACGCACGAGGCGGCGCCTGTCAGGTGCGTGCGAATTCCAGCAGCGGCGCTATATCATGATTGTCTGCTGCGCGCAGGTTTGCGACGTATCGAGCGCGTAATTCGCTAACGTCGCCCAGACTGCCGCCACCCCAACTGAAACGCTCGCCGCCAAGACGTTCGATCAGAAGGTCGGCCGCCAGGCGAGCGTGACGGCCATTTCCATTCGGAAACGGGTGGATCGCGACCAGGCGATGGTGGAACCTTATCGCAATCTCGTCCGGCGGAAATGTCTCGTGGTCGATCCAGTAACGGATGTCGCTCAACAAGCCTGCAAGCTCCACTCCGATACGGTAAGCCCCGACGCCGATGTTGCGCTCCGTCTTTCGGAATGTGCCGGCCCACTCCCAGACATCTCCGAACATCCGCTTGTGCAGTGTTCTGATGAAGTCTTCGCTGAGCATTCGCTCCAGCGAGACACGCCGGCGGCCGCGCACCCACGCCGCACCTTCTACAATGTTTTCCTGTTCCGCCTCGTTGAGGTCGCGACGGTGTGTTATCCATGTCTGAAGCAATCCCTCGCGCTCATTTGGCTGAAGGGGTGTGGCGTCCTCAGGCTCCTGAAATAGGTCTGTCATGTCTCGTTCCAGAGGTCGCGCTCGGAGAGTCTGTCGCGAATGTATGCTTGGACGCGGGATTCGAAGTCCGACTCGCCCGTGCCTTGAGCTTCGAGCCGCATCGTATGCGCGACGCGCTGAAGCTCGCGCGTTGCGATTTTCCGCGCGCGCGCCTCGATGACTGCCTCAAGTGAACTGTTTGGAACGAGGGCATAGACGAGCGTGCAATCCAGCGCCTCAGCTGCGCGACGTAAGGTGTTGAGTTGAATTGTGCCTGCGGCTTCCGACTTCTCGATGGCTTCAACAGTTTGAGGTCGCACACCAATGCGTGTGCCGAGCTGCGTGCCCGTCATTCCGAGCGCGTCGCGGAGTGCGCGCACCCATCCCTTTGGCGGCGCCCTGAATCGGTCAATAGGTTGGAGCGCTCGAAGTCTTTCATCGAGCCGCAGCCGCCCCTTCTTTCGAGTGTCGCTTTTCATGCATTAACCTCAGACTGTAAACTGATTACGATGGAGGTTCTATCAGTATACAGTCTGATTATCAATGTGTGTAAATCAGCTGCTAATATGTTTCTTGATTCACAGAATCAGTCTGTGATCTGGTAATCTTGACTCAAAATCAGTCTGAAGCATGATCAATGAGTGATTGATGGTCGACACACCTCCCATCCAAATTTCCCGTTAATACGTTCTCCCGTGATCTTTCTTCGGCCCGGACGAACAGCGGCTACTACCGGGATAGGGACGATCGCTGACATGGACCGACATCTTCAACTGCCGCTGTGAGATGTTTCCTGTCCACGACAAACAACAGGGTCGAAAGTTCGAATCCGTTCAAGAGCTTAAAACGCACACGTCCATTGATTGGTAAGGATTGTGCTCGAGCGGAGGAAGGTAGGGGGATCAGAGTCTCCGAAATAGCAAAGCCCTCCAAGCGACATCGGGCAAGCATCAGCGGTGGCTACAAAACTACATATGTGTTAATGTGGGTTTTCTCAATTTAGGAGTGCGTTAGATGAGCCGATTGACGATCGACATAACGGATCAACAACATCAAAGCCTGAAGGCGCTGGCAGCATTGCAAGGCAAGACAATCAAGCAGTATGCGCTTGAGCGCCTCTTCCCCGGTGACGCAGATGCAGAGCGAGCCTGGGAGGAGTTGAAGACTTTGATGAACATGCGCGTCAATGAGGGGCTTGCCGGGAGACTGTCGACCAAAACTGTAGGGGAAATCCTTGACGAGGAGGTTTCCGAGGGTCGCGTTTGACTGCCTATATTCTTACCGCGGAAGCGGAATCAGATCTACGTTCGGTAATCCGCTACACACATACGCAATGGAGTGCTGCGCAGGTACGCCGCTAGTCTCGGGTTTGGAGCGAGGTATCGCAACCCTTGCCGAGGGCACAGGTTCGTTCAAGGATATGAGTGCGCTTCATCCGGCGTTAAGGATGGCGCGATGCCAGCACCACTACGTCTTTTGTCTGCCTCGTGAGGATGCGCCCGCCCTCATCGTAGCGATTTTTCACGAACGAATGGATCTGATGAAGCGTTTGGTGGATCGTCTGAAAAAATGACGTTCGGGCGGAGGCGAGATTATGTGAGCGCAAGACCGACGAATCGTCGTTATTGCGTGGCCGAAAAACGGGTCGTCAGTTCTGATCCCTTCAAGAGCGAAACCGGCCAAAACCAGGCGGTTGTGCTATCCCGGCAGCCGTTGCATCACCGCCGTCAGGACTTCGCTACCTGCTGCAGTTTGTTTATGTGCTCGCGGCAGAGCGCCTCAATCAGGGCGTGAAGTTCTGCCGTTCGGTCCTGAAGCCAGGCGAGTGCCTCTTCGGAAATTTCGAAACGCTTCGAATAGCGCGCTTTGACGTAGGCCTCATTGAGAATGTTGTACCATGCGCTGAACCGCTGATGGTCCCTCGGCCATATGTCGACCAAACGGCGGTCGCGATCCTCCGAAAGTCCGCGCAGAAATTTGAGATTGTGCGATGCGGGGGTATAGTTAGTGAGCGTCAACAGATAACAGGAGTAGGCAGTTTCCACCGCCTGGTGAAGTATGAAAGCTGCGTGATTTGGTTGATCATCCGCTATTGCGTACCGTGCTAACTGAAGGAAGTAGCTCGCACTGCTGAATTGCTTTCCAAAATGCTCCTCCGCCACTCTTAGGGCATCGGCAGGGCTGAGAGGCTTGGGCTCGGCGAGCGGTCGGTCATCGAATTCGTAGAGAACTATGCCTTCCCGGGCGAGATCAACGAAGAAGGGTTGGCCGTCATGCAGGAAGTTGCTGATCTCGCGGGCGCCATGCATTATCAGACCAACGGGTGTTTCGATCTCCTTGTCCCACATCAGCCGGTCAGTGGCTTTGTCCCAGTATTTGGGATCGGCCAGTTCCTTGTTGCTGACGATGACGAGAATATCGAAATCCGATCGATAACCTTTCGATGTGTGCGGCTCGTCCACCCAGGTGCCACGAGCGTAAGAACCGAACAGGATGATTTTATAAATCCGCCCGTCTTTCTTGGCTTCGGACTTCGAGCGCTCCACAATGCCGGCGAACTCTTCGTGGATGATCCGGACGGCCCTTTCCAGTTCGCGCTGCTTCGTCTGCGGAAGATGTCCGATATCCGTTTTCATAGCCTCACCATCGATTCTTCTGAACAGCCATCCTAACCGTGATCGGCTGGCTATTGCTACTCCACATTGTTGTAAGGGTTGAGGGGCTAGGACGCCATTTTTCGGTTTAGGATCGAGGTCTGTCGGAATAAGAATACATGAACTACCTCCTGGTGGTCCAAGTTTTCGTCCGCACCCCCCCTTGATTCCGATGCGCGTTTGTCGATGAGCGAGCTTGCCCGGCTTGTCGGCATGTCCGCACCGAGCGTCTCGGAGCGCGTCCGCCGGCTTGAGGCCGCCGGCGTCATCCGTGGCTTCACCGTCGATGTGGACACGCGCGCCATCGGCTACCAGATCAGGGCGATGGTGCGCATCCGACCGCTGCCCGGCAAACTCCACCTCGTGGAACGGCTCATTCAGGAGCGTCCGGAATTTGTCGAATGCGACAAGATCACTGGCGATGATCCATTCCTTGCCCGCCTCGTGGTCCATACCATCGAGCAGATGGACGATGTGCTTGAAGCGCTCTCCGAGCACGCCGTCACCAGTACGGCCGTCATTAAGGAAACGTCCGTCAAACGACGTTTGCCGCCCCTGTAGCGAAATCAGGCAGGCCGTCCGAAAACTCAAAATGAATTTCGCTGGGTAGAATAAGATTCCGCAGAATCAGGAATATCGCAAAACCGGCGCTCACCAGAGCGGGTATTGGACGCCAAGTTAGGAACGGTTTCTAACAAAATTTTCCGGAGCCGAATTTTCGGACAGTCTGCAGGGTTTCCGCGACAAATGCTATCGCGGCGCGAGTTCTGCCCTAACCTCGCCCAACAGCGCCATAGCACCCAGCCGCCCCAATTCATCCGAACATTTCGCACTCTTGCCGTAACAGCAGAATACAACCGTTACCCTTTCTGAAACCGGCCCAATACAGAGCAGGCCAGTATCCCCAAAGGTAGCCGTGCAGGGCACCATGCGGCGCTCTTCAAAATCCAGTTCATGAATGCGGTCAAGAATCTGTGCTTCAAGCAGCTCGGCAACTTGAACCGATCCACCCGACCGGAACCAGTTTTTGATACCGGCCTCATTTTCGAGCGGGATATCGACGGGATCACCGCCGAGCTTTAGCCAATATTGCCCGTCGGGATAGGAAATCGGCGGTAAAATGTACGGATTATTGCTCTTTGGGCCGATACATCGCATCGATGGCATCGTGGCCAGCCGCTGAGCCGCAGTGACACTGAGACGAGATATTGCCGCCGTTCGCCCCTGGACCTTAAAACCCAATGACTGTTCGAACCGCTACACCGAAGCGACTTTCGGAAAGCCAATCGCAGGTTCGGCGACGATGCCAGCGCCGGCACGCTGTGCTGCGACCGTCTATGCCCGAACCAGGCGACGCGGGCTGATATACCCGGCATCATGAGGCTCGAAATATCCCTGCACGGCCTGCGTTGATTTCAGAAATGGAAATCGCTCTGCGAGCTTTGCATCCTCGTAGCCTGGCGGAGAATGCCATTCTCCGCGGTGACTTTTGCCACAAGTGCCACGTTTGGGTTTTCGGCGTCTCCGACATGCAGCACGCCGGCTTCCCGATAAAACTCGATACCACTTTCTTCCGAAATTTAGTGGTACGGGAAATTGCAGCACGGTTCATCTGGACCCAGAATGGTTCTGTATCAAATCTTCGGGTGATGCGGTCTTCGTCACAATGGCTGCCAAAAACGCCGGTGTGACGCGAGAAGTCTTCGGGTTCATCAGGTCCAATCAGAGCCACGGCGTGGCCCATCCTGGACAGATGCGCGCAACCGCCGACCCGATCAGTTGCGTAACCCCCAACACATTCGCAGCGTGGCGGAAGTTCAGATATTCCGCAACTGCCAGTGCCTGGATCAGCGACGCGAGGGGAATGCGCGCCCCCAATGAGGTCAGCACGCCCCGTTGACGGTCGACCATTGGTGCTGAATGTCGCCGCCGCATTGCTATCCGCCTCCTGTCATTCGGCAGCAGCCTTGAGCTTGGCCGGGAGGGCAAAGGCCGCAATGAGGCTGACGAGGATGCCGGCGGCGGCCAGCCAGAAGGCGACCTCCGTGCCATCAGCCACGGCGGCGCGGAGCGCACCGCCCTCCAGCCCGCCGACATGCCGGTTGGCCAGCGCGATCAGGACGGCGAGGCCGATAGCGTTGCCGACGCTGAGCGCCGTTGAGGCCATGCCGGATGCGACACCCTGTTCGTCGTGATGCACGCCAGAGGCCGCCGCGATCCACATGCCGGTCCAGACGATGCCCTGACCGATGCCCGATACGATCAGGCCGGGCACGATGACGAGGTACCCGCTATCCGCGTTGGAACCGGGAACGAGCAGCGCGGTGCCAACCGCACCCATCACCATGCCGACGATCAGCGTGGTGCGGGTGGAAAGCCGCGTCGCCAGCCGTTCGCCAGCCTGCGTGCCGATAACGATTGCAATGGATGGCAGAAGGAACGCCCATCCGGTCTGAAGTGCGGTCAGACCCTGCACGTTCTGAAATAGCACGGTGAGGAAGTATGGCAGCGCACCGAAGGTGCCCATGTAGAGGAAGGTAATGATCATGCCGGCGACGAGGCTGCGGTTGCCGAGCAAGCGCAGCGGCATCAGCGGATCGGCACTGCGGGCTTCGATCACCAGGAAGGTGACAAGGAAGATCGCCGATAGGATGAGTGCCCAAACCACGCCTGTTGTGCCCCAGCCGACCTCCGGTCCCTCGACTAACGCGAACACCAGTGCGGTCGCGCCGATCGTCACGGTCAACGCGCCCGGCAAATCAAAGCTGCGCTTCTCATGCCGCTGCGGATCGCGCGGGATTATGAAGAAGGCTGCAATGATGGCGATGCCGGCCAGCACGACGTTGACGTAAAAGACCGCTGGCCATCCCCATGCGGCGGTCAGGAACCCGCCCGCAAGCGCGCCGATGCTGAGACCGCTCGCGCCTGCGCCACCCCATACGGCCAGCGCCCGGTTGCGCTCCGGCCCCTCGGCGAACAGGCGGTTGATGAGGGAGAGCGTCGCCGGGAACAGGAAAGCGGCCCCGATGCCTTGCACGGCGCGCGCCGCGACGATGACGGTGGGCGACGTAGCAAGTCCTCCTGCAAGCGAGGACAGCGCATATAGGCAGAGCGCGAAGACGAACATGCGCCGCTGGCCGATCAGATCGGCTGCCCGACCACCGAACAGCAGGAAGCCGCCGCAGAACACCATATAGGCGCTGACCACCCATTGCAGGGTCTTGCCCGAGAAGCCAAGGCCTGCGCCGATCTCCGGCAGGGCGACAAAAACGATGTTGATATCCAACGAATAGATGAGCTGGGCGAAGGCGAGCAGCGCCAGCGCCGCACCCCTTCGCCCGCTAATGCTAGATGCCGGTACTGCGCCGGCATGATCCGATGCGGTCATGTCAAACTCCATGATGACAATTCTTTGTCGATCATCAAAGAATATAACCTTGCATCGCGCGGTCAAGCGAATTATTTGTTGGTCATTCAAGAATGGAGGAAGCGATGGCGGGACGCCCGCGAGAGTTCGACCGGCATGCGGCATTGGCAAAGGCGCGCGATGCCTTCTGGTCGCGCGGCTATGAAGGCGTGTCGATGGCCGATCTGGTCGAGACGCTGGGGATCGCCTCGGCGCGTATCTATGCGGCCTTCGGATCGAAGGAGACGCTATTTCTGGAAGCGGTCGCGCTCTACGACGAAGGCGAAGGCGGCTTTGCCACGCGCGCGCTAGCGGAGGAACCGACAGCGATGCGGGCCATTGAGCGGAGCCTGCGCGAAGCGGTCGAGACCTATACTCAAAAAGGGCGGCCCCAAGGCTGCATGGTGGTGTCGGCTGCAACCAACTGCGCGGCCGAGAATGACAATGTGCGCGAGTTCTTGGCCGACTACCGCCGCCGCCGCACTGCCTCGCTTGTCGAGCGTCTGAAGCGTGCAGTGGCGGAAGGCGAACTGCGGTCGGACACAGATGCGCAGATGCTCGGAGACCACTATGCCACTGTCCTGCACGGCTTCTCCGTGCAGGCACGCGATGGTGTATCGCGAACGCGGCTACTGGCGACGATCCCCACCGCGATGCTGGCAATCCAGACCGTATCGATAGCGCAACGCTCCCAAGCATAACCGGGTCAGAACAAGATCTGTTCCGAGAGGCACGCTAAGATCGAATGGAGCGTGAACTCTCGTCACGAACACGCATAATCGTTTGCCGGGGGGGGGGGGGCAAATTTCCGGGCTATTGCCGACACGCTCGTACCTTTTGCGAGTTCATCTCGGGCTTCTTGCTTCTGCTTCTGGGTAACCATCGGGCAATGACGTGATCCGCGGCGGGCTCGGAAATGACACCCTGCAAGGCGGGGCGGGCAGTGCTGCGGGGCTCGATCTCTGCATCCATGTCGTGCGGAAGGATTTTGGGGCGAAAGCTGCCAACAGCGTTGCCCGCCGGCTCGTCGTTGCCGCCCACAGTGCAATCGTCGAGGTGGGACACAAACTGAAGATGGTGTAGATGGGCTTGCAGTTCTGTCATAGGCCGTGAACTGAGAGAACCACTGTCACCCCGTAAGCGGGGATGCTGCTTCCTAGGGATGGCGCACCTGCGTTAGAGGCTCAGCGCGTCCAAGGCGGCGGTCGAAACCTGGCGCACAACTCCGCGCTTGCACCTGCGCGGCAAGGGCATACGCGCGGATGTGATGTCACCATATCTACAAGGCCAGGGTCTTCGCAGTTTCGACCGTCCGGCTCGACTGGAGCGGCCGGGAAGACCGTGTGGACTGATTAACCTTCCTCTAAGATTTAGGGCAGACAATGAGTGTCAGTGATGGCGCGTTCGGCGCAGGCCGCGGCTAGTTATCGGGTATGTTCAAGTCCCCAGAGCCTTTCCAGTAGTGATCGATGATGTGCCTACAGTTCGTGACGACGCGTTCGCCGATTTCGGGGTCACCACCTTCGAGGGTATCAGGATTGCCGCCGCTCAGGCGCACGAAGGTCACCTGCTGGACGGTGAAGGTGAAGTAGTCGGAGCTCGTAGGCTCAAATTCCAGTCCGGCTTCTTGAAACTTGTCGGCCACTTCGGCCACCGCATCCTCTATGGCTTTGAACACCTTTTCGAGCATCCTGCGCTCGGCCGCTTCTCTGATCGCGAGGTACTGCCGCTGTTCCGGTGTTGGAACGGAGCAAGTCTTGGTCATGCATGTCTCCATATTCGGTCGCTCTTGGCTGCGTTGGCGTTCTGCCCTACCTTCAATTGCGAAAAAGGAGGAAGCAATGGTGGTTCAGAAATTCAGCCTATCCGACGCCGAGTTGGTCAAGTCACCGGGACGATGGCCGTACACGACACGATGATCATCCTTGAGGGTCGTCTGTCCATTTCAACGGTCGACGGTACCGTGACGGCTGGACCGAGCGACATCGTTTATATGCCCAAGGGAGGAAACCACCAAAGCACGTTCACTTCGAATCACCGTTCGATAAACTGTTGACGTCGCGCGGCAATGCAGCTGCAACGCCATCGAAGTCTAGGTGAAGTCTCCTTCAATAGTTTGGAGCTTCGCCTCGTCGGTGACGAGCCGCTGCCGTCTCCTATCGATCACCTCAAGGCGGCTCTCCAGCGTCGGAAAGCTGCCCTTCACCTGTCCGTAGGATATAGCGAAAGATTCACATCACGCCCTCAGGCGGCGGCGACGAATATTACCGAAGAATGTCGGATTACGGATACACGAACTGCCGCCAGGTTGCTCTACGCCAGACAGCTTTTCGGTGCTACAATGAGCGTCGATTGGTTCAGATGAGCATCGATGGGAGCTATCAGGGTGACGAGACGACCACTTCAAAAGATACAGGCATCGCTGGTTGCCCGGCGATTCTATCTCCAGCAGCATACGAAATCCCAGATCGCCGACGAACTAGGTATCTCCCGGTTCAAGGTTGCGCGGTTGCTGGATACCGCGCTTGCGGAGGGCATTGTCACCATTGCAATCAATGAGCAGGGAGATCTGCAAACCGAACTCGCCGAGAGTCTCCGGCAGAAATTCAATCTCAAGGCAGCTCTTGTTTTGGATGGTCCAGAGCTGGCAGCGGGAGCCCTGATTGAGCCACTGGGGGTGCTTGCTGCCGAGTTTCTCGAGGAAACTCTTGCCGATGGACAATTGCTCGGGATCGCCTGGGGGCGGACGCTCGCGGCCACGGCGCGCGCCTTGACGAGCCTCCCGAAAGTAGACGTCGTCCAGGCTGCCGGCAGTCCCGCCGGACTGGATTTCGCTCAAAATCCGGTGGAACTGGTTCACCGCTTCGCCCGGGCAAGCGGGGGCACCGCGTTTCCCCTCTTCGGCCCAATGTGGGTAGAGGACCCAAACCTTGTTGAGCGATTGCGCAATGAGCCGTCGGTTGCGACTGCCATGTCGAAGTATGACGCCATTGACGTGTTCATCGTCGGCATTGGGTCATGGCAACCTGCGGAATCGTGCCTGGCGTCGGGTTTTCCCGAGGAGTGGCGCGTCGAAGCACTGCGGCAAGGCGTCTGCGCCGATCTCTGCGCCACCTTGATCGACGCGAAAGGTAGCGAAGTGCCTAACAGGCTCGATGACGTTGGCTTGAGCCTCACCAGCCGTCAGCTGCGCGCTATTCCGGAGGTGATCGGCGTGGGCGGCGGCCTCGAGAAAACGGAAGCCATCCGTGCTGCTCTTCGCGGAGGGTGGCTGAAGACCCTTATTACGGATGCTGGCGTTGCAAGGCGGCTGCTAGCCTGATCGACTACCCATTCGATGTTTCTGAGGCAGGGAATTCACTGTTTGATATCTCTTGCTTTAATGCGCTCAAATGAGCGAAGTTACGCTCACTTGACGAATATTACCGACTGCGTTAAAACCTCTCTCACAGGGAGGCAGTCATGCACACATCACAGAATTGGATGGACCGCGCGAAAGACGTGATCCGGGCTGATGCCGCGGCAATCCTCGGCGCACTGGACGGGATCGATGAAACCATCGTCACCGTCGCCGAGATGTTTGTATCGTGCAAAGGCAAGATCCTGGTGACGGGCAGTGGCACCTCCGGTGCTATCGCCAGCCGCGCCGCACATCTGCTGTCAGTCGGTGGAACACCGGCCTTCTATCTTTCGCCGACGGACGGTCTGCACGGCGGACTCGGCGTACTTCAGAAAGAAGATCTTGTGCTTGCCCTGTCCAAGGGAGGCAGTTCGGCTGAGCTCAACGAATTTTGCGAGCGTGCCAAAACGCTGTGCGCGGGACTCATCTCGATCACCGCCTCGCCGGAATCTCCGCTCGGTAAGATGTCGGATCATGTGATCCGCCTGACGGTTCCCGCCGACTCGGATCTTGGCGCTGTCGTGGCGACAGGAAGCTCTCTAGCTACGGCCGCTATCACGGATGCACTTGTCGAAGTGTGCCGCGTCGGCAGAGGTTATGGCTGGGATAAAATACTCTACACGCATCCCTCTGGTGCTGTCGGCCGCGATGCCGTCGACAGTCTCAAGCGTCTTCAGGAAGCACAGGATTAAGGCGATGAAGCGCGATCTTGTTGCCGGTATAGACTCCTCCACCCAGTCCTGCACGGTCGTGCTCAGGCTGGCTGAAGACGGCGCGTTCGTTGCGGAAGCTCGCGCACCGCATCCGGTGACAACGCCGCCAAGAAGCGAACAGTCTCCCCTGACCTGGTGGGGCGCTTTTCTGGCTGCAATGGGTCAGTTGCAGGCCTATATTCCGAGGATTGCGGCGTTATCCGTGGGCGGGCAGGGGCACGGCCTCGTCATGCTCGATGCAGCCGGCGTTCCGCTTCGCGATGCCAAGCTCTGGAACGATACCGAGTCCGCCTTCGATGCGGCTCGTCTTCTCGAACAACTCGATCCTGAGCTGTGGGCTGACCGGACGGGGTCCGTTCCGGCTGCAGCGCTGACGATCAGCAAGCTGGCATGGACGGAACGGGTCCATCCGGGGATCGTAGGCCGCGCCCATAAGATTATGCTGCCGTCAGACTATCTTGTCTACAAGCTCTCCGGCAGGGCAGTCACAGAGCGAGGCGTCTCCTCGGGTACCGGCTACTTCAATCCTTTCACCAACGCCTGGGATCCTTCCCTGGCGGAACTCGCCGCGCCTGGCATTGATTGGCCGGCGGTATTGCCCGAGATCATCGGATCCAGTGACCGCGCGGGAATGGTTCCAGTGGGACACGAGGTCAGCGGCCTTGAAGGCGCTGTCATTGGGGCGGGCTCAGGCGACAACATGACGGCTGCCCTCGGCATGGGAATTCGCCAGGGCGATGTCGTCATCTCGTTTGGCACGAGCGGAACGATCTACGGCATTAGCGACATCGGCATCAAGGATGGCACCGGTGCCATCAACGGCTACGCCGATGCCACCGGCGCCTTTCTGCCAATGGTGACAACGCTGAACTCCGCAAAGGTGACCGACGCATTTCGCCGGATCCTGAACGTCGATGCCGAGCGCTTCGACCAGCTGGCACTTGCCACACCTGCGGGATCGAACGGGGTCGTCCTCGTCCCGTACCTGGACGGCGAACGAACACCAAACCTGCCTGACGCAACCGGTAGCCTTCTCGGGCTCCGCAGTGACGTCACGCCCGGCCAGATCGCGCGTGCCGCGGTCGAGGGCGTGATCTGCGGCCTTCTTGAGGGTGGCGATCTTCTTCGGGCCAAGGGTCTGAAGTCGGACGGCCGCCTGATCGTCACCGGCGGCGCCTCCCGGTCGCTGACATATCGGCAAGTGCTCGCGGATCTTACGGGACAACCTGTATGGGCCTGCGAGCTCGCGGAAGCCGCAGCTGCTGGCGCTGCAGTACAGGCAGCCGCCGCGCTGACGGGCCGGGATGCGGCTGAAATCGCCGAGGAGTGGACGCCGACCTATAAACGGGTCGCTGAGCCGAATGTGGAGGCATTCAGCCGGGCTGCAGAGGTCAGAAGCAATTATCGAAAGGCGCGCGGGCTCGCCTGAACGCCCCTAGGGAGGATTCCATGACGGACATCACAAAGTCACCGTCTGACACAAGACAAGGCATTCGAATTCCGGCCGAAGCGGGCATCGCATTCGTTCTTCTTGTCGTCATGATCGCCGGTTCGATTGCATCGCCGAATTTCATGACGCTCTCGAACATGTTCGTGCTTTTGCTGAACGGCGCGGTCATCGGCTTTCTTTGCCTCGGTCAGTCATTCGTTCTCTTTACAGGCGGAATTGATCTGTCCTGCGGTTCGATCGTCGCCATGACCTGCGTTATCGCCGCCGTGCTTATCCAGACGGTTGGTATTCCGTGGCCAATTGCTTGCGTTCTCGTTCTCGGGATCGGCGCATTGGCCGGCGCCGTGAATGGTCTTATCATCACGAAAACAGGCGTGCCGCCCTTTATCGTGACCTTCGCCATGATGGGCGTGGCTGCATCGATCCCGCAGATTATTACTGGCGCTGAATCCATACGTGTGCTCCAGCTGGGTTATCGGATGATCGGCCAGTCTCGCGTCCTTGGTATTCCGTTTCCTGTCATCGCGCTTGCGATCAGCGTTGCGATCGCGGCGATCTTCATCAAGAGGACAGTGACCGGTACCCATATTTTTGCCGTGGGCGGCAACGTTGAAGCGGCCCGCCTGGCAGGTGTCAATACGTCGCGTATCACCATACTTGTCTATGCCATCTCCGGTTTCTGTGGCGCCTGTGGCGGTCTCATCTACGGGTCGCGATTGATGACGGGTTATCCGACGGCAGGCCGCGGCGACGAGCTTTTCTTTTCGATCGCCGGCGCCGTCGTTGGCGGCGTCAGCCTGTTTGGCGGTATCGGTTCGATCTACGGCGCAATGATTGGTGCGACACTGATCGCGACCATCTCCAATCTGATGAACGTGCTCAACGTCAGCGCCTACTGGCAGCCGCTGGTCATCGGCGTCATCATTCTTGTCGGGGTCACCTTCGACACGTTGCGTTCTTCCAGCCGCCTGTCTCTTCCGTGGAGCAGGCTGCTGAAAGGGAAGTTTTCGGGCGGCGCAAAGTAACTGCCCCGAAAGAGGAAGCTGCACGGTGCAGCGTCCTGGGAATGAACATCATCTCATGAGGAGTGCAAGATGACGAAGTCGTGGAGGAGTGCAAAACTGGCTCTGTTGGGGGCATCGCTATTGGCCATTGCCAGCGCGGCCCAGGCCGCGGACGCCAAGGTGTTGGGCGTATCCCTGCCGAACCTGACCAACCCTTATTACGTTGCCATGAAGAAGAGCTTTGAGGAGAATGCCAAAGCCAACGGCTTCGACATTCGCGTCCTCATTGCCGACAACGACGATGCAAAGCAGCTGTCTCAGGTTCAAAGCCTGGTGCAGCAGGGTGTTTCCGCGGTCGCGTTGAACTGCGTGTCATCCGGTCCGTGTGTCGCCTCGGTCTCGGAGCTCAACCAAGCCAAGATCCCTGTGTTTACGATCAACCTTCTTCCCGATCCGGAAGGTCTCAAGGCTGAGAACCTGAAGGTCGAGCAGGCAGTACAGACCGATCAGAAGGCCGGCGGCAAGTTCATCGGCGAGCAGCTTCTGAAGGATATCGGCGCGGACGGCAAAGCGGTTGTCGGCATCGTCGGCGAACCGACGTCGGTTGCGGCAAATGCGCGTGACGACGGTTTCAAAGAAGGTCTTGCTTCCAACAAGAACGTCAAGTTCGTGGCCCTCGTGAACGGCAAGGTCGAAGAAACGACCGCGCTGAAGGTTACGACTGAAATGCTGCAGGGAAATCCCGAAATCACGGTTGTGTATTCCGATACGGAACCGGCAGCACTTGGCGCGTTGGCTGCGATCCAGCAGCTCGGCAAGGAAAACGACGTGAAGCTCTACGCTTTCGTCGATAAGCTTGGCGTCCAGTACATTGCGGAAAACACTATCCTGAAGGCCGGCGCGATCCAGGAGCCGGCGAAGCTGGCGCAGATCCAGGTCGAGAACATCAAGAAGTTTCTGGCTGGCGAGAAGCTCCAGCCGGTTGTCGACAACCCGCCATTGCTTGTCAACAAGGACAATGCGGCGGCAACGGTCGACAAGGCTTATTGATGTCAAACCAGCGTGGGCCGGTTTCCGGCCCACGCAATCCTTGCGGGAGGTCCTGAAGATGGCATCTGAAAGCAGCTACAAAGCATCCGGTATCACCAAGGCATTTGCGGGCGTCGGCGTGCTTCACGGTATCGACTTCGAAGTTCGCGCCGGAACGATCCACGGCCTGTTCGGCCACAACGGCGCCGGCAAATCGACGCTCTTGAAGATACTGGCCGGCGCACAGCCGCAGGACGACGGCGAGATTTCAATCGACGACGAAAAGCTCTCTCTTTCCTCGCCACGTGATGCGCTTTCGAAAGGCATCGCATGCGTCTATCAGGAACTGCGGCTCATCCCGAATCTGAGCGTTGCCGAAAATCTCTTTCTTGGCCGAGAGGTCTCCATCCGCGGCATCAAGCAGATCGCGGTAATGAACGACTACGCGCAGCGCCTGCTGTCGGAGCACGGCGTTCACATCGATCCCAGGCGTGCCGTCGGCAGCCTTTCCCACCCGGAAAAGCAGTTGGTTGAGGTGATCGCCAATCTCGATGGAAAAGCGCGCTTTCTGTTTCTCGACGAGCCGACAACGGCCCTTGACGGCAAACAGTCCGAAAAGCTGCTGGCCGATGTGCGCAAGATCGCGCTTGAGCGAAACATCGGGATCGTGCTCGTGTCCCACAAGCTCGATGAAGTCCTGTCCGTCTGTGACGAGGCAACCGTCCTGTCCGGGGGGCGGGTCGTGTTTCATGCGACCGGCGACGGGCTGCAGAAGCAGGCGATTGTCGACGCGATCGTCGGCGATGCACATGGAAGGTCAGTGGAGCTGCAGCGCCAGACGAGACAGGCCGGCGAAACTTATCTGACGGTTCAGAACCTGCGCGGGACCAAATTGCGCGATGTCAATCTGGAAGCCAGACGCGGTGAGGTCCTGGGTCTATACGGTTTGGTGGGTTCCGGCCGGACGCGGTTTTTGCGCTCCTTGTACGGAATGGAAAGCGTTGCCGGGGGACGGGTCACATTGGACGGCAAGGCATACCATCCGGTTTCGCCGGCCGACGCCATCAAGAGGGGCATCGCGATGCTGACCGAGGAGCGGAAGGTCGACGGTTTTATCCCGTTGATGTCAGCCTACCAGAATGTCGCTCTTTCGACCCTGAAACGCTACCGAAAAAATGGTCTGGTGCAGGTCAAGGACGCCACTGAAACAGCAAGCAAGACGCTTGCGAGAATTGGAACCAGGGGCAGGCTCGACGGGCCGATCAAATCGCTTTCCGGGGGGAACCAGCAAAAGGTCCTGCTGGGGCGCATCATCGAACAGAGCGCTGACCTGATATTGCTGGACGAGCCGACCAAGGGTGTCGATATCGGGGCGAAGGCGGATATCTACGCGATCATTCGCGCGCTTGCCGACGAGGGGCGGTGCATCATCGTTGTGTCCAGCGAGGAAGAGGAACTCATGGAGATTTCCGACCGAATCGCCGTCTTCCAGCACGGCCATTGCGACGGAAGGGCAATACCGGTTTCTGAGGCCTCCCTTGGGGGCCTCCGGCAGGCGGCATGGGCGCCGGCAGCATGATGAAGATTTCAGCCTCGCTCTATGCCGCAGACCCACTCCGCCTTGCCGAGCAGATCGATGCTGTGGCAGATCATGTGGATTCACTTCACATAGATATCATGGATGCTGTCTTCACCCCGGAATTCGGTCTTCACGAACGGCTTGTTCGCGATGTCGCCGCCTACAGCAAACTGCCACTCGACGTTCATCTCATGCTGCGTCATCCGGCCAAGGCCGCGGTGCGCTTCGCTGAGATGGGCGCACGGTCGGTTGCCTTCCATATCGAAGGGGACCATTCGGTCTCAGAGATATCGAACGCGATACGGCACAATGGCTCGTTGGCGTATGTCAGTCTTCGGCACACTACTCACGTCAGCAAACTCGATCAATTCTCAGACTACGCTGACGGATTTCTTTTCCTGACCGCTCCAGCGGGGGGAGGATCTTTCGATGAGGCGGCCCTCGACCGCCTCGCAGGGAGACCGAAAGGCTTTCCGACAACAGTGGACGGAAAAGTCCGGCCCGAGCTATTCAACGAGATGCTGCGTCTAGGCGTTGACACGGTTGTACTCGGCGCGGCACTTTTTGGAAGTGATGATGCATTCGCACGCGCCGTTGAGATTGCATCTTTGGCCAAGATCTAGCGCGGCCACCTTTGCGTTGAAACTCTAGATGTTGCGGGATTTTTGCCAGGCCTGAATGGCCGGTCGCGACAGCGGCTCGGGCATCGCATGCGATGGAATGAGTGGTAACGTCACTTGGGCCCTGCACGATCCACCAGGAGCGGGCTGTATGGGTCGCAGACGTTCCTAAGGAAGGCGCTGAGCTCAGCGTTGACCGTGTCGTGCTATGACCCTTTCCACGTTGATTTCCTTCATCTGCTCTTCGACCACAAGGAAAGCTGCGCCCACAATTCCCGCATCAGGATCCGGAGGGGAAATGACGATCTCCAGGTCTCTCGTTGCAAGCGGGAGTGAACGTTTGTAGACAAGTTCCCGCACGCCAGCGAGGAGATGGTCATCCAAGGTGGCAAGTGTACCCCCGATCACGATCATTTCCGGGTTCAGGATACTGACCAGACTGGTCATGACCTCTCCAAGAATTCTCCCGGATTCTCGGACGAGATGAATGGCCAATGGCTGTCCCGCGCGCACCAGCTTGGTGATATCCCGTGCGTTCTGCGCCTCTATGCCCTCTTCCCTGAGTTCGCGGGCGATCGCCCAACCTGCAGCTCTCGCTTCGACACACCCTACCTTGCCGCAGCGACAAAGAGGTGCCGGCTCGCGGGCGAACTGAATATGTCCGATATCCCCGGCGGCACCTTGAGCACCGCGATAGAGGCGACCTTCGGTGATGATTCCACTGCCTATACCTGTGCCGATCTTCACAAAAACCATCTCGCTCACCGCCGGACGACGAAGTCTGTGGTCGCTAAGAGCGAGGAGGTTCACGTCGTTCTCTGCATAAACGGGAACCCCGAACTTCTGTTCTAGGTGCTCGCGAATTTCAAAATTGTCCCATCCGACAAGGACAGAAGGACCAACCACCCGGCCATTGGCGTAGTCAACCGGTGCCGGAAGCCCGATCCCTATTCCCATCACGTCGCTGGCTGTTTTTCCCGCGGTCGCGAGTAGAACCTCGAATTGCTGTTCGATCCATTCAAGCACGACGGTTGGACCACGGAGAATATCGAACGTCTCCGATATCTCACCCAGAATGGTGGGGCGGAGGTCCGTAAGCGCAACACGAATATGCTGTTCACCAATGTCGGCGCACAAGACGACAGCAAAGTCCCTGTTGATATCCAGCGTGCGGGTGGGGCGGCCACCACTCGGAAGCGTTTCCTCGGTCTCCCTGATCAAACCAGCGTCGATTAAATTTCCCAGCTTCTGATGAACTGTCGCTCGAGACAGGCCAGAAAGGTCAGTTAACAGGCTTCTTGAGCGAGCACGCCCTGATCCTACAAGGGAGAGAATCTGGCCACTCGCTTTGTCTGAGCTGACATCGCCCCCACCACTCTGCCTGGTTTTACCGTGTGCGTGGTTTGTGCTTGGCATCGTTGAATCCTGTCAGTCTCGAATGCTTATTTTCTTACATTTCTTCGGCCGTGTGACGAGGCCGCACGAAGACTATTCCAAAGCCGCTGATGAAAATCAACATAATTCTTACTTATTACGTATAAAATTATACAAAAGACTAGGTTGATATGATTGACAGCGCGCAAAAGGAGGTTCATTAACGTGGATGTTAAGACCGATGGCCTCAAAGGAGTGGGTCTCGGTTCATCAATCTGGGAGGTAATTTGAATGATCCGTCAGCTTAAAAAAACCTTGTGCAGCAGTGCATCTTTGCGGCGTTGGGGCTTTGCAGCTCTTCTCGTCGGCGCTGGCATCGCTGGCTTGCCGGGGAGCGCCCTTGCCGAGGATATCCTTATCGGTGTCATCACCAAAACCGACGCTAATCCGTTTTTTGCCAAAATCCGCGAAGGTGCGAGCACGAAAGCGGCAGAACTCGGTGGAGTGAAAGTTCAGAGCTTTGCCGGGAAGTTCGACGGCGACAATGACAGCCAGGTGGCTGCCGTGGAGAACCTGATCTCTGCGGGCGCGAAGGGCATTCTCATCGTTCCAAGCGACACGAAGGCCCTGGTTTCGGCCGTCGAGCAGGCGCGCAAGGCGGGCATCCTGGTTATCGCTCTCGACACCCCGCTCGAGCCGGCGAATGCCGCCGACGCTACTTTCGCCACGGATAACTTCAAGGCAGGTGAATTGATCGGCGCCTGGGCAGCCAAAAGCGTTGCCGACTCGTCCAAGGCAAAGGTGGCTTTCCTTGACGCGTTGGAGAACCAGCCGACCGTTGACGTCGCCCGAGATCAGGGCTTCATGAAGGGCTTTGGTATCGATCCCAAGGATGTCACGCGCTACCTAGATGAAGATGACAGCCGCATCGTAGGCCATCAGTGGGGCCAGGGATCAGAAGAGGGCGGCCGTACAGGAATGGAAACGCTTCTCCAGAAGGACAGCGATCTGTCGGTGGTCTACACGATCAACGAGCCGACCGCTGCCGGTGCTTACGAAGCTCTCAAGGCGACGGGAAAAGAAGGTTCTGTGCTTATCACGTCAGTTGACGGCGGTTGCCCGGGTGTGAAGAACGTCAAGGCAGGCGTCATCGGTGCAACATCGATGCAGTATCCGTTGAAGATGGCTTCGCTCGGTGTTGAGGCAATCGTGGAATATGTGAAATCCGGCAAGAAGCCAGAAGTCAGCCCAGGTCTTCCGTTTTTCAACACAGGCGTCACGCTCGTGACCGACAAGCCCGTGGCCGGTGTGGAGTCGATCACATCCGATGAGGCCTTGAAAGCATGCTGGGGATGATCGGGTCGGTGCTCCGGGGTTCTGATCCCGGACACTATCGTCAACCTCACTCCGCTCGCTTTCGCGCCGCTCTTCATCTGGTCCCGCCTTTGAGCCGCGGGACCAGCATCGGCAGTTCAAATAGGGTGTATCCTCATGACAGATCCAAACAAGCTGGAGGCGACGCCGGCCAGCTTCGAAGCGCACCTTTCAGAAAGTAATGACGCGGTCGCTGTATTCGAAAACAAGCGTAAAAGCCCCCTCAATCGGCTGCAGCGCTTTCTCCACAGCAATCCCACGATGGTGCCCTTTATCGTTTTGGCCGCTAGCGTGATTGTCTTTTCCGTGGTCGCCGGCGGAAAGTTCTTCCAGTCATTCAACCTCTCGCTCATTCTGCAGCAGGTCACGATCATCGGGATCATCGGCATCGCTCAAACGATTGTCATCCTGACTGCCGGTATCGATCTGTCTGTCGGAGCGATCATGGTTTTGACATCAACCATGATGGGTCGCCTCGCAATCGTCGCAGGTCTGCCACCCGAACTCGCATTTGTTATCGGACTGGCAGGCGGGCTGCTCTGTGGCATGATCAACGGCGTCCTTGTCACCTATGTTCGTCTGCCTCCCTTTATCGTCACCTTGGGAAGCTGGAGCGTCTTCGGTGCTTTGAATCTCTGGTATTCCGGTAGCCAGACAATCCGTGGACAGGAGGTAGCCGAAGCTGCGCCGATCCTGCAGTGGATGGGGGCTGCCGTTCAGATTGGCGGAGCCCGCATCACAATGGGGACCGTTCTCATGCTCGGTCTCGCCGCCGGCGCGTGGTACGTTCTCAATCGCACTGCGTTCGGTCGGCACGTCTACGCGACCGGTGACGATCCTGATGCTGCCCGGCTTGCCGGTATCAATACGCGGCGCGTATTGCTTGCGGTGTACGGATGCGCTGGGCTCATCTCCGCTATCGGCGCTTGGGCATTGATCGGACGCGTAGGCGCTATCAGCCCGACCTCTGGATCGACCGCAAACCTCGACTCCATCACGGCAACAGTCATCGGGGGCACTTCCCTGTTCGGTGGCCGCGGAACGATCGTCGGAACTCTCATTGGAGCGCTCATCGTCGGCGTGTTTCGCAACGGTCTCGCACTGGCCGGTCTCGATGCGCTTTGGCAGGAATTTTCCGTGGGAATTCTAATCGTAGCCGCCGTCGGTGTTGATCAGTGGATCCGGAGGGTTGCGGCATGAATCAGGAACTCGCTCTCGAAGCACATGGCCTCACCAAGACTTACGGCAATGTCGTCGCGCTCAATGGCGCCGATTTCGAACTGCGCCGCGGCGAAATCCTAGCTGTTATCGGAGATAACGGCGCGGGAAAGTCAACCTTGATCAAGGCACTCGCCGGTGCGGTTATCCCGGACGCCGGGGAAATCAAACTGGACGGCAAGCCGGTTGCCTTCAAGTCCCCGATGGACGCGCGAGCAGCCGGTATCGAAACGGTATTTCAAAGCCTCGCGCTGTCTCCGGCACTCTCCATTGCCGATAACCTCTTTCTCGGCCGGGAAATCCGCGTCGGTGGCATGCTCGGATCGGTGCTCCGATTACTCGACCGAGCAAAAATGTCAGCCGAAGCACGGCGTCATCTGTCGAACCTTGGATTGATGACCGTTCAGGACATCCATCAGAGCGTGGAGACCCTCTCGGGCGGTCAGCGTCAAGGCATCGCGGTTGCGCGAGCCTGTGCGTTCGGTGGACGCGTGATTATTCTGGACGAACCCACTGCCGCGCTTGGGGTGAAGGAGTCGCGCAAGGTCTTGGACATGATCCAGAGCGTTCGCGAGCGAGGGCTGTCTATCGTCTTGATCAGCCATAACATGCCCCACGTCTTCGAGATCGCCGATCGCATCCACATTCACAGACTTGGAAGGCGAGCTGCCGTGGTCAATCCGCGGGCCGTCACGATGTCTGACGCCGTAGCGATAATGACCGGGGCGATGACAGCGACCGATTTTGTCTCAGCGAGCGCCTGAGCCACGACCGGTGGCCCACGTCAGCTCTTATCTCTCGCACGAAATAAAGCATGGATAATATGTCTCACAGCAACGTCACACTCGCCAACGCGATCAGAGCGCTTTCAATGGATGCCGTAGAGGCTGCCAAATCAGGCCACCCTGGCATGCCCATGGGTATGGCGGAAATCGGGGTTGCGCTCTGGACACGTCATCTGCAGCACAATCCGGCCAACCCGAACTGGATGAATCGTGACCGTTTTGTGCTGTCGAACGGCCACGGATCGATGCTTCTGTATAGCCTGCTTCATTTGACTGGCTACGACGTTACAATCGAAGACCTCAAGGCATTCCGGCAATTGCACAGCCGGACGCCAGGGCACCCGGAATTCGGTTACACTCCCGGTGTGGAAACGACGACTGGCCCGCTGGGGCAGGGTGTTGCCAACGCGGTCGGGATGGCCATCGCCGAACGGCTTCTCGCATCCGAGTTCAACCGGAACGAACTCAACATCGTCGATCACCACACCTACGTTTTCCTGGGCGATGGCTGTTTGATGGAGGGGATCAGCCACGAGGCTTGCTCGCTCGCAGGGACATTGCGGCTTGAAAAACTGCTCGCCCTTTATGATGACAATGGCATCTCCATTGATGGTCATGTCGGTGGATGGTTCTCCGATGATACTCCCAAGCGTTTCGAAGCCTATGGTTGGCACGTTATCCGCGGGGTTGACGGTCACGACGTCGACGCCGTCGATCATGCGATTGCCGAGGCGAAGGCTGAGACCGACCGGCCGACCCTGATTTGCTGTCGCACCACGATTGGGAAGGGGTCACCCAACAAGGCCGACAGCCATGACAGCCACGGTTCCCCACTCGGTGCAGCCGAGGTTGCATTAACTCGTACGGCGCTAGGTTGGAAGTATGAGCCTTTCGATATTCCGGCGACGGTGTACGACGCTTTCGACGCGATCGCTGCGGGAGCCTCGCGAGAGGCGAAATGGCTGGCCGTTTTTGACCGATACCGTGCCGAGTATCCGGCTCTTGCAGCCGAGTTCAAGCGCCGGATGAGCGGCAGCCTGTCGGCCGATTTCGCGTTAAAGATGGAGGACGGTCTCAAAGATATCGTTGCGAAGGCGGAAACGATAGCCACCCGGAAGGCCAGCCAGAACGTTCTCGAAATTATCGCGCCGCTGGTTCCAGAACTGGTTGGGGGATCGGCTGATCTTGCAAGTTCGAACCTTACCATGTGGAGTGGAACGAGCCCGCTTGGCTCGTCCAGTGGCGGCAACTATGTCTATTATGGTGTTCGTGAATTCGGTATGGCCGCGATCATGAACGGAATGCTTCGCCATGGGGGCGTCCGCCCCTACGGGGGAACATTCCTCATGTTCTCCGAATATGCGCGCAACGCATTGCGGATGGCCGCTCTCATGAAGATCGGTGCGATCCATGTGTTCACTCATGACTCGATCGCGCTGGGGCAGGATGGTCCAACCCACCAGCCGATCGAGCAGCTGGCCACACTTCGACTAATGCCTAACATGGACGTCTGGCGGCCGTGCGACACGGCAGAAACGCTTGTTGCCTGGCAGGTGGCAATCGAGAACGTCTCCAATCCTACCAGCCTCGTCCTCTCGAGACAGAACCTTCCTTTCCAGACGCGTGACGCCGACAAACTTGCAGCAATGCGACGCGGTGGATACGTCCTCAAGGAGGAGGGCGGATCACTTTCTGCCGTCGTTATTGCGACGGGTTCTGAAGTTGCACTGGCTATCGAAGCGCAGGCGTTGCTCGCCGAGAAAGACATCCATGTCCGCGTCGTATCGATGCCGTCAACATTTGCTTTTGACCGTCAGTACCGCGCTTACAGGGAAGCCGTTCTTCCAGGTGGCGTGCCACGCCTCGCTGTCGAGGCCGGCGTGACGGATTACTGGCGCAAATATGTCGGCCTCGATGGAGCGGTAGTTGGTATCGACACGTTCGGCGAATCCGCCCCTGCTGAGGTTCTTTTCGAACACTTCAACATTACCGCAAAGGCTGTCGTTGACGGGGTCAGAACGATGCTCGACGCGAGAAAGGGGTAACGGCATGGCCGACACCTATCTCATCGGTATCGACTTCGGGTCGGAATCCGCTCGCGGCATTCTGGTGAATTCCCGGACTGGCGCGCAGGAGGGACACCACGTTCACCCTTACAGCAACGGGATTTTGACGACCTCGCTTATGGGCCATGCCTTGCCGGCGAATTTTGTCCTGCAGGTCCCCTCTGACTACACCGAGGCCGCTCAGCAAATACTGTTCGCTCTAGGAGCCGGAAAGACCATTGACGGGATTGGTATCGACTTCACGGCGTCATCACCGATGCCCGCGCGAGCCGATGGGACGGCCCTGGCTGAACTCCACCCGGACGACCCACATGCCTATGTGAAGCTGTGGAAGCACTCTGCCCAATCCCACGCGGACGCTATCAACGCTGGTGGTGGCGAATATTTAGAGAACTTCGGTGGAAAGCTGTCTGGTGAATGGCTGATCGCCAAGGCTGCGCAGCTGAGTTCCGAGGCGCCGGCCATCTGGGACGAGACGGAGCGCTTTATCGAAGCGGGTGACTGGCTGGTCTGGCAGCTCACCGGCAATGAGATGCGAAGCCTGGATTTCGCCGCTTACAAGGCGCAGTTTTCCGCAGTATCGGGATATCCTGAAGATGTGGTCTCAGGGCTGACCCGGCGGCTGTCTCAGCCCGCGCAGGTTGGTAGCCCGGCGGGCACCCTGACAGCAGAATGGCGTCTGCGCACAGGTATCCAAGGCGATGCCATCGTTTCCGTCGCGGTTATCGACAGTCATGTGGTCCTGCCGGCCGTCGGTGCCGTTGAACCCGGAGTCTTCGTTGGTGCACTCGGTACTTCTGCCGGTTTCCTCATCCTTGATGATAAGAGCAGAGGCTTTCCTACCGGTCTTGAGGGAGCTGCGTTCGGTGCCGTTCTCCCGAACCTTTGGTGCTACGAGGCGGGGCAGGCGGCGTTCGGGGATATGCTGGCATGGTACGTGAAGACCTTTCCCCGGGATCCGGACCTATCGAGAAACTTCGCATCGTACAACGAAGCAGCCCAAGCGCTCGGTCCGGGCGAGGGCGGCGTCATGGCTCTCGATTGGTTCGCCGGAAACCGCATCCCGCTAGCGGATTCCGCGTTGTCTGGCCTACTCGTTGGCTTGAGTCTGAAATCGACGGCTGCCGGGATCTATAGGGCCCTGATCGAGGCTCTTTGCTTCGGCACGAAGACCGTGCTGGAATTGGCACTTGCTGCGGGCGTTCCGATCCGGCGGGTGATCATGACGAGTGGCCTCACACGCAGCAACCCGTTTCTTGTCCAAACGATGGCGGACGTTTTGGGGCGTACCATTGAAGTTCCCGACATTGAAAACCCGACCGCACTCGGGGCCGCGATCCACGGCGCCGTAGCGGCTGGGATCGTAAGTTCGTTTGCCAAGGGAGCAGAACAACTGGGTGCACGCAGTCTGCGCAAGTTCGAGCCTAACGAAGACCGTTTGGCTGACTACCAGGTCCTGTACGCCGAATATCGACGGCTGGCGGCAGACGAAGAGCTACGGCGGGCAATGCGCTCGCTTCACATGTTCGATGCCCGGAACAGACAGTATCGGCAACGGAAGCCGCGGGAGGTCGAGGCGGCACAATAAGCTTCAGGCTTAAGCAATATCGATCGTAACGGGAAGTGGAGGAAGCAATGAAACTGACAGTGAAAGCCGGCATCCTGCTGGGTCTGGCCGCATCTATGCTGAGTGCAGCTGCATATGCGGCGGACAAGCCCAAGGTGCTCGTGATCTATCCTTACCTGGGCGACCAGTCGTTCGTTCGGATGCATAAGGCTTCGGAGGTGGAAGCGAAGAAATATCCGGACGTCCAGATTGACATCGTTGCTGGTCCGGATCGCACCAATGCCAACTACTTCATCACGGCCATCGAAAAGGCGATGACCGAAGGCTACAACGTCATCGCCATCAATCACGGCGGCGCGGCCGCGCAGCTTTATCCCGCACTCAAGAAGGCGGGGGCCCAGGGAATCAAGGTTGTCGGCTTTGATACCGGACTTCCCGAGCTGAAGGGGCACGCGTCCGACGTGCTGTACGACATTCCGGGCGCGTCAGGTAAGGCCGGCGAGCTGTTTGCCCAGATCGTGCCTGAAGGGGCGAAGATCGGGATCATCCGTTGCCTGCTTGGCAATCCGGATACCGACGCGTTCATCAATGGCTTCAAGAAGGCAACGGAGTCGAAGAAATACAACGTCGTCATGGACGCCGACGCCAAGTGCGATCCCGCGAGCGCACGAACGATTACTGAAAACATGCTCACATCGTCGCCTGACCTTGGCGGTATCTTCAACGTGTTCGACGTTTCGGCCCAGGGCTCCCTTCAAGCGCTCAAGGCTGGCGGGAGCAATGTGCCTCTGGGGTCGATCGGCGGTCAGCTCTACGGGGCAGAGGCGGTAGCTTCTGGTGGCAACTGGAAATACACCGTGCCATATCCTTTCGAGGCTATCGGCGCGACCGCGATCGATACCGCGGTTAAGGTTGCCAAGAACGAGGCCGTTGAGCCTGTTACCGTCGTGCCCGTTGCAACGCCGCTGACCAAGGACAACGCAAAGGCCTACGCGACTGACCTCAAGGCAAAGCTCGCCGCCAGGTAATCGAGGGCACTCGCGAGACACTGCGCCCCCGAGCGACGCATGGGGGCGCAACGGTCAAAATGCGAGCCGAATTGCGGCTCGGAGACGCAGGTCAGAAGGTTTTCATCATGTCGTCCACCAACACAGACAGCGGGGCAGGTGCGCCTAAAGCGCAAACGCCCACCACGGAGCCGGATAGCTCCGAAGCTTTGAAAGCCCCAGGTATTCGATTGGGGCTCCGTATCCTGAGAACAGGGCCTGCGGTGATCCTCATCGCGCTCGTCATCATAATGAGCTTCCTCAACGAGTATTTCCTTACTGTCCGAAACCTCCAGAACCTCCTGACGCAAACGACGATGGTAGCAACGCTGGCGCTGGGTCAGTTGCTGGTCATCATCGTCCGCGGGGTCGACGTCTCAGTGGGCAGTGTCCTTGGCCTGACCGTGGTGCTGTCCGGACTGATGATGGATTCCGGTATCGACAATGGCCTGCTCCATGTCCTTGCCTTCCTGTCGGCAGGCGCATGCTTCGGGCTCTTCAACGGCTTCATGATCGTGAAGGGCGGAATACCGCAGCCTCTGATCGTTACCGTCGCAACGTTGGGCATCGGGAGGGGGCTGGCGCTTCTTCTGAGCGGTGGTACGGAACACATCGGGATGGCACCCGTCGTGCAGGCTGCAGGCAATGGGTCAATCGGCGGGATTCCCGTCCCAGCGATACTCGTTGCGTTCGTTGCCCTTCTGCTCGCGGTTCTGACACTCAGAACGCTCTGGGGTCGCTGGATCTACGCTGTCGGCGGAAACCCGGATATTGCTGGATGGTTGGGGGTCCCACGCGACCGGGTCATCATGAGTTGCTACATGCTGTCGGGCATGACAGCGGGAATCGCCGGGCTGATCTATGCCGGGCGGACGGATGCCGCTTCACCGCTCGCTGGCATGGGCATGGAACTCGACGCGGTTACAGCGGTAATTATTGGTGGGGCCAGCCTTTTCGGCGGCCGGGGGCATATCGTCAATGCCTTGATCGGCGCACTGATCATCGGCGTCATTCGCAACGGCCTGAACCTGATGAGCGTCTCTCCGTTCTGGGAAGCGATCGCTATTGGCGTGTCTATCCTCCTGGCACTCGAGCTCGACGTTCTCCGCCGATATTTCGAAGAGAAACTCCGTGCACGTGCAGCGAGGGCAATGCGATGAACAGCAATGTTGTTTTGGAAGTTAAGAACGCCGTAAAGTCCTACGGCTTCGTCACTGCCCTTGGGGGCGTTGATTTGACCCTTCATAAGGGCGAGATTCTCGCTCTACTAGGCGACAACGGAGCCGGCAAAACCACATTGGTTCGCGCGATCAGTGGCGTGATGCAACTTGATGAGGGTGATATCCACCTCGCGGGCGAGAAGCTTGCTCTGAGTTCGGCGGGTGACGCGCGGCGTGCCGGCATCGAAACGGTGTTTCAAAACCTGGCCGTCTTGGACAATATGGACGTCGCCTCGAACTTCTACATCGGTCGAGAAAAAATATGGCCGAGCTGGCTGGGTCCCTTTGGCTTTCTGAATAAAGCAAGGGAGGCGACCGGTTGGATCGACGCTGCAAACAACCTCGGGATCAAGGCACTTGATCCCGGCCAGGAGATTGGGTTGATGTCCGGCGGACAGCGTCAAGCGGTTGCCGTCGCGCGCGCGGTGGCGTTCGCGAGCAGAGTTGTCATATTGGACGAACCAACCGCCGCACTCGGCGTGCGCGAATCCGCCCAGGTCCTTCGCTTGATCAAGTCGCTTCCCGAGAGAGGCGTTTCAGTAATCCTTATCAGCCACAACATGGACCACGTAGTGCGGGTAGCTGATCGGGCCATTGTCATGCGGCAGGGCCGTATCGCGGGCTCGGCGGTTCCCAAAAAGGAGTCTGTTCCGGAATTGATAGCGATGATCATGGGCGCGAACTGAGGGCGTGTGTGCGTGTCATCTCGGGGTTACGAAGAGTTTGGACGGATTGAAGGATTGGCTGCAGGGCATGCCTGCGTCTGGTTGCGCAAGACGTTTGTTGATGTCTAGCTCATGGCAAAGAGTCCGTTGAGATACCAGCGACCGCCCGTGTGTGATCGCTTCCGTCGGCGATCCTGGCCTTATTGCTGCCGTTCGGACATAGGGGCCGAACGTGGCAATTCTGAATCCGAAATTTTCCAAGTTTCCGGTAGGTGCCTCGCTGTACCTCTTTCAGCTACCGGGGACTTCTCATCGTTGTCGCTCCCTCACATCGGTAGGCACCGGTGGCTCGCCATTCATGGATTTTTGAGACGCTCTACGGGATTCCTGTAACATCTGATAACAGCCAACTTAACCGAAAATTCTCTAATATCACTCATGTTGAATAAACCATTCGGCTTTTTTGATCCACGGCATGACGGCCGTTTTTCCGGGCCCTCGGCAGAATGATTTTGCTCTCAGGCACATTTGTTTAACTTACGCGGCCCTTCTTACGGAGCGGAGCGGCAGGAACCTTTGCCATGAAAAATATCTCTATTGTCGGAAAATTTCTTACGATCATGGCCGCCTTCGGATTGTTCATCCTCGGGGTGGTGACGTATTCTGCAACTCAAATATGGAAAATCGATTCCAACTATAGCGCCCTGGTATCCGGTGAGATGACCGCTGCTCAAAAGCTGACCAGGGCCAACAGGGCTTTTCAGACGGCACGCGCCTCCATCGCGGAGATGACGATCTCGCGCAGCGACGCCGAAAACAAAACGACCGCTGAAAGCCTGCGTACGTCCACCGACGAGATGGTCAGGAATTTTGATTCAGCCGCGGCAGCTCTGCCCCTGGAGAACGCTTTTAAAACGTTGAAGGATAAAGCCCTAAACGTCCTCAGCGAAGGTTGCAAACCTGCGCTCGATCTGGCCAGAGGGGCTGTTGCGGAAGCCGACATCATGAAGAGCCAGAGCGCGTTCCTGTCGGGCTGCCAGCCCCTTTTTCCGCCCCTGACCGCTGAGATTGCAGCGTTGACGGAACGCGTCACAAAGCATGCGGACGACAGCAATAACGTCCTGACGGACGTTTCCAACTCAACTGTCGTCACGACATTCGCGGTTGTTATTGGCGGTTTGATTGTCGTGCTCGCTGCGGGCTTTTTTGCAATCCGCGCCTGGATGGTCTCACCGATCAAGGTGCTGGCCGCGGTGATGGGGCGCCTTGCTGGTGGGGACTATACGGCAGATGTCGGTGGAACGGACCGTCGAGATGAAATCGGCGGTATGGCCAAGGCCGTGCTGGTGTTCAAGGAGAACGGGCTGAAAGCGCAGACGCTCGCTGCCGAATCCGAAAACATGCGGAGCGAGGCGGAAATTACGCGTCAGAAAACTGCCGAAGCCGACCGGCTGCGCGCCGATGCCATGGCTCAGGCGACGGCGGGTCTTGGAGAAGGCCTCAAGCATCTCGCGGGGGGAGATCTGACGTTTCAGCTTGTCGAACCGTTTGCAGCTGATTTCGAAAACCTGCGCGCCAACTTCAATGCCACTGTCGCACAGTTATCTGAAACGTTGCGCTCTGTCGCGGATGCGACTGATGCGATCGACAACGGCAGCCGCGAGATCAGCAGCAGTGCTGATGATCTGTCCAAACGCACCGAGCAGCAGGCCGCCGCTCTGGAAGAAACGGCCGCGGCTCTCGACCAGATTACCGTCAACGTCGCCAACTCGTCCAAGCGCGCCGATGAGGCACGCCAGGTTGCGGTGCAAGCCAACGAAAGCGCCGCCCAGTCTGGCATGGTCGTAGCCAGTGCGGTCGATGCCATGCAGAAAATCGAGCAGTCCTCCAACAAAGTTTCCAACATCATCGGCGTCATCGACGAGATCGCCTTCCAGACTAACCTGCTGGCATTGAATGCCGGCGTGGAGGCCGCGCGCGCGGGCGAAGCCGGTAAAGGCTTTGCTGTCGTTGCCCAGGAAGTGCGAGAACTCGCCCAGCGCTCGGCGCAAGCCGCCAGGGAGATCAAGGAATTGATCCGCAACTCATCCGTGGAGGTCCAGAGCGGCGTCAGGCTGGTGAGTGAAACCGGTGAGGCGCTGAAAACCATCGGAAGCTACATCGTCACGGTGAACCAGCATATGGACTCGATTGCGACATCGGCGAGGGAACAATCGGTCGGGCTTGCCGAGGTCAATACCGCAGTCAACCAGATGGACCAGGTGACGCAGCAGAATGCGGCAATGGTCGAGGAGACCAGCGCCGCCGGCACGACACTTGCCAGTGAAAGCGGCAGATTGCGGGAACTGATCTCACAGTTTCGTCTTGCCGGCGCGCCTCATCAATCAACTTCTCCCATAGCGGCCCACTCCGCGCACCGTCCCGTACCATCACCCGTGCGCCGCCTTGCCGGGAAGTTAGCCAATGCGTTCTCGGGCAATGCCGCCGTCAAGGAAAGCTGGGAAGAGTTCTGATCAACAACTCGGGCATGAGGGTGATACCAGAACAATCACCTTCATGCCCCAAGCCTGCGCAGAATTGTTGAGTGCGAGATCGGCGCATGCGGGTAGTGCAGATCCGATGAATAATGCCAGAAATTTTACCGACTCTTGCGAGACTTTCCGGGCGGCATTGATAACTTGTTAAAACAGTCGCTCTTTTAGTGGATGTTGAAGATGGGTTCATAGTTTTCAAATTTATGGCGGTTTTCCATGCGTAAGAGAATCCGGCTGCACGAACTGCGTGTCGGGATGTTTATCGACGAGGTTGAAAGCGGCAGTCAGGCTCAGCCACAGCGCTTCAGCTCCTTCCTGATTTCCTCTGCCTCTGAAATTCAGCAGATGATGAACAGCAATGTTATGACCGTCGTCATCGATATCCGCAAAGGTCGGGATGTCGAGCCGGGAAATGCGAGACCGCAGGCGCTCGACCGAGTGCAGTTTGAAGCAACCCTTTTGAGGAGCTTCTCGGCGAAAGAAGTCGATCTGGCGCGGCGGTCTATCGAGGAGACAAAACCCCATGTCCGCAACGTGCTGGCTGAAGCCCGGATCAAAGGCGCCTTCGCCAGCGACGCGGCAGAACTGGCCGTCGACCGGATCATGTCCGCGGCATCAAGCAATGCCGGGGCGCTGATTGGAGTTGCCAGACTCAAGCAGAAGGACGAGATCACGTTCCTCCATTCGCTTGCGGTCAGCGCGCTGATGATCAGCTTTGGCCGCGCTCTTGGTCTGGGAGAAGAGGATGTTCGGCTTCTTGGAGTGGGCGGGCTGGTTCATGATCTCGGAAAAATGGCGCTGCCCGACACGATTTTGAAAAGCACCGGCAAACTGACGGCAGAGGAAATGCAGCTCGTTCGGCTGCATCCGCAGCGGGGATACGAGATGGTATCGCTCATTCCAGATACACCGCAACAGGTTCTTGATATCTGCCGCCATCATCATGAGAAATTCGATGGGTCGGGTTACCCTTCCGGTCTTGCTGGACATGACATCCCCTATGTCGCACGTCTGGCGGCAATATGTGACGTCTATGACGCGCTGACCACGACCCGCCCTTACAAACGTGCCTGGTCTCAGGCCCAGGCCATCCACGTGATGATGACATCGCCGGGACATTTCGATGAGGAGCTGCTGGCAAAGTTCGTCTCGAAGATGGTGATCAGTGGCACGCTTCATTAAACGATGTCGCCACAGCTCTGAAGCCTGTCACCGACAAGCCGTTCCTGCATGCGGCGATGCCCTCATTCGTCATGACAGCGACGTTTCGATACAAGGCGTCGGGTAGGCAGAACGTTTTATCGAAGCATTCGGATACCCGGTCGCGGGGCCGTTCTGGGGTCTGTGACGTTTCCCGAGAGCGGCGAGTTCGCTCGACCCGGCTGCGCTTCACGGCATTTCCGACCGAACGGGCGGACGCACGAGGCGTGCACCAAGATCGGCGACCAGGAGCGCGAACGGCTCTATCGCGCCCTTCAACAGCCTCGGGGCGGTTCAATTGCGACCTGTTGAACTTATCGTTTGTTTGGATCAGCCTGATATAACCGGTCTCAGACGAGCGTAATAATCCGGTCACACGATGTTCCCGTTAAGGAAATGGTTCGACTATCTCGCAGGCTCGCCACTTACCGGTGGCGCTGATTGCAATGATGAACTGCTTCAAGACATCCTTGATCGTCGGTGGGAGATCATTCTCGGGGCTGCCTGCATCGCGATGACTGCCAGTGTTGCAGCATATATCACAAAAGAGGCATGGCCAATATTCTGGCTTGGATTGGAGGTGGTCCTGACCGCAGCCAAATGGATTGTGATATCCCATGCGCTCACCGGCGCCTCCGCCGTCAGACGGCGTAGCAGGTCAATCTTGGCCTTTCTGATTCTTGTCTGGAGCGGTGTCTTCGGTATTGTCATGCATTGTCTGGTCCAGGCTGACGACCAGGGTCTGCTCGTTGTCGCATGTGTAATGACGGTCGGCGTCAGCAGCGCTCTTACCAATGCGGCGATGCCACGGACAGCCATTCTCGCCATCTGTCTGATCACGTTCCCATTCTTTACGGCGATAGCTCTTTCGCTGGCCGAGCACAATTGGATGGCTTTTGTTGCCGGCATTCCGTTGCTGGCCAGTCTTTATTCACTCACGCAGCGAAACCATGGTGCACTCGTCAGGCTCATTGCTGCCGAACGGCAAGCAAGAGCGCTTGCTCACACAGACGCCCTGACCGGTCTGCCCAACCGACTTTCGTTTCTGAGCTATCAAGACAACATTGCCGCACATAACGCGGGCAAAGGCGGCTATGCATACATGTGTCTGGATCTTGATGGCTTCAAACTGGTCAACGACAAGCACGGTCACGCTGCCGGCGACCTTCTTCTGAAAGCGGTGGCTGAGCGGCTACAGCAGAACACCCGAGTGGGCGATATCGCGTTCCGCATCGGCGGAGACGAATTCATCGTCTACATGCCCAACGCGGTGCCTGCTGAATGCGCCTCCGTTGCCAATCGTGTCATCGAATGCATGGCCTTCCCGTTCATGCTGTCGGAGGAGCTTGTCGTTACCATCGGATGCAGCGCCGGCAGCGCGTGCGTTGCCGATACAACGAAAGCCGCAAGCTTGATCCTGAAGGCTGCCGACAAAGCGCTCTATAAGGCCAAGGAGAATGGTAAAAGCCGTCATGTTCATGCTGCCGAGATCGACCGCACGCCGGCCGATCCGTAGGCGCGAACGTGCCTGCTCGATCCCCGTCTGTCACTGGATATTGTATAGAAGCTCATCGCCAATTGTCAGCACGACGCGCCTTGCCGGCTGTAGGCTTTTCCGTCAGCTTCAAATCTGGTCGGAGAAAATTCAGTTCGAGTTCGCATCCTATCCGGGAGACGTGCCGGCCACCTGGGCGATGACGCTGGTTTCTATGCATTGGATAGTAAGATTCGGCGTTACAATAATCTCATGAGTGGGCCATTTTCATCTTCAACGCTAATGTGGAGAATGAAAAGGTGATTGGTCTTGATGCGCAAGAAACGGCGATTTTTCTGCCGTTCAAGGAATTGACCGACACGCTGCGCGCCGCTTTTGTCGAAGGCTGTGAGATGCCAGTCCGGCACCATCACACGGTCGATGTAACGGACGAGGCCGCTGCAACGTTGCTGCTGATGCCCGCGTGGCATTGCGCGCATCGATCATCGCGTTATCTCGGGATAAAGATCGTTACGGTTTTCCCCGGAAATGCCGGCAGAAACCTGCCGGGGCTGACGTCGACCTACATGCTTTACGATGCCCAGACCGGTATCCAGCTTGCCACACTGGAGGGCAATGTCATCACCGGCCGGCGGACAGTTGCGGCGTCGGCACTCGCGGCGGACTACCTGGCGCGCAGGGATGCCAGGCGGCTTCTGGTACTGGGTGCCGGCCGTGTCGCAAGCCTCATTCCCGATGCCTATCGGGCCGTCCGTCCGCTCGATCACGTGGCAGTCTGGGACATAGATGGCGGCAATGCGGAGCGGCTGGCGCAGTCAATAGCAGCTTCTGGGCTTGCAGCCTCCATAGTCGACGATCTCGAGAAAGCTGTCGCTGAGACCGACATCATCAGCGCCGCGACGCTGGCCACCACGCCGATCATCAAAGGTGAATGGCTGCGTCCGGGCACACATGTCGATCTCATCGGCGGCTTCACGCCCGGCATGCGTGAGGCGGATGACGATGCCATTCTTCGGGCTTCCGTGTTTATCGATACGGACGAGGCGCTGCATGAGGCAGGCGATCTCGTTCAGCCTATCAACACCGGCCTTTTTTCGGAGAAAAACGTCAGGTCAACCCTAGCCGGACTTTGCAGGGAAAACCGTTTCGCGCGTGGTTCGGACACAGAAATCACGCTCTATAAGGCTGTGGGAACCGCGCTTGCCGATCTTGCGGCCGCAACCATGGTTTATGAAGCTGCGGTTTCAAATGCAGAAGGGTGAGAGATATGGCCAAACGCGAAATCGTGGAAGTCCCGGTGGTTTCAGAGGCGATCCGCCGGCTTGGTGCGCCGACTTCGGCCCTCGTTCGCTCCGGCAGTTTCATTGCCACCTGCGGCATGCCGCCGGTCGATCTGCGGACCGGTGAGATCGTAAAAGGCGATATCGCCGTCCAGACCCGGGCGTCGCTTGAAGCCTTGCGGGTAACGCTGGCGGCGGCCGGAGCGACATTCGAAGATGTCATCAAGACCACCGTCTATGTGACCGACGGGTCGATGATGGCAACGGTGAACGAGATATACCACGAATATTTCGGTAGCGGCTTTCCGGCGCGCACCTCCGCGACAATCAAGCCCTGGGCGTTGCCCTTCAACATCGAGATTGAATGCCTTGCCGTCATCTGAGGTAAGTCGGTCTGGACAGGGCGCGGCGGATGGATCACCGATGCGTCGATTTTTTGTGCATTGTTTTGAGTGAAATTGCGCGCCCCTTTTGCCGGAAGCGCTCCAGCGGCGAAAGCCCGTAAACCTTGACGATATCCTCGCCGTTTTCGAGCCTGGCAATGACGCCGGGCTCTTTCGCCTGAATGACGAGCGCCTCTTCTGCTGCGGCCAGTGCTTTGGCTGGCGGCAGGATGCAGACGCCGTTTTCATCGGCCAGCACGACATCGCCGTTGCTCACCGTCACACCACCGCAGAGGACCGGTGCTGCGACATTGCCGCCGCCACCCGGTTTTGTCGTTATGGGTGAGCGGCCTCGACACCAGACCGGCAGGCCGGCGCTTCGGATGGCGCCAACATCGGTTACGTAGCCGTCGATGACGACGGCGGAAACGCCGCGCGCAAGCGCCGCAGCGGTCATCACCGCGCCCCAGCAGGCATGCCGGTCATCATTCGGTCGTTCGATGACAAGGATATCCCCGGGCATGGCCCGGGAAAGAGCATAAAGAAGCGCCGTGCCATCATCTCGCGGCAGGCTGACCGTCAGCGCTCGCCCTGCCACGCGGATGCCGTCGATGACGCATTGCATCGCCGGATCCATAAAACCTTCCGATCTGAAATGGCCGATCGTCGCCGTCTCGACGCTCGTGAGCAATTCGAGCGCTTCGTTGATCTGGTTGGGATTTTCCATGCGTCTCTCCACAAGAAAAGACGCCGGCGGGGCCGGCGTCCTGGGATATGTCGAAGGGGATCAATTGGTCCTGGCCAGATCGCGCTTTACGGTTTCGGTCAGCGCCAGCAGTGCGACGGCCGAGAGCAGGGCGGAACCTATCATGTACCAGGCGACGGAGGCGCCGCTACCGGTGGCTGAAAGCAGCCAGGTCGTGATGACCGGGGTGAGTGCGCTGCCCAGAACACCCGACAGCATGTAGGCGATCGAGAGGCCGGAATAACGGACTTTCGTGCCGAAGAGTTCAGCGAGGAAGGTGGCGATCGGGCCGTAATTGGCGGCAAAGGCCGTCATCATCAGCAGGTAACCAAGGAGGGCGCCGGCGAAGGTGGCGGTATCCATCAGCCAGAACATCGGGAAGGCGACGAGCGCTTCGGCGAGAATGCCACCGAGGATGACCGGCCGGCGGCCGATTTTATCGGAAAGCAGCCCAAATAGCGGCAGGAGGAAAATACAGGCCGTGCAGGAGATCAGCACGATTATCAGCATTTCGTTGCGGGCGATGTTGAGCGCCTGGGTGCCGTAGCTCAGGCCAAAGGCGACGATGAGATTGAAGGAAGATCCGGTGGACATGGTGGCGATGCCGCCGAGGACGACCGTCTTCCAGGATTTCGACAGCAGTTCGATGAACGGCATGCGCACGGTTGCCTCTTCCGTTTTCACCTTGGCGAAGGACGGCGTTTCGGCGGTGTTGAGGCGAATATAAGCACCTACACCGACCAGAAAAATGCTGATCAGGAACGGAATGCGCCAGCCCCAGGAAACGAGATCCTCGGGCGACATGAGGAAACCGATGGCGAGGAAAGCGAGGTTTGCAATCAGTGTGCCGGCCGGAACGCCGATCTGAACCCATGATCCATAAAGGCCCCGCCGGTTTTGGGGCGCATGCTCGACAGCCATCAGCACCGCGCCGCCCCATTCGCCGCCAAGTGCCAGACCCTGCACTACACGCAGCGCCAGAAGCAGGATGGGAGCCCAGACGCCGATCTGGTTGTAATTCGGCAGAAGGCCGATGGCGAAGGTCGCGACACCCATCATGACAAGGGATACGAGCAGCATCGATTTGCGGCCGATCCGGTCACCGAAGTGACCGAAAAGCGCGGCGCCAACGATGCGGGCGAGATAGGCCGAGGCGAAGGTGCCGAATGCCAGCAACGTGCCGATAGTCGCATCGAAGCTCGGAAAGAAGATCTTGTTGAAGACGAGTGCCGAGGCGGTGGCGAAGACGAAAAGATCGTACCATTCGACGGTGGTGCCAATCACGCTTGCGACGGCAATCCGCCGAACGTTGACCGATTGTTTTCCGACGGAGCCCACGAGAGCGGTTTCCCCTTGCATGAATATTCCCCTTTTTGTTGCCGTGAAGAAAACGGGGAGACGACGAAGCGGAACCGGATGCATGGTGAGGGCATGATGCCAATGACATCCCTTGCGGAGAAACCATTTGCAGTTTTCTCCGTCAGTTTGATACGCCGCGATGTTCCCCTGTTTTGCCCAATGATGGGAAACCGTGATGCTCCCGACAAATAGATAATGCAGATTTCTTCCATAGGGCCGCGCTATAGACAAAATCAGGAGCACATCCGACCGTCTCGATGGCGAATGCGAATTCGGTATAAACGATGAAATCATGGCGATATCGAAGGTGCAATTTTCGTAATCGTCCTTGCCTGTCTTCTGGCCGTTGAGGTTTTTTCCGACCAGCAAAATCGCCATTCTTATTTTAAGTATCGAATCTATCTATTTTTGAATTGGCCGGTTTGGTCTTATCCCCTTTGTCATTCCACAGATTGGAAAAGGTCGTATGCGGGCTGCCGGTTACGCCGGGGCATTGCCGCAACGAACCCATAACAGGGGACCGAAATGAAAAAATTGAGCAACATCCGGCCGGACATGTCACGCCTGTGGGCGACGCTGATGCGCTCAGCCGAAATCGGCGCAACCGGAAAAGGTGGCCTGAAGCGGCTTGCGCTGTCCGACGAAGACGCGACGATGCGTCACCAGTTCATTGCCTGGTGCGAAGAAGCCGGCCTGACGGTCCGGATCGACGTCATAGGCAATATCTTTGCCGAGCGCGCCGGTACCGATGCGGATGCGAAGCCGGTTCTCGTTGGCAGCCATCTTGATACCCAGGTCCATGGGGGCCGTTTCGACGGCATTCTCGGGGTGCTGGCCGGGCTGGAGCTTGTGCGCACTCTGAATGACCATTCGCTGACGACGCGCCGGCCGATCACCCTTGTAAACTGGACCAATGAAGAGGGCGCGCGTTTCGAGCCGCCGATGATCGGTTCGGCGGTCTTTACCGGGGCGAAAGCTGCGGAATTCGCCTATTCCCGCAAGGACCGGGACGGCCACACGCTGGGCGGTGAGCTGGAGCGCACTGGCTTCAAGGGCAAGGATGTCGTTTCGGCGGAAGCGTTCGACAGCCTGTTCGAACTGCATATCGAGCAGGGGCCGAGGCTGGAGGAGGCCGGAAAGCAGCTCGGCATCGTAACCGGCGCGTTCGGCGTGCGTGGTTTCGTGGTGGAAGTACATGGCGAAACCGGACATGTCGGACCGACGCCGATGCCCGCGCGCAAGAACGCGCTGGTGGGGGCGGCAGAGGTGACGCTGGCGATCAATGCGATCGGCTGGGCCAATCACGAAACCGGCGGCAAGTCCACGACAATGCGCATCAGGGCGGAACCCAATCTCCTCGGCGCGCTGCCGAATTTCGTGGAAATGACATGTGACTTGCGCCACCCCGACGACGCCCTCGTCAGCACCATGTTCGAGGCCTTCAAGGCGAAACTTCCCGAACTGGAAGAGCGATCGCGCTGCAAGATCGTTGTCAAGGAAGGCTGGGCCTATGGCGGCATGCATTTCGATGCCGACTGCATCGGACTCATTCGCAACGCCACCGACGCTTTCGGTTATTCCTCAATCGACCTCCTCACCGAGGCCGGACATGACGCCATGCATGTTGCCGAATATCTGCCGACGGCGATGATCTTCACACCGTGTGAGGGCGGTCTTTCCCATAACGAGGCGGAAAACGTCACGGTCGCCGACATCGAACCCGGTGTGAACGTGCTGGTTCAGGCCGTGCTGGAGCGTGCGAACCGCCCCGACTGAATGCCAGGGGATGGCGAAAGGCGCTTGCGTCTTTCGTCATCCCTGTTTAGCCGTCGCCGGTTTGCAGATGGGCGGCCGCAGCCTGGGCGTCGAAAAGCTCGTTTTCGAAGATTGTCAGAAATGCCCGCTCCGCTCCGCCCAGTTCCATATCGGGGTTGCGCAGAAAATAGGCGTCCGCGCCCAGCGAATCCTCAAGCAGCGGTATCTGCCAGATCTCGTCTTCCGCAACGCCGCGCGTAGCGTCCACGGGCAGAATTCCCACACCGATGCCGGCGATGATCATCCGCCGGACTTCTTCCATGTGCGGGCTTGAGCCTACGGTCCATTTGCCAAGCCCTACACCGTCGCGAAGTGCGATCATCGGTTCTAGCGCCCCGCCTTCCTGGCCACAGGCGAAGGCCACGAAGGCTTCCTGCCGCAATTCCTCCATCGTGATATCGACGCGTCCGAAAAACGGATGCGAGGCGCCGCAATAGATCCCGAACGTTTCCCTCAGCAGGAATTTGCAGTCCACTCCGGCGAGTGGTTTTGGCAGCAGACAGATGCCGAAGGCTGCCTGTTTCTGCCCGATGGCGCGAACGATATCCTGTGTATTGGCCACATCGATTCGAATCGTGACCGACGGATGGCGGCGCCGCAACTGGCGGAGCGCCTGATCCAGCTGTGGCAGAACGAGATTGGTGACGATCAGGACACGGATCTGGCCCGTCAGATCATCTGCCTCCGCCGACAGTTTTTCGCCGATGCGTTCGACGCGCAGGAAAATTTCAGCGCATTCCTGGCGGAGCGTTTCGCCCTGTACCGTGAGCACAAAACGGCGGCTGTCACGCTGGATCAACTGACATCCGAGCGTTTCCTCGAGCTTCTGCAAAGCGGCTGTGACGGAGGGCTGACGGATGAATAGCCGATTGGCAGCCCTCGTGATGCTGCCCTCCTCGACAATGACGAGAAAGGTTCGAAGCAAATTCCAGTTGAGGTGCTGGATCCGGGGCGCGCTACGGGGCAATCGTATGACTCCATGAAAGAAAACAATGTCCTCAATATAGTCGAATTCCTGAAAAAGGACGATCCGGCGGAAGTCCATTGCAGCTCTTGTCCAGAGCGCAGACCGCCTCGCCACCAACCGGTTTTCTGAATTGATCGCTACCTCGCCGCGTGCCAGGGGCTAACCTGCTTACTGATTTCTCTCACCGGGGCGTCAGATGGATGCCAGCAAGCGTGCAGCGCACCGAACCACCGGCCTTTTCAATGGTAGGTATGTCCAGCGCGACCGGAACGGCGCTTTCACGGATCGTGTCTATCTGTTCTCTCGTCAGCGAGGAGAATGCCGTGGTTGAGAGCGCAAGAATACGGCCGTCGCGCCCCTGCAGCTCAAGCGAGTTGCCGGCGAAGTGACGGATCTGCGCGTTGGTAAGCGCGATAACCCTTCGTCCCGAGCGTTCAAGCCGGGCAACGATTTCTCCACGACGGCGGTTGTCGGCGATCATGTCTAGACCGATCATCGCGTAGTCCGTTCCAATGCACATCAGGACATTGGTGTGATATACCGGCACGCCCGTCTCGTCTCGCGCATCAAAGACCATGGGTTCGAAATTGAAATGGGTCGAGAAGCGTTCGAGCGCGATCGGATCGGTGCGGTCGGAGCGCGCGGCATAAGCGACACGGTCAATGTGATCGAGCACCATGGCCCCCGTGCCCTCGAGAAAAATTCCGTCCGGCTCCAACCCCGAATAGTCGATGATGTCCTGGACGCGGTAGCGGCTCTTCAGCATCTCGATGACGTCCCGGCGACGCTCATGCCTGCGGCTTTCGGCCTTCATCGGATAGATGGCGACATGACCGCCAGCATGGGTGGAAAACCAGTTGTTGGGAAAGACCGAGTCCGGTGTGCCGGTGCCTTCGTCTTCGAAGAGATGCACCACCACACCTTGGCTTTCGAGCGTCTGCGCGGCGCGGGTGATTTCCGCATTGGCAATGGCGCTCAGATCCTCGCCGCTATTCGGCTTCGCCTGAAAACGGTTGTCGGCGGCGGTCTCAGTATTGACGGCGAAATGGTGCGGACGCACCATGACGACAGCGGCCGGAGCCTGAACGGAATAGGGTTTCTTCATGATCCTGCTCCTCAGGCCCGGGCGCGTTGCAACATTCCGAAAAGGTCACGCGGATCATCGGGATCAGCGATAATGTCGATCTCCTGGTAGAAGCTTAAGCCTTCGAGTTTTGCGCGCACGTAACGCAGCGCGGAAAAATCCTCAATGGCGAAACCGACGCTGTCGAAAAGGGTGATCTGGCGTGCGTCACGCCGACCTTCAGCCTCGCCGAGGATTACTTTCCAAAGCTCTGTCACGGGGTAACCCGACTCCATCTGCTGGATTTCGCCTTCAATACGCGTTTGCGGCGGATATTCGACGAAGGTGTCGGCGCGCAACAGAATATCCCTGTGCAGCTCCGTCTTGCCGGGGCAATCGCCACCGATGGCGTTGATATGCACGCCGGCGCCGACCATGTTGTCGGTCAGGATCGTCGCACATTGCTTGTCGGCGGTGCAGGTGGTGATGATGCCGGCCCCCTCGATCGCGGCCTGAGCCGATTTACACGGGGTCACCGTCAGGCCGCTTCCCTTCAGGTTCGCGGCCGTCTTTTGAGTGGCGCGCGGATCGATATCGTAAAGTCGCACCTCATCGATCCCAAGCACTGCTTTCATCGCCAGCGCCTGGAACTCCGCCTGTGCTCCGTTGCCGATCATCGCCATGACCTTGGTGCCTTTGGGCGCCAGATGCCGGGCGGCCATTGCCGATGTGGCCGCGGTGCGCAGCGCCGTCAGCAGGGTCATCTCCGCCAGGAGCACCGGATAACCGGTGGATACGGATGCAAGCAGGCCAAAGGCGGTGACGGTCTGAAGCCCCTCGGCCATGTTTTTCGGGTGACCGTTCACATATTTGAAGCCGTAGATTTCACCGTCGGACGTCGGCATCAGTTCGATGACGCCCTCGCGCGAATGCGAGGCAACGCGCGGCGTCTTGTCGAAACAGGGCCACCGGCGGAAATCTGCCTCGATGGCATCCGTCAGTTCGACCAGCATCTGTTCTATGCCAACATGATGCACGAGGCGCATCATGTTCTCGACGCTGACGAAAGGGATAAGGGCTTTAGCGGACGGGGACGGCGGCATCGGGGTAACTCCTCACTTGCTGGAGCGAGGATATCCATTGAGCCTGTTCAGCCGAAATCGCAGAACTTTGTTGTTTTTGAAATCATTTTGAACGATATGTTCAGTCCGGTTGTCAATTCAGTCAGAGATCCAAATGAGCATCGCCAAGTACATACCCGATGAGCTCGACCGGCAGATCATTGCCCATCTGAGGGTCGACGGGCGCGCGTCACTGGCCAAGCTCTCCGATGCATTGGGTGTCGCGCGCGGTACGGTTCAAAACAGGCTGAACCGGCTGACGGAAACCGGTACGCTGCTTGGTTTCACCGTGCGGGTGCGCGAGGATTATGATGAGCTGACGGTACATGCGGTCATGATGATCGAGGTCATGGGTAAGTCGACGACGCAGGTCATCCGCAAGCTGCGTGGCATTGCCGAGATTTCCTCGCTGCACACCACCAATGGCAACTGGGATCTTGTGGCCGATATACGCGCTGGAAGCCTCTCGGACTTTGATCGCGTGCTGCGCGAGGTCCGCATGATCGACGGCGTCTCAAACAGCGAAACGAGCTTGTTGCTGAGCACTGTCTAGTTTTGGTGACGATCTGCGCCTCGCGCCGGACGGGCGGCAGAAGCGTGCGTACGTGCTGCTGTGGTTGACGCGACGGTCGAGGAGCTCAGGTGCAACGGATATCAGGAGCTGTCGATTGCTGCGGTCGCCGCGCAAGTCAACGAGAGCTTGGTCTGCGAACGCAGGCTCTCTCGGAGCCGGCGTCCCGTAAGATCAAATCATGATTGCGGAGCGCGCACTCTGATCGCTATTCACCCGTTCATCTTCCTTCGGTCGCCGGCGAGAGAATGCGGCGATTGGCACAGATGCCCCAACGGCCGCCAGCCAGGAAGGAACTTACGTGCCCTCGGTCACGACGGCGCGAAGATGGCGCCTTTCTTATTTTGCCAGCTCAATTTCCGTCGGTGAGGCAATGGCTTCACATTTGGGAATATCCTTGAATACCGCGAAGCTGCTCGGCGTCATCGGCATGACCGGGAAGTTGAACTCACACTTGGGGCAAGGCTCCGCGAGCGTTTTTTGCTCCTCCTGCAATTCATAGACCTTGTCCTCCACATGTCCACAGCAGGGACAGACCCGCAACAGCCGCGTGCTGGTCAGCTCAAAGTTGGTGATGATGTCTTCCATGATGGCGCCTCGCGCCGCCCACTCCTTGGCGTATTTGTGATAGACGTTCATGTGCCAGTCACGAAGTGATTGCCGGCTGATCCAAAAGCTGACCTCATTGAACCAGCCGGGATCTTCGGGGTGAACCCACCATGTGAGGTGAAGGAAGCCCGGCATTTTCATAAGGTGGTTGCGCGTATCGGCGAAGATCACCTTAAATTTCTCGTAACCGTCCGGACTGGAAAACCGGACACGCTGCATGCTGAGGAAGATGGACATTTGAGTTCCCCTTTGTGCTCTTTGGCACGGTCGAGTTGACAAGCAACTCAACATTAGGTTCGATGTGGCTGCTTGGTAGCTCCAGATCCAGCAAAGTTTATGGTGCCAGCTCAAGACGACGCATGCGTTGGCGTCGCCCGGTGACGAATGCAATTGATCCTTGATCTTGATCGGCTGGGTGAGCGGCCCCTTCAGGTGCAGATATACGAGGCGGTTCGCCAGATGATCCTTGCGGGGTCGCTCGCGGCGGGACAAAAACTGCCATCGTCCCGTAGTCTTGCGGAACAGATAAATGTTGCGCGAAATACGGTTTCTCATGCCTATGAGCGCCTCGCTTCTGAGGACTACATCGCAGCTAAGGCGCGCTCCGGAATCTTTGTGAATGATCGACTGCCCGAAACCGCCGTTCTCGTCAGGAATACCGGGGCCGCGACAATCGAAACCGGCAAGCGCATTCGGCTTGGCGCCAATCCGTCGTTTACCGGGCGAGCGCCCAAGCTATGGTCGGAACGTGCCCTACGCCCGAAATTCGATTTCTTCGTTGGCCGGCCGCACCCGTCGAGCTTTCCGAGCAACTTTTGGAGACGCTCCATTGCCAGAAATCTTCAGATCGCGCATCAGGCGCAAACGGAATACGGCGATCCGCGGGGCATTCCTGGGCTGCGATCGACAATAGCAGCTCATTTGCGCGACACCCGCGGGATTGATGCGGGCGCGGAGCAGATTGTCATTACTTCCGGTATCCAGGGCGCTCTCAATTTGCTTGCACGCATATTCTTGAGCGGACGCATGCAACCAAGCGTCGCTGTAGAGAATCCGTGTTATCAGGGGGCGGCATTTCTGTTCAACAGCTATGGCGCACGCTTGAAGCCGATCGACGTCGACGAGTTCGGAGCAGTAGTTTCCCAGCTTGAGGATTTTTCCGGAAACCTCGTCTATGTCACGCCCTCGCACCAGTTTCCGACCGGCTACACCATGAGCCTCGATCGCAGGCTTCATCTGCTTGATTGGGCATACAGGACAGGCAGCTATGTCATCGAGGACGATTACGACAGCGATTTCAGGTATGATGGCTTGCCACTGACGGCCCTGGCGGGTCTCGACAGGCGGGGAGCCGTCATCTATCTCGGGACCTTCTCCAAGTCGATCGGCGCAGGCCTTCGGCTCGGTTACGCGGTTCTTCCCAGACACCTTCTTGATCAGGCGGATATCGTCAAAACGCTGCTGGACAACGGTTCGCCCTGGCTGGAGCAGATGGTCGTCGCCGAGTTCCTGAAGGAAGGGGCGTTCACGCGTCATCTCAGGCGCCTGAGGCGAAGCTATATGGCAAGCAGGAATGCGCTGGTTGATACGATTGCCCGTCACTTTCCAGGTAGCACGGTGTCCGGCAAGGAATGTGGCATGCATGTGATGTGGATGCTGCCGCCTGACTTGCCCGCTGCGGCCGATATTCATGCTGTGGCTTTGAGTTGTGACGTCGGCCTTTATCCGCTTGCAATGGCAGGAGCATTGGAACAAGGAAACCTGAAACGCTTTTCTGATCGGTCGCTTGTCGTCGGCTATACAGCATTGTCGGGAACTGAGATTGAAACGGCACTCAACCGGGTTTCCCGCAAATTGAATGGGACGGACTGAACTCTTCGGTCTGTTCCGGCTGAATGCAGTCGGGCGAACTGCGAAGCGGGACGAACGGGCACAGTGTGCCGGTAACGGTTCGTCGTTGGATGAGGCCTGCCCCCTATAGTGTGACCGATGGAGCAATGGGCTGGCAACTGTTCGCGCCATGTCTAAAGCTCAGGCGTCCCCGAGGACGACGCATTATCATCAACAAGCAACTGGGACGCAAGGTCTCCAATGAGGATCTCGATGAACCGACCCATCTTCTGGAATCGGGACCCGACAGGATCGGAGCACTCAATTTTCAATAGTGGGCAAGCGCCTACGTACCCGGCCAGGCAGCGGCAGCTTCGCTGGACGAACTGCTCGATGCGGCCAGCACCTGGATCGACGCGTCCCGCGCGCTGGCCGATCGTCCTTGAGCCCGTAGGTCTTAGTACCTCGCCAAGGATTAGATGACACCCTTGCTGAAGATAAAACACCCGTAGGGTCCCGGGTCCGACGTCCTGACAATGGCGAAGGATTTCTTTGCTGCCTCGTAAAAGGCAAAACGTTCCAGCGCTTCCATCTGCACAACGCGCTCTTCTGCTTCGTCGATGACCTTTTGCATCGCCGAAAAGATCGGCGCCTGGCCGTCGGGGTTGCCAACGACCTGCATCCGCTTTACGGGCGCTTCGATGAATGTATCCAACGGGAAGAGCTTCAAAACGGCTTCAGCAACCCGCTCAAGGCCGCACCCGGAAACATCGATGAGCTTTCCGTAGGTGGTATGTCTCGCGATCGTTTGGGCGGGATGATTGACGTCGCAGAGCACAAGCTGGTCGCCATGCCCCATCAGCATCAATGCATGTATCAGCTCGGCGTTTAGGACCGGGTCGATTCCTCTCAACATTCACATTTCCTCCCTGAAACGAAACTCATACTTTATGAAATATACAAACATCGTAATGTTTTCAACTGGACGAGGCGCACAAAAAAACGTTTTGCTGCCTGATTTTAGAAGCGAACAGTCACCTCAGTCCCGGATTAGCAGGCCGTTCCCGCAATTTCCTTGCGGCAAACGTGATCTTTTTTAAAGAAACCCTAAGAAGCATACTTTACACAAAATATTTACTATGTGAAGTTCGTTAGACGAACGGTATCCTCCCAAGATAAGCCGGGCAGCGGCGGGAAGAGCAGAAGCTCTCCCCGCCGCCATTCTCAGGGAGGCCGATCGAACGTCGCGAGGAGTGCGCGGCGCCTTGGAGGAGGGCATTTCTTGGCATCGATGAATATTGTGAATGTTGGCAAAGCTTATGGGAGCCTCACGGTCATCCATGGCGTATCCGTCGAGATCCCGGATGGCGAGTTCGTCGTTCTGGTGGGACCGTCGGGCTGTGGAAAGTCGACATTGCTTCGCATGGTTGCGGGTCTTGAGCCGATCAGCTTTGGCGACATCCAGATCGACGGCAAGGTCGTGAACGACCTGCCGCCCAAAGACCGTGATATCGCCATGGTCTTCCAGAGCTACGCTCTTTATCCGCACAAGACAGTCGCCGAAAACATGGGCTTTGCGCTGAAAATGCGTGGAGAAATCAGGGCCGATATCGACGCCCGCGTCCATAAAGCTGCTGAAATTCTTGATCTTACGCCTTACCTCGCCCGCTATCCGCGCCAGCTTTCCGGTGGCCAGCGGCAGCGCGTGGCGATGGGCCGGGCGATCGTTCGAGATCCCAAGGTGTTCCTGTTTGACGAGCCACTTTCCAATCTCGACGCAAAATTACGCGTCCAGATGCGGGCCGAGATCAAGGAATTGCAGCGCCGTCTGGCAACGACAATGATCTATGTGACCCACGACCAGGTCGAGGCCATGACCATGGCAGACCGGATCGTGGTGCTGCGAGACGGGCGCGTTGAGCAGATCGGCTCGCCGCTGACGCTGTACGACCGGCCAGCCAACATTTTTGTCGCGGGCTTCATTGGCTCGCCTTCGATGAACCTGATAAAGGGCAAAATTCAGACGTCCGGCACGCCGTTCTTCGAAACGGACGAAGGTATCCGCCTGCCATTGGTTCACGCCCCGGCAGGCTCCGATGGCAGAGCGGCCTATTACGGCATCCGGCCGGAGCACTTCACGCTCGGCGGGGCAGTCAGCGCAGATGTTACCGTTGTGGAATCGACGGGATCGGAAACGCAGGTATTTGCGAGGCTCGGACATCAGAAAATCATCGGTGTCTTTCGCGAGCGCGTCGATGAACCGGCAAACCACGCAATCGCCATGACGCCGAACCCGGATCTTGTCCATCTTTTCGATGGAGAGAGCGGCCTGCGGCTCGACTGACAGTTCTGGCTGGCGCTCCAGGCAGGGGGCTGGTTGCCGTGCATCGAAACATTTCTATAAACGGGAGGAGACCCACATGAAAGTCAGCGATTTCGAGAGAATGATGACCATTGGCCTGAGCCGCCGTGCCATCCTGAGGACAGGTGCAAGCCTGGGGGCTGTGGCGGCGGCCAATTTCGCGCTCGGCGGCTTTGGTGCAGCTTTTGCGCAGGATGCGTCGCTGCGCAGCCTGATATTGCAGGTTCCCGGCGTCGGCAAGGGCTCGCCAACTGATGCCGACTGGCAGAAGGTTGGTGAGATGTGCCTGGAGGCCACGAAAAAGAACGTCAAACAGGGCGAATTTGCCGGTGTTGAACTGTCCTTCATGGGCCTCAACAACCAGAACCTTCATAACGTTCTGTTCCGCGGCTTTCTGAAGCCATGGGAAGAATATACCGGTGCGAAGATCAAATGGATCGATCTGGCCCAGGCGGATTACAATCCACGTCTGCAACAGGCGATTGCCACAGGTACGGTCGATTTCGACATTCTGGAAATGGGCGCTCCGTTCGAGGGCGATGTCTGCGGCAAGGGGCTCGCTTCGGAAATGCCGGATTGGGTCAAGTCCCAGATCGACATGGACGATTACGTGGATTACCTGAAAGCGCCCGTTGGTACCTGGGATGGCAAGACCTACCGCGTGTCCGTTGATGGCGATTGCCACAACTTCAACTATCGCACTGATTACTTCGCCGACGCGGATCTCGCCAAAGCCTGGAAGGACGAAGGGCATGAGGGCGAGTGGGGCGTGCCAAAGACCTGGCAGAAGGTTCAGGAGGTTACCAAATTTCTCAAGGGCAAGACCGTTGGTGGTATGGAAGCGGTCGGCTATCTTGACGCACCCAAGGCCTGGGGCGGTTTCGGCTTCTACTTCCTCGGCTCGAGAGCCACGGCCTATGCCAAGCATCCAGACGACAAGGCCTGGCTGTTCGACACCGACACGATGAAGCCCCGTATCAACAACCCGGCCTGGGTCCGAGCGATCCAGGACGTCATTGACGCCTTGCCGTCGGAAGCAGGGGACCAGCTGAACGCTGATCCGGGCACGACAGCCTTCCAGCAGTTTCTGGCCGGTACCGGCTCGATGGTCTCTTGGTGGGGCGACGTGGGTGCTGGCGCACGCACCAGCGACAGTTCGGTGGTGGGTGATACGATCGGCTTTGATATTCTGCCGGGCTCGGACGACGTCTACAATTCGAAGACCGGCCAGTGGGACAAACTCGCCAGCGGCCCGAACCACGCACCGAACATGGCCTATCTGGGTTGGGGCGTTTACGTAATGGCGCGGGTCGACAGTGACGAGAAGAAGAAAAAAGCGGCCTGGAGTGCGGCGGCCCATCTCGGCGGCAAGGATCTGGCGCTGTGGACGGCGGCTTATCCCTCCGGCTTCCAGTGCTACCGCAAGAGCCAGTTCGATATCAGGGAATGGGTGTCGGCGGGCTACGACGAGGCGTTCATCACGAGCTACCTCAACTCGCAGTCCAGCTCCTACAACCATCCCAATGCGGCTATCGAGCCGCGCATCCCTGGCATCTTCCAATATTACAGCGTGGCAGAAGATGAACTGGCCAAGGTGTTTGCCGGTCAGGCAAGTGCGCAGGCAGGTGCTGACGCAATCGCCGCCGCCTGGGAGAAGATCACAGATCAACTCGGTCGCGACAAGCAGATCGCGCTCTACAAGGCTTCACTCGGAGCCTGACCGGAAAGGCCAGGCGTCGCCGTCGCGTCGCCTGGCTCCCATTCGTGCGCGACGCGCTGCGCTCCAAGGGTTTGCCAATGTCCCATACCACACTGCCTGCCGTCACGTCGCCGATGTCAACCGTCCCCGAGCGTGCGCACCTTCAGCTGATCTCCGCAAGGCGCGGCCGGCTGCTGTTCATGGTTGCGACGGTTCTGCTTTTTGCCGTACTCCTCCTGCAGGTGCTCGAAGCTTCCGGCGTGACCTCGATCGGTCTCGTCAACTGGCGGCCGCTCCTCTTTGCCTACATCTTCTGGACAGGTGCCTTGTGCGCGGCGCAGATCCTGATCCGCGGCGAGGCGGGTCAGCGTGCAGCCTTCGTGCTCCCTGCCGTTCTCTTTACCGTTGCCATGGTGGTCTTTCCCACCGTCTTCGGCCTCTACATCGCCTTTACCGACTGGAATCTCAGTGCCGCCGCCGGGCGGCGGTTCAACGGGCTGGACAATCTGCGAGCCCTGTTTGCCGACGTCTACTTCTGGAACGCGCTTCTCAATATGGTCTATTACGTGGCGGCCGTGCTGGTGCAATACGCGATCGCCTTCGGGCTGGCGCTCCTGCTCAACGCCGAGATCAAGGCGCGAAAATTCTTCCGTGTCGCCTTCCTCCTGCCGCTGATGCTGAGCCCCGTAGCCGTCAGCTGGATGATCGGCAAGTCGCTGATGGAATACCGTTTCGGCCCGGCGGCAACGTTGGCACGCCATCTCGGCTGGGACAATCCGGCGTTTTTCTCCACCCCGTGGCTGGCGCGCTCCTCAATCATGGCCATGGACGCCTGGGTGTCCATTCCCTTCATGATGATTCTGCTGCTCGCAGGCCTTCAGGCCCTGCCTGCCGAGATCAAGGAGGCGGCGAAGGTGGATGGTGCTTCCGGCTGGCAGAGTTTCAAGGAAATCACCTTTCCACTCATGCTGCCGGTCAGCATCACCGTCATCATCCTGCGCATCATCTTTCAGCTGAAGCTGGCCGATATCGTCATCAACGTCACGGCAGGCGGGCCGGGCGGGGCAACCGATACCGTCTCCAGCTTCATCTTCCGCGAATATCGCGACCGCTCCAATGTCGGCTACGGCACCATGCTCGCGGAATTCTATCTCGTCATCATCATCATTTTCGTCGCGCTCATCCTCAAAGGGGCGAGCCGGTGGATGCAACGCGACAATTGAGGCTAAACCGATGGCAACACATGTTGAAACATCCACGACACGGTCAAGTCTCTGGTCCCGCCGTCCGCAGTTTCTGACCAGCAGCCTGCTGATTTATGCGGCTCTGGTGTTCTGGGCCTTTGTTTCGCTGTTTCCGATTTACTGGACCATCACCACATCATTCAAGACGGCGGTGAATGTCACGCAAGGACACCTTATTCCTTTCGTCGACTTCACGCCCGACTGGAAAGGCTGGCGCTCGCTGGGTCTCTCGCCTGATACGATCTTTGCACAATCGACGGTCCGTGATGAGTTCGTCCGCCGCTTTCTTAACAGCATCGTTGCCTCGGCGGGCGCCTCATTCCTAGCCGTCGTTATCGGCTCTCTCGCGGCATACGGTCTCAGCCGGTTTTCCTACAAATTCCTCTGGATGAAGAACAAGGACATTTCCTTCTTCTTCCTGTCGCAGCTCATCCTTCCACCCGTAGTGCTCGCCATGCCGTTTCTGGTTCTCTACAAGCACCTCATGCTGCTGGATACGCTGGTCGGCCTTATCCTCGTCTATACGCTGATGGTGTTGCCTATCGTCATCTGGATCATGCGCGATCAGTTCGACACGATCCCGCTGGAACTCGAGCAGGCGGCCCTCGTCGACGGCTGCTCGATCTGGGGCGCGTTCCTGCGCATCGTGCTGCCAATCGCGTTGCCTGGCATGGTGGCGGCGTTCATTCTCTCCGTCATTCTCTGCTGGAACGAGTATTTCTTCGCCGCCCTTCTCACCAGTTCCAACGCGAAGACGCTGCCCGTGATGGTGGCAAGCCAGACGGGATCGCAAGGCATCAACTGGTGGTCGATGGCAGCGATTGCGACCGCCGCCATCATGCCTTTGGTGCTGGTCGGAATCTTCCTTGAACGTTACATCGTCAAGGGCCTGACGGCAGGTGCCGTCAAGTAAGAGACGTGATGAACATCACCGAAGCTGGCAGCCTGACGCGTCAGGACCGCTGTCGCCCTCGAAATAGGGCGTGGTGCATAAGGTCACGATACGATGGAGCGTCTCAAACGTCGCGCTGGAAGCGCCCGTGCGGAACGCAAGCGAAAAATATCGAGGCATGCCCTGTAATTAAGCACCTGATGGCGCTGCATTATTATCAAGCAATTATCTTATTATATCTGTTCAGTATTGGACGTCGCCCGTGTCAGGGTCTTAGCTCGCTGAAACAGGCAAAGGAGCCAGTCTTTGAGCGAATTTTCCAGGCCCGTCGATCCGATCACACGTTCGGTGATCCAGTACCGTCTCAGCGCGATCGTCGAAGAGATGGGTGAGTGCATGCTGCGCACCGCCTATTCTCAAATTCTCAACGCCAGCCGCGACTTTTCGATGGGCGTTCTGGACGCGGACTGCCGTCTCGTCGCCCAGGCCGATCATATTCCCGTTCATGTCGGGGCCCTGCCATGGGCTGTTCGTGCCGTCGAGGATCGTTTCGGCAATGATATCTCGGACGGTGACATCATCGTTCTGAACGATCCCTATGCCGGCGGTAGCCATCTGCCGGACGTCACAATCTTTGTTCCCGTTTTTGCTGAAGGAAAGCGTCGCCTGTGGACGGTTGTACGGGCGCATATGGGTGACATTGGCGGGGCGACCCACGGAGCCTACAATCCACAGGCCACCGAAATCTGGCAGGAGGGTCTGCGCATCCCGCCCATGAAGCTCGCGGATGCCGGTCGCATGCGCGAAGACGTCCTCGAGATGATCCTGATGAATGTGCGCTTCCCCCGGGATTTTCGTGGTGACATGCAGGCAATGATCGGAGCGGCGCATTTTGGCCAGAACCGGCTGGCTCGTCTGTTCGCAGAATTTGGCGCCGGCAAAGTCGGTGCGGCGATCGACGAGATTCTTGACGCCGCCGAAGCCCGCACAAGGGCGATCATCACCGAATGGCCGGATGGAGAGTATACCGGGACGGCCTATCTCGACGACGACGGCAGGGGTCGTGAGGACATAGCGATCCGCGCGCGGGTGACTGTCAGCGGCAGCAACCTGACGGTGGATCTCACCGAGAGCGATCCGCAATCGAAGAGTTTCGCCAACTCGCCTTTCGCCAACACCCGTGCTTCAGTCGCCATGGCGCTCGCCTATCTGATTGATGCCGATATTCCGAAGAATGACGGCGCATTCCGTGTGCTGGACGTCAAGCTGAAACCCGGCACGGTCGTCTGTTGCGACAATAACGCGCCGGTGACGCTCTGCACGACCCATCCTGCAAACGAGATTGTCGAGGCCATTGTAAGAGCGCTCGAAAGCGCGTGCCCTGACCGGACAATGGGCGGCTGGGGCAGGCGGTTCAGAATGTCGATCACGGGTGACAACCCGAGAAACGGCCGCAAATTCGTGTGGCATCTTTTCCACGCGCGTCCGGGTGGCGGCGCTTCTTCCAGGGGTGACGGCTGGTCGAACGGCGGCGAATGGCATTCCGTCGGCGGCATCAAGTTCGGAAGCATCGAGGTGACGGAAGCGCGTTTCCCGCTGTTTTTTGAGCGCCACGAGTTCCGCCCCGGTTCGGGCGGAGACGGTGAGTTCCGCGGTGGTGTTGGCAGTGAGCTGGATCTGCGGCTGGAAGTCCCGGCCTATGCCCATACCGCAGGCGAGGGCGTGCGCCACGGCGCGGCGGGAATAGCAGGCGGAAGGGACGGCGCCCCCCACGACTATCGTCTGACCGGCCCGCACGGGTCGACTGCACTTCGTACCAAGAGTTTCGGTCTTGAGCTGACGTCCGAAATGCTGATCGAGGTTCGCTCCGGCGGCGGCGGCGGATGGGGCGATCCCGCCCGACGCGATCCTTCAGCACATAAACTCGATATCCAGCGCGGCTTAATCGATACCGGCCTGGACAACGACAAGACAAGAAGCGCAGCATGATCCAGAAGTTCGTAATTGGTATCGATGTCGGAGGCACGTTCACCGACTTCGTCGCAATTGATGAAGGCGGCAGAACGACGATTGCCAAGTCCCCCTCAACACCGGCCGACCAGTCGGTTGGCGTCTTGAACGGCTTGCGCGTTCTTGCAGAAAAGGTCGGGATGACGCTTGCAGAGCTTATGGGGCGAACCGACCGGATCGTGCACGGCACAACCGTCGCAACCAATGCGCTGCTCGAGCGCAGGGGCGCGAAAGTTGGATTGCTGACATCGGCAGGTCATCGCGATATTCTGGAAATGCGTGAGGGTCTGAAACCAGACAGATACAACCTCCGTATGGTATCGCCGGAGCCGCTCGTCCCCCGCGACCGACGCTATGGCGTTCCCGGGCGCATGTCGCATGACGGCCGTGAACTCACTGCTCTGGATGAAACGGTCATAATGCGCCAGATCGAGCAAATGAAGCGGGCCGGCGTCAGTTCGGTCGCGGTCTGCTACCTGCATGCCTACCGTAATCCGGATCACGAAAGGCGAACCGGGGCGCTACTGGAACAACACATGCCCGGAGCCTATGTCTCCCTGTCCAGCGAGGTGCTGCCGCAGATCAAGGAATATGAGCGCCTCTCGACCACTGTCGTCAATTCCTATGTCGGTCCGGTCGTGAAGAACTATTTCGATCGCCTGCGCGGGCAACTGGATAGCGTCGGCTATAAGGGGCCGCTCTTCATCATCCTTTCCCATGGTGGCATCTGCGAGGTCGCCGATGCGACCAGGCTCGCCGCCGGAACATGCCTTTCCGGTCCCGCAGGCGGCATTGCCGGAGCACGTGCGTGTGCCCGGATGATCGGCGAGGAACATGTCATTCCCTTCGATATGGGCGGCACCTCGACGGAAGTCTCCCTGATTGCCGGTGGGGAGGTTGCATTGACGTCCGAGCGGGGAATGGCGGGCGAGCGGATAGCGCTTCGAAGCTATGACATCTTGTCCTTTGCCTCCGGCGGCGGCTCTATTGCCCATGTTGACGAGGCCGGTCGTTTCGATGTCGGCCCGCGTTCGGCCGGCGCCGTTCCCGGTCCCGCGGCCTACGGCAAGGGCGGAACCGAGGCGACGGTGACCGACGCGAACCTCCTGCTTGGCTACCTTGATCACCAGGCTTTTGCGGGAGGTCTCAGCGTCGAGGCCGCCGAGGCGGCAGTGGATCGTCTGGCTGCAACGCTGTCTCTTTCGAGTGAGGAGACCGCGGTTGGCATTCATCGCCTGATCAACGTCAAGATGGCCGACGGAATCCGGTTGATGACGCTCCGCAAGGGCGTCGACCCGCGCAGGTTTACGATGCTGAGCTTCGGTGGTGCCGCAGGACTGCATGCCGTTGAGGTTGCGCGCGAGATGGACGTGCCGCGCGTCGTGGTCCCAAGTGTTGCTTCGGTCCTCTGTGCCTGGGGCATGCTTGCCAGCGATCTGCGATATGAAATGTCCGCCAGCCATGTCGGCGACCACGCAGCCCTCGACGACAAATCCCTGCGTGAGATCTATTCCACGCTTGAGGCGAAGGCGAGCGCGAAAGTTCCAGCAGATATGGTTGATAAGGTGCGCGTTTCACGCTCGGCTGAAATGCGTTACGGAGAGCAAATCTATGAGGTCGACGTTGCTCTCGATGGCCTCGACCTCGATGCCGACGGTATCTCGGAGCTTCTCGTCGACCGTTTCCACAAGCGGCACAAGGAACTTTATACCTTCTCCTCCCCGGGAGAGGAGGTCGATCTGGTGAATGCCCGGGTGGCGATCATATGTGAAGTGGCCAGGAACACAGGCGTCGAGGAAGGCGTGTCCCCTTCGGACCGGATCGCCGCGCCGTGGGCTCACCGCCGCATATTCAGCGGCGGGGAATGGCGGCGGGCGCCGGTATACCTTTCGGGCGACCTTGGCCGCGGCCAGCGTATCAAAGGCCCAGCTGTCTTTGAATCCGAGACGACCACGATCGTCATTCACGAGGGTGACGTCGCGACGGTCGATGCCCGCGGCTGGCTCGACATCATGGTTGCACCGAAGGTGGGTGTGTCGGCGCCGCGCGCGTCCATGGAGAATATTCCTGCCGGAGCTTGAGGCGACTTCGACAGGTCCGGGTGAAACCGGATAAGAGCCTTCGATCAATCAAAAAAGGGGAACGAACTTGTCCAGTATAAATTACGCGTCGCAAGCCGACGCGCAGCCTCTCGAGGGCAATGATGCGGAACTGAAGCGGGTCGTGGCAGGTGCTGCTGCCGGCAGCGTCATCGAGTGGTTCGAGTTTTCCGTCTATGGCTATCTCGCGGCGGTGATGGGAAAGGTCTTTTTCACGACGTCCGAACCCCGCGTCCAGATCATCGCGTCCTTTGCTGCCTTCGCGGTCGCGTTCCTTGCCCGTCCATTCGGCGGGATCGTCTGCGGGGCGCTGGGGGATCGGATCGGGCGCAAGCGGGTGCTGAACCTGACGCTCTTCGTCATGGCCGCATCCACATTCGCCATCGGTCTTGTCCCCGGCTATGCATCAATCGGCATTGCCGCGCCCATTGCTCTGACGCTTCTGCGTCTGCTCCAGGGTCTGTCGGCAGGTGGCGAGGTCGGGGCGGCGGCAATTTTCGTTGCGGAGCGCTGCGGCAACCACCATCGCACGCGAATGACCGCCTGGGTCGAGGTCGGCTGCATGGCGGGCTTCCTTATGGGTGCCGTCGTCGCTTTTCTTCTGCATTCGATGGTCACCGACGAGCAACTCGTCGCATGGGCCTGGCGTGTCCCCTTTTATTTTGCAGCACCGCTGGCGCTGGTCGGACTCTATATCCGCTACCGCCTGGAGGAGTCTCCGCTGTTCATGCAGGCGCGAAAGCAGGGCAAGGTTAAAGATGCCCCGCTTCTGACGAAACTTGCCAGACTGCGAAATTACAAGGGATCCATGCTGCAGGCCGCCGGCATGGTTATCGGCACCAACGTCACTCTCTTTACGGTCCTGACTTACCTGCCGACCTATCTCAACCGGACAGTAGGTCTGACAGGTGCACAGGCACTTGCGGTTAATCTCATCCCAATGACAGTGCTGGTCCTTTTGATACCACCTTTTGCGTCAATCGCTGACCGCACCAGTCGAAAGAGCATGATGCTGGCGGGTCTCGCACTGACGCTCATCTGCGCCGTTCCAGCTTTCCATATCATTGGCACCCAGCCGGTTCTTCTGAAGATCGCGGCCCTCGTCATCCTTAATATTGGGCTGGCCATGCTTACCGCCTGCATCTTCGCCCAAATCCCGTCGCTGTTCCCGGTGGAAGTGCGGTTCATGGCCATGGCTGTCAGCTATAACGTCACGATCGCTCTGTTTGCCGGAACGGCGCCGCTGATCAATTCGATGCTGGTCGAGGCTACCGGTGACCCTCTCATACCTGCTTACTATATGATGGTGGCAAGCGTGCTGGGCATTTTCGCGCTGTTGTCTGCCAAGGACCGCACCGGGAAAGCGATGAATGGTGACTGACAATCTCGCCAGATGACAAAAATACCGTCGCGGCAGGTCCCCGGCGGTATTTTGCATGTATAATGACGGCTGTATCCGTGATCCAAGGGAGGGGCCGACTTGGACTTGCGTCAGATCCGGTACTTTGTCGTTCTCGCCGAACAGTTGCATTTCGGGCGGGCAGCCGAATTGCTGCATATGGCGCAGCCGCCGCTATCCCAGCAGATCAAGAGCCTCGAAGCCGAGCTACGCGTGACTTTGATAGACCGCAGTTCACGGCCGATTGCCCTGACAACAGCGGGACAGATACTGTTGAAGGAAGGGCGGCAACTGCTGGCGCAATTCGACCGTGTGGAGACCGCGACACGGCAGGCAGGAGACGGAAAGGGCGGTCGCCTTGCCATCGGATTGACTGAAACCGCCGCTCTCGATTTCGCATCACCCTTGTTGAGGGCCTTTGCTTGCGCCCATCCGCAGGTTTTGGTCTCACTTCACGAAATGAACTCGCCATCGCAGCTGATAGCGCTCGAAAACGGCAGCATCCATATCGCTTTTGTTCGCCCGCCCGTGCTGGACGAGCGGTTCAATATCCGCCTGGTCCATACGGAGCCCTTCCTGATCGCCATTCCGTCAGACCACGCGCTTGCCGGGCGCGGCGCCATCCGCCTGAGGGAGGTGCAGGACCTGCCGCTGGTGATTTTTGAACGGGAGGAAGCTTCCGGCTTTCGCGATCTTATCCTGCATCTATGCCGGGCGGCCGGCTATACGCCGGCATTCTTCCAGGACGCGTCGCAGATGTCGACCATGTTGTGCTCGGTTGGAGCTGGTCTCGGCGTGGCCCTGGTGCCGCGATCGGCAAGTCGCATGGCTATTGCAGGCGTCACATTTCTCGCAATTCTTGACGAGTGCCCAAACGCCGAACTCTACGCTGCCTGGCCAAAAGCCAATGTATCCCCTCATGTTCCCAATCTGCTCATGCAGCTGGACGCTCTTTAAGCGTTCTCTAGAACCGCGTGATTTTTCGTGTGTGCCGACAAACAGCCAGCGGGGAATTTACGACGCGTCGATGTCGCCGCCTCAATGTTCCGGTCATTGATGTGAACGGCAATCGTCCTGAAGCCAGCCACGTTCGTGGCTCGTTTTGAACGAGGCTGTCACTGCGACGAGCAGGTGCCTTGCGAGGTGATCCGTCATCTACGCCCTGTGGAACGTAGCCTCGGCGGCGTTGTGCCGCGCCGGCTTCACCGCGAGCAGGACGCGCAATATGGGACCGATCCGAGGCCGACTTTACGCTGCGATCGAGCTCGGGAAAGTGCGAAAAGCGGTGCCCCCGCCGGGCATCCCGCAGCGCACAAACTATTTTACTTTACATCACAACATAAATTTGTGAAGTTTGGCTATCTGATCATTTCCGATAGGGCCGAAGACATTGCCGAATCTCCGTTTTGCTACCCGCCTCAACTCCTTCGCTTCAAACCCAGCCGGTGAATGGCCGGATCTTAAAGGCAAGCCGACCGCTCTGCAGATGGCGGCGCGCGCCGCAAAGGTCGATGGCCTGACGGATCTGGACCTCAATTATCCCGATCACGTCGGTGAAAAGCCTTCAGAACTGAAGCGCAAGCTGGAAGATATTGGTCTGGCAATCAACGGCTTTGCCATGCGGTATTACACCAATCCGGCTTTCAAGCTCGGTGCCTTCACCCATCCCGATGAAAGCGTTCGTCGTGAAGCGATCGACCTGACCAAGGCCGGCATTGATGCCGCACGTGAAGCCGGTTCCAACCTGATGACCATCTGGCTTGGCCAGGACGGTTTCGATTATGCTTTCCAGGCTGACTATGATCGCATGTGGCAACACGAAATTGACGGAATTCGTGAAGTTTGCAGGCACGACGCAGATTGCCTGATCTCGATCGAATACAAGCCGAACGAGCCGCGCTCCTACAGCCTGATGCCGGATTGCGCCACGACGCTTCTGGCGATCAAGGAAGCTGGATGTGCCAACCTCGGCGTCACGCTGGACTTCGCGCATGTGCTTTATGCAGATGAACAGCCGGCTTTCGCCGCGGCAATGATCGCCCGCCACAGCCGTCTGCTCGGCGTTCACCTCAATGACGGCTACGCCAAGCGCGATGACGGCCTGATGGTCGGTGCGGTGCACTCGATTCAGACCATCGAACTGCTGCGCCAGATCCGTCGCGACGGTTACGATGGCGCAATCTATTTCGACACCTTCCCTGACATGACCGGCCTCGATCCGGTTCATGAATGCGAAGTCAACATTCAAACCGTCAAGCGCATGCTGAAGGTTGTCGATCGTCTCGAAGGCGACAACCGCCTCGGCAGCGCGATCGACCGTCAGGATGCCGTCACCGCGCAGTCGATCATTCAGGAGGCAATGCTCGGCGACGTCGCTTGAAGAGGCTCCAAGAGACATTTTCTATTCCAACAACCACACCTGGGAGGATACCATGAACAGACACCTGAAATCCGCGATTGCCGGCATGGCGCTGGCGCTGATGGCAAGCGCAGCCTTCGCGCAGGAGCTTGCGCCGCTCAACTCGGATACCGAAAAGGACCGTATCGACTGGTCGCAGCTTGAAGCGAAATATGGCGCGTTTCCGAAAATTCCGGAAGGCACGCGTGCCGGTGGCGTTTCCAAGACGCTCACCAACGAATACTGGCGTTCGCTTGGCGAAGGTTATCAAAAATTCGGCGAGAAGGCGGGCGTGACGGTTGCATATCAGGCAGCACAGAGCGAGGGCGATCAGCTCGGTCAGTTGACGATCGCCGAAGGCATGGTTACCACCGGTTTCAACGTCATTCTCGTGTCGCCGCAGACCGACGCCAACCTGCAGCCGGTCATGGAGCAGGCCAAGGAAGCCAACATCCCCGTCGTCAACGTCAATGATGCCGTCATCCCGCAGGCCGAACATTATGTCGGCAATGTCCAGCGCGACAACGGTGTCCGTGTTGCCAAATGGTTCATCGACAACCGTCCGGAAGGCGGCAAGGTCGCCATCATCGAAGGCCAGGCTGGTGTGTTTGCCGCCGTCCAGCGTACAGCGGGCTTCAAGGCCACCATTGGAGAAAACTCCAAGTTCCAGGTCGTCGCCAGCGTTCCGGGCAACTGGGATCGCCAGCAGTCCTACGATGCCGCCACCAACATTCTGCAGCAGAACCCCGATCTCGTCGGCTTCTATTGCAACAATGACGGCATGGCACTCGGCGTCATCGAGGCGGTCAAGGCTGCCGGCCTGCTCGGCAAGGTCGCCGTGTTCGGCACGGATGGCATTTCCGACGCCTACAAGTCGATCGAGGCCGGCGAGCTGACCGGTACGGTCGACAGCTTCCCGATCCTGACCGGTGAAGTGGCGATGGAAACCGCTCTTCGTCTCGTCGCAGGCCAGAAGGTGGCGCGTGTCGTCGCCACGCCGCAGGCGCTGATCACCAAGAACAACCTTGCCAGGTACAAGGGCGACGGCGTCGATGTCCGCGCCGTGCTGATGAAGGATGCTGCCTCCGCGCAGTAATCGCAACAGGAGCCGGTCCTCCCGAGACCGGCTCCCCTCCTTTGATGAAAGCACCGAGATGACGACAACGGCTCGCCTCAAGTTCGAGGGCATCACCAAGACCTTTCCTAGCGTCAAGGCGCTTTCGGACGCGACCTTTTCCATAAAGCCCGGTGAAGTTCACGCTCTTCTCGGCGAAAACGGCGCCGGCAAATCGACCCTGCTGCGCATTCTGTCCGGTGTGTCGCGCCAGACCAGCGGCGAGTTTTACGTCGATGGCAAACTTGCCACGTTCAAGAGCCCCGAGGATGCCCGCCGCGCCGGCATCGCCATGATCCATCAGGAGCTGCAGCAGATCCCCAATCTGACTGTCGCGCAGAACATGTTTCTCGGCCATCCGCTGAAGACTGCCGGCGGCTTGCTGGTCAATCGTCGCGAGCAGGAAAAGCGCGCGGCCGCAGCACTTGCCATGATCGACCCGTCGATCGACCCTTCGACGCCGATCAAGAACCTTAAGGTTGCGCAGCGGCAGATCGTCGAGATCGCCCGCGCCCTGCTTGAAAATGCCAAGATCGTCGCTATGGACGAACCGACGTCCAGCCTGACGCCGGCCGAATTCGAGAGCCTCGCCGCCATCATCGAGAAGATGGCGGCTTCCGGCGTGGCGATCATCTATGTCTCGCACAAGATGGACGAGGTTTTCCGCATCTGCCACCAGGGCACCGTCATGCGTGATGGCAATGTCATCGGCACGGTCGACCTGCGCACCGCTGCCCAGTCGGACGTGATCGCGATGATGGTCGGCCGCGAGCTGATGCAGGAAGAACACAATTCATTTGTGAAGGAGGATGTTCGCGTCGAAGTGCGGGGCCTTTCCTCCGCGGTCACGCATGTCCGCGACGTCTCCTTCACAGTAAGACGCGGCGAAGTCGTCGGCATGGCCGGCCTGGTCGGCTCCGGCCGTACCGAGCTTCTGCGCCTTCTGGCTGGCGTCGACAAGATTGAGTCTGGCGAGATCAGCATCGACGGCCGTGCGCTGAAGCTGACAAACCCGCGCTCCGCCATCTCTGCCGGTATCGGTCTGTTGCCGGAAGAGCGCAAGCGCGAGGGCATCATCCCCATGCGCCCGGTGTCCCTGAACATGGCGCTGCCGTCCTTGCGAAAATTCGCGAAGGTCGGCGTCGTTCGCCATTCGGCGGTTAACAATACTGCCGAAACATTGCTGAAGCGGGTCAATCTGCGGCCGTTCCAGATCGATCGTCCGATCAAGCTGTTCAGCGGTGGCAACCAGCAGAAGGCGATCATCGCCCGCTGGCTTGCCGCCGGGTCTGAAATCCTGCTGTTCGACGAACCGACACGCGGCATCGATGTCGGTGCCAAGTCCGAAATCTACCATCTGATCGAAAACCTCGCCGCCGAAGGCAAGTCCGTCATCGTCGTCTCCTCGGAGCTTCCCGAGGTCATCCGGCTGTCGGACCGGGTCATCGTCATGCGCAACGGCCGCATCGCCGCCCAGCTGGAGCGACACGAGCTGACGGAACAGGCCATCGTCTCGCACGCCGTCGGCGATGCCGAGCCAAACACACATTCCTCGACGCAGGAGCACACCCATGTCTGATATCGCCGCCGAAACGCCCAAGCGTTCCTCGAAACTCTTCAGCTCGTTCTCGCTGCGTGATGCCGGTACGCTCATCGGTCTGATCATCATCATGGCCGTGTTTGCGGCGCTGGTGCCGGGCTTCCTGTCCGAGCGTAATCTCATCAACATCCTGCAGCAGTCGAGTATCAATGCCTGCATCGCACTCGGCATGACGCTGGTCATTATTTCCGGCGGTATCGACCTCTCGGTCGGCCCGACGGCGGCGATTTCCGCCGTGCTGACGGCCGCTCTTCTGGTGACGGGCGTTCCCGTGCCGGTGGCGCTTCTTGCCGGTCTCGGCGTCGGTGCCTTCTGCGGTCTCGTCAACGGCGTGCTGGTTGCCTATGTCGGCCTTCAGCCGTTCATCGTCACGCTCGGAACGCTCAGCACCTACCGCGCCATCGCGCTGATCTATACGGGCGGGAATCCGGTTCTCGGCGTGCCGCAGGGGTTCCGGTCTTTGTTCAACGGTAATGTGGCCGGTATCCCGAACTCGGTCATCATCGTTGCGGTGGTTGCATTCGGGGCCTGGGTCCTGCTCAAAAAGACGCCGATCGGTGAATATCTGCTTGCCGTCGGCGGCAATGAAGAGGCTTCCTATGTTGCTGGTGTGCCGATCGCGCTGACCAAGATCACCGCCTATGTGATCTCCGGCGTTCTGGCTGCACTCGCATCCTTCATTCTGATCGGCCGTCTCGGCGCCGCCGAACCGATCCTCGGCAACCTCTGGGAGCTGGATGCGATTGCTGCGGCTGCCATCGGCGGTGCCTCCCTCATGGGCGGCAAAGGTTCTATCCTCGGTACGATCCTCGGCGCGATTATTCTTGGTGCCATGCGCAATGGTTTGACGTTGATGAATGTCCAGGCTTTCTATCAACTGCTTGCAACTGGCCTTATAATTCTTGTCGCAATGATGATTGATCGCGCGACAAGGGGACGGGAATGAACTCCGATAAAATGGATCTGAAGGCAGTTGGCCCACGCATTCGTATGCGGATGCCGCTATTGACGCCACTGGAAGCACGTGTTGTGGAAACCGTGTTCGCGCTGCGCACCTTCGATGACGATACATCGTTGAAGGAAATCGCAACCGATGCCGGCGTTTCCGAAGCGATGGTCGTGAAGATCACCAAAAAGCTGGGTTTTGCGGGCTATCGGGAGTTCCGCAACGCCCTTGCCCAGTACAACAAGCTGCCGACAGCGGAAATGCACCAGGAACTGTCTGTCGACGACACCTCCGAAGAAATCATCCAGAAAGTGTTTCGCACGTCCATCCAGGCATTGGAAGAAACTCTTGCGATCATGGACGTCAGCGCGTTTGACCGCGCCGCCGACCTGATCCATGGCGCCCGTCAGCGTGATTTCTATGGTGTCGGCGGTTCGGCGCAGATCGCGCGCGATGTGGCGCACAAGTTCCTGCGTATCGGCGTGCGCGCCAGCACCTATGACGACTCTCACATGATGCTGATGTCTGCCTCGCTGCTCGGCAATGATGATATTGCCGTCGGATTCTCGCACTCCGGCAACACGATGGCTGTCATCGAGGCGATGCAGCTGGCCCGGCGAAACGGCGCACGGACGATTGCGATCACGAATTACAATGAATCGCCGCTTGCGCAGCATGCTGACGTAGTCTTGTGTTCGACGGCGCAGGGATCACCGTTGATGGGGGAAAATGCGGCCGCCCGCATTGCCCAGCTCAACATTCTCGATGCCGTATTCGTCGCCGTGGCACAGCGTGATTATGGCGCCGCGGAAAACAATCTCGAAAAGACCATGGCGGCCGTGGCCTCCAAACGGAAAGACAGGTTACTATGACTGGATCAAGCCCCGCCGTCGTCGTCTTCGGCAGCCTCCACTACGACATCATCGTCAAGGGGCCAGCGCGGCCGCGCAAGGGCGAAACCGTGACAGGCTCCGCCTGGCATCCGGCGTGCGGCGGGAAAGGCGGAAATCAGGCGGTTTCCGCCGCCAGGGCCGGTGTACGTTCGACGATGATCGGTGCCGTTGCCGACGACGAATTCGGCAGGGTGCTTCTCTCAAACCTTGTCAGGCAAGCCGTCGAGATCGATCATGTTCGCGTCATCGAGGGCGCGGCGTCCGGCATGAGCGTCGCAATCTTCGATTCTGAGGGTGATTACGGTGCTGTGATTGTGTCAGGCAGCAATCTGCAGCTTTCGCAGGGTGATATTGAAAGCGCTGCATCTCTATTTCGCTCCGGTAACATACTCGTGCTCCAGAACGAGGTACCGGACGCGGCCAATGCTCTTGCCGCATCTGCGATGAAGAGTGCCGGCGGTCGAGTGCTCCTCAATGCCGCACCGGCGAGAGATCTGTCGCCCGAACTGGCCGCGCTGGTCGATGTCCTGATCGTTAATGCGGTCGAAGCGGAAGCACTCGCAGGCAGCTCCGCCGTTGATACGCTCGACGATGCGATGGCAGCAGCGCGACGTCTGGCACAGTCCTTTCCAGTGGCGGTCGTGACTGCAGGCGGCGAGGGGGTCGCGTGTTCAACACGCAATGGTGAGGAAATCCGAATCGAGGCAATCAGGATTGAGCTTGTCAGCACGCATGGCGCAGGCGATGAGTTCGTCGGCGTTTTGGCTGCACGTCTGCTTGAGGATACACCACTCGCCGGTGCACTGCATGCCGCCAATCGAGCCGCAGCTATCCTCGTCAGCTCGCCGCGCTGAACTCCGGGCCTTCGGTCAATCATCCGGGACAGCCATTTTCCGCTACAGCATGCGACGCAGGTCCACCAGGGCCGATTTGATCTGGCTGAATTGCATTGCGCCGAAGCCGATGACAATGAACAGACACGATGGCACTTCCGGGAGTGTGTAAACCGATGGAATGCCGACTGCCAGGTTCGCTTTCTGACAGGCAGCCAGTACGCGCTGCAATTCAATGTCGGACCCGATTTTGACGAAGAACTGAAGCCCGCCCTCAGGCTTTTGGAAGTCCCAGTCCGGGAACATCGTACCCAAGAGGCCGGCGAGTTTATCCCGCCTGCGCCGATACACGCTTCGCATTCGCTGGACGTGACGTTCGATGACACCGCTCGCAAGCAGCTCTGCCACCCATCGCTGTACAAGACCGTTCGTTCCTCTTGACAGGCTCCAATGCAACCCCGCCATTTCCCGGATTAAGCCAGCGTCGGCGACGACGTATGCCAGGCGAACAGTGTTGAAAAGTACTTTGGAAAACGTGCCAAAATATATGACGTTTCGTCCTGCATTGCTCGCCTTCAGTGCGGCTTGTGGCTGATGATCGTAATAAAATTCGCTGTCGTAATCATCTTCCATGATCATGGCGCCGCGCTTTTCTGACTGCTCCAGAATTGTTGCACGCCGTGCATTGTCCAGGGTCAGACATTGGGGGAAGTGATGTTGCGGCATCAGATACAGGAGATCTTCAGGGCCCAGCCGCGTATCCCCGAGAAGAATGCCGTTGCTATCCACACCATGCGCGTGAAGGGTATAGTTGAAGCGGGCAAAGTTCCTCGGAATATCGATATAGCCCGGTACGCCAAAGTGTATCGCGTTGCATGACTTTTGCAGCGTCATCGCGATCAGCACGGCCCCATACTGGGACCCGGGTACGACAAGCACTTCCTCCGGCTTTGCAATGATGCCGCGCGCGGGGAGCAGCTTCTCACAGATGAGCTTGCGTAGTGTCAGGTCGCCGGCGCTTTCGCCAAAAGCATTCAGCAACGCGGGGTAACGAAGCACTTTGTTGAAGCCCTGTCGCAGTTCGGTCACCGGCAGATGTGTCGTGTCCGCAATACTGGGCATCAATGACCGCACGCGAGGATCATCGATGATCGGTTCGTCGAACGCGAGCAATGTCCCCGCCGTTGCGTCGAGTGCACGATTGAGTGCTGATGTCACCGCGTCGCTGACCGCCAGAACTTCTGTGCCACGACCAACGCGGCTTGCACAGATGTTGCGACTGCAAAGTTCTTCATAGGCCTGCACGACGGCGCCGCGGGATATCCCGAGCTGACGGGAAAGATCCCGCGTCGACGGCAGGCGTTCACCGCATGAGAGTTTCCCGGACCTTATCAGGAATTCAATTTGATCGAGCAGCTGCCGGTAGATCGGAAGCGCGCCACTGGCGGCCGCGTCAAGGCGTATATCAAGCATCGCGTTTCAGACCGGACCAATGATTTTGACAAATTGGACCTTATCATCTTCTCGGATATATACCAATGGAGAGGCTTCACCCGTCTTGGCCTTGTGCTGAACGGTCAACGTGGGCCCGCGTTGGACAGGGTGCCTTGAGGGATTTCCATGCCAAACCACTTTCTGCAGGACAAAAGGTTTGATCTGTTTTCCAGCTCGATGGGTATCATTGGGCTCGGACTGGGATGGAGGATCGCATCAGATACGTTCGGTTGGCCGCATTTGATCGGAGAAACCATTCTGCTTGCGGGTTCCGTTGTGTATGGCGTGTTGCTGGTAGTGCAGCTTGTCCGCATCTGTCTCTGCCCGAATGCTCTGGTGGACGAATGGCGCTCATCTGCGCAGTTCGTGTTCTTTTCGGCCGCAACAATTTCGGGATCCCTGCTGGCGGCGGCAGTACTTCCATACAGCACGACCCTGGCAAAGTTCATCTGGTGGCCCACGACGAGCGCGCAGCTTGTGTTGTTAGTGGCATCGATGCGCCGCTGGATGACCACCACGCATCCCGTCACTGAAGCAAATCCGACGTGGTTGATCCCGATGGTTGGAAACGCTTCGCCTGCATTCGCGGGCGTGGCGCTTGGCTATGAAGACCTGAGCAGGGCGATGCTGATGTCCGCCATTGCGTGCTGGATTGCGTTTCAGCCGATCATTCTCTTCAGACTTTGTTTTGCCGAACCCCGGATCGCCGTTCGGGCACTGCCGGGTCTGAAAATTCTTGTTTCTGCCCCCGCAGTCATTGCGATTGCCCTGTCCACCATCCTTGGCCATGGTAACCTGCTTACAGAATTTGGGACATATTGCTCCCTCTTCTTTGCGCTGTGCGTGGCCAGCCATGGCAAGCGCCTGTGGGAAGCCCGCTTCTCACGCTCGTGGTGGGGGTTCACCTTTCCGATGGCTGCGCTTTCCAGTGCTCTCATCCGGCTGTATCAGGTCCGTCCGGGAGCCTTTACTGCGACGCTCGCTGTTGGCTGCTTGAGTGTCGCAACTGCTATCGTCACGATCGTTGTATTTGCCGCCTTGAGGCATGGACTTACATCGACGGGCGATAATCATGGCGCAGATGGTCACGCTCGATCGGCCGCCGACCTGTGATTAGGGGCCGCCAAGGGGGGGCGCCCGTTGCCCAGCGATACGGATGAGGACTCCAAGATTCCGGCGGGAGTAGTCGACCCTTGTCAGCACATGGTGCAGGCAGCGATTTCGTCGGTATGCTGGCAGTGCAAACATGTCAGGGTTCACCCTCGCGAGGACTCGTAAAAGAGCGCAAGCCGCTCCAGGGATTCGCTTGCCGCCAGAAGCTGTTCCTGCTCGGCCGGGCTGAGGGTGGCCTCCATCGCCGCGCGTAGCCAGGTCTCGCGAGCCTGCCTGCTTTCGCGAAGTGCCCTTTGCCCTTTTGGAGAGAGGCTGATCCACGTCTTCCGTTTGTCGTCAGGATCGGGGGTTCGGTCAATAAGGCCAACAGCCTCCAGTTCGCGAAGCAGCGCTGCCACATTGGCCGATGACATTCCCTCCGCAGTCGCAAGCATCGTCGGCGTAACCGACCCGCCCATGCGGTCGATCAGTCCGACGATGAGCATCTTTGACCATGATACAGCGTCATTCATCGCTTCCTTGCGCAGGCGTCTCGCCATCAGGGTCATACGCGAGCGCAGCTTGGACACGTCGTCTGGCGTCATTTGCTTATCCCTCCCGACCACAGGCCGTATTCGTCTGCCTGCCGCAACGCGGCGTCCCTCACATAGGCAAGATCGCTTCCCGTCGCCACCATCTGATAGCCGTCGTCGAAGAGCGCCTGCCATGTCCGCCCGTGACGTGGTACGGTGGCAGCGGGTTTTCCAGAGGCCCGGATGGCCTCGTATGATTTGGCGATCAGATCCTCCACTTGCCTTGCGCCTGTCTGTCCCGGAAGACCGATACTTCCAGATAAATCAGAAGGACCGATGAAAATTACATCGACGCCCGCAACCGCAGCAATGTCGGCCGCATTGTGCACGGCTTCAGCCGTCTCGATCTGTGGAATGATCAACATCTGCTCATGGGCGATATCGAGGTAGTTGTGGACCATCCCATACCGTGATGCTCTCACAACTCCAGCGGCGTTTCCCCGCCTGCCGTGCGGGGGATAGAGGCATGCGTCGACAACGGATTTCACTTCCTCTGCCGTGTTGACCATTGGAACGAGCACGGCCTGCACACCCGCGTCCACAACGCGCTTCAGATAAACAGGATCACTGGCCGGCACGCGCAAAACCGGCGTCGTACCGGTGCCCAGCATCGCCCGCATCATTGAAACGGCGTTGTCGAGATCACCGACGCCGTGTTCCTGGTCGATGATCACGAAGTCCAGTTCGGCCTGTGCGACGATCTCGGCAATCGTTGGAGAGGCTGAATGCAGCCACATGCCGAAGCACTTTTGGCCCGTCCGCAGTTTTGTCTTCAGAAGGTTCTCCTGGATTTTCATCACATCCTCGTTGTTGCATGCGTCGGCCGTTATTGCTAACGACTATTAGCTATTATTGGTTAGCAAAAAGCATGGGAAAGACGCAATGGCGAAACGACTGCGGCGGATACTTCTGACAAATGACGACGGCGTCGATGCGCCCGGCCTCAAGGTGCTCGAAGAGGTGGCAAACGAGTTGGCTGATGATGTCTGGGTGGTCGCCCCTGATCATGATCAGAGCGGCATCTCGCATTCCCTCAGCCTTCACGCGCCGCTGCGCGTCTCCCGCAAAGACGCGCGCCGTTTCTCAGTTTCGGGGACGCCCGGCGACTGCGTCGTCATGGCGGTGCGGCATCTTATGGACGAGCCGCCCGAGCTGATCCTGTCCGGCATCAACCGGGGAGCAAACATCGGTGTGGAAACGGTCTTCTCCGGCACCGTTGGAGCGGCGATGACTGGAATGCTGCTCGGCATCCCGTCGATGGCGCTCAGCCAGGCGTTTTCAGACCGTGACAACATTCCCTGGTCGACGGCGCGGTCCCGCGCGCCCGACGTGATCCGGATGTTCGCAGGCGGTTCCTGGAGCGCAGCAAGTTGCCTCAACATCAACTTTCCCGATTGTGCCGCCGAATCTGCGGGCGAGGTTGTCCTTACAACGCAGGGAAGAGGGCATCTCGATGATGTTCAGGTTGTTGCGGGTACAGATCCACGCAAACTCGACTACTTCTGGCTCAGTCTTTCGAGGTCAGTCCATGTCGACGCCGACAGCAGCGAGGCGAGCGCTGTAGCGGCAGGAAAGATTTCGGTGACGCCGCTCGAGTTCGAGCGCACCAGCCGCCGGGCATTGGCCGATCTTATTGCGTCACGCGGATGCGACGGAACCGCAAGTTGCTACTCGCGGAGCTGATTGTCTGACAGGTGTCTCTTATCGGACTGCACAGACAGTAGTGTCTTTTCGCTCCCGCAAATGGGGCGTTTTCAGCGAAGCTCGCCGGTCATGAATTGAGCTCTGCCAAGGCCGAAGGACCAATCCGCGTCGCCATTTTCTACGATACTGACCACAACATCGGCTGGGTCGACCCCACAGGCTTCCGAAAGTCCCGTGGTAACACGACGATAGAAGGCCTGTTTGTCGTCAGCGGATCGTGCTCGTGAGATCACCTCAATGATGATCAGCCCGTTGCTGCGGGAAAGACCGAGCCCAGTATCCTCTGCGCGCACATGCGATTTCTCATGTTCGATCAGGAGCTGATAGCGATCAGCCGGCGGTACATGGAAGGCCTGGACTACCGCCTCATGGATGCAATCGAGGATCGTGTCGTGTTCTTCGGGCGATCGGCCCTTCAGAAGGTTGATTTTGATCAGTGGCATTGTCGTCCTCTGGAAATAAAGGAAAAGGGCGGGGGCGCACGCCAGCGTCCCCCTTGAACATTCAGTTTGCCTTTATCGGCAGGCCAGTTGCGGCAGGTTCACGCTCTCCAGCCAGGGCACGAGGGAAGCAGAGCACATTTACGGCCGCGCTCATGATCGCGATCGCAATGGGATAGGCGAGCCCCGCATAGATGTTGCCCGTGTAGGCAACCAGGGACAGGCTGATGAGGGGAACAAATCCGCCAAACACGCCTGTTCCGATGTGATAGGGCAGCGAGAGGGAGGTGTAGCGCAATTTCGCCGGAAAGAGCTCGACCAGAAACGCTGCCATCGGTCCGTAGACGAGACCGACGAAGACGAGTTGGGCGACGATGAGTGCTGTGACCAGAACGAAGTTCTGCGCAGCGACGGCGGCCGCGATGCCCTGATAGATCGGAACATAAAACACCGCTGCAAGAACGAAGCCTGTCACGATCAACTTGCGGCGGCCAATCCGATCTGACAAGGCACCGAAGAAAACGATGAGCGGCGTTCCGATTACCAAAGCGGCGGCAAGACAAAGGTTTGCTGTCAGGAAGTCCAGCTTCAGTACGCTCTGCAGGAAGTAAAGGGCATAGAACTGTCCCGTATACCACACGCATCCGAGGCCGGCAGTTGCCCCGAAGAGTGCGAAGGCGGCGTAACGCACACCATGACCGGTTGCGAAACTCTCTCGGATCGGGTTCTTTGCCGTCTTTCCGCCTTTGCGAAGCTCCTCGAACACGGGGGATTCGCTCAGTTTGAGGCGCAGATAGAGCGACAGCCCGATCAAAACCGATGACAGCAGGAACGGAATTCTCCAACCCCATTGCTTGAAGAGGTCTTCGCCGAGCCACAGCCGGCACGTCAGAACGACAACAATCGCGAGGAAAAAGCCGACGGTTGCCGTTGTCTGGATAAAGCTCGTAAAGAAGCCACGTCTATTTTCGGGCGCGTGTTCCGCAACGTAAACGGCGGCGCCGCCGTATTCCCCGCCAATCGCCAGTCCCTGGATGAGCCGCAGAACGACGAGAGCGATCGGCGCGAAATAGCCCGCAGTCTCAAAGGTTGGCAGGATGCCGACAAGTGCGGTCGCAACGCCCATCAAAATGAGTGTCATCAAAAACGTGCTTTTGCGCCCGAAGCGATCGCCGAGGCTGCCAAACAGCAGGGCTCCCAACGGGCGTACGACAAAACCCGTGGCGAAGGTCGCGACGCTGATCAGAACGGCTGCCGTCGGCTCATTGGCCGGGTAGAAGAGCGTCGAGAAAAAAATTGCCAGGCTTCCGTAGAGGTAGAAGTCGTACCATTCAATAACCGTGCCGGCGCTTGATGCGAGAACAACGGTCCAGATGCCTGGTGTGCGGACAGAATCGTCCCTTTCCTGTAGCTGTTGCATGCTGCAGTCCCCTTTTTATGTTTTTGAAATTGGTCGGCCCTTTAATTTGGGCCGCGGCAATTCAGCTCGCGACGCGCTGATCGAATGCGTAGAGGCCAAGTCTTTCGCTTGCCTCGCGCACTGTTCGGCGGACGACGTCCTTTGCCGAGGGCAGATCATTGATAAGGCCCACCGCCTCGCCGACGGTCACGTTGGCCGTGTCGTAGTCCCCCGACGCCCAAGCGGCCTCAACCTTCGACAACTCTTCGGTGTGCAGCGTACGCAGCTCTTCCTCGCGGCCATGCCATTTGTCGATGAAGCCGTTTTTGAGGAGCCGGCCGGTATAGCCGACGGGCCATGCCTTCTGACGGACGATGTCGTAAACTGACGTCCGGATTGTCTCGTCGCCGGAGGCGACGACAACCTTGTCCTTGGCTGCCGGATGGATGAGCGACTCGCGCGTAGCCCAGAACCTCGTTCCCATCAGGACCCCGTCTGCTCCGAGCATCAGCGAAGCGGCAAGGCCCCTGCCGTCGGCAATGCCGCCAGCGGCCACGACAATGACGGACGGCGCAATCTTAGCCACAAGATCCACCACCGATGGAACGAAGGGCATGGTCGAGCGCGCGACCAGACCGTGGCCGCCGGCCTCTGTCCCCTGAACGACGAGAACGTCGGCGCCAACGTCTACCGCACGTCGGGCATGTTCGAGCGTGTGGATCATGCAGATCAGCGGGACACCTGCCTGCTTGACGCGGGCTGCGAGCCGAGCGGGATCGGAAAAGGACAGCATCATCGCGGATGGACGCTCCGCAAGCGCTCGGTCAAACAGATCAAGATCGTGCTCAACCGCCCATGTAATGAACCCGCAGCCAACGCGTTCGTTGGTGATCAGCGGAGACTCCGCCTCGTACCACGGACGATCAGCATAGCCTCCGCCCAAAAGACCCAAACCGCCAGCATCGGCGACGGTCGAAGCAAGTGCGCCACCCGCCGCCGGGGTCATCGGTGCCAGGATGATCGGGTGCTCAATATTAAAAAATTTTGTCAGACGCGTTCGTATCGTCATCGTGCTGCTCCCAGTTGGAGGAATGTTCCCGATTAATTTTTCTTTGACGCTATTGTGACGCTTGACCAATGACAAACGATTAGATCTGATGTTTTCCATCAGAAAAGGAGATGGCTGATGAACAGCGTCGATCTCAAGTTTTTTCAGGCGGTGGTGAGAGCAAACAGTATGGGTGGCGCGGCCGAGGTGCTGCACACCGTCCAATCCAACGTCACCGCACGAATAAAATCGCTTGAGGAAGAAATCGGCGCGCCGCTTTTTCACCGCTCGAGGCGAGGGGTTACGCTGACGGCCACCGGCATTCAGCTCGTGCCCTATGCCGAGCGCGTCGGAGAGCTTCTGGAGGAAGCCAAGCGCGTCGTCACGGACCGCAGTACGCCGAGCGGTTTGCTGAGGATCGGTTCAATGGAGACCACAGCAGCGCTTCGCCTTCCGCCAATCCTGATCCGCTATGCCGAAGAATATTCGGAAGTCGACGTCCTGATGGAGGCTGCACCAACCGAACAGCTCGTCAGCGACGTTGTCGCACGCAAACTGGATGGCGCGTTCGTTTCCGGGCCCATCGCTCATCCCGAACTGCAGAGCCTGGCGATCATCGAAGAGGAGCTTGTTGTCATCTCGTCGCCGCGGGTTCACGAGCTTACGGATCTGAAGGCACTGGCTGCATCGCCGGCCCTGAAGGTCCTCGCCTTTCGATCGGGCTGTTCCTATCGCCGACGCATGGACACGTTCCTGGCGGCATGTGGTGTAACGAATGTGCGCTGGATGGAGCTCGGAACAATGGACGGGATCATCGGCTGCGTTGCAGCCGGGGTCGGAGTGGCCATGTTGCCTCGGGGTGTGGTCCAGGCGGCGGCGGCCGACGGACGGGTGATCATACACCAGCTTCCTGACCATCTGCGGTCGGCGCCGACCGTGTTCATTACGCGTAGCGACGAATATCTTTCTGCGGCGCTTCAGACGTTCATGACGGTGGCCTCTGAGGCGCATTCCCGGCCTCAGCCGACAAGGCCGGAGACGGTCAGACAATTGCAGCAAGCGTAGGAACCGCAAAACAGGTAAGAGCGATCATCACGTGGAGCGTGAACCGTGCATCTGGCTGCTCGTTTGCTATAACGCGAACGGGCTATCGCTTCCCCAGCTTGTGAACCATCTGCCGATCATCCGGGAAATGTTCCTGCGGGCTTTCGTTGTTGGCCCTGCCTATGCATAAGCACGCCGCAAGCATCAAGGCGGAGGCTGCCAGCATCAGCGGGAGATCAAAGCTGCCTGTCCTTGCATGGAGAGCGTTGGCCATGAGAGGGCCGATGATCTGTCCTACACCGTAAGATGCCGTCATGATCGCCGACATGTTAAAGCGAACCTTTGCGGCCACCCTCCGGGCCGCCGGCATGGCGATGGTGACGGTTCCCATGAATGTTGCACCGACCAAAACAGCACTGAGAATATAGGCCGCCGGTGTATGCCAGACAGGCAGCACCACGCCGACCGCCTGCAGCGCCAGATTGCCAATGAGGCTTCGTCGGGTTCCCAGTCTTTCGTGCAACGCATGCCAAACGAAACATGACGGTACCGCACCCAGACCAAATACTGCCCAGATATGCACAGGGTCGACTGAGATGGCGCTGCGGACAAGGAGCGGCAGATAGGTGGCGGTGATGATGTACCCTAGTCCGGCGAGCCCATAGATGAGGATCAGCCTCGTCGGACCGAAAGGAGCCGGGGCGGTACTTTGGGGTCGCTATGGGAGGCCACCGGCGCCGGCTTCAGGCGATCCGCAGAGCCCAACATGATGATCGAAACCACCATCAGAGCTAGCGCGCCGAGTGCGAGCACCAGCCAGAGCGCATGGCTCGATAAGGATGCCAAATGGCCGATCGCGATCATTTCCGCCGAGACGAGAATGCCGATCCCGACGCCGGCGAAGAGCGCCGGAGCGCCGTGATGATGCTTGCGCTCGTGGATCAGCCAGTTCGACGCGGCCACCATTGCGAATGCGCTCGAGACTCCGGAGAACCCGCGCACGGCAATGATCAGCCACTCCGGAATCGGCAGTGCCAGCACTGCCAGGCTCGCAACCGTCGTCACTACGGCGAACGTGCACAATCTTCGGTTGGAAATGCCTGTAAGCAGGGCGGCGAAAAGTGCGCCGACCAGATAGCCGGCATAGTTGGCGGAAGCCGCATATGAACCGCCCTCGACCGTTATCTGCTGGTCAGCGACCATGAGCGGATAAAGACCGGTGAAGGCGAAACGTCCGAAACCCATGCCGACGACCAGCACTAGAGCCGCGGCAAAGGTCGCGCGTGTCTCAGACTGCCGCATCGGTTTGGTCCTTGATGTCCGAGAACCGGGCGAGCGCATCGCGAAACTCTACGAAGGCCGGTGTCGCAAAGCCCGGCCGGCAAGCAAGATATGTATCGACCGTCATCAACGGTTTTTCGACAACGGCAGCCGTATGGCGTATCAGATCCAGCACTGTGCGCGGCATGATGCTGATGCAGGAGCCAGCAGCCGTACAGGCGAACATCGCGTGATAGGATCGAACATCCTGGATCGCAAAACGTGCAGGGCGGGTTCCGGAGCTCGTCAGCCATTCCTCCGCGAGCATCCGGTAGGTGCACCCGGGCGCGAACGCGGCAAGCGACTTTGTCTTAAGATCGTCGGGGTGGTGCACCTCCGTATGTCCGGGGGGAAGAAGAAGCACCAGTTCCTCCCGAAAGACCGGGACCCTGTCAATTTCGCTTGCCCCCAGCCACCATTCCCCCGAGGGTACAGCGATCAAGGCGCAGTCGATGCGGTGCGCGAGCAGTGAATCGATAAGCTGCCGGGTCGGAGCCGTCGACAGGTCGATCGTGACCTCAGGCCATTTCCTATTGTATTCGGCAAGTGGAACAGGGAGCCGGCTGGCGACCGTGCATTCCATCGATCCTATCCGCAACACGCCCGTCGGGCCTGTCGGATTGACAACCTGCTGAGCCTCGTCGGCCAAGTTCAGGATACGGTCGGCGTAGTCGAGATAGGCCCGTCCTTGTGAGGTCAGCGCCATTCCCTTCTTGTCTCGCTGGAACAGCGGGACACCGATTTCAGCCTCGAGCTGCTGAATGCGTGTGGTGACGTTCGAAGGAACTCTGCCGAGGAGTTCGGCAGCGCGACTGACGCTCTGTTCCTTGGCCACTGTGCGAAACATCGCGAGGGATGCGAGGTCCATTGCAAATTCTCCATTGCGCAATTGTTAGAGACATGTATTCTCATTCGGAGAAATCAAGTCAATATAGTTTCTTAAATAAAGAATTCGGATCGCCGTTGGCTAGTCCCGACGTCGATGCCTTAGGCTCCGGAGGATCAAATGCAAAAATGCTTTCACAAGAGACAATTTCGATCGTGAAAGCCACGATACCCGCCCTCGATGTGCACGGCGCAGTGATCACTGCGGCCGTGTACCGGCGGCTGTTCGAGGACGCCAAGATCGCCGCGCTGTTCAATCAATCTAACCAGAAGAGTGGGACGCAGGTCCATGCTCTGGCTGCATCTGCGGCCCTCGGCCATTCCTGCGCTTCTTTGTTTTGGGTTTGACGCGAGCGGGGATCTCCGTTGACCGCATTCATTATGAATTTTTTGGCCCCACTGACGAATTGTTAGCGGCATGAGGAAAAGACGATGTTGGACAAGCTAGGAATCACGATTCCGATCATTCAGGCGCCTATGGCGGGCGTTTCAACGCCTGCCTTGGCGGCGGAGGTCTCGAACGCTGGAGGGCTAGGGTCGATCGGCGTTGGAGCAACCGATGCCACCGGCGCAAGGGCGATGATCGAGGAGTTGCGTTCGCGGACGGATCGGCCCTTTAATGTCAATTTATTCGTGCACGACACGCCGACCACCGATCCGGTGCGCGAGGCGGCGTGGCTCGAATGGCTGGGACCATTGTTTGCAGAGTTCGGAGCAGAGCCTCCGAAATCTCTACGCACCATCTATAAGAGCTTCGCCGAGGACATCGACATGCTGTCGATGTTGCTTGAAACGAGGCCGCCCGTGGTCAGCTTCCATTTCGGGCTACCATCGGATGAGGCTATCCGAGCCCTGAAGGCGAATGGAACGACACTGCTTGCGACCGCCACCAGTCCTGACGAGGCACGTCAGGTCGAAAAGGCCGGCGTAGATGGGATCGTGGCGCAAGGCATTGAGGCGGGGGGGCATCGCGGCGTCTTCGACCCCTCGTTACCGGATGACGGTTTGGGTACTTTTGCCCTTGTGAGGCTTCTGGCCCACGAAGGCAGATTGCCTGTGATCGCGGCCGGCGGCATCATGGACGGAGGGGGAATTGCGGCGGCACTTCGGCTTGGTGCAATCGCAGCTCAGCTCGGCACCGTTTTTGTCGCGTGTCCGGAATCAAGTGCTGATGAGGCTTATCGAAAAGCCCTGACAGGACCGGGTGCCCATCACACGCGACTGACACGGCTGATTTCCGGCAGGCCCGCCCGCGCGCTTTTGAACCGCTTCACGGCACTACAGGAGATTTCCGACCTACTCCCGCCTGACTACCCGATCGCTTACGATGCCGGAAAGGCTCTGCACGCCGCTGCAAAAGCAAGGAACGAACACGGTTTTGGGGCGCAGTGGGCCGGGCAGGGCGCTCCGCTTGCGCGCGCCATGCCTGCCACCGAGCTCATGGCGACACTGGTTCATGAACTTGAGGCCGTCGAGTCGGAAATCGCCGCCGGACAGAAGCTCGAGGTCGGCGAACGCAGCATGGTTTGAGACAGTCTTGACAGCAAAAAATCACAGCAGTCGTCATAAACTCACGATGAATATCAACAGGCTTTCAAGCATGATTCCGATAAATGGGAATCGTCCCAGAATCACGTTTCAAGAAAGAGATGGGTCGCCAAGCTCCGCGAAGAGAATGCGACGCGTGGGAAAAAGCGTCCTGCCTGAAGGGTCGGAAGTGCGTCGGCGCACACTCCTGCCGACCTGTCACCTCAGCCGGCCATCCTTCGGCGTGAATTCGCCGCTTACTTGAACGCAACAGCCTTACGACGGTTTTCGACCCTTCAGTTGCGAATAGACGCTGCGTTCGAACGCCGCATAGGTGTTGAGGCATTCAGTGTCCGCGAAAGGCAAAAGCTGCATCAGAACGACGCCGGAAATGTCGCGCACCGGATCGATCCAGTAATAGGTATTTGCAAGACCGGCCCAAGCCAACGATCCGGCGCTGCGACCCTCCGGAGTGGTGGCTGTGTTGATCATGAAACTGAATCCCCACTTCTTCGACATTCCGGGATAGAAATCGACGTCGTTGGTCGCAAAGGCGACAGCCGAGACGAGCTTGCGCACCTCCATATCGCCAATCTGGTTTTGACCCATCATAGCGACGGTGTCGGGTTTCAGGAGTTGATGACCGTTGCAGCTCCCTTTGTTCAGGATCATCTGCGTGAACTTGATGTAGTCGACGGCCGTGCTATATAGCCCGCCTCCGCCCATTTCGAACTCCGGACTTTGCTCAAGCTCGAACGCTATCGGCGCCATCAGTCCGTCTTGACCGCGCGTGTGCATTCCCACTAACCGCTCGCGTTGTGCCGTACCGATCCTGAAATCCGTATCGCCCATGTCGAGCGGCAGCAATATATTGTCACGCAAGTAGGCCCGAAGCGTATCACCGCTGACGGCTTCGATGGCCTTACCGACGAAATCGATATTGGTGCCGTATTCCCAACGCGTTCCTGGATCGCTCACGATGGGGGTCGTCAATGCCGCGTTCTGGCAACTGATGATGCCCGGCGTACCGGTCTTCTCCAGGTAACTCACCATGTCGCCGTTCCACATGTCGTAGCAGAAGCCGGCTGTATGGGTCAGTAACATGCGCAACGTGATTGGACGCTTCGCCGGCCGCAGTTTCGGCGCACCTGATTCATCGAATCCTTCGAGGACCTGCGGTGCCGCCAAATCCGGAAGCACCTCGCCAATCGGCGTATCGAGCTGGAGCTTGTTTTGATCAACCAGTTGCATCGCAGCCGCGGCCGTCACGGCCTTGGTCATCGACGCGATCCAGAATACGCTATCAATTGTCATCGGCGTATTTTTCGACAGATCGCGTTTGCCGAATGCGCTTTGATAAATGACCTCGCCGCCAGTCGCTGCCATTGCTACAAGGCCGGGGATAGCGCCATTTTCGGTGGCCCAAACCAGGGCGTTATCCATCGAATTCGAGTTCATAGCGACACTCCATGTTGCTAAAGCCGAATAACGGCCGTGATGAAATCATAGTAGTCCAGTGGTAGCAGCAACAACGTGGGCGTCCGAGGGGCTAACACTTGACCCGGCGCATCCGCGTGTCGCTTGATCTGATCATCCGACCGAGTGACCTTCGCATCTGCTTCAAACCACGCGCTGTTGCTGTATCCTCCACCTGGCACACCTGGGGCGTCGGTGTCGCCGACGCCTGCGGACGCAGGACGTATGGGAGCCTGAGCGATCGGATGCTGGATCCCGAAGAACTAGGTTTGCAGGGAGGTCAGCATCTATGCCGGCGAGTACGGGTCATTTCATCTGCCTCCTTGATTGGCAGGTTTCCCGACTGCCCGGATCGTAATCAGCGTTCAGCTTAAATCTCGCCTCGACCAACTTCAAATGATTAGATCAGATTGATTTCATCTGTTTTTAGGATGAGCGTCGAAATGAATGGCTTCCCGCGGCCTGCCGCTGGCACTTTTCGCGCAACTCATCGTTCTCGAAACGAGCTTGGCCTCGCCATTGTTATGTCAGACGCCGCAGACGGCGTCCCACAGGATATGGATGCCGCGTTCAATGCTCCTTACATCGAGTGCGGAATATCCCATGACGAGACCAACGCAGTCGGGCAAGGATGGCGACCTAGAACAGTAAAGTGCGGAAATGGGATAAAGGCCGATGCCCATTTGCGTGGCGCGTTCCAGTATTTTCGGTTCCTTATCCAGGGGAACACCCTTCAGCCAAACAACCAGATGGAGCCCTGCGTCGGCCCCTTCGATGGCGACCCGGTCTCCAAATCTGCGGATGATTGCGTTCAGCAACGTCTCGCGGCGTTCGCGATTGCGACGTCTGATCCGGCGGATATGGGCTTCATACGTTCCGTTCTCGATCAACTCTGCCAGGGCCTCCTGCTGTGGGGCAGGCGTGTGTCGATCCATGAGCATTTTTGCCTTTGCAAAGACGTCGCTCATACCTGCAGGGACCACCAGGTAACCAAGACGGAGTCCTGGCGACAGGGTTTTCGAGATGGTGCCGCAGTAGATGACGCAAACATTGTCCTCCAGAGCGTAGAGCGGCGGGACAGGGCTTATGTCATATCGGAACTCACTGTCGTAATCGTCCTCGATAATATATGTGCCGGAGAACTGCGCCCATTCGAGCAGCTGGTAACGCCGGGCGACAGGCATGACGCCCCCGAGCGGGAACTGGTGCGAGGGTGTCACATAGGCAAGCCGCGCGTCGATGCCCGCAAGACGATCCGTATCCATGCCTGCTGCGTCGACACGAACAGGGGCCGCTTCGGCGCCACTCGATGAAAAGACATGCGCGGCCATCTCGTAGCACGGATCCTCGATAACAAACCGATCGCCTTCGTCCAGCAAAAGCCGCGCACAGAGATCCAGACCCTGCTGGGATCCGTTGACGACAATGATCTGGTCGAGATCGCACCGGATCATCCTCGCGCGCCAGAGATAGCCCTGCAATGCCATCCGCAACCGTTGCGAACCGCGGGGATCCGCATAGGTCAGCGTGGCCGTCCTGGAGCGGAGCACCCCCAGCATCGCCCGGTTCCACGCGGCCGTCGGGAAATCGTCTCCAGACAGATTGCCGTGCCGGAAGTCCGCGATCAGCGGGCGCGAAGGGCCGGCTGACCATGGCACGCATGTTTGAATGCGCTCGCCATAGGACGACAACGTCAGCGGTGCCACGGAAGCAGAATTTCGCGGTATCACTGGGGGAGCCGTGCCAGCTGTGCGCGTGATCCTGGGTCGCATGCCCTGCCGTACCTCTACGAAGCCTTCAGCCTGCAACTGCTCGTAAGCCGCAGTCACAGTCGTTCTGGATACCCCGAGTTCTTCAGCAAGGCTGCGTGACGATGGGAGCGAGCCTCCGTCTCCGAATACCCCGTCAGTAATCTGCTCCTTGAGGGTCTGGTAGATGCGCTTTGCTCCCAGGATAGGTCTGGTTTTTGTCATTCGAAATCTATCTGGACCACCTAAAATCAAGCCAACTGGACGTTAACAAAGGTCCAGTTTGGACATATTACGGGTGGTAAAGCAAGGGCCGCGCGGGGCAAGGCCCACCAGGCGCCTGGCCGCCCGCCGAGCGCAAACTGAAAAGAGGACCGTCATGATCGCAGACGAAGAACGGTTTGGTACTGACCCGGCAGCAACGTTCCGCGTCAATCTCTCGGCCGTCGAAGAGCGCATTGTAAGGGCTTGCCAGAGGTCCGGCCGCAACCGCTCGGATGTCAGGCTGCTGCCCATCACCAAGACAGTGCCGGCAGACATCCTCCGGTACGCCTTCGCTGCAGGTATCCATGATTTCGGGGAAAACAAGATCCAGGAAGCGCAGTCCAAGAAGGCGGAGCTGGGCGAGATGGACATCAACTGGAGCATTGTCGGCCACCTCCAGAGCAACAAGGTAAAATATCTTTGTCATTTTGCTCGCGAGTTTCACGCACTTGACAGCCTTCGGCTGGCCGATCTGCTCGACAAGCGCCTCAAGCGCGAGGGCCGGCAGCTGGATGTCTATGTCCAGGTAAACACATCGGGGGAGGAGAGCAAATTCGGTCTGCATCCAGACGCCCTCATGCCCTTCATCGAAACGCTCGATCAGTTTGAAGCGTTGCGGCCGCGCGGCTTGATGACACTCGCTTTGTTCAGCCAGGACATGGACAAGGTCCGTCCCTGCTTCCGGCTGCTGCGTCGCCTTAGGGATCAAGCCGTCCTGCGTAATGCCGCGGTTACGGAACTTTCCATGGGCATGTCGGGGGATTTCGAGGAGGCAATCGAAGCGGGCGCAAACGTTGTTCGGGTCGGTCAGGCAATCTTCGGCAAGCGTCCGACACCCGATAGCCTGTACTGGCCGGGCTTTGCCCCGGAAGCCGGTCAGTCCTGACGGCTGGACGGAGCCTGCCAACGACCCTCTTCTAACCGAGACCACTGATTGAACAAACGACAGGAAAAGACATGAACGTACATTTTATCGTGCATGAGGCCTTCGAAGCGCCAGGCGCCTTTGAGACATGGATCGAAAGCCGCGGGTACCACTCCTCCTACTCGAGAGTTTACGAGGGACAGCCACTGCCGCCATCTGCCGATGGGATCGATCTCCTCGTGGTTCTGGGAGGCCCGCAGGATCCGTCGACAACGATTGCAGAATGCCCCCATTTTGATTCTGCCGGAGAGCAAGCCGTCATCCGGAAGTGTGTGGAAGCCCGCAAGGCGGTGATCGGCGTCTGTCTGGGTTCCCAGTTGATCGGGGAGGCCCTCGGGGCGACGTTCGAACATAGTCCTGAAAAGGAAATCGGAAAGTTTCCAATCTCGCTGACGGCCGATGGCCGGCGCAATCGAAAGTTTGAGCATTTCGGTGATCGAGTGGATGTTGGTCACTGGCACAACGACATGCCAGGATTGACTGATGACGCCAGGATCATTGCGTTCAGCGAAGGATGCCCGCGTCAGATCGTTGAATATTCCGACATCGTTTACGGGTTTCAGTGCCACATGGAGCTCACGCTGGAGGTCGTCAATCTTCTTATCGCGGCGTCGGAACGCGAACTGGCCACCCTCAAGGACCATCGGTTCGTTCAGCAGCCGGACATCCTGCGCGCAAACGACTATGACAGCATGAACGAAAAGCTGTTCGTGTTTCTCGACCGCCTGATGGAATCCTACCGCTCGCAGCAATAGGTCCAACTCTGCGTCGCGCGCCAAGTGCGGACGGTTAAAGCGTCCTCAGGAAACGGTGCGCTCGTGCCGACCCCCAAACGAACCAGAAGGACAAGGTAGAGCAAACATGCATAGAAATAAGTCCGTCTTCCTTGACCTGGATGGCACACTGATCGATTCGAAGAACGGCATATTGTCCAGTTGCCGCGTTGCGTTGCGCTTCCTCGGTCACGAGATGCCAGCAGATTTCGACATTGCTTCGATCATCGGCCCGCCGATTCAGGATGTCATGCGCTATCTTCTCGCCTCAACCGGAGACACAAGGATCGACGTGGCGGTTGAAGCGTACCGGGCAGACTATGGAACCGACGGTTATACACGTAGTGAACTCTATCCCGATATCCGTGAAATGCTGGAAGCCTTAAACCAGTCCGGAGCCGACCTGTTTCTCGCCACGTCGAAACTGGAAGCCTTCGCTGTCAAGATCCTCGATAATCTGGACCTGTCCGACCTGTTCCAGGGGGTTCACGGCGCGGTTCCAGACGTAGGAAGGGACCACAAACCTGAACTGCTGCAGTACATTCTCAAAGAGAACGACCTCGATCCGCACGATTGCGTTATGGTTGGTGACAGACGATACGACATCATCGGAGCCCATGCCAACAACCTGCGCGGCATCGGTGTCCTGTGGGGTTACGGCTCCCGCGAAGAACTGGAACGATGCGGCGCTGACGCCCTGGTGGATCGACCAATGGCCCTTGTGGATTTGCTTCAATCAGAGACCGCCCGTCGATAGAGAGCAAGCAGAGTGAAAGACGATGCAACTGGCCAAACCGAAGGCGGTCGGGAGACTGGAGGAATCCCGATATCAAGAGCCTGGATGTTCAAGGTGAGGAATCATGGTCAGCGCCGGGGCAGACCTTTGACCGCCGCCGCCGCGGGCATGCTCGATGACCCCATTCTTGAAGCGGCCGGTCTTGTATGTTCCAGCCGCTCCTTTGATACCATGATCGTCGCCTAGCCGGCTTCTGCCGGGACGTTTGTTGTCGCCGTCTGATCGGAGACGGCCGTCCTGCTCCTGTCCTGTTCCGCCCGTAAAAGCCACAACATCAGGCAGGGTAGCAGAACCAGCGTCAGCCCGGTTGCAACCGCAAGACCGCCGATAATGGCATAGGCCATGGGTCCCCAGAATATTTCACCGGCGATCGGGATCATGCCCAATATTGCAGCACAGGCCGTCAGTGCGATGGGACGCGCGCGATGCATGGAGGCTGCAACGATCGCGCTATACGGGCTCTCACCTCTGGCGACATTGTCATCCACCTCCTGGATCAGAATGACGACGTTGCGGATAATCATGCCTGCAAGCGCAATGACGCCGAGCTGGGCGACGAAGCCCATGGGCGTTCCAGTCGGCAGCATTGCGGCGACAACGCCGATCAGCCCGAAGGGTGCCATCAGGATCGCCAGGCCCATGCGGCTGAAGCTTTGAAGCTGAACCATGAGAAGAGCAACAATGACAGTCAACATGACCGGTATGACCGCAAACACCGAGGACGTGCCCTTCTCCGATTCTTCGACTACACCCCCGGTGTCGATGGAATAGCCCATCGGCAGTGAGCCGCGCAGCTGGTGGAGCTTTTCCTCGACTGCCGCTGTGACAGTTGCGGCCTGAACACCTTGCGCCACGTCCGCCTGAACAGTGATCATCGGCTTGCCCTGACGTCTCCAGATAATCGGATCCTCCAGTCCATAGGCGACTGTTGCAACCTGACGCAAAGGCACCGAGGCGCCGTTCGAAGCCCGCAGTTCGACGTTGCTCAAAGTTGCAATCGAGGTGCGGTCGGCTTCAATCCCCTTGACCACGACATTCACAAGCCGATCGCCATCCCGCACGGTCGTTGCCGTCGTCCCGGAGAAGATGGAGGCGATCTCGCCGGCTATGGATTCCGAACTCATTCCCAAAGAGCGTGCCTCGACCTGATTGACTGTTACGATGACGCTCCGTTGCGGTTCTCCGGCCGTCAGATTGATGTCGCGCGTGCGGGGATCCTCTCCAATAACGTTGGCAACCTTCAGCGACAATTCGCGCACTCTCCTGTGGTCCGGTCCCTGGACACGAAACTTGAGCGGCCAACCAACCGGAGGACCAAGCTCCAGCGGTGATGCCCGGGTCACGATATCGCCGAAATCCGAATGAAAGGCCGCTTCCAGCCGCTTGCGCACAGCATCACGCTCATGAACGCCTTTGGTGACGACGACCGTTTCGGAGACATTGTCATTCTCAAGCAGCACGTCCATGGGCAGATAAAAGCGGATGGAGCCGGAACCGACATAGGTCGTGAAATGGTCGACGTCAGGATCGGCTTTCAGGATCGCCTCGAGCTGGCGCGCGCGGCTGTCCGTCGCTTCACGCGAGGCATTCTGCGGCAGGGTAAGGCTGACGAGGAGCTCGGGACGGTCGGAGGCCGGGAAGAACTGCTCTTCGAGCCTTGTCGCGCCGAATAGCGACAAGGCGAAGGCCACAAGCGCGATCGCCAGTGTGACCCAGCGCTGGGTCAGCGACCAGCCGAGAATTCCGCGATATGCCGACATGACACGGCTGTCAGCGTGGTCGGCGTGTTTCATTCGGTCAGGCAGGATCCAGATGCCCAGCAGCGGCGAAAACAGGACCGCAACAATCCAGGAACTGACAAGTGCGATCAGAACCACCATGAAAAGCGAAAACGTGTATTCGCCGGCACTGGAGGCCGCAAATCCGACGGGAATAAACCCTGCGATCATTACCATCGTGCCTGTCAGCATCGGGAAAGCCGTTGTCTCGTAGGCATAAGTGGCCGCTTTCGTCTTTGGGTCGCCATGTTCCAGCCGCGACACCATTGCTTCCACCGTAATCATGGCATCGTCGACCAGAAGGCCGAGCGCGATGATCAAGGCTCCCAACGAGATGCGTTGCAGACCGATTCCCGCGATGTCCATTCCGAAGAATGTCATGGCAAGGACGAGGGGGATGGATGCAGTAATGACCAGCCCTGCTCGGGTACCGAGAGAGACGAAGGAAACGACCAGAACGATGACAATAGCCTCGACCAGCACCTTTACGAACCCGCCGACGGCGTCCTCGACAACCGTCGTCTGATCAGCGATCTGCCTGATCTCAATGCCGTGTGGAAGCTGCCGGCCGATTTCGGCCATCTTCGTCGACAGCGCTTCGCCAAAGGAAATGAGATTACCGCCTTGTGCCATTGAAACGGCGAGTCCGATAACTGGTTCGCCGTTCACGCGAACGCTGGGTGCCGGCGGATCGACGAGGCGACGCGAAACAGTGGCGATGTCATCAAGACGGATGTATCGGCCATCAACCTGAAACGTCAGGTCATGAAGACCTTTTTCCGAAGCAAACGCACCGCTGACCCGCAGCGAAATCTTTTCCGCGTCGGTGCGCACATCACCGGTCGGAACGACAGCGTTCTGCGCCCGGATCGCATCGATCGCTGCCGAGGGATTAATGCCAAGGCTGGCGAGTCTGGCCGAGGAGAACTCGATGACGATCTCTTCTTCCTGCACCCCCAGCAGATTGACCTTGCCGACATCCTTCAGCGACAGCAGTTCTGCGCGAATCCGGTCGACGCGGTCGCGCAGTTCCGGGGACGAGAAACCATCCGCCTGGAAAGCGTAGATGCTGCCAAAGGTGTCACCGAATTCGTCGTCAAAAAACGGCCCCTGGACGCCGCCGGGCAGGGAGGGGACAATGTCGTTGATCTTCTTGCGGACCGCATACCAGATGTCCGGCACGGCTTGCGGCGGCGCGTTGTCGCGCAGATTCACCATCACGACAGATTGCCCCGCACGGGTATAGCTCTGGGTGAAGTCGAGATAAGGCGTCTCGGACAGCTTCTTTTCCAGCTTGTCGGTGAGAAGATTCACCGTATCCGTGGTGCTCGCCCCCGGCCAGGCCGCCGAGACCACCATTGTCTTGATGGTGAAGGGCGGATCCTCGTTTCGCGAAAGGCGCTGGTAGCTCCAAACGCCGCCCAGAACCGTTGCGATCATCAGGAAAATGGCCAGCGACTGATGCTTCAATGTCCATGCGGAGAGATTGAAGCGGGACTTTGCGAAGGAAGGGGTGACAGTCACTTGGAAGCCTCCTCATCGAGGGAAACAGTCTCGCCAGCTCGCAGCTTGCTCACGCCAGCGGTTGCAACGACGTCTCCGTCGGAAAGTCCCTCGCTGATCATGACCGTCGCATCGGTATATCGTTCGACCTGGACATCCCTGTATCTCAACGTCTTCGATGTGGCGTCGAACACAAAGACAGCGGTTTGCCCATTGTCCTGTGTCAAAGCCGCGGCGGGCAGCGAAACGAGGTCCTTCGGGGACAGCCTGAGGTAACCTGTGACGGCCGCGCCGAGTGGCATGAGTTCAGCGCCTTCATCAAGGGATACTTTTGCACGATAGGTTCGCGTCGAGGGATCTGCGGAAGGCGTCAGCTCCCGAACCCGTCCGGTCGCCTTGATCTCGGGGTCCGATATCAACTTGACTTCGACCTGCGGATCCTCCGATTTCAGGGCGAGCAATTTTTGCGGGATGTCGAATACAGCATCCCGTTCGGTCTCGGAAATAAGGGTCACGATCATCTGACCCGCGCTCACGACCTGACCTTCGTTCGCGCCGGCAGCAGAGATGACGCCGTCGCGGCCGGCCTTCAATTCGGAATAGGCCAGCGTCTGCCCGGCATTGGCAACTGCCGCCTGCGCAGCCTCCACCTTTGCCTTGGCGGTCGCCAGATTGGCGTCTGCCTCCTGCATCTGGGCTTTAGGTGTGATGTTTTTTGCAAAGAGTTCGCGATTGCGGTCCGCTGTCACCTGCGCCAGGTCGAGGCCCGCCTTTGCGGTAGACAGATCGGCGCGCGCCGTCAGCATTCCGATTTCGGCCGGTGTCTTGTCAACGCGCGCCACGACGTCGCCAGCACGAACCGATGTTCCAATCTCCGCGCGAAAGTCAAGCTGTCCGTTCAAACGGAAGCTCATCGGCGTTTCGAAACGTGGTTTTATCTCTCCGGTCTGTACTATTTCCTCACCGGACGGGACTACGTTCGCGACACTGTATTTGATTGGGCGGGGCGGGTTGGCAGCAGATTGCTCTTCGCTACATGCAGACAACAGGACTAGGGCGCCTGCGACAATCGCAAGCCTGACTGAATGATTGGACATGCTGGTTTCCTGCGGGTTCTATCGCAACGGGGGACACGTGGTGAAATGAAAATTCAGGACGGGCTGATCGCGGTCGTTTTTGGAAAAAGCATCCGCACGATCAGGCCTTTGGGCGTTCGCGCTTCAAGGTCGATCGCGCCATGATGGGAGCGAACGACCTCCGCAACAACGGACAGGCCAAGGCCAAAACCCGCTTTGTCATTGCGGGCGGTGTCGGCCTTGAAAAAGGGTTCGAATACCTTTTCATGAAGTGCCTGAGGAATGCCGGGGCCATCGTCGCCAACGCAGATCGAGAAGCACTTCTCATCTTCGGCCAGATGAACCTCAACCGAGGTGCCGAACTTGATCGCATTGTCGCATAAATTGGTCACGGCGCGGGTGATGGATAGCGGCCTACAATGGGCGACGAGCTTGTTGGGGCCATGATATTTCACGGGGAATCCCACATCGAAAAATTCGCTGCACACGGTTTGCAGGATGCTTGCCACGTCTACCCGTTCAAAACGCTCGGTGGCGTATTCGTCACGAAGATAGTTCAGACTTTCCGTGAGCAGCCGGTCGATGCGGTCAGCATCCACCAGGAAAGCGTCGCGAAGCGGTCCCTCGGCCATGCGATCGGCGCGCAATCTTATCCTGGTCAAAGGCGTTCTGAGATCATGACTGATCCCGCGCAGCATATTCGTCCTTGCCGCCACCAAAAGACGGATGCGACTTCGCATCGCGTTCAGCGCCTTCGCAAGAGCCACGATCTCGATCGGCCCCCGCTCCTGGAAGGTATGGCTGTCGTCGTTGAGGTCCAGTCGGGCAGCGGCTTCCGAAAGCCGCCTGATCGGGCGGGTGATGGTCGTGACGGCGAAGATAAAGAAGAAGATCATCAGCACGACTGTGGCGACAAAATAGTAGAGGCCCTGGCCAAACTGGGAGCGCGTTAAAATCCCCTCGGGAAACCCGAACATCAGCAACAGCGTGTCACTATCGACCTTGGCGGCAATCACGCGATGCTCCGCCAGATAGGCCCGCCATCCGCCGATCGGGGGCTCGCCATCGGGCGGGAACAGGAAATCCGCAATTGCAGTCAGCTTGCCGCCAATACCGGGCAATGGCTTGAATTGTTCGGCCATCGAGGCGGGAGCAAGAGACAGCTGGAGTCCCGCGGCCCGTGCGCTTCGAAGGATGGCGTCACGTTCCGGGGCCGGGGCGGAGCGCATGACGAGGGCGAGGCTGGCGACCTGGCTGGAAGCGTATTCGAGGCTCGGCATGGCAGAATCCCGGTTCATCATGCGCTCAAGCGGCCCTCCTGCAAGGGTGACCGTGACGAGCGCCAGAAGAATGAGGACCGTGATCTGGCCCCGGACCGTTCCCGCAAACGACATACTCCTAACCATCGAGTTCCTCCACCGTTGCCGTGAAGATATAACCGCCCAGTCGGACCGTCTTGATGAGCATTGGATCGCGGGGATCGACCTCCATTTTCTGGCGCAAACGACTGATATGGACGTCGATGCTTCGATCGTCCGGGCCGGCAAGGCCAGGATGGGTAACCGCAAGGAGCTGCTCGCGCGTGAGCACGCGGCCGAAATTGCGGCAGAACGCCAGGAGCAGGTCGAATTCATTGGCCGTCATTGCGATCCGCGCGCGGCTCGGATCATGCACCTGACGGCGGACCGGATCGACCTGCCAGCCATCAAAGCAAAGCAGTCGTCTGCCTTCCGAACGTGGCTTCGACGACCTGGCGTGTGCGCGGCGTAGCAGCCCCTTGATCCTGGCGATCAGTTCACGAAGAACGAACGGCTTGGTGACGTAGTCGTCGGCGCCCAGTTCAAGCCCGACGACGCGATCGATATCGCCCGCGACAGATGTCAGCATCAGGATCGGAATATCCCCGGACGATCGCAGCCGCCGGCAGATGCTCAGTCCATCCTCCCCCGGCAGCATGATGTCCAGCACGACAAGGTCAAAGCGGACCTGCTTCATCTTGGCATCCATTGCAAGGCCGTTGTCGGCAATATCAACAAACATGCCATGCTCAACGAGACTGGCGCGGAGCATGTCCGCTATCTGACTATCGTCCTCGACGATGAGGATGTTTGGCGCTTCGTTCGCTGCCAGCCTGTTTTGATCCACGGCGGGTATCTCCTGCTATTTGCCCGGTGAAATAGCACAGGCGGCGCCTGGAGCCTTCTTGAATAATACGAACTTTTGTTGCGCATCGGGACGAAACGGGCCTGCCAGCAACAAATCTTCATAAATCGCAACACGCGGAATCGCAGGTCGCGACGTAAATAACGCTTGGATGCGAAAGACGCCTGCCCCGTGGCCGGCAATCTTTGCAACGACATGTCTCTCGAGGCCTCAACCGCAGTGCGTACAAGCGCTGCAGTTTGTTGCGACAAAGGAATCTGGATTGTCAAAAAGAACTTATCTGAGACAGGCGCGGAGGGGCGTGGTTAATCTTTGCGCGCTCGCGGCGCTGCTGGGGGGCGCCTCCTGTAGTTCCGTACCACTCACGCAAAACGGATCGCTGGCGACCTACGACAATCTCGGTCCCCGGCAGGGGCGTTTAAGCAAATCCCGATCCTTCGTGGACGGCCCTTCAGTTGCTGCAATGACAACGGTTAGTCTCGTCCCGACCACTGTCTCTGAGGCTGCATCATCAAGATTGTCTCACCCCGGGGAATCCCGCCTGGTTGCCAATGCGATCGACAGGACGATGTGCGTTGCGCTGAGCGATAAATATCGTATCGTTCCACCCGGCCAAACCGCCGACCTGACCGTTCATGCGACCGTCACGGATATTGTGCCGACCGGAAAGGTGGCCGCGGGTCTGTCCACGGCTGTAACGCTGGGATCCTCGGTGGTTCTTCCGGTCGGCGTGCCGAGACTGCCCCTGGGACTGGGGGGAATGGCAGCGGAGGTAGAAGCGGTTGATCTGGTCGGGCAACAACGCGCCGCGATGGTCTGGTCAAAAGGCGCCAACTCGATCACGAATATGCCACGGGTTTCCGAAATCGGGGATGCCTATAACTTTGCCGGACCCTTCAGCGCGCAGTTTGCAAACCTCCTTGTCAAAGGGCGTGCTGCGGGGAGCGGCCTGGATATTCAACTTCCCTCCCGACAGAGAATCCGATCTTCCTTGGGCGGAAAGCCCAAGGAGGAAGCCTGTGCGGCGTTCGGCAGGGCGCCTGGTGTTGGCGGGTTGATTGCAGGGACCTTCGGGGTGCCGCCGTCCTGGACCGATCACGGGGCGGATAGCGAGATCGCCGATGCGACTTCTCATCCGACCGAGGCAGCGCAGCCGTCTCTTCGTCCCTGATCCGCCATTTAGTGCGGCGTCTTACCGGCGTTCGACGCCGGGGTCAAAGATGCCGCACTACCCGCGCAGGATTTCCAACTGCCAGAACATTCGCGGGCAAGTCCTTCACGACGACGCTTCCCGCGCCAACCACTGTGTTTTCGCCGATCGTGACGCCCGGGCAGACCACGACATGCCCGCCGAGCCACACCCCGTTGCCGATCCTGACCGGCAGCGCGAATTCTGCGCCCGTTTTGCGTGTCTCCGCATCAAGCGGGTGAGTAGCGGTATAGATGTGAACACCCGGTGCAATCTGCACGTCTTCGCCAATGGTGATCGTATTGCAATCAATCAGTGTGCAGTCATAGTTAAGGAAGCTTCGCGCCCCAATCGAGATATTGAAGCCGTAATCGCAGCGCAAGATGGGCTTCACAAATGCGTCCTCTCCGAGGTATCCCAGAAGCTCTCCCAGAAGTTGTTTCCGTTCCGCATCCTCCTCAAGGGTTCTCGCGTTGAAATCCGCCAGTAACGCCTGCGCCCGCAGGTGATCGGCAATAAGCTCCTGATCCATGGCCATGTACAGTTCACCGGCCAACATTTTCTCTTTCTGACTTCGACTCATTATCTGTCCTCTTTGTGTGCTTCGCTATTGTGCCGATGATCATTATTACGATTGTGAGTTGCAAACAATTTATCGTGCTCCTTTCTCTGAGGGGAAGGGCCGATGCTCACACCCGGTATCGGCAGCGAAATCTCGCAGGAATGGGTTCAAAGCCGGTGACCACAGCGGTAGAAGTGTCGGTCTGAACTGTTTTTAACTCCGCCGCCAATTATGTTAAAAAACGCCGACCAGTCATCGTCATACATTCCAGCATACGGATATCAAATGATTTCAATCGACGTACGTTACGAAGACTCCATTGCGCAGGCAAAGGGCGCTGATCTTGACCAGGCGCTCGCGCGCGGGGTGGGCTTACTCGCGCAGCAGCGCGGCAAGGAGGAGGTGTTTGTTGTCCTCGGTTCCGAGAAGAATATTGCCAGCCCGGAGCATGCTGTGCGCATGTCCTACAAGGAGGATGGCAGCGACCAATGGGCGAACATCTATGCTCTTGATCTCAAGCGTCATTATTCTGGCGCCCTGGAGACCGTGCGGGTGGTGGCAAACCTGGAATTCGGTTTTGCCGGCAAGACCCGGCACGCAATGGAGGAGTGCGTGACCTATGCGATCGGGGTAGGCCGGCACCTCAGCCAGCAATCCGGTCAGCCGGTGAACTTTAGCGCGGATCTCAAGAATATCTTGAAAGGCAGCCTCTGGGGCAGGCTGGTGGATGTTGACGGACTGATACTGGGGCGATCCGGCTGACGTGCCAGCCAGCCGAGGGTCGGCCGCTTGATAAAAGCCCGATCAGGCGTCGGCCCACGTTGGAGCGGAAATCAGACAGTTATCGGGTAGGCTGCATGCCCTGGAACAGGCTAATCGATGTTTAGCTGCGACGCCTTCCTCACGCGTCGATCAGCGACGCTTAGCTGATAGCCTCGCCAATCATCTTCGTCAGGCTGCCGTCGGCCGGATAGAGCGGGATGAGGCAGGCTTGGAAGGCGTGATAAATATCGCCCTTGCCGTGGAAGAGTGTATGAGCCGGGACGAGATCTTCCGTCAGTTCCTCATGCCAGCCGCCGTTTTTGTGGTCGATGAAGCGGTTTGCAATGGTGCTCCAGATCAGGCGATAGCTGTCCTCGAAGAAGGGATCGTGCGGCAGGTGCTGGTTGATGAAGTGAGCGGCAGCTGCAGCCTCGCACATCGGCCACCAGAGCTTGTTCGTCTTGGCTGGCTTGTTATCCCAGTCGAGTGTGTAGAAGAAGCCGCCCTTCTGCTTGTCCCATCCCAGTGATATGGCCTGAATGAACAGCTTCTTTGCGGCATCCGGCATCCAGGCGTGTTTCTTATCTCCGAGGGCCCAGAGCTGGAGGGTAAGGCGTGCCCACTCCAGCGCGTGGCCGGGCGTGGTGCCGGCAGGGCGGAACATTTCGTCCGGGTGATAATAATCCTTGTTGAGTGTCCAGTTCGTGTCGAAATGTTCACCGACGCGGAAGCCGGTCGCACCGGCAAGGCGGCGGATGAGCAGGTCGGCGATACTCTCCGCCTTGTCGAGATAATGCTGTTCGCCGGTTGCCTCATAGGCTGCCATCAGCGCTTCGGTGAGGTGCATGTTGGAATTCTGGCCGCGATAGGTGCCGCCGTCGATCGGTCCCCAGTCTGCAGTAAATTCCTCGGCGATCGCGCCATGCTGCTTCTCCCAGAACCGGGTTTCGAGCACTTCGGTAATATCCGCCATCATCTTGTCGGCAAGAGGATGTCCGACGACCTTGGCGGAAGAGGCGGCAAGCAGGACGAAGGCGTGGCCGTAACCTTGCTTGTTGGTGTCGGCCGGGCCGTCATCGTTCATCGACCAGACGTAACCGCCGTTTTTCTGATCCCGGTGGCCGTTCCAGAGAAAATTCATGCCGTGGTCGATCAGGTCGCCCGACCCCGGGCGCCCGAGCATGTAGGCGATCGAATAGCAGTGGACCATGCGCGCTGAAGCGTGGATGCCGCGGACTGCATTGGCGTTTGAAAGCGGGCGGCCTTCGTCGTCCAGATCGTAGAAGCCGCCTGTGGGGTTGAGGGCGCGATACTGGAAGAAGTCCATCAGGCCCTCTGCCTGATCGAGCAGCCAACGGTGATGATAGGGGAGGTCGCTCCAGCGCTTCGGCATCTGATTCGGTTCAGTCATAAAATACCTCAAAGAAATTGTTTCTTCCCAAGGGTTGGCCTTATTATGTTTTGTGCGGGTCGCAGTTTTTCAGACGTCGTCGCCGTTGCCTGACGAACGGGCTATACGTCATGCCCCCAGACTTCGATCTGTGTCAGGGCTGGGAAAGGCGAGGGATCGTCAGCCTTGATCAACTGTTGAAGCTTGACCCACTCGACCCTTCGGGATGGAAAACAAAAGGCCTGGTTGCTTCCCGTCTTCTTCAGGGCAATTATCGTCTCGGATCCGTCGGAAAAAGCGATTGTTGCGCGCTCCCACCATGCATCGTGGGGAAAATCGGCACGCATGCGGATTACCACTTCATCAATTTCCACATGCCGACCAAACTGCACCGACAGGGCAGCGTCCGGGTTTTGATTGATCCCCCAACTGCTGAACGGCCACACACCATGGTCGTCATTCGGCATCTCTCCGTCGATCGCGTTACGGGCTGCAAATACCGCCTCGCCCCTTGTTTCCACATTGGCAAAAGCGTGAGGGAACAGCGTTTGATTGGTATGACAGTCCCACGGATTGAGGGCGAGGTTTCTGCGGCTCTCAACCTCTTCCGGTCTGGCAGACCGGGCAAGCAGTCTGTGCCGCGTGCTCATGAATGCCTGCGGCGGGTAAGGTATCCTGTCACTTTCGAAGGGGACCGGGAACTCGAAATGCTCGCCGGCGAGATAGGCAAGGGTCCCAGGCAGACCCTCGTCCAGGGAAAACACGATATGGCAGCCGGGCTGGTCGGTGGTCAGCCTCAGCCGGCTGCCGCGTTGATAGGGAAGATCGTGCACGAGGAACACCTCGTTCTCTTCCGCCCGTTCCATCTCAACATGGCCGTCCGGGTCGAGGATTTGAAGGGAGAGCTTCATGGCTGAAAATCCTGCGGGTTCTTGAGTGGATAGATCCTCGGAGAACGAGGAAGGGGACATCGGGCGCGATCGGATTGTTTGTCCGCAATACGGCTCACAGGACCGCCGCCCGCGGCAATTCAAATATCCGTCCCGCCGAGGCAATCCCGAGCTGGTCAGCGGTCATGGCGTGTTCCTTGGGGCCTGAAATCCATATCCGCGACACCAACTGTTTGAGCCTCTTCGGTCGCCTCTTCGAGAGTGGCGATGTCAGGCATTGACGGTGCAGTCTCGCAGCAGGTGGCAACAATCCGGGGATCGCAGGACGCGACGACCAGACCGCGGAGGATTGTTTCGCCGGCGGGCAGGTGAGCTCTGAGCTGCGGCACCCAGGTGCGGCTGGAAATGAGATTGGTATTTGGTGGAGCCGGATGACAGACGCCCGCCCGGCGTACCGTCGAGCCAAGATCCAGGATGGCTGAGGCGTCCTCTGCTGTGATGATGACCGCGCTATCTGCGCCATCCGTGAGCTCAACGGCATTGTTGTCCGTTCTTGCGACTGCAAAGCCGCCTTCATTCGCATCAAGCGGCCGCGGCGTACGGATGCGGTGAATTCGCATATGGCCAGGGGGACGGGGAAGAAGCCATGTTTCTATCTCGACATCGGGCCAGGGCTTCCAAAGTGAGTAAAGGAAGTCGTTTCCAATACGCGCGACCACATTAGAGGCTCTGACGCGAAAATGGCGGCCGTCATCACTCAAGCCCAGCATGCTGTCCAAGACGGCGTTTTCGAACCCTGTCAGGTCGCTTTCGATGCTAAATCCGTATCGCGCCGAATAGGCAAACTTTCCATATTTTTCCGCCGTGTGCCGAAATGCCTGGGTCGTTTCCTGGCCCGAGAAGAGCGCTACCGCATCGCCGGGTAAGGAAAACAGAAGGGCGCCCGGCTCGCTTTGTCGGGAAACGCCGGACCTAGCGGGACAAACTTCTTCCTCCGCCTGCCAGAACGGATGGCTTTCAGGCAGGGCCAGGGGCGCGAAGACTTTCAGCGCCCAATAAGGTGAGCCGGCAGAATTGTAGGGTTCCGACATCAGAAGGTTTGGATAACCGTATCCGATTGATAGAATACCGTCGCGATCGGCAATCGGCTGCCCCGACCACCACCGCAGGTGCCGCAACCACAGGCCCTTTATCACGCCCCACGGAAGAACCTCTTCATCTGCAACAGCCAACGCGCCCCAGAAGGCTGCCATCGCAAAGCGATAGGTCATGCTACGCCCAAAGGGAATAGCAGAACCATCCTGCGAGAACCAGGCCATAAATTGCGGCGCGAAAGCACGCGCCCGTTCTCGCCACCGCGGTGTCTGTTCGGTCGGCTTACCGTAAGCTGCCAGCAGCAAGCCATAAAAATGGATGGCAAATGGGATGTAATAGTCGGCTCGCCTGTCCGGGCCATCGCGATACCAGCCGTCCGAGAGGTAAAGCCGCTCTATGTCCTCCCGGTAGATCTGCGCGGGTTCAGGATCTGGGCTTAGTCCGATCGTCTCGAGACCAAGATCGATCATCAGCCGAAAAAATCGCCAGTTGTTGGTCGAAAATTCCTTTGCGCGCGCCGCGATTAGATAGGCCGAAAGATGCGCCCGTGCCCGGTCAGGCAAGGGCTCCCACAACAACTCTGGTACCAGCCTGAGGGCATACCCGATCGCGGCCAGTTCGACCATCCGCTGGTCGACGTCGCCGACATCGCCCCAGTACTCGGGATGAGCTGGGTCGACACCATTGGCAAGGCCACGGCGTATACTTTCCCAGTCGATCCAGGCTGCTCCGCCAGCCGCGGCCGGTGCAAGTCCCCAGAGGGGCCGCGCAAAGCCCTCAAGGTCGGCGGCGGCGCGGTCAAAGACGGCGCCGCCCGCCGAAAGACGTATGCGCGCTCTGCCCGGCGAAATATAGGCGGAAAGCGGCGCGACCAATTGTCTAAGCGCCTCTTCGCAGTCGGCCCTTGTTCTCAGCGGGTTTCCCGCGAGCGGGTTCCATCCCGAGAAAGCGAATGGATAGGGTTCAGTCATGGATGCCCTCGGTTCCCTTTGGTGTTCATCCGCCCAACATTCCGCTTCATCGCGAAGACACCGGCAGAGCCGCACCTATTCGCCAGCCCTTATTGTCGTGTCGGGCAGGGCAGAAAGCGTGAGCACCCATGAGCCGAGCCCGCGTAGGCTGATCCATCACTCCCTGCCATCACCAGAAGAAGTCCGTGTGGCCCTGCGCCCGCATAAGCGCCTCCATGAAATAGTAGTCTCCATAGGGCAGCATCGTATCAAAACGGCCAGCTGGAACATGAGCTGCGCCCTGCGAAAGGAAGCCTTGAGCTCCGTCCACGTCGGTCAGGTCACAATGCGTCAGCAACCCATCGAGAAGACGCCGGCCGAAGGCACGAAGACGAACGGCATCTGCCGGTTCCACAAAGTCGGCGAGCAGGAAGACACCGGCGGCGGTAATTGCGCTGGCCGAACTGTCGAGCGGATGCTGACCGGTTGGGGGGAGGCTGTAATCCCAGACCGGAACCGCGTTATCACCAAGCAGGATTTCGGCCTTTGTCGCCAGCCGCAGTGCGACGTCGCGCGAAAGCGGATTTCCCGTCAGCCGATAGCAGTTGGCAAAGCCGTGAATCAGCCAGGCCTGGCCCCTTGCCCAGCAGCTTTCGTGGGCGTGGCCCTGATGTGTTTCGCCCCGCAGTGGTTCGCCACTTGAGGCATCGAACACAAAGGTATGGAAGGTGGTGTCGTCACTGCGCACCAGATGGCGCATCGAGCTCATCTCGTGGATGTCGGCGATCTCGCAGAAATCGGCAACGCCCGTCTCACGATGTGCCCAGTGAAGCAGGGCAAGGTTCTGGATGGTGTCGGCGATCATCCGGCCATTGGCAAAGCGCGCCTGCGCCCGGTCATGCGGCCCCACCGGGTTCCAGGCCTGAATGTAACCACCTTCTTCCCTGAAACGGGCTGCGAGCGCGCGGGCCGCCTCCAGTCCCATGGTGCGTGCGGCTTCGTCGCCCGTCGACAGCCATTCGGCCACAGAACTCAGCGAGAATACGAAGCCGAGGTCGTGGTCGCGCGCTTTGCGATTGTCAAGAATAGCCCGAAACTGCGGGCGCCTGGCACGGGCCGCGTTTGAAAAGTGGCTTTCTCCGGTCAGTTGATGGGCGAGCCAGAATTTGCCGGACAAAAAGCCCATGACCCAGTCCGGGCCGTTGCAAAAAATCCATCTATCATCCGCATCGCCGATCTTGGGATTGCGCAGTCCGGCAACCCGGATCAGTCCACGCAGGCGGTCAACACAGCGCTCCAGGGCCGCCTGATAATGATGATGGGTGGCCTTGACGGCCTCCGTAGCAAAATACGACGTCTTTTGTGTTTCGTTCATCGGCTCCTCCATGCCTCAATTGTTTCGCTGATGGCGAAAGTTTCGTCAAGTATAGAAATTTCCTTGACGGAATTTATTCCGGTGATACGGTTTTTGTCGGCGGAGGCAGAAAAATTCCGGCGGAAAGGATACCGAGCCGGCTGATCAAGGCGGGTAGAGGTCTTTTATGCCGAAAATGTGAGCGAAAGTTTCGCTGAACAGAGTGCGTCGTCGGGAGGCGACCATGTGGAGGAGAAAAATGATGAAGTCAGTTGTCATGCGCGCTGTGGGCGCGCTGTTGGTGTGTGCCGCGATCGGTGCCCGCGCCGAGGCCGCGACCTACCGGTTCGCGACAAATGTTTCCGAAGACAGTACGGCGGGGCAACTGATCGGCGAATTTGCCGCCGCTGTCGTCAAGCGGACAGACGGCCGTGTCCAGTTCAAGATGTTTCACAACGGCGTTCTGGGCGAACAGGCCCAGTATCTCCAGCAGATCCAGAGTGGCGTGGTGGATCTGGGGCTTGTAAACTCCGGAACGCTGGAGACGGTCGTGCCGGCCGTTGGCGTCATGAACCTGCCTTACGTGTTCCGCTCCTCGGAGGAATACGCGAAGGTCATGACGGATGCCGACGTCAAGGAAAAACTGGATACCGCTGCGCTCAGCAGCCGCATCGTGCCGCTGGGCTTTCTCTCTTCAGGCTTCCGTTCGATCTACACGACAAAGCCGGTTTCTGATTTTGAAGGGCTGAAAGGCCTGAAGCTACGGGCGATTTCAAGCCCCACCTATACGGAAATGGTCCGTCTCTTCGGCGCCGTTCCCACGCCCTTGCCGTTCGGCGAGCTTTATCCCGGCTTGCAGCAGGGCATCGTCGATGGCGCGGAGGGCGGACTTGCGGGACTTTACGTCGCCAAGTTCGGCGAAGTGGCCAAATACGCGCTCGTGACCAACCATACCCGCCTGACCGATTACGTGGTCACTTCCACTCGTTTCAAGCAGCGCGTTGGTGACAAGGACTTTGCCCTTGTCAGCGAGGAGTTTCAGAAGATCAGCCTGAAGTCCATTGATTTTGCCGACAAGACGGAGGCTGAACAGCTGGCGAAGGCCGTTGCCGAACTGGGTGTGAAGGTCACCAACACTGATCTGAAGCCATTCATGACAGCCGTGGAGCCCATGTATGCCGCCGCACGCGGCGACGCCGCAAAGAAACCGGTGATCGAAGCAATATTCGCGCTGACCGGCCGGTAAGAGGGGCGGCAGAACGCGGCGGCCAATGGCCGCCGATCACGCCCAGGAGGAGGAGATTATGATTTTGGATGAACATTTGTCGGCACCCCAGGGCAACCTGAGCCTGCACTGGGCCGGACGGGCGGCCATGCGTCTGGTGTCAACGTTTCTGCTGGTGGTGCTGGGCCTGATGGTCCTGGCCATCGGCTGGCAGATCGGAACCCGTTATCTCTTCAATGCACCGAGCATAATCACCGAAGAATTCTTGCGCTTCTCCCTGATCTGGCTTGGCCTTGTCGGCGCCGGCTACTGCTTCATCACCGGTCAGCACATGAACCTGCCGATGCTGATCGAAGCCCTGCCGCCGCGCGGGCAGCGTTTCCTGCAATACCTCAACGCCATGATCTGCGGCCTGTTCGGCGGTGTCCTCGTCTGGGGCGGTCTGACTAGCGTGCTTGGCAATCTGGCGACTGTCACGCCGATGCTGCAGCTGTCAATGGGCGCAATGCTGTCGGCCATCGTGGTCTGCGGGCTGATGATCGTCGTGACGCAGGCGTTCGAGATCGTGCGGCTTGCGAAAATCAACCAGGCCGACTGGGGTCTCCTTGCAGGCTCATTTCTGGCCTGCGTTATTTCCTGTGCCTTGATCGCGCTTTTGTGGCGCTCGGAATTCATGGCGCAGGTCGTGGCGTCAAATCTCGAGCTGACCTCCACCGTGGTTCTCTTTGTCGTCTCGCTCGTCTTGTTGCTGATCGGCTTGCCGATCTCGGTTGCACTTGCTCTGGCAGGCGTGCTGACACTTGGCCTACAACTCGACATGTCGCTCGTTTTACCGACGGTCGGTGAGACCATGTTTAACGGCCTGGACAGCTTCGGCTTTCTCGCGCTGCCATTCTTCATTCTGGCCGGCAATATCATGAATGCGACTGGTCTCGCCGGACGACTGATCGACCTTGCGATGGTCATTGGCGGACGCATCCCCGGCAGCCTATGGCACACGAACGTGCTTGCAAACATGCTGTTTGGCACCTTGTCTGGCTCGGGCATCGCATCGGCCTCGGCGATCGGCGGGATCATTACCCCTGTGGCGCGCCAGAAGGGCTACAACATGGCGATGACCACTGCCGTCAACGCCGCCTCGGCGCCCTGCGGAATGCTGATTCCGCCCTCCGGTGCGCTTGTCGTCTATTCGCTTATTACCGGCGGCAGCGCCTCGATCATTGCCCTGTTCATGGCCGGCTACCTGCCAGGGATCATCATGGGCCTCTGCGTCATGATCTATGCCTGGTGGTATGCCCGCAAAAACGGCTATGAGGTCGATGAAGCACGCCCGAGCGGCTCGGAAGTCCTGCGTATCTTCATCCGCGCGGTCCCCAGTCTGCTTCTGGTGGTGATCGTCATTGCCGGCATTCTCGGCGGTGCCTTCACAGCGATCGAAGGCTCAGGCGTGGCCGTCATCTACAGTCTTTTGCTCGCTGTCCTTTACCGCGGGCTAACCTTAGAGCGCCTGCGCACGATCCTGACAGAATCGGCACTCGTTACCGGATCGATCCTCTTTCTGATTTCCTGCTCGACGGTGATGATGTGGTCGATGACATTCGCCTCAATCCCGGAGACCGTCGGCTCGCTTCTGACGATGGTTGCGGACAACAAATTCATGGTCCTCCTCATCATCAACATCGTGTTGCTGATTGTCGGAATTCCGATGGATATGGCGCCCGCCATGCTGATCTTTACGCCGATCTTCTTTCCCGTCGTCACCGCACTCGGCGTTGACCCGGTCCATTTCGGCATCATCATGGTCTACAACCTAGCCATGGGCATCGTCACGCCGCCCGTGGGCACCGTCCTGTTCGTCGCCTGCTCCATCAGCGGCGAGCGCATTGGCGCGGTGACCAGGCCGCTGATGCCAATCTTTGCACTGCAGATCCTGGGTCTTCTGGTCATTACCTATGTTCCGGAAGTCACGCTGTGGTTGCCCCGTCTCCTCGGCCTATGACGGGCATAGCTCAACATCCGCGGCGGATTTCGATCGTGCATCGGCCCGGCATTGCTTAACCGCATGTGCCCGGCCATCGCTCACGCTCGACGGCTCGCGACCATCAAGAAAAGAGGACCATGACAAAGTTCCTGCATAATCGGCACACGATCTATTTCAAATGGTGCAAGGCATGGGTCCTTGCCGTTGCGCTCGCCTTTGCCTTTGCCTTTGCCTGTGCCCTGCCGGCGGCGGCGTCCGAGCCGCAGCTCGGCCTGCCGCAGGTGATCGAGGGCGGGTGGATGGTCCGGTTCAATCACCCGGACAACGCCCAGACGTTCGATATCGACCTGAGCCCAAATGGCTTCCGCGCGACATCGGCAGCGACATCCGGCTCCTTGCCAGCCTATGTCTCGGTCCATCGCAAGGTCGACGGTCCGGTGTCCAAGGTTCGTTTCAAGCTGGATGCAGACGCACTTCCGGGCAGCGACATCGTGCTCTATGACGCCGCAGCCAACGAGCTGTGGCGGAAAAACGGGGCGGTAGGTTCGCAGATTGTCGAGCTTTTCAATCTGTCCTTGCGCGGTGAACTGGTCTTCCGCATTCAGCGTGGTGCCGGGCCGAAGGGTGCTGCCATTGCCGTTTCGGCGCTCGAAATCACCACGGGAGACGAGCCTGCAGCGATCGCTCCGGACGGTTTTGTCGTCGTAGACAGCCTCGATGCACTGCGCGGTTACGCCCATCTCGATAATGTCAAGGTTCGGCTGAAGCCTGGCACCTATCGTCTGGACAGAGCGCTCTGTCACCATTTTATCGAGTTTACCGGCAATGGCAGCACGTTCGACATGACGGGCGTGCGGATCCAGGCCAACACCAGCCTGTTTTCGAAATTCGGTATCATTCCGGGGATAGGCGGCTTTTACAGCGTCATCGATCTGACCGGCGACCGCATCACCATGCAGGGCGGATATTTCGAAACTTATGGCGACAAGCCGGGACTGCAGTCGCGAAACAAGATTTTCAACATCACCGGCGATGACGTGACCCTGCGTGGGGCCACCGTACACACTGCCGGATCGTTCCCATGGGGATATGGCAGCCTGTTCGGGATCAGCGGCGATCCGGTCCGCAAGATGAACGGTATCCGCATCGGCGCGCCGGCCGAACGCGTCAGCCTGATCGATTGCACCGTCCATATGCGCGCAATGGGCCACGGGATTTTCATACAGGGCGCGGCTGACACACTGATCGACGGGTGCAAGGTCGATGGACTTCTTCGCCGCACCAACGACATCCTGGCAGAAACCGCAAGTTTTGCCGCAGAGCGGAACTTCAAGATCAAAGGCAGTGGTGAAGGCGTGCTGCCCGATCGCGATGGCCGCATTCCGCCGGGTGACATGGTCTCCCTCAGCGAGGACGGAATCCGCCTTTATGACAAGAGCGGCGATGTGCGCACCGGCAAAACGACGATTCGCAATGCGACTGTCACTGGCATGCGCCGGGGCATCTGCACAGGTTTTGGCGTCGGCGGAAGCCTGATTGTCAACTCCACCGTCAGGGATACCATACAGGCGGGTTTCCATATCGGCACGGATGACGTTCTTCTTGGCGCAAAGGCCGATGCCAAATATGGCGAGGCATTGAGCATCGCGCAGAACACCTATTCGGGTGCACGCGTCGAACTGGAGATCCTGGACAGCCGGGAAGGAACCGCTAGTCACTTGCTTGCACAGATCAATGGAAGCCATCATGCCGTTTCCCTGTACACGTCCGAGCCCGATTTCGTCCCACGCGACATGAGGATCGAAATCGCCACCAATGATGGCTTCCTCGGCAAACTCGACAATTATGGTGAGGACAGGCCGGACGGCAAAGCCGCCGATATTACTTTGATGAACTTCACACCCGCCACCGTGGTGGTGTCGGAGCGGGCGGAACGTATCGCCGTTTCCGGTGATCGGCGTTCGAAATGAATGGCGAGCGCCAGGATTAGGGCAGGCCACGCCGGGCACAATCCGCCGATTGATGTCCGCAATGGAAGGGGTCCCTGGAGATCTGGTGATTTCAATGAGACTATTATGATAAAGAGAGGCTGATACATGCTCGCCTTCGCTCGTTCCCTTTGGGGAGCGGGCGAAGGCGAGCGGCATTGACGATCCAATGACAGGAAAACAGATGACGCTGAACGACGCCGATCCGGTTTTGACGCTAAAAGACATCGCCACCGAAGCCGGCCTTTCCGTTGCGGCCGTGTCGAAAGTCCTGAATAATCGAGGCGGCGTCAGTCAGGCCAGCCGGGATCGCATCCTTCAGATCATGGACCAGATCGGATACAAGGGGCGCGGCGGGCGTCTGAATGCCGCACCGTCGCGCGAGGCGACTGTCCTGACGCTTGGGCGCTATGCCCAGAACGATGGTTTTTATGGCGAGATCCTGGCCGGCATCGTGGAGGCGGGTGCCCGGGAAGGCGTTGTCATCGACGTCAAGGTCGTCTCCGACAGCGACTGTGACCTGCCGCCGGAGCAGCTGTTTTCTGGTGCAATGCCCAAGGCCGTTCTGCTGCTGGGCGTCGACGGACCGCCGCTCATCGACAGCATCTCGCGAATGGGAATTCCGGCTGTCCTGATAAACGGCATGGACCGCTCGATGCGGCTTTCGAGTATCGCGCCCGACTATCACTTTGGCGGGTGGATGGCGACGCGTCACCTCCTTGACCTCGGCCATCGCGAAATCCTGCACGTGACACACCCGTACCGGGAATCCATTCGGCGACGGATCGACGGGTTTCGCAATGCGCTTGAAGAAGCTGATATCGCCTTCGACGCGGAGCGACACATTCTCGACCTTGGCACGCCGATGATGCTCGGCATCGATGCGCGCGAACTGGTTGCAAAGTATCTGGCGAAGATCAAGCGCCCCCCGACCGCCATGGTCTGCATCAACGATATTGTTGCGATCGCCGCGATCCAGGCCGTCCAGGCTCATGGTCTTTCGGTTCCACGCGACATTTCCGTCGTCGGTTTTGATGACCTGCCGGTTGGGGCTCACTCGGCGCCGCAGCTGACGACAATGCGGGTCGATCGCCGCGAGCTCGGTCGCATTGCTGTCGGGCTCCTTCAGCATGAAGGCGAAACGCAGTCCGTGCAGCGGGTCTCGTTAGGCGCAACTCTCGTACAACGTGGATCGACGGGTGCTCCGAGAGAGCACGACTGACCGCGCCATTTTCGCCTGAAACAGGACCTTGGCGCGTCCTGTCGCGATTTATGATCCGGAGCGGCCCACAGCAAAAAGTCGACGAAGCTAGCATTGGAAAGGTCCAGCACAAAGCCATGGCCTCGGACGAAGTCAACAAAGTCATCCACAATACGTAGATCTATGGACTGTATCGAGTTAATAAACTTTCCTCCAAGCATGTATCATCGAGCTATGAGTTGACTGTTTCTTCGACCGCCTCTCGGACTCATTGAGCAACAGTCTTGCCGTAAGCCGCCGGACGCGACAATGCTTCGGCGGGGAGCTAAAAACCTATGTCCCGCTATAGGTTTCACCATATTGCAGAAGATGGTCCAGCAGGTTTGCTGCGTATCGGGGCAAATGCAATTTGTTTCTTACGCACAGATACAGCTCCCGTTCTGCCCACGGCTCGGCGATCTGCACGATGCGGAAGTTCATGGCGAGACCGTATCGAAATGCGGCAGTTTGTGGGACAATGCCAATGCCCACTCCGTTCTCAACCATACGGCTCAGGGATTCGAAATTCTCGCACCGGAGACGAATGTTCGGCCGGCGTCCCGATTCATTGGCCAGACGACGGAGGAATTGCGATAACGCCACCTTCTCCGGCAGGCCAATCAACGGAGCGTCGAGGATCGACGAGAAACTGGTTGAGCCCGTCAATGTTGAAGCGGTCGGCACAATCAGCACAAGCCTGTCGTGCACAAATCGCCACCGTTCCAATCCGGTCATGTCTGCGGATGCAGCAACCACGCCGATATCCGCTTCGCCATTGCGCAACAGATTGACGACCTCGTGGCTTGGCTTGTCCTTCATGGACACAAATATGTCCGGGTTGTCTCTGAGAAACGGAGCAAGCGCTTGAGGCATATGCTCTGAGAGCATGTTCGTGTTGGACAACACGCGGACCGTTCCACTGCGTCCTTCGGCAAATGCTTCCAGGTCGATTTCAAGTTTGCGCGCGTCATCAAGTATGGTTCTGGCGTGGCGGGTAAACATATGCCCCGCCAGGGTCGGCCTTATGCCTCGCCCCGTGCGCTCGAAAAGCTCCAGGTTGAAGGCGCTTTCCAGCCGCTTCAGTCGATTGCTCAGGGCTCCGACGACCAGGTTGTTTTCCTCTGCTGCCGCGGAGAGGCTTCCGCGATCAACTGCCGAGATTAAAATCTTCAGATCTGTAAAGTCGAACTTCTGCATGCTTTCATCCAAGGTGAAAGCTGCTTTTATGATAAATTAATATTCAACGCCATCGCTTCGACGGTATGAACCTCGTTAAGTCGTACCCGCGACACATTCGACACGCCACGGTCCTGTTGAAGGGGCTCGCCCACCAAGCATTTTTGTACAGAATTGCTTCAGAAGAATGGCATGTTTTCTCTGTTGATTGTGGGTAACGGCCACATGGATCAGCCTTGCTCGTGGGAGGGGAAGCTTGGTCTGGCAGATATCGTTCATGCTTGATGAAAGCGCGTTGCCTATGCCTGAGCTTCCTCCCACCTTACGACCTGCTTTACTCTGTCTGACCGTGCTGGTCGCTATGGCCGGCGCTAGCTTTGCGGACGATTATTCGGACCTGGTGTCACGCGGTCGTTATCTTGCGACGGCAGCCGACTGTGCCGCCTGCCACACCGCGCCGCATGGTGGCACGCCTTTCGCCGGCGGCTACGGTATCGACACTCCGCTCGGCAAGATTTTCTCGACGAACATCACGCCGTCGAAGGAGTACGGCATAGGCAATTACAGCGAAGAGGATTTCGCCCGGGCCGTCCGCGAAGGTGTTGCTAAGGATGGCAGCCACCTCTATCCGGCGATGCCCTACACAGCTTACGCCAAGATCACCGATGACGACATGAAGGCGCTTTATGCTTACTTCATGAACGAGGTGAAACCGGACGACCACAAGCCGCAGAAGACTGAGCTGCCTTTCCCGTTCTCCATGCGGACCTCCATGGCCGTCTGGAACCTTCTGTTTCTCGACAAGATCCGATTTCAGCCAAACGCAGAGAAATCAGCGGAATGGAACCGTGGCGCCTATCTCTCGGATGCGCTTGAACACTGCTCGACTTGCCACACGCCGCGTAACGCCTTCATGGCCGAAGATGCCAGCCAACCGCTCGCCGGTGGTTCTGTCGGATCGTGGTATGCACCGAACATCACCTCCGACAAGGTCGCTGGCATCGGCGGCTGGTCCGACGAAGAGCTGGTCCAGTATCTGAAGACAGGCAATGTCGCAGGCAAGGCCGAAGCCGCTGGCCCGATGGCGGAAGCGATCGAAAACAGCCTGCAGTACCTTTCCGACGGCGACCTCAAAGCGATCGTCACCTATCTTAGAGACGTGCCGGCGATTGCATCTGGTGACACGCCATCGCGCGCCGTTCTGGGCAAGCCTTCGGTCGAGATAGAGGCGGCGCTGCGCGGGCTACCCGGCCAGACGATGGATGAAAACGGCTTCCATGTGTTCAGCGGCAGCTGTGCTGCCTGCCATCAGGCGGAAGGGCAGGGCAACCAACATTATCCGTCACTGTTCCACAATACAGCGACCGGAGAAGATCGCCCGGACAATCTCGTCTCGACCATTCTTTACGGCCTGCATCGCACCGTTGGCGATCATGTCGCCTTCATGCCTGCCTTTGGTCCTGACGCATCCTACACGGATCGTCTATCGGACAAGGATATCGCCGATGTCAGCAATTATGTGCTGGCGAATTACGGCAACCCGGCCGTCAAGGTGACAGAGGCCGACGTGGTGCGCATCCGTGATGGCGGTGAGAAGCCGTTGATCGTCAAGCTCGCGCCTCTTGCCGCTCCAGCCTTGATCGCCGTTGCCGTCATTGTGCCGGCCCTGGTCCTGTGGCTGCTCTCGCGTCGTCGCTCGCGAGCGGTGCTCGGCTGAGCCTGCTCGTATCGCTTTCCCTTCCGCATTAAACGCTCCCCCGGAGATCCTGATGCCTTTCGATCCTTCTTCCCCGGCCGTGCTCGGCCGTCATCTCTCGCGTCGTAGTCTGCTACGCGGCACAGCCGCCTTCGGCGGTCTGGCAATCGCGACCAATCTGCTCGGTCTGACATCGGCCGCTGGGGCTGACGACGGTGCTGCTTCTTTCACCCAGCTGTCGGAATTTCTGACCGGCTATAAGCTCGACCCCGTTCTTGGTGCCCGTTTTTTCGTGGCGCTGAAGAAACGCGACTCTGATCTTGATGCCAGCCTTGCCGCTCTTTCGCACCTCATCAAGCAATCTGGCGTGCCGAACATGGACGGTTTTCTGGCTCTGACCGGCACAGATCCGGCGCTGATGAAGACCGCCACCCAGGTCGTATCAGCTTGGTATCTCGGTGTCGTCGGCGAGCCGGAGGATGCGGAACTGATCACTTATGCCGACTCGCTGATGTACCGCCCCACCAAGGGCCTCCTTACCGTCCCGTCCTACGGTCCTGGCCCGAATGCCTGGGGACCGAAGCCCGGTAGCAAGATCTGACAGGAACAAAGACAATGGCTAACACATCCTATGATGCGGACTTGATCGTCATCGGCTCCGGCGTCATGGGCGGCATCGTCGCCGCCAATCTCGCCAAGGCCGGCAAGAAGGTCATCGTTCTCGAAGCTGGTCCGCGCGTCAATCGCCGCGAGATCGTCGAGACCTACCGCAATGCGCCTGTAAAACTCTCACTGGCCAACGCCAAACTGCAAGGCGCCGGATCTCCGTTCCCGAGCCTACCCCATGCGCCGTCGACTTATGGCGACTACCTTCAATATGAAGGACCGGTGAAGTACAACACCTCCTATCTGCGCGTCGTCGGCGGGACGACTTGGCATTTCGGTTCGGCGCTATGGCGGATGATCCCGAACGATTTCAAAATCCAGACGCTTTACGGCCGCGGCCGTGACTGGCCGATCGGTTACGACGATCTCGAGCAGTATTACAACAAGGCTGAACTCGAACTCGGCGTGACCGGCACGGATGGGCAGGACGAAAGCGGACAGGGCGGTGGCCCAATGCCGCCGCGTTCCATGCCTTTCCCGATGAAGCAGCTGAACACCAGTTACATGTTCGATACGCTGGCGGAAAAGCTGGCGGTCGGCGGCTTCAATCCCGTGCTGGAACCGCATGGCCGTGCCTCGCGTCCCTATGGCAACCGCCCGGTCTGCGCCGGCAACAACAACTGCAATCCGGTCTGTCCGATCGGAGCCAAATATGACGGTTCGATGCATATCGATGAGGCCGAGCGTCACGGCGCCAGGCTGCTCGACAATTCGCCCGTCTACAAGATCGAAGCAGGCGACGACGGTAAGATCACGGCGATCTGGTATAAGAAGCCTGATAATTCCGAACACCGCTTGACCGCAAAATATTTCGTGCTGGCCGCATATGGCATCGAATCCGCGAAGCTACTTCTGATCTCGACTTCGGAAAAATATCCGAACGGCATTGCCAACTCGTCCGATCAGGTCGGCCGCAACCTCATGGACCATACCGGTATCAGCATGAACATGCTGACCAAGGAGGACATGTGGCCGGGCGAAGGCCCGACGGAATTGCTGGTTTATCTCAACCAGCGCGACGGCGAATTCCGCAAGGATTACCCGAGCTACAAGATTAAGGTGCGCAACACCGTGCCGACCGCGCAGATGACCGAGGGGTTTATCAAAAAGGGCATTCTTGGCTCCAAGCTGGATGAACAGATTCGCAAATATTCGGCCCGTTCGCTCAACTGGGCGATCGATTTCGAACCGCTGCCACTGGCCGAAAACCGGGTCACACCGTCGAAGACCAAGTTCGATGCGCTCGGCATCCCTGTTCCGGTCCTCTATTACAGCGTTACCGATTACTGGAATGCCGGCCGCGATCGTGGCCTGCAGGATCTCAACAAGATCGCCGAACTGCTGGATGCCGAAGTCCTGTCGACCGACGTCAAATGGCAGAACCGCCAGCATGTCATGGGCACGACGCGCATGGGCGACGACCCGACCGATTCGGTCGTCGACCACGATTGCCGCACGCATGACCATCCGAACATGTTCATCGCGGGCACCAGCGTGATGCCTTCCGCATCATGCATGAACCCGACCCTGACGGGTGCGGCACTCAGCGTTCGTATTGCAGAGCAGTTGATTAAGGAGCTTTGAAGCTCTTAAGCCGTGGTGGACGCTGCGACGGTGTCGTCTTGCAACTGGCACCCGCGCGTCGTCGTGATGATCTTCGGGCGCTCGTCAAACGCGAGATCAAATATGGAAGTCATTGACACGATCCGGTGGGTACAGGTCAAGACACCCCGCGGCGTGCGGAAAGCTCTGACGTTCTGGGCAAGCACGAAGCCCGCTGGACTGACGATGCCTTTGCCGTCGCAGAAGGCAGCAATGCTGATCGCCAACGCCTGCGGGGAGGGCGGATCCTTCTCCCAATATGTGCACAATACGATCGTCGATCTTCAAGCCGAAGGCATCCGCGACCAGAACCTCTGGAACCTGCATCGCTTGTCGCCGCCGAGATCACCGCAATGCAATGACCGCACTGGCGGGAATGCGTGACGTCAATCAAGCATCACCATCTGCGCCGCTACCTGTTCTTCGAAGAATTTCGAAAAGGAGGCGATGCGTGGAGGGAGCGCTTGGTAGGGCGGGTAATATAATGTCAGCCACAAATCGGGCGGCGCCCATCCTCTGAACACATGCACGAGCCGACCGGACCGCAAATGCTCCGAGATATGGAAGTTCGGCAGCATGGCGACGCCTGAGCCGTCGGCGGCCATATCGGCAAGCACCTCGCCACTATTGGCGCTGAAGGCGCGCCCTGCCGATATCGTCATGCTCGAACCGCCGTCCGAGAGCACCCAGTTCTCTCGCCGGCTTTCGCCGCTATAGGCGAGGCAATCGTCTGGCGTCAACTCGTTCGGATGCTGCATCTCGACAAACCGACTTCCCGGTGCCGCAACCAGAATGCGCGGCACGACGCGGATTTTCCTCCATATCGTGAACTTGTCCGATGGCTGAGACGAGATGCGGATCGCCAGATCGTAGTCATCATCAACGATATTCACCAGTCCGTCGGACAGTGATATCTCGAAGCCCATCTTCGGGTACCGCTCTTTGAAGCCGGAGAGGATCGGTGGTAGCACCGCCTTGCCAAACCACGTCGGCGCACTGATCCTGAGACGCCCTTCGTCGGCCTTGTGAGCGTTCATCACGTCGCGGCGCGCTTCTTCAAGCGTCTTCACGGCCGGTTGAATCTGGGCGGCGAAGATCGCACCGTCTGTTGTCAACGACACTTGCCGGGTCGTACGGACAAACAGCTGAACGCCGAGTTCGGCTTCAAGTGCCGCAATAGCCCTTGTGACTGCAGCCGGCGTCATGTCGAGTTCGCGGGCAACCTGGGCGAAATTTCGCTTTTCGGCCGCAAGAAGGAAGGTTCGCAGAGCTTTGTAATCGTTCATTGGGATTGTTTCAAAAAGAGCAACGCAGTCGAAATGAATATTGCAATTCTCTGGCGTGATCAATCGGCCTAGATATTCGTCAACAGCCAAACACTAACGGCGACATTGAAAGGCAAGGACATGATCAAGGATATCAACGGACTGCATCACGTAACCTCAATGGCTTCGGATGCGCGTCAGAACAATCGCTTCTTCACCGACACACTGGGCCTGCGTCGCGTCAAGCAGACCGTTAACTTCGATGACCCGAACGTCTACCACCTTTATTATGGTGACGAGAACGGCTCCGCAGGCACCGTCATGACCTACTTCCCGTTCCCAAGCATGATGCTGGGTCGTCCCGGTGTTGGTGAGGTCGGGGAAACGCAGTTCTCCGTGCCAAAGGGGGCATTGAAGTTCTGGCAGGATCGGTTTACCGCGCACGGTGTCGATGGCTTGAAAACTGACACCGTCTTTGGCGCCAACAGACTTCAATTCATGGGTCCGGACGGTGACAGTCTGGCGCTGATTGAATCTGCCGATGACAACCGCGCGGCATGGCTGGCGGACGACATTCCGGGCGATGCAGCTATCCGCGGTTTTGCCGGCGCCCGGTTCAGCTTGCACGATACTGCCGCGACAGAAGAGCTTCTGGGTTTCATGGGGTATCAACGCGCCGAGAAAGAAGGTGACGTGACCCGCTTTATCATTCCCAATGGAAACGGCGCCGATACGATTGATGTCGCAGCACTGCCGAAAACGTCGTTTGCCCGGCAGGGTGCCGGTTCGGTCCACCATATCGCCTTTGCCGTCGAAAACCGCGAAAAGCAACTCGAAGTTCGCAAGGCACTGATGGACACCGGTTATCAGGTTACGCCCGTCATTGACCGCGATTATTTCTGGGCAATCTACTTCCGCACACCAGGCGGCGTGTTGTTCGAGATTGCCACGAACGAGCCGGGGTTTGACCGGGACGAGGACACGGCACATCTGGGCGAGGCGCTTAAGCTGCCGAGCCGGTATGAAGCATTCCGGGACCAGATCCAGGCAAATCTCGAGCCGCTGACTGCCTAACAACCCCCCCGCTCAATGGTGTCGGTGGCAACTGATCGGTAGCTGACCCCAAGACATTCGCGTGCATAAACTTCTATGGAGAAATGCCAATGGATCAATTGGGAGCAATCAGAGCCTTTGTTCGCGTCGTCGAGGCCGGATCCTTTGCAAAGGCTGCAGGCACGATGGGTGCGCCACGGTCCACCGTGAGCAAGCTTGTCCAGGATCTTGAGGCAAGCTTGAGCCTCAAATTGCTGGAACGAACGACACGTTCACTCACGGTGACACCCGAGGGCGTTGCTTACTACGAGCGCGCCCTCCGCCTGATCGCCGATTTCGATGAAATGAACAACGAGGCGACCCGCGGGCGCCTTGCCACCAGGGGAAAACTTCGTGTTGACGTAGGAGGGACCTTCGCCAATACGATTCTGATCCCTCGGTTGCCGGAGTTTTACGCGCTCTATCCAGAGATCGAGTTGCACCTTGGTGTGACAGAGCGTCAGGCCGACATCGTTGAAGAGGGAATAGATTGCGTCATTCGTGCCGGAGATCTGCCCAGCGCATCTCTTGTTGCGAAGAAACTATGCAGCGTCGAGATAGTCACCTGCGCCACCCCGGCGTACCTCGAAAAATACGGCGTGCCAGCTTCGCCATCGGATCTGCAGCGTGATCATGTTTTCGTTCAGTACTTTTTCGCACGCAGCCTGAAGGCCGCACCAGTGCGATTGATGAATGGTGACGAGAAAATAGAAATCTATAGCCCCATCAAGCTATCCACCAGTGATGCGACTGCGCATTTGCATGGAATATTAGCAGGGCTGGGTATTGGACAGACATTTGAATTCCTGGCGCGCGCCCATATCGCTCGCGGTGCACTGGTCCCCATCCTGAAGGATTGGGCGCCACCACGATATCCTGTTCACATAGTCAGACCAGCGGGCCGGTTTCCGAGCGTTAAGTATCGGGTATTTGCAGACTGGGTTGCGGGCGTCTTTTCTGCCTACGATGAGGGCACCGCCCCGTCCTGATAGCTTTATCCATATCCATGGATAGTTACTCCACAACGACGGGCTTCTCCAATTTCTCCTTTGAAGATATTTCCCACGGCTGATGTGAGCCGGTGGCTCTGTCCCGCACGGGAACGGGCTGTGACAGGCTCGGCTTCTGGATCGCACGAACCACCTGCAATTGGAAACAACGGTTGTTTAGATCAAGTAGAAGGCGATGTGATCACGGTATTGGCCGCCAATGCCGCAGTTCCAACCATCTTGTCATCTCAATACTCCACGGCCGACTGTCAGACATTTCGCGGCTCACACCGCTCGACTGCCGTTCACGGGCGGTGCCGCGCAGATCGCTTCCGCCGAAGAGCGAAATCAGGGTCGCTGCGGACTTTTTTAAGACCGGTTCTCCGAATGGAATTTCCTTCAGAAATTTTCGGACGAGTGGTCGCGTATCGCAGCCCCGTGCGAAGCCCACAGCTCAGCCGGACCGAGAAGTTATTATTGCGATAATAGCAATTCATTCGCAATTAATATTGCAATTCTGCGGAGTCGCAAGTCGCGCTACCTTTCCTTTCAGCAGCCGAGGCAGCAAGCGAACGAAAGCATCGGTTTCAACCTCCCAACGGTCTGGAAGCCGTGTCCCAGGGCACGGCATCCGTCCGAAAGGTCCTGCTCATTCATAACCAGCCGCATTCGCGGTCCAAAACAACCGAAGAGGAATTGACATGTCCAAGCTTGAAGTTCTGACCCCCGCCAACAGCCAGCTCATTTTCATCGATCAGCAGCCGCAGATGGCATTCGGCGTTCAGTCGATCGACCGCCAGACCCTGAAGAACAACGTTGTTGGCTTGGCCAAGGCTGCCAGGATTTTCAACGTGCCAACCACGATTACCACGGTTGAGACCGAGAGCTTCTCCGGCAACACCTTCCCCGAACTTTTGGCCGTCTATCCGCAGAATGACATCCTCGAACGCACCTCGATGAACTCCTGGGATGATCAAAACGTACGCGATGCGCTGGCAAAGAATGCTGCCAACGGCCGGAAGAAGATTGTCGTCTCCGGTCTGTGGACCGAAGTCTGCAACACGACCTTTGCACTCTCTGCTTTGCATGACGTTCCGGAGTACGAAATCTACATGGTCGCCGATGCTTCCGGCGGCACCTCTTCCGATGCGCACAAATATGCAATGGACCGCATGGTGCAGGCTGGCGTCATACCCGTCACCTGGCAGCAGGTGTTGCTCGAATGGCAGCGCGACTGGGCTCGCAAGGAAACCTACGATGCGGTCACCACGCTGGTGAAGGAGCATTCCGGCGCTTACGGCATGGGCATCGATTACGCAGTCACCCACGTCCACGGCGGTGCCGAACGCGTCAGCCATGGCAAGCGCATCGGTCCGAACCCCGCGAAGTAAGCCAGATCAACCGCTCCGGTGACGCATCGGAGCGGTTGTCCGTTTTAACGAGGATGACTCTCATGAAAATCTATCTTCTGTCTCTTGGCGCGGGTCTGCTGGTCGGCATCGTCTACAGCCTGCTCAACGTGCGTTCGCCTGCTCCGCCCGTTATCGCGCTTGTCGGCCTGCTCGGCATTCTCGTCGGTGAGCAGATCATCCCGCTCGCCAAATCGCTCTGGAGCAAGGAGCCGGCAGCTGTTTCCTGGCTCCATCAGGTGAAGCCGCACATGTTCGGTCACATGCCGAAGGGCGGAAATTCTCCGGAGATTGCCCATCGCTCGCAAACCAATTTGGAGGAGCGGAGCTGATGACGACGCGCCGAACCTTCCTTGGAGCGGCCTCGAGCCTGGCGTTTTCGAACCTCTTCTCAAAGGCCAATGCCGCCGATCCCAACCAGACCGGAATAGACACCATGCACCCAGACCTGATCCTCCATAACGGTCGCTTCACGACCCTTGACCGCACCAATCCAAACGCGACCGCGGTCGCCATCAAGGATGGACTGTTTCTTGAAGTCGGCTCAGACAGCGAGGTCATGTCCCTTGCTGGTTCCAACACCAGGATCGTCGATCTCAAGGGCAAGCGCGTCCTGCCCGGCCTGATCGATAACCATACGCACGTCGTGCGTGGTGGGCTAAACTACAATATGGAATTGCGCTGGGACGGCGTGCGCTCGCTGGCAGATGCAATGGACATGCTCAAGCGCCAGGTGGCGATAACACCAGCCCCGCAATGGGTGCGTGTTGTCGGCGGCTTCACCGAACACCAGTTTGCGGAGAAGCGTCTGCCGACGATTGAGGAGATCAACGCGGTCGCGCCAGATACCCCAGTATTTCTGCTGCACCTCTATGACCGCGCGCTCTTGAACGGCGCTGCACTCCGCGCCGTCGGTTACACCCGCGATACGCCCAATCCACCCGGTGGCGAGATCACCCGTGATGCCAACGGCAATCCGACTGGCCTGTTGCTGGCCAAGCCTAATGCCGGCATTCTCTATTCCACCCTTGCCAAGGGGCCCAAACTACCTCTCGATTACCAGGTCAACTCCACCCGCCATTTCATGCGCGAGCTCAATCGTCTTGGCGTGACGGGTGTGATCGATGCAGGCGGTGGCTTCCAGAACTACCCTGATGACTACGAGGTTATTCAAAAACTCTCTGACGAGAACCAGATGACCGTGCGTCTGGCCTATAATCTCTTCACTCAGAAGCCCAAGGAAGAAAAGCAGGACTTTCTCAACTGGACGTCTTCGGTCAAATACAAACAGGGCAACGACTATTTCCGTCATAACGGTGCCGGCGAAATGCTGGTCTTCTCCGCAGCGGACTTTGAGGACTTTCGCCAGCCACGTCCGGAAATGGCGCAGGAAATGGAAGGCGAACTCGAAGAAGTGGTGCGTGTGCTGGCCGAAAACCGGTGGCCATGGCGCCTTCACGCCACGTATGACGAGACAATCTCCCGTTCCCTTGATGTATTCGAGAAGGTCAACAAGGACATTCCACTTGAAGGTTTGAACTGGTTCTTCGACCATGCCGAAACCATCTCCGATCGCTCGATCGACCGCATCGCAGCCCTTGGTGGCGGCATCGCGACCCAGCATCGCATGGCCTATCAGGGCGAATATTTCGTCGAGCGATATGGCCAAGGCGTTGCCGAAGCCACCCCCCCGATCCGCAAGATGCTCGACAAGGGCGTCAACGTTTCCGCCGGCACGGATGCGACCCGCGTCGCCTCCTATAATCCCTGGGTGTCGCTGTCCTGGATGGTGACCGGCAAGACGGTTGGTGGTATGCAGCTCTATCCCCGTGCCAACTGCCTCGATCGCGAGACGGCTCTGCGGATGTGGACTGAAAAAGTCACGTGGTTTTCGAATGAAGAAGGCAAGAAGGGCCGCATCGAGAAAGGCCAGTTCGCTGACCTTGTCGTTCCCGATAAGGACTTCTTCTCCTGCGCCGAGGACGAAATCTCTTTCCTGGTATCGGAGCTGACCATGGTCGGCGGCAAGATTGTCTATGGAGCGGGGGACTTCAAAGCGCTTGACGAGAACGACGTGCCCCCGGCGATGCCCGACTGGTCCCCAGTGCGCAAGTTCGGCGGGTATGCCGCATGGGGCGAGCCGGAAGGTGCTGGCGCGCGTTCTCTACGGCGCACGGCAATCTCGACCTGTGGCTGCGCGAGTGATTGCGGCGTACATGGTCATGACCATGCAGGAGCCTGGACATCCAAACTGCCCATCGCCGACCTCAAGGGTTTCTTCGGCGCTCTTGGCTGCTCTTGCTGGGCAGTCTGATGCTGTCTTCGCTTGGGCGGCGGCTGTTCGCCCAAGCGATCGATCTTATAATTGCAATATTGGCAATTAAATCGAAACTATTGCTGCAATTGTTGGCGGAGCGATCACCAGCCAATATCGCTCCATCAAACGCGGCCGCTCGGTCACGTCAGCGACCAAAAAGGAGCAGGATATGACCTACCAATCCCCTATATCGAATTCGGCCTTGAGCGGACTTGCACGTTTCGTCGGCTCTCCCATTACGAGAACTGTATCGCTGCTTGCTCTCTGCGCTGCCTACATCCAGGGTCCGCTCACCAAGATTTTCGATTTCAATGGCGCGCTTGCCGAGATGAATCATTTCGGTCTGCACCCTGCCGCTCTCTTTGCCGTCGTCGTCATCGTGTTCGAGCTTACGGCCTCCGCGATGGTGGTCTCGGGCTTCCTGCGCTGGGCAGGCGCACTCGCACTTGCAGGCTTTACGCTTCTCGCAACGCTCATCGCTCTCCGTTTCTGGGAAATGGCGCCCGGCATGGACCGCATGATGGCAACCAACGCGTTCTTCGAACACATCGGTCTGGCCGGCGCATTCGTCTTCGTAGCAGCGGCCGACCTTGCAAAGGGAGCGGGCAAATGAGCGCCGCGAAAACATCCGGGGGCACTTTTGCTCCTCTCGCACAGCCCGTCTTCGCGGTCCTGTGGATTGCAACGGTTCTCGGCAATACCGGAAGCTTCATGCGCGATGTCGCAAGCTCATGGCTGATGACGGACCTCTCGGCATCGCCTGCTGCAGTCGCCATGGTTCAGGCGGCCGGAACATTGCCGATCTTCCTGCTTGCGATCCCTGCGGGCGTTCTCACCGACATTCTGGATCGCCGCAAGTTCCTGATTGCGGTCCAGCTCCTGCTGGCCTCCGTGAGTATCTCGCTGATGGTTCTGTCCCAGACGGGAATGCTCTCTGTCAGCGCACTGATCGGCCTTACCTTCCTCGGCGGTATTGGCGCTGCGCTGATGGGGCCGACCTGGCAGGCGATCGTGCCGGAACTGGTAAAGCGTGAGGACGTGAAAAGCGCAGTGGCGCTCAATTCGCTCGGCATAAATATTGCTCGTTCTATTGGCCCTGCTGCCGGCGGTCTGCTTCTCGCAGCCTTCGGTGCAGGCATTACCTATGGCGCGGACGTCGCAAGTTATGTCTTCGTGATCGCTGCGCTGGTTTGGTGGCCGCGGGCCAAGAACGCCAACGATGCGCTGCAGGAAAACTTCTTCGGCGCATTCAGAGCCGGGCTTCGCTACACAAGGTCCAGCCGGCCGTTGCATGTCGTTCTTCTGCGGGCAGCGATCTTCTTCGCCTTTGCCAGTGCAGTATGGGCTCTTCTTCCGCTGGTTGCCCGACAACTGCTGGGTGGTGATGCCAGCTTCTACGGTATTCTGCTTGGTGCGGTCGGTGCCGGTGCGATCGGTGGAGCATTGGTCATGCCGAAGCTGCGTGAACGCCTGAGCTCGGATGGTCTGCTTCTTGGCGCAGCGTTGATCACCGCAGTCGTCATGGGTGTCCTTTCGCTCGCCCCGCCGAAGATCGTCGCGATTATCGCTCTTCTGTTCCTCGGTGGTGCTTGGATCACCGCCCTGACGACCCTGAACGGGGCAGCCCAGGCTGTTCTGCCCAACTGGGTGCGTGGGCGTGGCCTTGCTGTCTATCTGACCGTATTCAACGGAGCCATGACGGCGGGCAGCCTCGGCTGGGGTGCTGTGGGCGAAGCCGTTGGAATTCAGACGACATTGCTTATCGGGGCAGCTGGCTTGCTCGTTGCGGGCTTCATCATGCACCGCGTAAAGCTTCCTGCTGGTGACGTCGACATGGTGCCGTCCAACCACTGGCCGGAACCGCTGGTCGCCGAGCCTGTTGCTCATGACCGTGGTCCTGTCCTGATACTTATCGAGTACAAGGTCGAGAAAGAGCATCGTTCTGCCTTCCTGCGTGCTCTCGACCACCTGTCTCACGAACGCCGCCGCGATGGCGCCTATGGGTGGGGTGTGACCGAAGACTCCGCAGATCCGGAAAAGATCGTCGAGTGGTTCATGGTGGAATCCTGGGCTGAGCACCTTCGCCAGCACAAGCGGGTTTCCAACGCCGATGCCGACCTGCAGGGAAAGGTTCTGACCTACCATGTTGGCCCGGACAAACCCGTCGTTCGTCACTTCCTGACGATCAATCGGCCAAGGGTGGCTTGAGCAAGCGCAAAGGATGGGGCGGCCTCGGCTGCCCCTGCCATTATGTCATCCAGCGCAACGAACTCCGAACAATTGATGCAATTGTGAGCGGGCCGTTTCCGTTGCAGAATCAGCTCACGCCGCGAGACAGACGATCGCCGCAGCACCAACACTCATTGAATCGAGTCACCACTGTGAAACATCCTTCACTTCCAACGCTCCTCAGCTTCAACGGCGGTTATGTTGATACCTTGGGGTTTCTGTCGCTCTCGGGTCTGTTCACCGCGCATGTCACAGGTAACTTCGTCACCCTGGGCGCGACGATGGCACACGGACTGGATGGAGCATGGTCCAAGCTTCTGGCGCTGCCGATGTTCTGTGCGATCGTGTTCCTGTCCCGGCTCGCCTGCCTGATGCTGCAAGGTCGCAATCGCTCGCCAATCCGCCCGATGTTGGTCGTCAAGTTGATGCTACTGACCGCAGTCGCAGCAATGGCGTTTATCTATGGTCCTTTCAATGGTGATAACAGCACGATCACACTCGTGGTTGCTCTGGCCATGGTTTCCGCGATGGCGATCCAGAACGGCCTGCACAAGGCTCACCTCGCGAAGGCGCCACCATCAACACTGATGACTGGAACGACGACGCAGATCATGCTCGATCTGGCTGACATTCTGGCTAGCCCGAAATCCGATGAGATCGCCGCCGCGAGGGCACGGGTGAAGAAGATGGGCGCCGCCGTGATCACGTTTGCCGTCGGCTGCGGGGCCGGTGCTGCAGGCTTCATGCTTGCTCCGGTGGTCGCGTTCAGCCTGCCGGCAATCCTCGCGCTCATCGCTTTGTTCGCAAGCAGTGCGACCGCCGAGTCTTGACTGTGAAAAGCATGAACACTGAACCGTTGCTATGAAAGGAAATTCAGATGGACATCAGCCACGAAGCCGACGGTCTTTCAAGTCTGATCGCTCCAGTCCTCAAGCCGCTTGCGATCGGCCTTGAGTTCTTCGGTGTCGGCGTGATCCTGGTGGGTGTCTTTATCGCGACGATCCTCTATGGGCGCGATCTCTTCTCCGTCGGTGGCCGGGAAGCATATGAGCGTTACCGCGCCAATCTTGGTCGCGGAATACTGCTGGGCCTCGAGATCCTGATCGGTGCGGACATTATCGCCACGATCATCTCGCCGCTGACCTTGGAAAGCGTGGGTCTTCTGGGGCTCATCGTTCTAATCAGAACTTTCCTGAGCTTCTCTCTGGAAGCCGAGATCGACGGCCAGTGGCCATGGACGAAAAGCTCGGTGCCGGCCCCCCACAGGCCCATTCTTCATCGTCTTTGCTGCCTGATGGGCACTGACATCCCTTCATTGCATTCGATCGGAAACAGACCATGACAAAAGCTCTCGAATTCGGCCTCGATACATTCGGCGACGTGACCACCGGCGTCGATGGAGAACTCCTCCCCCAGCCGCAGGTGATCCGCAACGTCGTCGAGGAGGCGGTTCTTGCCGACCGGCTGGGGATCGATTTCTTCGGAGTGGGAGAGCACCACCGGAGGGACTTCGCTGTGTCCGCTCCTGAAGTAGTCCTGGCTGCCATCGCAGCGCGCACCAGTCGGGTCCGGCTCGGTTCGGCAGTGACCGTCCTAAGTTCGGACGACCCCATCCGCGTATTCCAGCGGTTTTCCACGATCGATGCGATTTCGAACGGACGCGCTGAAGTTATCCTTGGTCGCGGGTCTTTCATCGAGTCCTTTCCGCTGTTCGGGTACGATCTCTCGAACTACGAAGAACTGTTCGAACAGAAGCTCGACCTGTTTTCGGAAGTCGCATCCAAGAAGGTCGTCAATTTTCGAGGGGAATGGCGTGCGCCACTGGAAGATCAGCACATATATCCGCCGATCGCCGAAGGACGGCTCAAGACCTGGATCGGTGTCGGCGGCAGCCCGGAATCGGTTATCCGTGCTGTGCGTTACGACATGAACCTGATGCTGGCCATCATCGGTGGGGATCCCGCCCGTTTCGCGCCGTATGTCGAACTCTACAAAAAGGCATCCAAGCAAGCCGGGCAGACGGCAGGCGATGTCGGCGTGCACTCGCCGGGATATGTTGCCGAGACCGATGAACAGGCCCGCCGCGACCTCTTTCCTCATTTCAAGAAAATCCGGGATCGGCTCGGGAAGGAGCGCGGGTGGCCGCCGGTAACAGAGAAGGATTTCGAGAACGAGATCGAACATGGTTCGCTTTACGCCGGCTCGCCGCAGACTGTTGCCGACAAGATTGCCAAAACTGTTGCGACGCTCGGGATTTCTCGTTTTCAGATGAAATATTCGGCTGGCCCGCTAGAGCATGAGAAACTCATGCGGAGTATCGAGCTATTTGGCTCTAGCGTCATTCCATTGGTCCACGATCACCGCGTAAAAGCCCCACGCTGATTGGCGAGTAAATAAACGTTCTAGAAACGCAGGATTGTCAGGATTATTGGACCGTTGAAACATAGTCATTGAATTTACGGGGCTCCAGCTTTGGAGGGTTGACGGTTCGAATCTAATCAAGAGCATAAAACTTATTCAAATGGGCCTGACATCAGATTCATCAGGAAAGACCGTACCAGGCGCCGCCGCCGGCACCGTGCAAGACGAGGTGCCCTTGATCCACGAGTGCCTTGAGATGATCCTTGATGGTGTGACGGCTTGTATGGGTAATCCGTGCAGCCTCCGCGACCGTGATCCGCCCGTGCTCGCGCGCCAACTCGAGCAATGTGACAGATAATTCCGGCATGTCGGCGAGGATGATACGCTCGCGCTCCATTTTCTTCTCAAGCCGGGTCTGCGGCCTTTGAGCGGATAGCTGATAGTCCCATGAGAACGATGCGGTCGAAACCAATGCACTCGACGGACTTCCGGAAAGTGCCGTTAGCGGCGATACGTTGTATTTGGTGTGTCCGTTCAGTGAATGATCAGCACAAGCTAGTCGGCCCATTGTAGTCACGGCACGTGCCGCAAAGGCCGACCAGTCTTGCTAAATTCGGCTACTCGGAAAATCAACTCGCGAAGTAGCGGGCCGGTGTTGTTCCCAATGCCTTCTTGAACATGACGATAAAGGCGGTGGCGGATTCGTATCCCAAGTCGCTCGACACCCTCTGCACCGTCGCGCCGCTGGCCAGTTCGCGCAACGCGATGACCAGGTGCAGTTGTCGCCGCCATCGGCCGAAGGTCAGTCCCGTTTCCTGGACCATCAGCCGCTTCAAGGATCGCTCACTCATGGCGACGTGTGCCGCCCAATCCACGAGCGTGCGACGATCGCTCGGCTCCGCCATCAGTGCAGCGGTGATCGCGGCGATTTTGGGATGGCTGGACGCGGGTAAGTCCAGCCCCTGTATCGGCATTTGCGCGAGTTCGTCCAGCAAGACCCGCACCATACGGCCGACATGGTCGTCCGGAGCATAATTGACCGGTACATCCGCCAGTCGGAGGATCATCTCGCGGAGCATCGGCGACACAGACAAAGTGCAGCACTCCCACGGCAGCGTCGCGGCACCTGGTTGAACGAACAGATAGGACAGGCGTGCGTTGGACGTGACCTGGTTGCTGTGCGGCACGCCGCCTGGTATCCAGACTCCGCAGTCTGGTGGGACAATCCAGATGCCATTTTCCGTCCTGCAGGTGACGGCCCCGTGCAGGGCCAAAATGAGCTGCCCTTCCTTGTGCCGGTGCTGGGGCACTTCAGCCTCATAGTCACTGAAGTCGAGGTGAACGGCGAAGGCCAGACGATCCGACTGGTCGAGATCAACGTCGTCGTAGCAGGAACGCAGCAGTTTCGCGGATTGGCCCGATTTAGAGATCATTTGGCATTATCTCCAAATTCGTGCGGACTGCAATAGTCTACCATCGGGCGATCAACAATCGAATGGAGACTGTCATGCGAATTTCTGTCGTCGGCGCAACGGGACGAATTGGCGCCAAGCTGACCCGGACCCTGCTGAGGGCCGGGCATCAGGTCAGAGCGTTGTCGAGAGGTGGCCCAGCATTGGACGCACTGGTCGCGCTCGGAGCAGAGCCATTTCTGGGAAGCTTTGACACAGGAGCGGGGGACCTTGACCAATTTTTCCAGGGTGCCGATGCCGCGTTCCTGATGGTGAAGACCGATTGGAACAACATTGAGGGACACTACCCTGCTGTTGCCCAGCGCTTCGTCGATGCGCTCGAAAAATCCCCCGTCAAACTGGCCGTAAGCCTGACGGCCATGGGTTCGGGCGTGAAGGGGACAACGGGTCATTTCGAGTCCTTCCACCGTCTGGACGAAAAGCTCAACGAACTCGGCCGTATCGATCTGGTCCACCTGCGCGCCGCGTGGTTCATGGAAAATGTGGCGGCGTGGACGGGGCCGGTTGCCAAATACGGTCGAATTGCCTGGCTCTGCAAACCTGATTTGAAGATGCCATGGGTGGCGACCGATGACATCGCATGGCTGGCAGCGAAGGAACTGACCAATCCGACGGGCAGACACCGCGTCTATCGCGAAGTAGGCTCTGAAGATGTCTCGATGAACGAACTGGCCGCGATCATTGGCAAGGAGATCGGCAGGCCGGTGGAGTATCGATATATCGAGACGACCCGCAAAGACGTGGAAGCTGAATTTCTGGCGCGGTTCGGGACGCTGGCGAAATGGCAGGACGACACCCAGAGTGCCGACGCTTTGAACAATGGCATCGTAAGGTTCGATGGGGAGCATGAGGATCGTCCGAAATTGCCCACGACGATGGAGGCGTTCATTGGTGACGTTTGGAAGCCGCGTTACCTGGAGGCGGTCAGAGCGGGAGACGAACGCGAGACGTTTTCCATGTGGACCGCCAGGGACTAGCTGGTTGTCAGGCTAGATTTTTGATCCCCCCGAGCAATCTCGGGTCCTTACTGGATGCTACCGCAAATTGTTAAGTTGCGGTAGCTATATGACCGCGATGCGCAGCATCGCCATCAAACCGAGATAGCACCACGGCGCTACGGATCAGTCTTCATCTTCGATAGCAGCGCCCGTATAAGATCAACGAGTTAAGTCAGAGGACTTCTGGTTGGGATCCAGCCTGCTGACTGTCGCTGCTCAGGATTTTAACGATCCGGTCATAGCCGTAGAGAGTAGCGAGGCTTAATGGTGTCAGGCCCGAATGAGTTTTCAGATCACGGCGAGCACCGGCGCGTACCAGGGACGCAACGGCATCCACGTATCCATGCCACACAGCATCGTGCAAAGCGGTCAGACCATTGTAAGGACCCTGCGCATCAAGCTCAACCTGTGTGTCCCCCTGCTTTGTTGATGAGGTCAGAATATCGATGTGATCCGCCTTTCCGAAATAGGCAGCATCGTGAAGTGGCGAACCGCGCATGAGGCCGATCGTACGGCGAGGATCTGCTCCAGCATCCAGCAATACACGCACTATTTCGGCATGACCTTCGCGAACTGCGAGACCGAGAGGCGTATAGTCGTCATCGAACGTCCCGGTTATTGGCACCCGAACCTCAAAATCAGCGCCATCTGCAACCAGCCGCTTCACCTCCTCAACATTTCCGGCCTTGACTGATGATACGATCGATAAGCTGGCAATGTACTTTTCATCGGCCTGATCTCGTTCCTCAATAAGCGTTGCGATTGCTTTCAGGCCGTCATGCCTGGCGATTTCGAGCGCTGTCTGTTGCCAATGATTCCGTATGGTAGTCCGAGCGCGCCGAGACAGCAAAATCCGCACGACAGCTTCGTGCTTGTGGAGCACGGCGTCCATCAAAGCGGTGTTACCAAGAACTGGCGATTGCTGATCGATGAAGGCACCGTGGTCGAGGAGGATCCCGATTACGTCGGCGCGGCCGGACTGTGCTGCCTTGTGGATTGCCGTTGCTCCCATTCGAGGCTCCGCCGCCAGCACGTCCGCCCCGGCAGTGAGGAGCAAAGCAACAGCTTGTGCCTGCCCAAGCGCAGACGCGATCATCAACGGCGTGAGACCATCGGGGCCTCTAGCATTAACGTTCGCCCCGGCGTCGATGGCTTCTTTGACCGAAGCAAGATCGCCTGTACGAATAGCGTGAGAAAGTATCATGGTCCTATGTTCCCTGATCGATTAGACAGTTGCTGAAACGGCGGCATTCAGGCCGTCCAGGAATTTGATGATTTCGGTATTCACGCGTTCGCGGGCCTCATGATGAGGCCAGTGGCCTACACCTTCCAGGCGCACGACATCGACGAGCCCGGGCGCTGTCTCGCGCATCTCTTCCACGGTCGGCGGGACCGGGTGGAACAGTCGACACAACCCGTCTGCATCGCCCCAGATATAAAGCGATGGCTGCTTGATAAGCACATCTTTGTAGGCAGCGAGATGCTCAAACGTCGCCTGTACGCCACGGTACTGGTTCAGACCGCCTCGGAATCCTGTTCGTTGGAACGTTTCGATGTTGTGCTTCACATAGGCTGGATCGGCCCAGCCGGGCAGCGCTTCAGGGGCGGGGCGAAACATATTCCGCTTTGCGTCGATGGGGTCCCAACCGGTTCCTTCGTCGGGCTCGCCCGAGAGCCAATAAAGTGCACTTGGAATAGTCTTGCTCGCATCACGGATCCGGTCCTCCGTCTCCGGCTTCATCATGTCGAAAGCATAATAGAGATCGCCGAGACCGCGGCTCCGTAGTAAGTCCCATGTACTCAACTCGCCACGCGGCAGGAAAGGGATGCCGAGCGTTATGATCCCGTTGAAACGATCTGGTCGCATGACCATTGCCCGTTGCCCGTGGTCCGCGCCCCAATCATGGGATACGATTGTTGCGGTAGGTACCTGCAATGCATCAAGTATGCCAATCAGGTCGCCAACAATTAAAGCTCCGCTGTAAAGTGCTGGGTCGTCCGGGGAATAGCTGTCGCCAAAACCCCTCATGTCGAGCGCGATCGCGCGGTACCCGTTTTCTGCGACAACTTGCATCTGGCTACGCCACGTTTCGACCGTGTCCGGAAAGCCGTGCAAGAAAAGCACGACTGGACCACGGCCCTGCTCAACGACATGGAAAGAGGCACCATTTGCCTCAATTTGCGAATGATGTACGGGATGATCCGCGGCGGCTTCATGAGGATGGTTCATTTTCTGCTCCAGGTTATGCTTGATCTGAGCCTTGCGGCGCGTGTTGAATCGGCTCCAGTTCCATGACTTCACCACCTGAGGCGCGAAGCCGATCAAAGTATGTGGCGTGGTCGATGAGCTGGGCCGGGAAGTAGAGGCCCGGTCGGGGCGTATCGCCCGCGAGACCAGCCAGGCGTTCAAGAACGAGCGCGACACCCAAACCCGTTAGCGGCATCTGCCCACCGGGGTGAACGATCGCGTGACGTTTCCGAAGCTGCTGCCCGGCGTGATCCAGGCCCGAAAGGTGGATAATGATTTCAGTCGATACCGGTCCGCCATTCCGGCGGGCGGAGCTCATTCCAATAGCCAGGTCGAATCGGATATCAGGTGCGCCGGTTGCGTTTGCCAACAACAGGACGTCGTTCGGCGAAAACACGTTCGCGTCCAACTCAGTGCCGTCGATTGCACGAACCTTGGACCTGGTTTCGTCGCCACGGCACCACCGCCAAACGCCAGCCCTTCTCATCAGCGCGGCGGCACCCGCTTGCATCTGGCGCTCAAGGTCTGCATTTGCCGCAGGTCCGAACGCGTCCTGTTCGTCGAGCACTGCCTCGATGTGAATTTTTTCCAGACGATCAAATTCTTGGGCAAACAAGAGTGACGGTACGCTTGTTGCACCAACAAGCCATTCTGTACCGAGGACAACGGGCGCGGCGGCAGGTTTCTGCATGAATGTCGCAGTTTCCAGGCCAAGTTCGCAGATGCTTGGTGAGATGTTGATGTGCCCGGCGCCCTTTTGCTGGGCCCAGCGGAGAGTTGCACCCGTTTCATCGGTAAAAAGCGTTGCGACCGCCGAGACACGTTGCTCGCCTAGCCCTAAGTCAGAGGCAGTGAGGTCCACTACTACCGCAGACGCGCCATCGACGGCTGCGGCTGCTCGTATCGCGCGTTGTTCGTCCCGACCGCCAATGAGGATTGGCACATAAGGATGTTGGTCACGCAAGAAGCGTGTAGCCCAGCGTCCGACCTCACCGGCTCCGCCGATAATCAATATTGGGTCGTGCAGACTTCCGGAAGCTTGTAACATTGCGACACCTATGTTTTACTAATACCTACACATGGTAGGTTACTAAAAGTAGGTAAGCAAGTGGAAAAGCCAAAAGTCGCTGTCGACAACAGGACTGCAGGTCGTCTTTCGAAGCCCGAGCGGCGTCAGCAACTGCTGGAGACGGCGCGCCTGATCGTTCGGGAGGAAGGTGCTGATCGGCTGACGCTAGGTCATCTGGCAGCGCGTGCGGGCGTTTCCAAACCTGTGACTTACGAGCATTTCGAGACTAGAACGGGTCTTTTGATTGACCTCTATCGTTGGATCGACACCGAACGCATTGCCGCGTTTCGCACGCTTATGGCTCAGGAAAATCGACCGGCGAAAGAGACTATATTGGCTTTGGCTAAAACCTATCTGGCCTGCGGAACCGACCAGGGTGACGAATTTCATGCCGTCGGCGCGGCACTTGCAGGAAGCGAGGAAAAAGCTTCCGTGTACAAAGAGTTAGTCGAGGCGGTGATCGAGATGTTCGTGGCAGTTCTACGGCCTCACTCAAACTTTCGGCTAGAAACGCTGGCATTGACCTGCGCGGCATTGGTTGCGGCGGGAGACGCGTTGACAAGCGCTGTTACACGGGGGAGCTGCTCCGCTTCTGAGGCAGAGGAAGTGTTGTCGAATCTCATTGGAGCTGTGGCCCAGGGTAAAGCGTAAGTAGATGTGCCGCTCCATACGGCTGGGAGATAGCCGGGTTGAGCATCCGCTGCCGAACTCTTCGGACGTATTTATACGAGAAAAGCCCAGCGCTGGCTCCCCATGATGTCGACCTTCATAGAGCCGTCTTACAGGACCGATTGGATGGGGAAGAAAGAAGAGTGCCGATGGTTCGAATCCTTTCACGGCATACATTTAGACTAACACCATACGATGCCCATTTGCTGCGTACCTGCTTAGAATGATGACCCGCTGTGCAGTTCAGTCCCATCGCCATTCACTCAAGTCAACGATCAAGCAAATAATGGGCATTATCCGCATCCGTGACCAATGTTGTTGCAAGGCCCGCAACGATGCAGCTTTTTAAAATTTTATTCTTATGGTCGCCTCCGGACGCTATTATGCGCGTCGGAATCTTTCGATAGTGTTCGATCGACGGTGAGATGACTTGTCGATTGAGTGGGTGATCAATCTCCCGTCCAGCTTCGTCCAGATAACGACCCAGTAGATCACCAACCGCTCCCGAGGCGGTCAGGTCCGCGATGTCCGTTCCGGTCGGCAGACCATATCTCACCTGCAATGATTCCGGCGAAACGTCGCCGACGCTGAGGATAGACACATCCACTGCAGTCGCTTCGGCCAACAAGCTTTCGAAGGTCGGTTGGGCGAAAATTGTGTCCCGTGAGGTAGGGCTGTCGGCGTAGATCGGTGCCGCCAGATAATGACATTCGGCGTTCATGATCTTGGCGAAGCGGCGCACGATTTCAAACGTATTGATTTCCGAGCCGCGTGTCAGGCCGCCCATCATCGAGCGAACCTTGATTTCAGGTGCATTTACCGGGGCCATATGGTGCACGGTTTCCCGCAGTGTTGCACCCCAGCCAACACCCAGTGAGGTTGGTTCGCGGGCCTGGATCAGTCGCTCGAGAAACATCGCAGCAGCGCGGCCGATCACGGTTGCCATCTGGCATTTGTCCGAAGGCGTTGGAACAATGACGACATCCGTCAGGCCGAAGCGATTTCGCAACTCGGCCTCCAGTTCGATATTTTCCGTCAGTGGAGAGTTGAAGCTGATCTTTACGATCCCCTGATCAACAGCTGCTGCCAGAAGTTCGTTGACCCTGCGCCGGGTTAACAACATACGCTCCGCGATCTGGGCCTGCGTTAGTCCTTCTACGTGGTAAAGCCACGAAGCCCGTACCATGCTCTGCTGATAAGGCATATGCACCTCCTCCCCAAATGTCACAACAGCGTTACATTTGTAACCTAGAGGTAATCGAAGTCGAGAGGCTGGTAAAGTCACTTCAGATAGCCGCCGCTCTACGGAAAGATCGACTGTCAAATTTAACGGAACCACACGTGGGGCCTTGGGGCGCTGCGCATTCGTCCGCGCGTCCGTATCGTCCTTTGTTTCTACAGGAGAGATTCATGCTTTCTATCAACCGCCGCCATGCACTGGGGTTAATGTCGGCTGCAGCAGGCAGCATTATCTTGCCGCGTATGTCGTCTAGCCAGGGCGCCCGTCCTTCGGTGACGATCGCCGTCCAGAAGATCACCAACAACAACACGCTGGACATCTGGAATGAGCAGTCGAATGTAGGTGAGCGCGTCTTCTTTCCCAATCTTTGGGAAGGTCTGATCAATCGCAACTGGATGGGCGATCAGGGACCGGTGCCCGGACTGGCGACAGAGTGGAAGCGCATCGACGATAAGACACTTGAGCTGAAACTGCGCCAAGGTGTCAAGTTCCACAATGGCGACGAGCTAACCGCCGAAGACGTCGCGTTTTCATTCTCCAAGGAACGCATTTTCGGCAATACGGAGCCGAAGGGCGGCAAGACTATTTTCGAGGATGACAACAAGCCTGCGACGGGCAAGGAACTGCCAGCGATCGTTCCGGGCGTCGCACGTCGCCTCTGGCCAGCTCTGGCGGGTGTTGAAGTCGTTGATAAATATACAGTTCGTTTCCACAATGCGACGCCGGATGTAACGCTTGAAGGTCGTCTCTATTCCTTCGGTAGCCAGATAACCAGCCGTCGCTCCTGGGAAGAGGCCAGAACCTATATTGACTGGGCTCGAAAGCCAGTGACGACCGGCCCGTACATGGTCGGTGACTACAAGCCAGACGTTTCGCTGACGCTCGTTGCCTTTGACGAATATTGGGGTGGCCGTCCGCCATTGCAGCAGATCCGTTTCGTCGAAGTTCCAGAAGTTGCCTCCCGCGTCAATGGTTTGCTGTCAGGCGAATATGATTTCGCATGCGATCTTCCGCCTGACCAGATCTCTGCCGTCCAAGCCGTACCGGGTCTCGAAGTCCAGAATTCAACCATCTGGAACCACCGCATTTCCACTTTCAACACCCAGAATCCGATCCTGAACAACGCGCTCGTTCGCCGCGCAATGACGCACTCGATTGATCGGCAGGCTATCGTTGACGCGCTTTGGGCTGGCCAGACCGTCGTCCCTGCAGGGCTGCAATTTGAGTCCTTCAAGAGCACCAACATGTTCGTTGATGGCTGGGCGGCACCCGAATACAATCCTGAGCTAGCTCAGAAACTGCTCAAGGAAGCGGGTTACAAGGGTGATCCTATCCCTTATCGACTGCTCAACAACTACTACACCAACCAGACTGCCAATGCGCAGATCATGGTCGAGATGTGGAAGCAGGTTGGCCTCAACGTTGAGATTCAGATGAAGGAAAACTGGGCTCAGATCCACGATCCTGAAGGCGTCAAAGGCGTTCGCGACTGGTCTGCTGGCAACTCGATCAACGATCCGATCACGCCTTTGGTCGCGCAGTTCGGTCCCAATGGCGAAGCCCAGCAGAAAAAGGACTGGACTAACGAAGAGATGAACACGCTCTCCGTCGTCATGGAAACATCCACTGACCGCAATCTGCGCAAGAAGGCAATCACCCGCATGCTGGAAATATGCGAACGCGAAGACCCGGCCTATCAGGTTCTGCACCAGAACGCCGTCTTCACTGGCATGAAGTCTTCGCTGAAGTGGAAGGCTGCACCTGCATTCGCAATGGATTTTCGTACATCCAACTGGAACGCCTGATCATTCGATCCTTTTGCGCCGGCCGTCTCTGCGGCCGGCGTCTTTTGTTGTAGAAATGGAGATGAGCTCCGATGGCTTCCAATCTCGTGGAACTGCGCGGCCTGAAGGTCGCTTTTGATGGCGTTCAGGTGCTGCACGGTATCGATCTCGATGTTGCTCGCGGCGAGGCAATTGGCCTTGTGGGCGAATCCGGTTGCGGTAAATCGGTCACCTGGCTTGCGGCGCTCGGTCTTCTTCCGGGCAAAGCGACAGTCACCGGTTCGGTGAAAATCGACGGCAAGGAAATCCTGGGCGCTCCGCGTTCTGTTCTGGAAAGTGTGCGCGGCAAACGTATCGCGATGATATTTCAGGATCCGTCCAGCTCACTGAACCCCGTTCTGCGGGTGGGCAGGCAGATCACCGAGACGCTCGCCATCCATCGCAGGTTGATGGGCGAGACCGCCAGGACAGAGGCGTTGCGTCTTCTTGATATGGTCGGCATTCCCGATGCCCGCAATCGATTTGATCTTTTTCCTCACGAATTTTCCGGCGGCCAATGTCAGCGCCTGATGATTGCAATGGCGCTTGCTGGTGAACCGGACCTTCTGGTGGCCGACGAGCCGACCACGGCACTCGATGCCACCATCCAGGCGCAAATTCTTGATCTGCTGATCGCGCTTCGGGCCGAGACCGGCATGGCGACCATCTTCATCAGCCATGACCTCGGTGCCGTCAGTCAGGTGTGCGAACGCGCCTGCGTCATGTATGCCGGGCGCATCGTGGAGCAGGGGACGATCGCGACTCTGTTCGACAATCCGCAACACCCCTACACGCGTGGTCTGTTCGATGCCATTCCCCGCTTGGATGGCCCCCGCGAGCGATTGATCCCCATTCCCGGGACAGTGCCGCACCCGCGCGATCTGCCGCACGGCTGTGCCTTTTCTCCGCGTTGTTCGCATGTGGCGGTGGACTGTCGGACCCGTCAGCCTGATCTACGCGCCTTGGAAGATCGCCGCCTTCTCTCCTGCCATCACCCCATTGGCTTCAAAGCAGTTTCCGAAGTCGGTGTTCTGGAGGCCGTGACGTGACAGCGTCTCTTCTCGAAGCGAAGGGCCTCGTCAGGACCTATGAAGTTCGTCAGGGCGTGTTCGGAAAAGCTGCGCCAGTGCGTGCGGTCGATGGCGTCGACTTAAACGTCATGTCGGGTGAAACGCTTGGCATCGTCGGCGAATCCGGCTCCGGCAAATCGACGCTTGGCCGCATGCTTCTCGGGATCGATCCGCCGCAATTGGGACAGGCCTTTTTCGAGGGCAAACCGATGCCGAACCTCGGCACGCCGGAATGGCGTGCACTTCGCGCAAAGATGCAGCTTGTCTTTCAAGACCCACTGGCGGCTCTCGACCGGCGGCTGACCATTGCTGAACAGATCGGTGAACCACTCGTTATTCACAATCTCGTTCCCAAGGAGCATCGGGCAACCCGCGTTGCCGAACTGATGTCCGCGGTGGGCTTGAGACCGGATCAGGCTGGCTGCTATCCGCATGAGCTGTCGGGCGGCCAGCGTCAGCGTGTCGTCATTGCCCGTGCACTGGCCTCGCGTCCCAAGCTGCTGGTCTGTGACGAGCCTGTGTCGGCGCTCGACGTGTCGATCCAGGCGCAGGTGGTCAATATGCTGCGCGACATGCAAGAAAAGAACCACATTGCGATGGTCTTCATCAGCCATGACCTGAAGGTGGTCCGCAACATCGCAGACCGCGTGGCCGTCATGTATCTGGGCCGCATTGTCGAAGAGGCCTCATCCGAGGTCATCTTCGCGACACCGCTGCATCCCTACACGAAGGCTCTGGTTTCCAGTGTGCCGGTGCCGGGCAAGCCGCTCCAGGGGCGTGTAATCTTGCAAGGAGAGCCACCGAACCCGGCCAATCGCCCATCTGGCTGCGCCTTCCATCCGCGCTGCCCGGTGGCTGTCGATCTCTGCCGCACGAGCGTTCCGGCACTACGGCAGGTCTCTGGTGGCCGCACCGCTGCCTGCCACCTGGTGCCCGGTGTCGATCAGCCGGTTGCGGCGTAAGGAACATAAAATGCTGCGTTACGTGTCCATCCGACTTCTCCGCGCGCTCATTACCATTATTGCGGTGATGACCTTCGCCTTTGTCGTTCTGCGCATGTCGGGAGATCCTGCCCAGGTCATGCTCGGCCCTGATGTGCCGCAAGATGCGGTCGATGCCTTCCGCAAGGCCTGGGGTCTCGATCAACCGCTATGGATTCAATATTTCGCCTATATCAAGTCGATCCTGACAGGCGATTTCGGCGTGTCCATGCGTGACAAGGCCTCCGCCATGCAGCTTGTCATCGAGCGTATTCCCGCCACCCTGCAACTCACTGTTCCGGCACTTTTCCTGAAGGTGGTGATCGGCATACCCGCCGGGGTCTATGCAGCGCTTCATCGCCAGAGTGCGGTCGATCGCGGTGTCATTCTGGCCGCGATCTTCGGTTTTACTATTCCGTCCTTCGTCATGGGCCTGTTGCTGGTGCTGATCTTCTCGATCACGCTGGGTCTGCTTCCTTCCGGCGGTCAGGACACCTGGCAGCATGGTGTCCTCCCCACACTGACCATGAGCATCGGCGGCATCGGAATTCTGGCCCGTTTTTCTCGCAGCGCCATGATCGAGGTCATGGGCCAGCCCTATATTCGGGCGGCGTCTGCCAAGGGTATGAAATGGCAGGATGTCGTCTGGCGGCATGCTTTGCCAAATGCCGCCGTGCCAATCGTCACTATCGTCGGCTTCATGGTCGGCACACTGATCGCCGGTGCCGTCGTGGTGGAATCGATTTTCTCATGGCCGGGCATCGGTCGTCTGCTGGTGGTCTCCGTGACCAATCGAGACCTCGCCGTCGTGCAATGCATCCTTTTGTTGATCGCAGCCACCATGGTCGTGTCCAACCTGATCGTAGACCTGCTCTACGGTTGGCTGGACCCGCGACTACGCAGCCAGAGCGCCCATTGAGGATTTCAACGATGACCATTGCAGACATGACCCACCGCCCCGCGCCCGACACTTCCCTGTTTACTCGTTTCATCCGGCAGGTGCGCAGAATTCCATTCTCAGTTACCTTCGGCATAGCCTGGCTCGCCGCAATGATATTGGTGGCGTTCTTCGCCGACATGATCCGGCCTTACGGCGTCACTGCCATGGATTTACGCGCTCGCCTTTCGTTACCGGGCAACCCCGCGCATTTTCTCGGTACTGACGAGCTTGGGCGTGACGTGCTCTCGCGTCTCATTCAATCCATCCGGGTGTCATTCACAATCGCCTTTGGTGCAACAATCATTTCCGCTGTGTTCGGCACGGCACTTGGCTTTGCTGCTGCGAAATTCCGAGGAGCCGTAGAGCAGTTCGTTTTGATGCTGGCGGATTTTCAGGCTGCCTTGCCCTTTCTCGTCATGTCGCTGGCGGTTCTTGCTTTTTTCGGTTCATCGATGCCGCTTCTGATCGGGCTGATGGGGTTTTACGGATGGGAACGCTACGCCCGCATCGCCCGAGGTCTCGCGATTTCGGCCAGTGCGCAGGGTTACGCTTCGGCTGTGGTGCAGCTCGGCGCAACACCGGCGCGCGTCTACATGCGCCACATTCTACCCAATGTCGCCTCGACACTCATCGTTTCCATGACACTCACCTTTCCGGAAATCATCCTGATGGAAAGCGGGCTCTCCTTCCTCGGTCTTGGCGTGCAGCCGCCGGAAACCAGCCTCGGCAACATGGTCGGCTTCGGCCGCGAATATCTCACCCGAGCGCCATGGATCATGCTGGCGCCTGCCTTCGTGATCATGATGACGACGCTCTCCATCTCGCTGGTCGGCGACTGGCTGCGCGACAAGCTCGACCCCACACTTCGCTAACTCCTTCTCTGGGACAATCACGATGACAAAGATCACTGGCCACCGCGGCGCCCGTAACATCTGGCCTGAAAACTCGCTGACCGGCTTCCGCAACGTTCTGGCGCTCGATGTCGATGCGGTTGAGTTCGATGTGCACCTGACTGATGCGGGTGAACTCGTCGTCATCCACGACGCGACGCTTCAGCGGACGACGGACAAGACGGGCCTGGTTCGGTCGCTGACCCCGCAGACCCGCAAGTCTGCCCATCTGGAAGGCTCGGCCGATACCGTGCCAATGCTTGCCGAGGTTCTCGCCATACTGGCGGAGAAGGACGGCAAGCAGCTTCATGTCGAGATCAAATCCGACGAGGCGAAGCGGCCTTATCCGGGCATCACCGAAAAGGTCGTTGCAGAAATCGAGCGTTTCGGGCTCGGCAATCGCTGCCACCTGACGTCCTTCGACGTTTCGGTTCTCGAGGAATGCCATCGGGTTGCCCCGCAGATCGCGCGGCTGGTTTCAGTCAATGCGGAGTGGGCGGCAAAGCAGGGTGGGCTTGAGACCTTCCTGCACATGGCCGAGGGCCTCGTCGATATCGTTGCTATCCATCATGAACTGATGGCGGCAGAATGGACACTCATCACCGAAAAGCTGCCGCTCGATCGGCTTTGCGTCTGGACGCTGAACGAAGAGGCGCTGATCCGCCACTGGCTGGAGCGCGGCATCGGCCACCTGACCTCCGACAGCCCGGATCTCGCTCTGCGGCTGCGCGGCGAAATCCAATCTCAATTTGAACCTGCCCGGCCCGCTGGATCCAGTCTATTCATATGAAGATCGTGTAGTCACGAACTGCCTGATCGGGATCTCATTGAAGCGATTTCACCCCGGTTATCGCGATGCAGGGCGCCAGATTCCCATTGCGGATTATGGATACAAGATCACACTCTTCACATTGCTTTAGAGCATTCGCGATCACCATCATGGCTAGAGAGTTCTGCCGTCGGTTAAGACTGCAGAGGCGGGCGGCAGCCATCTTGTTAGTGATCGTCGCACAATATTCATCAAATCCGAATCGTGATCGGCAAGCTAACATGCGCGGTGCTTTGATGCATATCCAAGCCGAGGACACATAACGAACGCGGCTGCACCCGGCGGCCAGTGTCCGTCATCCGCAGTATCATGACGCCGAAAACGACGTGCTGGGCCGAAAAAAGGTGAGTGTCGGCGGCGACAGTTTCTTCCCTAAGCCATTGATAGGGCGGCTGCAGCACCGAGCCAGATCGATCCGAATATCGAACGTCAGTACGGCGAGACTGGTGTTTTTACTGTCTAATGACGATGAGAGGGCCCAGGCGCGTCGATTTCACGCGAAGAGCCTCCGTCACGAAAGCGAGCGCATCATTGGTATCCGCAATCTTCATTGTGCCGCTGACGCGGCGATTAGCCAGGGCCGAGTCGGCAACGACGATTCGACCGTAGAAATGCCGGTTCATCTCCTCCACGATGTAGGAAAGTGGAGCATTGTCGAGCACTATCTGGCCGCGCCTCCAGGCGAGTGCAGCAATGCTGTCCACCGGTAAAATGGCCATCTTCTTTTTCGCGTGGTCGAAAGTCGCTTGCTCGCCCTCGCCGACGCGGACGGTATCATCTCCGTCGATTTCGATCTGGACCGCATTTTCCGTGACGGTCACCTCGGTGTCGTTGTTGCCGTAACGGACATCGAAAGCGGTCCCGAGCGCAGTAACCGTTGCCATCCCCGCAACAACTGTAAAGGGTCTTTCGACAGCATGGGCGACCCGAAAAAAGGCTTGGCCTTGAAGAAGGCGGACGGTACGGCGGGTCTTGGTATAATCCAACGCGATCGTTGAGGAGGCATTAAGCTGAACCTCAGACCCGTCTTCGAGCGTGATGACAGGCATTTCGTCTGTGCCGGCAATAATGTCCGCTTCCAGGCGCATCGGTCCATCGAACGCGAAAAAACCGCCCGTCGCGAGGCCTATGGCCAAGAGCGCTGCGATGACCGGTTTTCCCGCACTGCGGGGCTTCACCTTGATGTTGGCGAGCGCAGAATCCGACTGTATTGCCCGGCGGGCATCACCCATCAGGCGTTCAGCAGCGCTGTAAGTCCGACAATTTTCCGGGTCGCGGTCAAGCCAGTCCTTGAAGCGCGCCTTGTCGGTTGGCGACTGGTTGGCATCGCTATTGCGCAGGATCCAGTCGGCCGCTTCGCGGTTGCGTTTTTTTTGAACTTTCGTCGCTCCGTTGGCCGGCACAGGCATCTCCAGCTTTAAACCTTGACCTTTAGACGTTCGACGTCGTCATTGGGGGATCTCTTAGATCAATTCAGGGAAATATCCGTAGTGGTTTTCTGCACGGAACGCGAGAATCTCTTGTTTTACTGGAGAAGACGATCAAGGCAGTGGGTGAAGGCGCGGCGCAAATGTCGGTCCACCATGTTTTTGGAAATGTTGAGCCTGACGGAGATCTGGTCGGGTGTCAGATGATGGAGCCGGTGCAGGATGAAAACGAGGCGTCGCCGTTCCGGCAATTCAGCGATTGCCTCGCGGAGCGCGGCAAGCCGCGCTTCGATTTCCAGCGCCTGATCAGGCGCGGGCCCGCTGCTCGCGACCGAAAGGGCTTCACGCTCCGAGCCGGAAAACAGCCGGGCTTCTTTCGTCTCGCGACGCTGGCGGTCAATGCCGAGATTGATGGCGGCCCGGCAAAGAAAGAATTTGATCGAGCGTGTTTGTTGCAGCACGTCGGGCTTGGCGGCAAGTTTCACATAAAGATCGTGCACCACATCCCGGGCAGTGGATGATGGATGGCCGCGTCTGCGAACAGCGTTCGTAATGTCGGCATAGTAAGCTTCCATAGCCCGGTTCAGCAGATCGTTGCTGTCAACACTGTCCCAGACAAGGGGTGAGGGCGAAGAGTTCGACATTGGCAAACAGTTCCCAACCAACAGCCAGTTCAGCATCAGTACTGCTGAATCTCGAAGACAGAATGGCTAGCGAATCTATAAAACCCATGCAAGTGCAATAGGTTAGAAACATTCCAAACCAACGGACGGCCTCTGGATAAATCAAGAGTTAAAAACTCATCTTTATGCCTGATTTCGTTGCTCGATTCCATCTCCCACGTTTTTGGCTCGGGGTTGCGCATTAGACAGGCCGCATGATCAAAACGGGGGGCGGTGTGATATTTCGGTAACGGCTGTGGTGCTCACAGCGCAATGCAGAGCGGCGTTCCCGCAACGGGATCGCGGATCACGACTGTCTTCACCTTGAAGACATCCAGGATCGTTTCCGATGAGATGACCGTATCGGGCGTTCCTGCCGTCACGACCCTGCCGTGGTCGAGTATAACGATATGCTGGGCGTAGCGGGCCGCCTGGTTGATGTCGTGGAGAACTGCGACAACCGTCTTTCCGTGCTTGGCGACCAGTGCCGTAATGAGGTTCATCAGCTCGATCTGATGTTCGAGATCGAGATACGTCGTGGGTTCGTCAAGCAGGATCGCTTCGCTTTGCTGCGCCAGCGTCATTGCGATCCACGCGCGCTGGCGCTGACCACCGGAAAGGCTGTCCAGCGCACGGTCGGAAAGATCCGCCGTGCCCGTCAGCATGAGTGCCTCATCGCATGCTTCCTGATCCTGCGCCGACCAGCGACTGAAAAGCGAGCGATATGGATACCGTCCCTGCCGCACGAGATCGCTGACCGTAAGACCCTCCGGTGCGACAGGCCCCTGGAGCAGAACGCCCACCTTGCGAGCGACATCACGGGTCGAGAGGTCGTTCAGGTCATGCCCATCGAGAAGAACGCTGCCGCCGGAAGGCTTCATAAGCCCCGCGAAACTGCGCAGAAGCGTGGATTTGCCGCTGCCATTCGGCCCTATCAGCGCTGTGAAGCGCCGTTCCGGGATAGCGAGGTCGAGCCGCTCGACGATGCGGCGCTGGCCGTAGGCGATGTCGATGCCCTTGCCGGCAATCTTGGCAGGGAGTTGCTTATCCTTGGCCATGGCGGCGTCCCCAGAGAAGATAGGCAAAGAAAGGTGCACCAATGAGACTGGTGACAATGCCGGCCGGAAGTTGCACCGGCGGCAGGAGGATGCGACCGATGAGGTCCGCGGCGACGACGAGGCAGGCGCCGACAAGTGCGGCGACAGGGAGTATCCGGGCATGCGATGCCCCCGTGAGCCGCCGGGCAATGTGCGGCGCGACGAGACCGACGAAGCCGACGAGGCCGGAGGCCGCCACGGCAACACCTGAAAGCACCGTGACGAGCACGATCATCAGGCCGCGGACGCGATCGACTGGCTGACCGAGGCTCTTGGCCGAATGATCGCCGAAGCGGATCAGATCGAGTTCGCGCGCGGCGAGAAAGGCAAACACTACCGGAACAATGAGTGATAGGGCGAGAAGTTGGACCTTGCCCATATTCGCGTCGTAAACGCTGCCCGCAAGCCAGATCATGGCGCGCTGTACATCGCCGATGTCGCCGAATGCGGAGAGAAAGGTCGTTCCAGCCGTTGCGAGCGAGGAGAGGCCGATGCCGATAAGGATGATGCGGAGCGAGGAGGTGCCGCCGCGCCACGAAAGGCAATAGACCGCCAGCGCCATGATGGCGGCACCCAAGAAGCTCGCTGCCTGTAAAAGCGCGATCGACGGGTTCTGCATCAGAACGATGACGGCCATGGCCGCCGCCGCAGCGCCACTGTTGATTCCGAGAACACCGGGCTCGGCCAATGGATTGCGCATGATCGCAAGCGTGATCGTGCCTGCGGTCGCAAGCGCCACGCCGACGAGAAGGGCGAGAAGCGCTCGCGGTAAACGCAGATCGAAGACGATCATCGTGCTCTGTGGAGCAGGCTCACCCATCCCGACGATGACATTGTAGAGTTCCTGCCAGGTCAGAGGAACATCGCCAAAAGCGAGACTTGCTGCGACGAGGATGGCGAGCAGAAGGGTGAGGATGGTGAGAAGCCGGATCATGCCGCGCCTCTCAACCGCGTTCGTGCGAGATACAGGAAGAACGGCGCACCGATGAGTGCGATCGTCACGCCGACGGGAAAACTCTGGCTTCCGAAGACAAGCCGCCCGGCCGTATCGGAAACGACAACCAGTAGCGCGCCGCCGAGCGCGGAAAAAGGGATAACCCAGCGATAGTCAACACCTGCAATCATGCGCACCATATGCGGAACGACGAGGCCGACGAAACCGATTGGTCCCGCAAGTGCCACGGCGCCGCCCGCAAGCAGGATGACGACGACGACTGATGCGCCGCGCCAAATGACCGGATTCTGTCCGAGTGCACGCGAGGCGTCCGCGCCGAGGCTGAGCGTCGTGAGATGCCGGCCAAGAAAGAGGGCGGCGATGAGGCCGGTGAGAATATAGGGCGCGACGGTTTTCGCCTGCGGCATGGTTCTCCCCGTCACCGAGCCTGCGGTCCACAGGCGGACTGCATCGAGCGTACTCTGGTCGAAGATCAGGATTGCGGTGGTCAGCGACGTCAGGAATGTTGCGACGATGGCGCCCGCCAGCACGAGCCCGAGCGGGGAGTGTCCGACAGCGCCAATTGAACCGAGTGCATAGACGACGATGGCGGCGATGCCGGCGCCGATGAAGGCAAACCAGACATAGATGTCGCCGATGCCCGTGCCAAAGAGTGTCATCACCAAAACGACGGCAACTGATGCGCCGGCGTTGATGCCGAGTAGGCCGGGAGAGGCGAGCGGGTTGTTGGTCACCGCCTGCATGATGGCGCCGGAAACAGCGAGTGCACTGCCGGACAGCAGTGCGGCAATGACGCGGGGCAGGCGAATGGTCGTGACGAGAAGATGGTCGCGCGACCCATCGAACTGGAAAATAGCGGCCGTTATGGTGGAAAACGACATGGCAGATGTACCGAGTGCAACGGCGTTCATGGCGGCAAGAATGAGCAGACAGAGGAGCACTGCAAGCGCAAGCGACCGCAGGCTACAGGCCGTGACGGGCCGAGCGGCCTTTCGGTCGATCATTGACCAGCCAGTACATATCGCTCGACATCGTCGAGAATGCGATTTGCCGAACCGATACCGTGGAAACTCTGCCAGGGACCGCGATCGACCCGATGGGCGCGTCCGGCCTGAACGGCTGGCAGCAATTGCCAGAGAGGGTTCTCGGTCACCTGCTTTTCGAGCGCATCGTCCGGGCCGCTTTCGAAACCGCTGGCGGAAACGTAGAGCAGCACGTCACCATCGAGATTGGCGAGTTCCTCCCAATCTGGCCGTTTGACGATCGTTCCATCGGTGACAGTCTCGTAAGCGGAGCGCTTCACACCTGCCTCGCGCAGCACGGCAAAGGGGGCATAGGCGTTAGGCCCATCCAAAAAGACAACGAAACGGTCTGGCGCGAAACGGACGGTCGAGACCGTCAGGTTCTGGTCCTTCATCCGAGCGCGGATCCCGGCGACGCGGCTGTCGTAAGCCTTGAGTGCGTCGTTTGCCACGCCTTCCCTGCCGGTCACTTCGGAAAGGCGCTGAAGATAAGTTTTCCAGTCCATATGCTTGAAGAGGACGGTTGGCGCGATCTGTGCAGCCTGCTCGTAAATCGCTGAGTGAACCTCTGCCGATCCGATGATAAGATCCGGCTTCAGCGCCGCCACGCGCTCGAGGCTCGGTTCCTTGGGATTGCCGAGATCGACCATCTTCTGGGCCTTCACCGCGTCAAGAACCTCATCCTCGGTGATCGCCATATAGGGCGTCGCAACGACGGGCGCCTTAAGTTCGATCAGCAATCCAAGCGTGATCAGCGGATCGAGCGTCACGATCCGCTTTACGTCCGCCGGAATACAGAAAGGCGGATTGTAAATCCCCTCGATTATGGCCTTTCCCTCGCAGGCGGCCTGCGAAAACGAGGCGGGAAGGAGAAAGGCGAGAAGAACGAGACAGAAACGCAAGGCAGGTATCATTTCGTGGCTAGGGCATTTCCAGTAAATGTGCGTAGCAGTTCACGTCCGGAAAATGCGTAAAAACAAAGAATTGCAGAATTTTCACCTTTCGAGGAAGGGCGGGAATCCTGCAGGGTGGAAAAGGCTGTGCGGCGAGACGCCCCACAGCCGGGTTCGTCAGAACTTCACTCGGACGTTCAGGCCGTAGGAGCGACCCTTGCCCTGCTGGCCGAAGGGCTTTGCCGCGTCGCGATCCACGATCGTGAAATATTTCTCGTCCGTGAGGTTTTCCACGAAGGCGGTAACTTCCCAATTATCCTTCTTGAAGCCCGTCTGCGCATTCACGATAAACCGCGAGTCGATATCGTACATGCCCTTCGTGCCGAAGCGCGAATTGTAGCTTGTCGTGTACTTGGCATCAGCGCCAACGAAGACACCGTTGTCGAACTCATAACGTCCACCGAAAGCCCAGCTTAATTCCGGGGCCTCAGGAAAAGCCTTTCCTGACTGGTCGCCGATGGAAGCATGGTTGAATTCCATGAACTTCGTATTGAGATAACCGATGGACGTGAAGGCCGTGAATTGATCCGTAACCTCGTAGGTCGGCTCGATTTCGAATCCCCAGGCTCTCGACATTGCTGCATTGGAGGTGATGCGATAGCCCGGTAAGGCCGAGTTCGGCCGGATTTCTATCTGTTGATCGTCATATTTCGTATAAAACAGGTTTGCATTGAGTGTCAGCCGGTCGTCGAACAAAGTACCCTTGTAGGACAATTCCAGATTCTGGGAAAACTCCGGATCGTATGTGGCGACCTTGAAATTGGTCGGATCCAGACGATCGATATAGGAACCGCCCGAGCGAAATCCCTGCGTATAGGTCAATGCGACCGTCTGTGTATCGCTGAGCTCCTTGGAAATGCCCACCTTCGGCACGAAATTCAATTCGTTCAGGGATGACGGAGTACCCGTCAGGACGGCAGACGGATCGATCAGGCCAAAGTAATTTCGCTGGTAGTCCTTGTCTTTCAGGTAATCGAGACGACCGCCAACGGTTGCGAACCACGTGGGCGTAAATTCATAGGTAGCTTCACCAAAGACGGCGAAGTTCGATGTCCTGCGATTCTGCGTATCGCTGAGTTGCACCGGCCCAAAGCCGGGATAGTCTACGATGAAGTCTGTCGCGCCATCCCAGACCTCGTGGCTGCCGTAAACGCCGGCAACCCATTTCCAGCGATCGCCTTCGTAGTTGAGGCGGAACTCCTGCGTGAAGATGGAGTTGTCATCTTCGCCAGTGCTTCCATAGATGGCTCCTGGCGTGCCGTAGTCGATGGAGCGCCGGTTGTTGATGCCATATTGATAGCCGGTCTGCGAGGTGAAGCGCAGCGTATTCGAGAAATCATGCGCAACCTCGAGGCCGACATTGTGCGCTTCCGTCCAGCGATATTCCGTATAGGTAACCGGGGAATCGTTGAAGTCGCCGCGGCCCGTATCGAGGCCAACAAGCGCGTCGTTGGGTCGGTCCTTCGAGTAGGAGTAAGTGAGCAGCGCGCGGGTGTCCGGCATTTCCGAGGGAGTAATCAGCACCTTGGCGCGAACCACACCACTGATGTCGGTCGTAAGGTCATCGAAATTGTCAAAAATACTGAAATTTGAGTAATTGGGTTGGGCGTGCGAACGCTGGAAAGCGCCCGAGATGCGCAGCGCTATCTGATCCTCGACGACGGGCGTATTCATCATGAAGGCCGTGCCCGCGAGGTCGTCGCTGCCAACGGTGCCGGAAAGTTCGACCTGCCTGTCGAAGGTCGGATCTTTCGACTTGATATAGATGGCGCCGGTCATGGCCGCACGGCCCGAAAGCGTCGATTGCGGGCCGCGATAGACCTCAACCTGCTCGACGTCCCAGAGGTTACGTGCCCCGAAACGGGCATTGTAACGCGTCTGAACGATACCGTCGACATAGACTGAGCCGGCCGGCCCGCCGGACGGGACGAGACCTTCAGAACTCATGCCACGGATGACGAACCCGGCGTTGACCGTGGCGCTGTCCAGTACGTTTGCCATGCGACGATAGGTGTCCTGCGTCGTGCGAATCTGGCTTTCGACAAGGGTTTCGGCCTTGACGACGGCAACGCTGCTGGTCGTGGCACCCAACGTCGACGCATTGCGGGCGCCGTAAATCGTTATTGCCTCAAGCTGCGTGGTGCCGTCAGCTGTCGCGCCGGAAGTGGCCGCACCGGTCTGCAGCGTCACCTGGTTGCTTCCTGCAAAGCGGGCATCCACGCCTGTTCCGGCTAGCACCGTCCTCAACGCCTGTTCCGGCGTCAGCGTGCCGTTCACACCACGGGTCGTCTTCCCCTCGGCGACCGATGCATCGAACAGGATTTGCAGGCCGGTCTGGGCGGCGAGGTTGTTCAGCGCCGGCGTCAACGGACCGGGCCGCACCGCGATCGCTCGCTCGGACGCCTGTGCTGCAGCTTCTTGCACCATTGCCGGCAGCATGGGGCTCAGCATCACGAGTGCTGTTCCCGCCAGAAACACCGCCTTGAGGCTCGCCCCAGCCCCGCGCGAGACGGATTTAGTCTTAGTCATAAAAACCCCCAATCGTGCGGCGTTCAAGGCGCCGCAAGTTCATCACGAGGAATGGCTACACATTCACTCGTGATCTAGACGATTGACTGTTTGGACTTGGGACTCCGGTCTGGAGAAAAATTTAAGGAAATGATCGCTCACGCGACGCCGAGGTATTGGCGCATGGCGAGACGAAGTTCTTCATCCCGATTGGGGGCGCCTTCAGCACGAAGGTGGGACAGTATTCACCATCTTTCACCGATCCCTTGCCTCTCAATTCATGACAATAAATAGGCCAAAGGTTCGATTTTCATCAAGAGCTTAACTCTGTAACCATGCTCTTTCGAATGCATAGCTTGCGGCGCAATCATCACGCTTGAGCAGGGATCACTCGTTAGAGTGGATCTGCTTATTGGACGCTGGCGACCTTTACAACATCGCCAGCTCGGTTGCCTTCACACCGCTTCCCAGCTCGGTTCAATATCTTCGTTGCCAGTGCCGCCTTATCTTGTGGAAGGAAACGCCCGTAGTGCTGTTGAACCATCTCCGGCGCATCCTGAATGGCATAGCTCGCCTGTTCATATAAGCCGTTGAGTTTCAGGATGTGCGTCGCCAAGACGTCCCGAACGTTATGGGGCCCGTGCGGACCCTGCCAGGGCCGAGCGGGTCATGCTGCAATCCTGCTACGGACGTGACGATCCATCGGTCGGGGCCATGGTCAACAATGAGGATCAGGTCCGCCGCGAAATCAGACGGTTCGGACCGGCAATGGCTCGATTAACAGTCGGCGACACGGGGGAGTGGTCGCGGACAAACGTTTCGGCGAACTCTTCGCAAGCAGATGCGCGAGAACTTTTTTGCGGAAAACTTCTGCAGGCGTTCGATAGCCAGGGCATTTGCGCGGTGTTGCGTTGAACCGGCTGCAGATTTCGATCAAGTCCGCGTCGGTGTCCGTCAGGGGACAGGGTTGGATCTTTCAACTGCAGCATATCGTCTTCCTAAAGGGTCACGCTTTCCGTCGATCCGAATGGGAGTGGTTTCCTCAGCGGCCGTCTGTCCGGCTTGGGCCTGTAAATTTCTAGTTGTCGGCGTATCCGACGACGGCCTTGATCTCGGTGAATTCGTGCAGGCCAAACTTGCCGTATTCGCGGCCATTGCCAGACTGCTTGTAGCCGCCGAAGGGGGCGGCGCCATCCCAGGCGGAGCTGTTAAGGCGCACGACGCCGGCGCGCAGCCTTCGCGACAAGGCGCGTGCCTCGGCCGGATCGCCCTGGATATAGGCGGCCAGTCCATAGGGCGTGTCGTTGGCGATGGCGACGGCGTCGTCCTCGGTCTCGTAGCCGAGAATGACCAGCACCGGCCCAAAGATCTCCTCGCGCGCAATGGTCATCTCGCTGGTAACGCGGGCAAAGACGGTCGGGCGGACATAATAGCCGGCATTCAAATGGGCAGGGCGATCGGGGCTGCCGGCAACGAGTTCGGCACCTTGCGCGATTCCTTTTCGGATCAGGCTTTGTATCTTGTCGAATTGCAGCTGGCTGACCACAGGGCCGATATCGGTGGCGGGATTGGATGGCGCGCCGACGGTGATGGCATCCGCCGTCCTGCTGGCGATGGTGATGGCCTCGTCCATGCGCTCCATCGGCACCAGCAACCGGGTCGGCGCGTTGCAGGACTGGCCGGAGTTGTCGATGCACCGGCGAACACCAGAACTGACGGCAGCCTCAAGATCGGCACTGCGGAGCACAATATTGGGGGATTTGCCGCCGAGTTCCTGATGGACCCGCTTGACCGTGGGCGCCGCGGCTTGCGCCACGGAAATGCCTGCGCGGGTGGAACCGGTGAACGAGATCATGTCGATACCGGGATGGCTGGCGAGCACGGCTCCGACGGTTGGGCCGTCGCCATTGACGAGATTGAAGACGCCTTTGGGGACACCTGCCTCATGCAGGATTTCGGCGAAGAGGATAGCGTTGAGTGGCGCGATTTCCGAGGGTTTCAGCACCATGGTGCAGCCGGTGGCAAGGGCCGGGGCGACTTTACAGGCGATCTGGTTGATGGGCCAGTTCCAGGGCGTGATCATGCCGACGACACCGACGGGTTCGTGAAGGATCCGCGTGGTGCCTTGCATATAGTCGAAATCAAAGACTTCCATCGCCTTGATCGTTTCGGTGAAATGGGAAAGTCCGATGCCGGCCTGCTGGCTGCGGGCCATAGCAAGCGGCGCGCCCATCTCCTTGGAAATGATATCGCCGATCTCATCGTTGCGATGTGTGAGAATGACGAGGATGCGCTTTAACAGTTCAAGGCGCTCGGCTTTCGAGGTTTCGGAAAAACCGGCAAAAGCGGATCGGGCGGCGACAATCGCCTTCTCCGCATCTGCGGCGCTGCCCATGGCGATGGTCGCGAAGGGCTGTTCGGTGGCCGGATCGATGACATCAAGCGTGAGCTGGCCGATCGGTTCGACCCATTCACCATCGATGTAGAATTTCTGTGCGTTCTTCATTGCTGTCTCCATCGCCGTTATTGCCCGTTGCGGATGAAATCGGCGACGCGCTCGGCGATCATGATTGTCGGTATGTTGGTGTTGGCACAGGGAATGGTCGGCATCAGCGATGCGTCGCACACCCGCAGTCCCTCGACGCCATAGACCCGGCCGGACGGCGAGGTCACGGCCATCGGATCGGCGGGTGCACCCATGCGGCAGGTGCCGGAGGGGTGCCAGGTTCCGCCGACATGCCGGCGGACGAATTCGGTTAATGCCGCATCATCATTGATCAGACCGTCAATGGAGGTCCCGAGTGTGACGGCAGAGTGGATCAGCGCTGCGCGCAGCGGCCCGGCAAGGTCAAGAATTGTCGACAGCGCGCCGCGCTGCAGTGCATTCCAGGCTCCAGGGGCGGCGACTTTCGCGACGCGTGGAGAGTAACTTGAGGGAAAGACTGTCCCTCTATAGCCATTCATATGCGGATCGCGCAGGGTTTGCGCGCCCATGCGCAGCGCCATCTTCAGCCGTTCTAGATCGCGTTCGTCGCACAGCATCCGGAAATCGACTTCGGGTTCGACAAGCGGGTCGGTAGACGCAAGCCTCAAAACGCCGCGCGAATAGGACTTGTTGACCCAGAAGAACAGGCTGCCCATCCGCAGCCCGACTGAATGCCAGCCGGAGCGCGACAAGATCGCTGCGTGCATGTCGCCCTGCGGCGTATCAGGCAGGCCAGAGGAAAAGCGCCAGATTGCCTGTTCGTGGTGTTCGGCCCGGTCGCGCACCCGCATCGATGGTGGCAGGTAAGCGGCGACCGCGATGGACGGGTGCTCCATCAGGTTCCGGCCGATGCCGGAACGCGATGCAATGACCGGAATGCCGAGTGCCGACAGATCGGCGCCGGGGCCGATACCAGAGCGCAAAAGCAAAGCTGGCGAATGGATGGCGCCCGACGCGACGATGACCTCCCGCGCCATGATCGTCCGGGACACAGCACCGGCAATCACGGCGCCAACTGCCCTTATACCGTCGAACAGGATGCGGGTCGCGGTGCTGTCGGTGATAACCAGCAAATTTGGACGACGGCGGACGTGCGGTGTCAGGTAGGCGATTGAGGTGGGCAGGCGCTCGCCGGCGTCGCTGACGGCAATTGCGCCCCGGAAGGTACCGTCCTGCCAGGGACCGTTCTGGTCAGCACGAATCGGGTGGCCGCGCGTCTCAAGTGTCTGCATGACGCGTTCGACGAAGGGCGATATCTTCTCGCTCGTGATCCGACGGATCGTCAGCGGTCCGTCGGTTCCGTGCAGGGGACCGTCGAAATCGCGGTCGGTCTCGATCTTGCGGAAGTAGGGCAGGCAGTCTTCCCAACCCCAGCCATCGGCACCCAGCGCCTGCCATTCCGCGTAGTCGGAGGGTGCGCCGCGATTGGCCATCAACGCATTGATCGCCGAACCGCCGCCAAGGATTTTCGCCTGTTCGTAACGGCGCGGTGTCGGTGGCGCGGTGTTTGATCTGGAATAGCCCATCAGCGAGGTGAGCGAGGACCAGATGTTGCGGGTGTCGAGATAGGCACGGCCGGGATAACGGCTGCGCACCGCTTCGGGAATGTCGCCGGCAGCGATGTTGCGTCCGGCCTCGACCAGAACAACCGTCCTGTGCGGATCTTCCGACAGCCGTGCTGCCAGTACGCAGCCTGCCGAGCCGCCGCCAAGGATCAGGTGATCGGCGATCATGCCACCTTGCCTTGCTTGCGATCGGCGCTGCGGGCATTGAGCGCCACCAGCATTACCAGAATGAAGGAAATCGCCGTCAGCAATGAGCTGATTGCCGCGATCGTCGGGTCGATCTCGTCGCGCAGTGCCGTGAACATTCGTTTGGTCAGCGTCTGGTACTCGCCGCCAGCAATGAACAGCGACACGACGGTCTCGTCAATGGCCGAGATGAAGGCGAACAGCATGCCGGAAATTACGCTCGGGCGGATCTGCGGCAGGGTGACCACGAAGAAGGTGCGCAGCCGGTTCATGCCGAGGCTGCGCGACACCATTTCCTGCGTCGGGTCGAATTTTCGGAGACCCACAAGTACGGAGATGACCACATAGGGAAGGCCGAGCATCGTATTGGCGAGGATCAATCCGGTCATGCTGGCGAGAAGACCCACTTGCGCATAGACGAGGAAGACGCCGACGGCCGTGATCACGATCGGTACGACGAGCGGCAGCAGCAACAGCATCTGCAGGCTGCGCACAAGGCGGGAGGATGTCATGTTTAGCGCATAGGCCGCCGCCGTGCCGAGAATTGTTGCCAGGATAGCACTCGAAACCGAAACGATGAGGCTGACCCGCGTAGCCTGCATCCACGCGGCGTTGCCGAGATAGGCCTCATACCAGCGCAACGACCAGGATGGCGGCGGAAATGTCAGGAAGCGGGCGCTTGAAAACGACATCGGCACAATGATGATGATTGGAATGATCAGCCAGGCGAGAATGAGCGCGACGAAGCCGTAAAGTAAAATGGTGGATATGCGCATGCGTCACCTCGTTCCCATGATGCGTTCAAACGGAATAAGCATGCTTGCCAGCCGGAAGATCAGGAAGACGCAGAGCATCAGCACCACGCTGATCGACGAAGCCGCGCCCCATTCGTTGTAGACCTGGATATTGCGGGACACGAGCATGGAAACCATATAGGTCCGTCCGCCTCCCAGCAGTTCCGGCGTGATGTAGAAGCCGAGGGTCAGGACGAAGACCAGAACCATGCCGGCGATCATTCCGGGCAGCGAAAGCGGCAGGAAGATCCGGGTGAAGACATGCAATGGCGAGCCGCCGAGGCTGGCGCCTGCCATCGTGAGTTCAGGTGGGATCTTCTTCATCGTGGCATAGAGCGGCAAAACCATGAATGGCAGGAGGATATGGATCGTCGCCAGTACCGTGCCGAACTCATTGTTGATCAGCAGCAAGGGCGTGTCGATCAAGCCGGTCTTCTTGAGGGCGGAATTGACGATGCCCGTCCGCTGTAACAGGATGAGCCACGCATAGGCCCTGACCAGTACGCTGGTCCAAAAGGGCAGGAGCACCATTGCCAGAACCAGCACGCTCCACCGCTGGGGCAGGGCCGCCGCCACGTAGGCGAGGGGATAGCCGAGCAGTAGCGTCACGAGCGTCACAACAACGGCGATGCGGAAGGTTTGCAAGAACGTCATCCAGTAGACGGAATCGGTCAAAAACCGTTGGTAGTTTATAACGGTGAATCCGCCGTCCTGCCAGATCGACTGCCAGGCGAGCCAGACAAGCGGTACGATCAGCAACGAGACGATGACGAGAAGCGCCGGCGCGAGAAGCAACAGCATTAGCCGTTGCTCCTTGCGATCATGCTGCATCGATGGATTGTTCGTCGACGTGGTCATCATGACGCTCCTCAATTCACCGGAGATTACTGCTGGATGAAGGATGCCCAGCGCTTCTGTGCTTCCTCGCCTGCGGGCGAAGTCCACCATTCGTCCGACACCAGCACCTGCTTGGCGGCGTTTTCAGGTGAACTTGGCATTTCTGCCGCACGTTCCGGCGAGATCTTGCCAGTTTTGTAGGCTTCAGGGTTGCCCGGACCGTAGTCGATATAGGCGGGAAAGTTGGCCTGGATATCCGGCGTCATGGCCGCATTGACGAACTTGACCGCCGTCTCGAGATTGGGCGCACCCTTCAGGATGCAAAGCGACGTATATTGCAGGAAGCCCTGGTTGAAGGTGTAGCTGATCGGAGCGCCTTCCTTGGCGACTGCGGTCACGCGGCCGTTCCAGGCCATTTCCATATCGACCTCGCCATCGGCGAGAAGTTGCGCCGACTGGGCGCCCGACGTCCACCAGACAGTGACGTAGGGCTTGATTTCTTCGAGCTTCTTGAAGGCGCGGCCGACATCCAGCGGATAGAGCTTGTCGGCCGGGACACCATCTGCGAGAAGTGCGGCCTCAAGTGTTGCCAGCGGGTGGTTACGTAGCGCGCGCGTTCCCGGAAACTTCTTCACGTCCCAAAAATCCGCCCAGGTCTGCGGCGGCGTGTCGCCGAACTTGTCCTTGTTGTAGGCCAGCACGCTGGAATAGAACTCATAGGCAACGGAATAGGCGCTCTTATACTCGGCGGGCATCTTCTCGGCATTGGGGATCTTGGCGAAATCCAGAGGCTCGATCATGCCCTGCTGGCCACCGCGGATGCAGTCTTGCGTCGGCGTATCGATGACATCCCAGATCGGTTTCCCTGTCGCGGTCTGGGTCTTGATGACAGGCCAGGCGTCCGGCGCGCTGTCCTGATTGACGGTTATACCGAGCAATTCAGCGACCGGATCGAGAATGGCTTTGGTCTGTGCCTCCTGATAGGCGCCGCCCTGTGAGACGAACGTGATCTGTTCGGCCGAGGCGATACCGGCGGAAAAAGCGATGGCTGAAGCGGAAAGCACGAGTGTGGAAAGTGTGTGTATCATGTCCGTTCTCCTCTTGTGGTGGGGCTTCGAACCCCGTTTTGATGTTTGAATGCCGGATCTTAGCGCCCGATTGCATCGAGGAACTGGTACCAGCCGGCGACAAGCCGGACAGCAGGTTCCCTGACGGGATAGAAAGGAACGGGTTTGAGCCGTTCAGAAGTCAGAAGCCCGAGATCGGGTCTCTCACCAGCGACGATAGCCGCAATGTGCTTGCCCATATTGGAGGCCAATGCCACGCCGGTACCGTTGTAGCCGACCGCATAGACGATACGGTCATCCAGCCGGCCCGCATGCGGTATGCTGTCCAATGTCATGGCAACCAGACCTGACCAGCGATGGGTGACGTCAACGCCCGCAAGTTCCGGGAACTGCCGTACCATCGCCCGGTGCAGCGCCGAAAAAGCGGCCTTAGAATCAGTTTTGCCGAAGGCGCCGCGACCGCCATAGAGCAGGCGGTCGCCCGTCTTGCGGAACCAGCGCATCATCCGACGGGTTTCGGTGTAGCTGCGGCCGTTCGCCAGCAGCTTTCTGCCCGACAGTCCGGAAAGCGGCGCCGTGGCGATCATTGCCGAACGGAAGGGGATGATGGCCTTGCGTACCGTTGACGTGGCAGGGGTTAGGTCCGAATAGGAATTGGTGGCAATCACCACCTGCCGGGCCGTGACTGTGCCTCCCGGTGTCTCCAGGACTACGCCGGATCCTTCGCGGCGGAGACCCGTCACCGGGGTGTTTTCGAAGACATCGATGCCCGACTTTTTTAGACCGGCAGCGATGCCGAACACGAAATTGAGCGGATGAATGATGCCGCCGTGGGTGTTGAGCATGCCGCCCGGAAAATCTCGTGAGCCGGTCTCCGCCTCCATTTCGGCCGCCGACAAAATGGAGCAGGCGCGATCACCGAGCGCCTGATGCAGCCATTCGGCTTCCTTCTTCAGCGAAGTGAGCGAGACTGCATTATGCGCGCAGCGCAAGGACCCCGTTGGCCGATAATCGGCTGCGGCAATGCCGTAATCCTCGACAAGCTCTCCGACATGATCGATGGCCTCGATGCCGAGATCATGCATACGTCGGGCCGTGTCGATGCCGTAACGTCCGGCAATTTCGGAAAAGGCAAGCCGGAACTTGCCCGAGACCACCCCTCCGTTGCGTCCGCTTGCGCCCCAGCCGATACGGCTTGCTTCCAGCACGACGGCCGACAGGCCGCGGCGAGCAAGGTAGCGTGCCGTTGACAACCCGGTGTAACCGCCGCCGATAATGGCAACGTCGTAGTGACGACCGCCCGACAGCGCACCGAAGACCGGGCGGTCGGCAGCTGTCTCCTGCCAGAGCGAGGCAATGTCAGCGAAAGGAGGATGGGCGGTCATCTTTTTGGGTTCCGTGATCAGGCTGCGCTGGCGGTCTGGACGCCTGCGGCCAATTCGGCATCGACCGCGTCAGCGAGCTGCTTTAGCGAAGAAAAATGGAAATCCGGCTCGGTCAGCACCTTAGGTTCTGGCGTGCCGCCAAAGCCCTGCTGGCCCTGGCGCCGTTCGATCCAGCAGGTCGTGTAGCCCAGTTCTTTTGCTACGCCGATATCGTGATGCTGGCTCTGGGCAACATGTAGGATTTCCGACTGTCTGTAGCCGGAGGCCGATTGGCGGCCCTTGTTGAAAGCGAAGAACTGCGGGTTGGGTTTAGCGCATCCGGCCTCATCGCAGGTAACGCTGTCATGGAAGGGATTGCCCAGCGTTGCCGAATATGCCGAGAAGGCGGTACGGTCTGCATTGGTCATCGCAACCAGCCGGAAGTTCTTGCGCAGACGGGCCAGGGCCTCAACCGAGTCGGAAAACGCCGGCCAGCGCAAGACGGCGAGCTGGAAGGCCTCGGCCGTCGCATCATCCCGCGTCAGGTCGAGTTCTGTTGCCAGCGACAGGTAGACATCCTTCATGGCGAAGGAGGAACGACCGTAGAACTTGTCGCGACCTCGCTTGTAGGGCTCGAAGATAGCATCGTCGGAAGTGCTGGCGGCCCTTTCGCCGCCCAGTGCCCGAACGGCATTCAACACGCCCGTTTCGAAATCGATCAAAGTACCGACGACATCGAAGGTCATGACCTTGAAGTGGGTGAGGTTCATAGTCTTCTTTCCTTGTTGACTGTAAGGTTGGAACGGCAGGTTTTAGAACGCTTCCGGCACCACGATCGTGTCTTCGGGATGCAACGCCACGGTGATGGCATCACCGGGGTTTTTGAGTTGCGACCGGCCGACATGATTGCTGGCAAGCCTGAGGCTGAGGTCGTCGCCGGACGAGAGTTTCAGAAAAACCCGGATGCTTTCGCCCTGATAAAGCGTTTCCGTCACGGTTCCTGTCAGTCGGTTGACGCCGGCTGCTTCGCTGCCATCGGCGACGACGAGCTTTTCGGAGTGGACCGCAAGATGCAGACGGGCGTTCGGGGGGACGGCGTGCGACGTGCGCAGGACGATATCGCCAAGCCGGACCGTGTCGTCGCTGGCGCGCGTGACTGGCAACAGCGTCGCCTCGCCGATAAATCGGGCCACAAAAGAATCGACCGGGTGGTCGTGAAGCTGCTCAGGCGTATCAACCTGCACAAACTTTCCCTTGTTCATAATGGCGACGCGGTCGCTCATCGTCAAAGCTTCGCGCTGATCATGGGTGACATAGATGATGGTGGCGCCCAGCTTCTTGTGTAACCGCTTGAGTTCGATCTGCATGGATTCGCGCAATTGCTTGTCGAGCGCCGACAGCGGCTCGTCCATCAGGATCAGCCCCGGCTCGAAGATCATGGCGCGGGCAAGCGCAACCCGCTGGCGCTGGCCGCCGGAAAGCTCGTGGATGCGGCGCTGTTCGTATCCGGCGAGTTCGACCATATCCAGAGCCTGGCGCAACTTTTCAGGCCAGCTGGATTTCGGTAGTCGGCGCGCCCGCAACGGAAATGTGATGTTCTCGGCGACGCTCATATGCGGGAAGAGTGCGTAGTTCTGGAAGACTATTCCTATGTCGCGCTTGTGTGGCGGCTCGAATGTAATATCCCGTTCCCCGAGCCAGATTGAGCCCGATGTCGGTTGCACAAAGCCGCCGAGGATTCCCAGAAAGGTTGTCTTGCCCGAACCCGAGGGGCCGAGAATGGAGACGAATTCTCCTGCGGCGACTTCCAGGCTGACATTGTCCAGCGCCTGGAAGATTCCATAACTCTTGTTTGCCGAGCGGATAGATACGCCCACGCGCTCTGATTTTTTCGAAACAATCATTTGATTCCACTGCAAAATTAATGCGCGCTTAGGTTTTACGAACCCGCGCTGCATTCGCTGTTGAGCAGAAACTTGAACATATCTGTCGTGCACGGGCGCTACTTGCCCCGCACCTTTACATGTCCTGTTCCCCGATTTTCATTGAAGGTCTTTCGCCTTCTGTGATCGATAGAAGACCAAAGAAAGGCCATGTCCGCAATTGAAAAAAAGTTCAGAACGATGTTACACAATGTAATGAACAATTTGCGCCGAACCCTGCCATCCATGAACGGCCTGTTTACTTTCGAGGCGGCTGCACGCTGCGGTAATTTCTCCAGGGCAGCCGACGAGCTCAACGTAACGCCGGCTGCCGTCAGCCGGATGATCGCGCGTCTGGAAGAGCATCTCGATACGGTGCTGTTTGTTCGCCAGTCGGGGGGCGTCGGCCTGACGGAATCCGGCAGGCTGCTGTTCGATGCAATCGCCCGGGGCTTTTCGGGAATCGAAAATGCTCTGCGCGAGATCGAGGACCGCCGCATCGGTATCCAGACGGTCTCCTTGTCGGTCTCCACCGGTTTCACCACGCATTGGATGATGCCGCGCATGCCGGAATTCAAGAAGCATTTTCCGACTGTCGATCTGCGCTTCCAACTGGTGATGGGCGCGCTGGCGGGGCCGGTCAACGATGTCGATTTCGGCATGCGCTTTGTCAACGGTTCGGATGAGCGGCATGAAGCTGCCTTCATCATGCCGGAAATTCTGATCCCGATCTGCAGCCCGTCGTATCGGGAAAGTCATGGACAGGATGGCGGCGAAGTCAAGCGGACCCCCGACACCACGATCAATCTCAGCGACGCCCAGCCGAACTGGTCCACCCTCTTTTCTCCGGCAAACGAGGGCGATGCGGTCAATTCGATGATCTTTTCAGACTATGCCATCGTGGTGCAGGCAGCACTTCTGGGACAGGGAGTGGCGCTCGGCTGGCTGAACGTGGTTGCGCATTGGCTGCGAACCCAGACACTGGTGCCGGCGCGCGAGCATCTGATGACAACAGGCCGCCAATGCCATCTCGTCCGTCTGCGGGACAAGCCGGTGCGCGACATCGTCATGCAGGTTCGCGACTGGATGATCGCCGAGCTGAATGACGACATCGTTGCAGTGGACAGGCTCTATCCGGATTTGGGCCTCAGGCCGGAGAGTTGGTCTAAGATTTGATTGCGGATGATGCTTCGAACGAAAGTCAACATGCGCTGACCCCCTAAAATCTCATGATTAAAGAACTACGTGGGCGCCACGTTTGCATTTCGCGTTGTGCCACCTGATCTCATCCAGGGTGTTGACTGGAAATCTCTTTTGGCGGTGTGGGCGGATCGCTCCGAAATGGAAAAGTGGGCCAAATCCGTGCGATAATCAACAGCCCCGTGGCATTTTATAAGAGATCAGGTCTGTTCCGCTCTGGGGGTACTCAAAGCCATCAGCATCTTGACAAATGACGTGATCTTCGCCTGAAGCAATCTGACAACCGTGGCCAGTGGCCCGCCGCGACGCATTTCCCGGTCGAACAGGTAACTTAGCCCGATAATGACTACGCTCACCAGCACAGCGTGAAGAATGGCCGATTCAAGGGTGTCCGGCGTATCGGGCCAAGCGTACAGGATCATGTTGCCGAAGGCGAAGGTGAACAGGCTGGTACGTCCGAAAAACACGAGCTTTTCCAGCTTCTTCTTTCCCTCGTGAGACAATCCCTGAGTGGCGAGCACGGCCAGGGAGGTAAGGGCAACCGCGCCGCAAAGGCCGGCAGCAAAATAAAGCGGGTCGCTATCCATTCGCAGCGACATGTCGCCAAGTTCGGCCAACAAACTTTCACGGCTTAAAAGAGCACCAAGTGCTAATGCCAGAGTTGAGGCGGCTAACAGAAACGAGGCTCTTTTAGCAATACTGCCCGTTGCTGCAGGTCGAGCGGCTCGGTCACCTGCGATGAGCCTCCCAAACGCCATTCCTCCAATGATCAGGCTAAGTCCGTGAAGGATCGACGGGCCGCCGAGCTTAGCGTCGCCAATACCAAACAAAAAAGTCGTTACCCTCTCTGCGTACATGCTCATCTGAAAATCGATAGGGCTCGGCAATCCCCGAAGGATCGGGTGGGCTGCATGGACTGCGACCGCGGCAAAGAGAAGCGGCAGCAGGCCGGTTCTGTTGCGCAACAGCAATAGGATTGGGGCAATGAAAAGAACGACGGCATAGAATTTCAGAATGTCGGTGAATGGTGTAACTCCCAGGAGCATCATGGTCGCGATCGAGAATTTCAGCGAATATCCGTCTGGGACCAGATACAGCGCTACGACCGACAGGCAGTATAGCAGCCAGCATTGTATGGCACGCGAAAACAGCCGCATGGCAACCAGCCCCTGCTCACCCGGGACAAATTTGGGCCGATAGATGATTTCGAGCATCGTGCCGAAGAGCAGGATGAAGATCGGCGTCGCCAGCGCCATCAGCGCGCGCAATAAGTCTGCAGACGGGCCGCTCCAGAAGTGATCCATTGCGGTGACGACCCAGACATGACTGAGCATTGCAAAAAAGATTGCGACCGACCGGGTGAGATCTATCCCGACGATCCTCGAAATTGCTGCGGTACCCGCCATGACAAGCTCTTTCAACCGAATCTAGGATATTGCAACGCAATAAGGATGGCCTAAATGAGGCTTAGGCAACCGTTAATACCTCGCAAGCAGCCAAAGAAGCCAGCTAAAGCCCCGAGGCCTTCGTCAGGTTAACTCGAAACCGGTCCAGCCGTCGTTGATGCCGCCGCGTCTTCTCCGCGGTCGTGTGCCCCCTCGGCACCAGTGCCGAGAGTGAGCGGAAATAGGGGCGCCCGTTAACAAAATATGTTTAGGGCAAGAGGTTACCTGTCGATTGCTTCGTCTTGAATGGAGAATCGCAGCTTGTGGTGCTGAGCGATAGACGGACTTGCAATAGCTCATATATGGCAATAATTATGAGTTATAGAGAGGGATGCTATAACTCATGAAATGGAACTGGCAAAACACTGATTGGCCAAACTTCAGATACGACACCGCAAGCCTGGTACCGTTGGAGCAGAAATTCCTGCAGTCCGCCGGCGAGATTATCGGTGCTGTTCGACATTTCAACGAGGACGACAGCAACCAACTTCGCATTGAGTTGCTGAGCGACGAAGCGGTCAAGACCTCAGAGATTGAGGGGGAATTTCTGGACCGCGTGAGTGTCCAGTCGTCACTCCGCCGACAGTTCGGGCTAAGCACTGATGATAGACAGATCCGCCCCCAAGAGCGGGGGATCGCCGAGATGATGGCGGATGTCTATCGAAGCTGGCATGGGCCGCTGCGTCATGAGGGACTGTTCCACTGGCATTCAATGCTGATGGCGGGAAACCGATATATTGAAACGGTTGGTGCTTACCGCACGCATGAAGACGCCATGCAGATCGTGTCAGGTCGATTGGACAAGCCCACCATCCACTTCGAGGCTCCCCCGTCTCGCCGGGTTGCCGCTGAGATGGAGACCTTCATCACATGGTTCAATCAATCCGGGCCAGATGGTCAAATGTCGCTTCAAGCTTTAACGCGCGCAGCAGTAGGCCATCTTTATTTTGAAAGCATACATCCATTTGAGGATGGCAACGGCCGAATTGGGCGTGCGCTCGCTGAGAAATCCCTTGCGCAAAACATAGGGCAACCAAGTCTCATTTCACTCGCCTTCACAATCGAGAAGAGCCGGAAGGCCTACTACTCAGAGCTTGAGCGGCACCAGCGCACGCTTGATATCACCGACTGGATCATTTTCTTTTCAGAAACGATCCTGGATGCTCAACGGGCGACGCTTGAGCGCATCGATTTCTTCATGCAGAAAGCAAAGTTCTATGATCGTTTTCGGGGCCAGCTCAACGAGCGGCAGGAAAAGGTAGTCGCGCGCATCTTCAAGGAAAGCACGGCAGGCTTCAAGGGGGGGCTAAGTGCCGAAAACTACATTTCAATCACAGACACATCCCGCGCTACAGCAACACGCGACCTTCAGCAACTCGTGGAGATCGGTGCACTTACGCGTACGGGTGAACGTCGACATACCCGGTACTGGCTGTCATTGCAGAAATAAATTGCTGCCAGTCCAATGAACTCCACCAAAGTCATTATTCAGGTGACCGGCTGTTCGATTCCGCTCAAGGCGTGAAATGGTTCACCAGGGGCCGCAGGATAGTCACCCACCTGGAGCTTGACGTGAAAGCTCTCGAGCTAGCTCAAGGAAAGCTCTAACACCTGCCGAAAGGTTCCTGCGTCCGGGATAGTACAGGCTGAGCCCGGGATACGGCGGCGTCCAGTCTTCCAGTATTCGGATAACGCGGCCGGCCCGGATTTCCGGCAGAATGTCCTGTTCGAAGATGTAGCCGATGCCAGTGCCCTTGAGAATGGCGGTTCTCGTAAGGCTCGCCTCATCGAGCGTAATGGGGCCACGTACATCGACGTGCAACTGCTCGCCGTCTTTTTCGAAACGCCACCGAAACAGGGAGCCGTCCGGCAACCGAACCCGGATGCATCTGTGAGTGAATAAATCCGGAGGAATAGCCGGGGTGCCGTACCTTTCGAAATACTCCGGAGAACCGACAACCGCGTGCCGTTGGGGGCGGCCAAGTGAAACAGCAATCATGTCGCTTGGAACGAGGTCTGCAACCCTGATGCCCAGATCAAAACCATCCCGGACGATATCGACCATTTTACCTTCCGTGACGATATCGACATGCATATCGGGATAAAGGCTCAGGAACTCCAGAACGAGCGGTGAGATGATAGCGCGCGCAGCAAATGGCGCCGCGTTGATCCTTATCGTCCCGGACGGTGTTTCACGTTGCTCGCGCACGGCCTCCAGGACCGCGCGGAGATCCTGAAGCAAGGGAGCGACTTGCTGGATGAAGAGCCGACCTGCATCCGTCAGCGAAACACTCCGCGTCGTGCGGTTGAACAATCTCACTCCCAACCCTGCCTCGAGCCTGCCTATCGTGTGGCTCAAAGCGGTGGTCGAAATGCCGAGATCGATGGCTGCTGCCCGGAATGACCCGCGCCGGGCAATTCCGACGGCTGCCTCCAACTCCTTCACGCTCGGTTGGTTCATTGTCCCGATTTTCTCATTACCGCATGCCGGTTTATCCCACTTATCCGCGCGATGGTCGAGAGTTAAATATGACGAAGCGGATGACCATTCGAACATCTTGCGGTCGATCCCGTCGTAATGCAGAGGAAAACACTTTCATGCCAGCACTACCCCATCCCATAGCCGATTATGTCGAGGCCAACGCAAAACTCGATTTGGGCGGCATGCTGAAACCCTTCGCCTCCGACGCGATCGTCCTGGACAATGGACACCGCTATGAGGGTCACACCGAGCTGAAAACCTTGCTCCAAGAGGCAGTAGGCGTGAAGGCGATCTTCACACCGGATACCGTCCGACATGAAAACGGTCAGGTCGTGGTCGAAGGCCCTGCCCATGGCGACTTCAAAGGCAGCCCGATCCGTTTCACCTATCGTTTCACGCTTGAAGACGACGCCATCCAAACCCTGGAGATCACTGCATGAATATCAAACCTGATCCAACCGAATTCGCTGGAAAGCGCGTTCTCATCAGCGGCGGCACAAAGGGTACGGGCCGCGCCACCGTAGCGCGGTTTCTGGCGGGTGGCGCCCGGGTGATCACTGCCGCCCGCGGAGCCCCAGAGACCGTCGACGGCGTGGAGTTCATCGAGACGGACCTGGCAACCGCCAAGGGCGGAGAGGTCCTGGCCAAGGCGGCGCTTGAGCGTTTCGGCGGGATCGATATTCTGGCTCACGTTCTTGGTGGATCCTCCACGCCGGGCGGAGGCTTCGTCGCCCTGACGGACGACCACTGGCTGTCCGAACTGAACCTGAATCTCCTGGCAGCCGTTCGACTTGATCGTCTTCTGATCCCGCAGATGATAGAACGTGGCAGCGGCGCGGTGGTGCACGTCACCTCCATTCAATCGGTACTTCCTCTGCCTGAGGCCACCACCGCCTATGCGGCGGCCAAGGCAGCGCTTAAGACATACAGCAAGTCGATCTCCAAGGAGCTTGGTCCCAAAGGCGTGCGAGTCAACGTCGTTTCCCCCGGCTGGATCATGACCGAGTCGTCCGTGGACCTGCTGAAACGACTGCAGGCCGCCAACGGCGGCACGATTGAGGACGCGCGGCAGGTGATTCTTGACAGCCTTGGCGGCATCCCGATCGGGCGTCCGGCTGATCCCCATGAGGTCGCCGACCTTATCGCCTATCTGGCCTCGGATCGCGCCGCCGCGATCAACGGCGCCGAGTTTGTCATTGACGGCGGCACTATTCCGACTGTCTGAGGGCAAACCCCGACGTTTGTACTCTCTGCGGACATCGGGAAACACGGCGCAGGCTCCGTCCCTGCCTGACGTCCCGACCATCAGCTCGAAAATTGACAGGCCGCGGGATCGTATCCGTTCAAGACCTTGGATTTAGACTTGATAGTTAGGCTTAGCCGGCCCGAAATAGGGGAGGGGTCGTTTGCAACATCACGGTAGATTACGGAGACACCATCCCATGTAACCGAAAATCCGATCGACAAGCGCTTTTGAAAGCTTGTGACTGATGGAGGCAGAACCAGTAATGCTACTATCGATATGAAGGATATTCATGTCACCTTCCTTGATATTGGCATCTTCTACCCGGGAGGAGCCATCGGGGTTTCTGGCCCGCCTACAAAGCGATCTAACCCATGGGAATAGACCACTGATTGGAGGGGTTATTGCCCAGACGGAACGAAGATGATGACGAACTTATCGGACGATGATGCTCGAGACGGCAGACGCCGGGCCTTCGATCGCGGCGCGCGCTTTGGCCCAAGCAGAATGGTCGACGTCCAGCGCTGTCTGAAGCCATGGTAGCGTCAGGCGTTTCGCGGCTTCCAGCACGTCCGGGTCTTCCGTCTCAGTTTCCTTGGCATCAAGGCCTGCGATACCGCCAAGCCCATGTCCGACGCCGTGCAGCATCAGAAGTGCGTCTGCGCCCGGCGCATCGTGAAAAGCATCCGTATGCCACTCGGGCCCTCGCGTGGTGAATTGCGGATCGTCGGCATCACCGCAGACGACGAGACTGCGTATCGTCAATGTCGAGAAATCGACGTCGAAAAACGGAAAGCGGGCAGCATTCTCCTCGGTCATATCTTTCCCGCCATGTCCGGGAGCCGCCAACAGGATGCCGGCCGAGATGCGGGGATCGGAGAAATCTTCCCCACTCAACCGCGCACCCATTAGCAGCCCGACGGTGTGACCACCGAAAGAATGACCGGCTGCAGCGATCCGCGAATGATCCATCCGTCCTGCAACGGCAGGCGCCTGACGTTCCACCTCCGGCAATTGGTCGAGGATCACCTTCAACTCATCGACGCGCTGGCGCCAAAAGAAAGGCGCACCGGGTGCGTCGGCGGGCAGGCCGCCGACGCGCGAACTGGCGTGAGTGGGCTGGATGACAGCGAAGCCGCGCTCGGCCCAGAACTGTGCAAGCGGCGCATAGCCGTCCTTCGAGGGAAGATAGCTGGACGGCCCGAATCCGTGCGACAGCAGCGCGATCGGAAGATCGCTTCCGACCGCCGGTGCGGTCAGCCTCAGTTCAAGCGGTTGACGGCCCTCCATCGGGAGACGGATCGGCGTATAGGCGACGGTGGGCGCGGCCTCGGGTGTAGGGATGTGTCGCGAAAGATCGATAAGATTGTTCAAGACTGGCCTTCCTTCTGCGTCACGGCTTGGCCGACTTCGCGAAACCATCTCTGCGCATCCGCGCCAGCTGGAGTTTTCATCGGCGCGTCCGGTTCCGTAACGACACGCCAGACGGCTTGTGCCACGTCTTCCGGGGTTGTGAATTCAGTGCCGGACCGCAGCGTTGTCAGATAATCCTGAACGAATGCGGCATAGGGTTCGGGGATATTCATGCCCATACGGGCGACAGCATTCTTCCCGAAGCCGGTAGTCGGCGCGGAACCCGGCAGAACCAGTTTAGTGCGGACACCAAACAAGTCAGCCTCGAGAGCGAGGCTTTCTGTAAAGGCATTCAAGGCTGCCTTGCTGGCGCTATAGACTGACAGCGCCGGAAGCGGTTTGATGGTGACGCTGGAACTGACATTGACGATGACGCCGGACTGGCGGTCTCGCATCTGTGGAAGAACCGCCTTGGTCATGGCCATTGCCCCGAAGACGTTGGTCTCGAACAGTTCGCGGATCTTCGACATCTCCGTGCCTTCCAGCACACTGAGCATACCGACGCCAGCATTGTTGACCAAAGCATCAATTGGGCCCGCAGCTTCGACCGCATCCGCTATGCTCTCCACGTCGGTCACATCCAGCGCGAGGACTCTAAGGCTGTCATGAGAAGGGAGCAAATCGTTGCGCAGCGTGCGCATGGTGGCAATGACGTCCCACCCTTCGGAAAGAAATGTCTTGGCGATAGCAAGACCGAAGCCGGAAGAGCAGCCTGTGATAAGGATCTTTGGCATGTGATTGTCTCCTAGATGAGGTTTCCCGTCTAAGATGGACTCCCATGACCGGACTTGATATCTTCATTTGTCCGGGTTCTTTTAGAAAAAGTCCGAAAATGACCGATCCAGTGGCCGAAGTCGTCTCTTTGCTCCAGCCGACCCCCTCGATCTCCAAACTGGTGACCGGCGGAGGTCAGTGGCTTGTCGAGCGCAAGGAGCTTGGAAGCCCTTTCTATTGCGCCATTGCGGAAGGGCGCTGCCTGATGACGATCACGGGCCGCGAGCCAATGGTGCTGACAACGGGCAACTTCGTGCTTGTTCCGGAAATCTTCTCGTTCACGATGAGCAGTCTGGATCCGCCGCCTCGCGGAGCGCTTGCCCAGCGACTTGAAACCAGTCCGGGCGTCTTCCGCCTGGGAGACGCTGACGCGTTGCCCGAGGTGGTGGCGATGGTCGGCCATTGTGCTTTCGGCTCGAACGAAAGGACACTCCTCGTCTCGCTGTTGCCGGAGGTCATCCATATCAGTGGCGAGGAGCGCCTGATGCTGCTTGTCCGAATGATCAACGACGAGACCAGAGCCGACCGAACGGCGCGCGACATGGTGCTTCGCCGGCTGTTGGAGGTTCTGTTGATCGAAGCGCTCCGATCGGCGGGCGGGGCTGCGGCGGCGCCCGGGCTGTTGCGCGGTATGGCCGATCCGCTGCTGGCACCGACCTTGCGCCGGATCCACGCGGATCCGGGACGCAGCATGACGGTCGAAGCCTTGGCGCAGGATGTCGCAATGTCGCGATCAACCTTCTTCGATCGGTTCCGCCGTGAGGTTGGCGTTGCTCCGATGGAATACGCAACCGGCTGGCGCATGGCGCTTGCGAAGGAACTTCTTCGCAAAGATGTGGCCACGGCCGAGATCGCACAACGGGTCGGCTACGGCTCGGCGAGCGCGTTCAGCGTTGCGTTTGCCCGCCACGTTGGAGAGCCGCCCGGCGCCTATGCAAGACGAGCTGCGCACGGATAGACATTTTACAGGCATCAGCGATATGCGCCGCCAGCGACGCGCAGCAATTTTACATCGGCGTCTGGCATTCCCGCCTCAGCTATCTCGGCTGAAAAATCGCACATCGATCTTTCACACGGGCGGCCGAACATCTCGATATGACGCAAGCGGGCGTCAGTCAGCATGTCGGGCGGCTCGAACAGGAACTCGGGCCGTTCGTGCTGCGACGTCCGCGCAATATCGAACTGACGCCGGCCGGCCGCTATCACGCCGGCGGCGAGACAGCGTTCAAGGCGCAGATCAAGCGGATCGAGGAGGCGGCGGTCGACAGCATCTATTCCGCTCTGAGGCTTCGAGGAACGGATGAATGGACGGAAGCTCTGGTCAAGGAAAAGGCGAGCAACTTTGTTACGACCCTGCTGACATTATTCACCTACGATCTCGCGTGAACGGCAGCGCTTTCTCACCAGGAACTATGATGAGTCAGTCGCCGGTATGATCGGGCCTGGACGTCCAGGGGAATGAACGCGGCAGTTTGGGTTCAACAACTTCGCTTGATTGGCTGTCGCAAGGCTTAAGATCGGGGAGTATGTCACGAAGAGCCTGCCCCTGAGGATGAGTGCCGGCGACCTCAAGAAAATCCGATATTGTCCACCGCGTTTCGGCCCCGCCAGCGGCGGGGCTGGCTCGATGAATCACGGTATACCCGGGCATAGTCGCGTCACGCTCCAAAAACCACCTGTCGCCATTCGAGCTTACTGAGAACTCTTTAGGTCCTTTTGGCATTCCTCGCTCCTTAAATTCACGGCATCATTCTCGTGAAGAATGCTCGGGCTAGCGGGGCGGGTAAAGCGGTTTTGCAAGAACGTCACTGAGCTCACGTTCCGAGAATGGTTTTGGGGCGACCGCTATCGAACGAAGACCGCTACGGACACCGTCAAGCCATATCCAGTCGTGAAGGCAAACTGTTGAAGGCACTCCGGGGCTTCCCGCGACAGACGCGCGACATGGTGAAGGCGAGCCGCCAGCTGTGCAACCTTGCACTATTTCACTCCGGCTTCTGGCATACCGCTTCGACGTTCACGCCGTCGGCGTCGATCACGAACGCAGCATAATAGGCCGCGTGATAATGGGGTCGGATGCCGGGCGGGCCGTTGTCACGGCCGCCTTGCGCCATCGCCGCGCGGTAGAAGGCCTCCACCGCTGCTCTGCTTTCGGCCTGGAACGCGATATGAATGCCCGCCCCCCGCTGACCCTCTGCAGACGCACGACGGCTGTCGCTGGACAGCCAGAAGAACGGCTTTCGGCTGGTGCCATAACCGATCCCGTGATAGCCACCGGTTTGTTCGGGCGTCACTTCCATCACCTTCACGATGCCGAGCGGTTTGAGCGCAGCATCGTAAAACTGGCGTGCGTCTTCGATTTCTGCGGGGCTGATACCCATATGATCGATCATCACTATGCCTCCTTTGTAGCATTTCCTCCCGCCTTGTAGCGTGTCCGGCTGAAGGCTTAATTGCGTCATATCAAGCTGGGGTGCATCGTCAGCCGCGACCATTGCCGAACTTCGTCGTGCCGACTGAGGACGCCATCGGCGGCGCGCAAATAATCCGCATCGATTGGGAAAACCGCACTCTGACCGGCGCGTCGGAATCACGCAAGGACGGGATTGCATCTGGCTTTTGATAGGAGAGAAAAGCCGCCCCAGAACGAAATAGCTTCATAAGCACTGAAGCCGGTCTCCATCACCTCCGCATAGCCGGCAACCTCCTGCTCGTCGGGTGTCGTAAACGACCCCAGGCGAATGTTTGACAGCAGCTTTTCCACCTCCCGGTCGGTGAGCCGTGCCCTTCGATACGTGTGGAGGAACCGACGCTTTCGATCGTGGCACACGCCGAAGGCTGGACAGCCGCTCAGGCGCGCTTCGGCCGATCGCACGCCAGGCACCCTTGAATTCGTCGATTTCGGCGATCAGCGACAGGATTTCGGGCGTGATGCGGACGGTCGCCGTGTTTAGAAATTCCACTTGCTCATCCATTCCCATCCAATTCCCTCGACGCTGTCATGCACTGTTTATCCATCCGTTTCCCTCCAATTTTCATGAAATATTTTGTCAGATCTGTCAGTTGCTCATGAACTAGATGACTGACCAGTCTTCACTCGAGTGGATCCAGACTTTTGCAGCGAGAAGGGAAGTACGAGGACGACAGCTATCAGAAATTCGAGGCGGTCCGCCTATGTCATTGGCAAGACACTGGTGACCGAGGACGAGGATTTCGGATGAGATCGATGCGGAACAGCACCGGGGTCGTAGGTCCGACTCCGCTCAAGGCAATTGGCTTCGTTGGCCTCTCGAAAGCTCACGATATTTGCTCCCGCTAGAACAGCTGCGATCGGCGATGCCGCAACAGGCGACCCATCTGTCACCATCCTTGCCATCTCCTACGTCAACGCGCCTGAGCAAGCGCGACAGCGTCAGCTCCAGCAGGAAAGCGAAGCTGATTCTCGGTATCGTGAACGGCCCGCCAGACTGCTTCTGCCACATCGTTTTCCGTGGTGGTCAGGGGCGGCTTCGCGAACGCCTCGAGAATCGGCTGTGCAAAGTCAGCGTATCCGCCGGGGAGAAGCTCCGAGACAGGAACAATGGCATTCGCCCCGAACCGGGTAGTTGGCGCATAACCTGGCTCGACGAGCTTCACGCGGACCCCGAAATAGCCGAGCTCATGCGCAAGCGAAGCCGAGAAGCCTTCGATGGCCTGTTTGGTGGCGGTATAGGCTGCCGCGAGTGGAAACTCTCCCAAAGTGACGCTGGACGTGACATTGATGATGGTTCCGGACCGGCGCTCGCGCATCTGCGGGATGACAGCCTGGCACATCGCCATTACGCCAATCGTGTTGGTTTCGACAAGCTGTCGGATGAGGGACAACGGCATCGCTTCGAACGCACCGACACCCCCAAGCCCGGCGTTATTCACCAATACGTCAATCAAACCGGCAGAACCGATCAGTTCGGCGATACTCTCAGAGCTGGTGACGTCGAGCGGTAGCACGCGCAGCCGGTCGGTTCCGGCGAACAGCGATGGGTCCGGGCGCCGCATAGTCGCGACGACATTCCATCCAAGAGAAAGGAAGTGTTCCGCAGTGGCCTTGCCGTAGCCCGATGATGTCCCGGTAATGAGGATGGTCTTGGTCATGTCAGTCTCCTTGGTTTCGATCGTGTAGCAATAGACAGACATCCCGATACGCTCTATAATCCCTAGTCCAGTTAGTGTTATGGATCGTCCAAATTTATGGATCCTCTCAGCGATATCATCGCTCTCTTGCGGCCGAGGGCTGCGATAGCGAAGCCCATCTCGGGGCGCGGACAATGGGGCGTTCGCTACAGACCGTACGACGCACCCGGGTTCACGGTGGTGCTGGCAGGAGAAGCATGGGTCACATTAGGTAACCGGAAACCGCTCCGGATTAGCGAAGGCGACTTTCTTCTTTTGCCGGCTACCCCGGCATTCTCGCTGTGCAGCAAGCCAGGCGTCTCCTGCATTCCCGCTGAACCTCTTGCTGAAGCTGTCCGTCACGGCGAGCAAGAAGGAGAGCCCGATTTCGCGGCGCTGGGCGGAAGCTTTTCGATTAGGAGTGCCAATACGCCGTTGCTACTCACGCTGCTGCCTGATCACATTTACATTTCCGCCTCAGCGGGGCGCGCGACCCGATTTGGCCGACTTGTGGAACTGCTGTCTGAGGAGTGCGTTGCCAACCATCCCGGTAAAGAACTGATTGTCCAGCGATTGCTGGAGACCCTTCTAGTGGAGGCATTGCGGTGGGATACTATGGGCAACAATGCAGCTTCAGCGGGCCTATTGAACGGGCTGCGCGATCCTGCGATCGCCCGCGTCCTGCGTGCCATTCACGAGAATGTGCGGACGAGGTGGACGGTAGTCAATCTTGCAGGAATAGCGGGCAAGTCGCGAGCGGCATTCGCTGCGCAGTTCCATGAGATCGTTGGTTGTGCGCCAATCGAATATTTGACGCGCTGGAGAATGGCTATTGCCAAGGATGCCCTGATGAGCGGCGGAAAGTCGCTCGACAGGATCGCGGACGAAATCGGTTACGAATCCGCCAGCGCCTTCAGCACAGCGTTTAGCAAAAGGCTGGGCTGCTCCCCGGGCCGGTTCGCCAGAGGGTACGTCGCCGGTGTCAGTCCTGGCCCCCTTGCCGTCTTATGATGCTATCTGCCACTGACCGGACCCCCGGCATCCGCGCGCGCAGCCCTTCCTGTCCCGCTTCATCTGAAGCTAGCACCGGCCCGCCTCAGACCCTGTGCTCCGGCAATGGAGCGCAGTCCATTCCCTTGCCTGAACACTGGATCATCCGATGACACGCGACAATTCCTATGCCCGTATCTCCGACTTCGATGCCATCAAGAACGACCTCATTGCCACGCGACACCACTTGCATGCCCATCCGGAACTGTCCTTCGGGGAGATCGAAACCGCGCGCTTCGTGGCGGACAAGCTTGAAGGCTGGGGGTATGAGGTCGCCCGCAATGTCGGCGGACATGGCGTGGTGGCGTGCCTCAAGGTCGGATCAGGCTCGAAAAGCGTCGCCATCCGCGCGGATATGGATGCTCTACCGATCACGGAAGAGACTGGCCTCGCCTATGCGAGCACTGTGCCCGGGCGAATGCATGCCTGTGGCCACGACGGGCACACCACCATGCTTCTCGGCGCAGCGGAATATCTTGCCCGGACCCGCCGGTTTGACGGGACGGTCAATTTGATCTTCCAGCCGGCCGAAGAGGCAGGTGTGGGAAGCGGTGCGCAGGCGATGATCGCGGACGGTCTGTTCGAACGCTTTCCCTGCGACGCCATTTTCGGCCTGCACAATCATCCCGGTGCCCCGGCTGGACATTGGCTGATGCGGTCTGGTCCGCTGATGGCGGCTGCCGATACTGTGAAGATCACAATCACCGGCAAGGGTGGCCACGCCTCCCGTCCGCATTTGACGATCGATCCCGTGGTTATCGCCTGCACGCTTGTTGTTTCGCTGCAGTCGATCGTTTCGCGCAATATTGACCCGACGCAGACTGCTGTGATCACGGTCGGTGCGATCCATGCGGGCGAGGCATCGAACGTCATTCCAAACACCGCGATGCTGTCGTTGAGCGTTCGTTCCTTCGAGCCGAAGGTCCGCGCTCTGCTCGAACAGCGCATCCGCACGATGACGCAGGCGGTGGCCGCGGGTCACGGTGCGACTGCCGAGGTCGTGTTCGAGCATGGCTATCCCGTGGTCGTCAATTCCGATGCAGAGACGGCGTTTGCCCGAAGCGTCGCGGAAGAACTCGTCGGAATAGAAAACGTTTCCACCTGTCACCTCATCCCCGGCAGCGAGGATTTCGCCTACTTTCTGGAGCATCGTCCAGGCAGCTTCCTGCGCCTCGGCAACGGTGTGGGTTCGGAGATTCTGCACAGCTCCAAATACAATTTCGCCGACGAGAGTCTCACCGTCGGCGCGGCAATGTGGGCCAGGCTCACGGAGAGATTTCTGCGTTGAGACCACGAGCTCCGAGTAAGCCGTGCGAAAGCGGGGGAGGCCGTAGTGATAGAAATGATGCCTGATTTGTAATCATGCAGATTCAACGCGCTCCGTTTTGTCGGAGGTCATTACATACATTGAGTTTTCTGACGTTGTTGCACCGCAGGTCAGCACTTCGGACTTATTCCGAGTGCGGCAGTCTCGGGTCGCTCTATCAGCCATAGCATGCGGATCCAGGCATAGAGAAAGTCTGCGTTGACCGGTGCGACGGATACGGCCCTGCGCGAGGTACGCACCTGCCACGATCATCTGGCGGCCGTGTCGGGTGTCAACATTGCCGATGTCCTGCGCACAGTGGCGCGGTCGAAAATCGCGGGCGATGCTCCGGTCCTGACCGAAACCGGTCAGGACCGGATGCAATGGCTCGGCATCCTCGCCCTCGGCACACGAAGCGCTCGACCTGTCTGCCGCCGGTGTCTGGACTGGAGCAAGCACCGTCTCCATCTGGCAGGCGTTTTGGGGGGCCGGGATCCTTGCCTTTGTGCTGGACCAGGTCTGGGTCCGACGTCCCAACGGAACACGGGCGCTGGAGATCACACCTGCAGACAGTAGCGGTTTCAGGCAGGCCTATGGGATTGAAGATCTTGCCTGCTGGCAAGGATTTCATTTTACCGTTGACAAGATTCACATACGCAAGGAGCGTGCATGCATCCCATATGGACGGAGGAACGGAATGGTCCGGTCGATCGTGGAATTGCGTAATGTCGTGGGCACGGAAGCGGCAGTTGGCTGGGCTGGCGGTCACACTATCGTGGTCGACAGGCCAGAAGGCAAGGCCGGCGGATTGGGGCTGGGCTTCAATGGCGGGCAGCTGCTCGCTTTGGCAGTCGGAGGTTGCTACTGTAACGACCTCCGATATGTTGCCCATGATCTCGGTGTCGAGATCGGAGACATAGCCGTGACGGTACAGCTGGAACTTGACGGTACGCCTCTAGTCGTCACCAACACCGTCATGTCTGTGACATGCACGACATTGGATGGGTCCGATCCAAAAACCTTGATCGATCGAGCATGGTCGATCTGCACGGTGGCAAATTCTCTCAATCGCGGGGTGCCGACCACGCTCACGGTGGTCTGATTGCGGGCAGCTGGGTGATAGGCTTGCTCGAAGGCACTGAAGACGTATGCACCGAAAGCGGGTACTCTGATTTTCATCGTAGGATGCACCCCTCCCGCAGAGCTTCGAGTTCAGGCGGCCGACTCCTCCTCCCGCGGCAGGCCTTTCGTTTCCAGAGCGCTGGTATCGGAGACCAATTGCCGATCGCGGTTTACGACCACGGTCTTCGGTGCTGCGATAAGGGACTGATCGTTGAGGGCCACACCGGCCCTTGAACGAAACGCCAGACCGGGCGTGGTCTCTGCAGCGTCCAGGATCGGCCGCCCCCTCCTGTAGGCAACATCACGGACTTGATCTTGTCGTGGGCAACTTCTGATCCTATCTCCTTTCCACCACAGTGAAGGAGCCACGAGATGACAGAACTTGTAGCTGATTTCCTGCTCGACGAGACGGTCGTAATCATTCCCCCGGAAGTCCACGACGAGAGACAAAACATCCGTATCTGTCTATGTTGCCAGCGCGCGGGTGCACGGATGGATGAAGACGGCTGCGGCATCTGTGATGAATGCCTGGCTGGCTGACTTCGCCGGTGCAGGTTTGCTTCACTATCCGCAGATAGCGCCGACTACGCAGCCGGAGGCAGGATTGGTCTCAACGGTCACTCGGCCTCCTTTATAATCGTGGGTGACGGGCTGACCCGGGGCGATCTGGCGTACAATCGTCGCTCACGTTCGATGCCTGGCATCTTCGTCGGTGGGCGTCGGTCTTTCGACCAGTGTGGCACTGGCCGCTTGGCATTCGGAGCGTGGTTCCGGCAGAGCACGACGCTAAAGTTACTGCTGTGCTCAGCAATGTCAAAACAGGCAGAACAGCAAATGCATCATAGACGTTCTCCCACGACCGACAGATCCGCAAGCCCTGTTGGCTTGCGCTCGGTGTCCTTGTGCAGGGAGGTTATGACAATACTGAGATGATGCCTGATTTCGGGCGGAGGAGGCGACAATGCAGTGGTTACGAGCGCTTTTGCAACGAAGTATTCTCAGACGCCGCGCCGGTTCGATGTCAACATAAAAACAAAAAATCGCTTCTTGGCCGGTGGAGCCCGGGCGTTCATGGTGATAGCCATGATCGATGATTGTTACCGAACTTCGAGAACTCGACATCTCTCCGGACAGATCTGACACGCAGCCATCCTATATCAGCGCGGCAAGCGGTCTGGTCTGCGTCGGCTCGCACATCTATGTCGTTGCGGACGATGAGCTTCACCTCGGAGTGTTTTCCGGCGGTGACTATGGCCCGGGCCATCTGATCCGCCTGCTTGCGGGTGACTTGCCCATCATCAAGGCTGAGCGCAAGCGCCAAAAGCCGGATCTCGAGGCGCTGGTCTTCGTTCCGGCTTTCGAGGGATTTCCGTATGGCGCTCTGCTGGCTCTGGGATCGGCATCGAGGCCAAACCGCGGACGCGGTGTTCTTCTCGGCCTTGATCCGCAAGGTGCGCTCAGCGGTTCACCAGAGCAAGTCGACATGGCCGCGATGCTTGGCCCACTTCATCAAGCGTTCCCCGAGCTCAACATTGAGGGAGCAGCCGTAGTTGGTGATGAACTCCTGCTATTTGAGCGGGGCAACAAGAGACATATCGACAACGCGATCATCCACTACCCGCTGCTTCCGGTTCTCGAGGCTTTGCGAGGTCCGGATACCGCGGCCATTGCGCCATCCTCCATCACGAGAGTGGATCTTGGTGCGATCGAAGGCGTTCCGCTCTGTTTCACTGATGCAGCGGCTCTACCCAATGGTGACGTGGTGTTCTGCGCCGCAGCGGAAGATACCGACGACGCATATCTTGATGGCCATTGCGTAGGTGCCGCGATCGGAATCGTTGACAAAAATGGGCGGTTGCTCTCGCTGCATCAGCTCGAACAGCCATACAAGGTGGAAGGTATCAGCGCCAAGGTAGAGAATGAAACGCTGGACCTGCTTCTCGTTACCGATGCGGACGACCCCGCGATACCGGCAAAGCTCCTGTCGGCATCGTTGGTTTTGTAGGCCGCCTCGAGGGCGAAGGCAATAAGTGCTTGGATTCGTTATGCTCTCGGGGAGGGCACCGGCGCCGACGGAATTTTTGATGTTTCGGTCGAACCGACGGCTTGGCGGCGTCTTGCGCAACACGATCAAGGGCTCCATTCGGCTATCTGCCAACGTAAGCGGCCAGCTCGTCGGGCGTCCCATCGGGAAAAGCGTGCTTCAGGTAATCAAGGAATGCTGACACGCGGGCGCTGAGTAGCCGACGCGATGGGTAGAGCGCCCAGAGCGCGATCTCCGATCCCTCGATATCGCCCCAGTGCTGTAAAGTGCCGTCTGCCAGATCATGGCTCACCAGCGATATCGGCAAACGTGCAGCACCCACGCCGGTTCGTACGGCATCCCGGACCATGATGAGCGACGAAAGCGCAAGGACTGGCTCGATGTTGATCGTAGCAGCGCCTTTGGCGGTCATGACATTCCAGGTTTGTCTATCGCCTGTTCCGCGCACGACGCCTGGAGCGGAAATACCCGCGGCAGGGCGGCGAAGGCTGGGGCTTGCCACGACGACCAGGCGGTCATGCAGGAAGGCTCGTCCGACGAGACTTTCGTCCGGATCCGGATTGACGCGGATGACCAGATCATAGCCTTCCTCGATCATGTCCACCGCCCGATCTTCGGTCGTGATTTCCAGGCGTACCTCCGGATATTTGAGTGCGAACCCCGCACCGATCTTGCCCATGGCGGTCTGCGACAGGAGAAGCGGCGCGCTGATCCGTAAGCGGCCACGCGGCTTTTCCGCACCTGAGGCAATGGCGGTGGCTGTCTCGTCAAGCTCCATCAGCAGTACAGATGTTCGCTGATGAAGGGCGCGCCCTTCATCAGTGAGCTTCAGATTACGAGCGCCACGTTCGAATAATCTCAGTCCAAGGGCAGCCTCCAGCTCCGCCACCCGGCGTGACAGCGTTGCCTTAGGTCGCCCGGCGGCACGGGCAGCTTTGCCGAAGCCTCCATGGCGCGCCACAAGGTTGAAGTCGACAAGAGCAAGGAGATCCATGGTCTGTTCCAACAGTGAGACGGAGTGTCTAGATTTATGGGCTATTGGGTCGATAATGATCCGTCCATATTCCGGCTGTCAAGCAAACAAACCCGGAGATTTTCCCATGACCATTCTCGTTACCGGCGCCACCGGCAATATCGGCAGCCAGGTCATCCAGCACCTTGTCCATCGTGGCGCAGACGTTCGTGCCCTCGTTCGCGATCCCTCCAGGGCAGACTTCCCGGCCGGCGTTGCCGTCGTCAAGGGCGACTTCCTCGACGTCGACTCCCTCCGTACAGCCTTCGAAGGTGTATCTACACTGTTCCTTCTGAACGCCGTCGTATCGGACGAATTTACCCAGGCTCTGATTGCCCTCAACGTCGCCCGCTCGGCCGGCGTTGAGCGGATCGTGTACCTGTCAGTCATTCACTCCGACGTCTACGTCAACGTCCCGCACTTCGCAGGCAAGTTCGGCGTCGAGCGGATGATCGAGCAGATGGGCATGAGCGCCACGATCCTGCGCCCGGCCTACTTCATCCAGAACGATCTGACGATTAAAGACGTCATCACTGGCTATGGCGTCTATCCGATGCCTGTCGGCGACAAAGGTCTTGCCATGATCGACGTCCGCGATATCGCGGAGATTGCTGCAATTGAACTGCTGCGTCGGGAACAGGCTCCTCAAGCGCTTCCGACCACCCGCATCAACCTTGTCGGCCCCGACACACTCACCGGAACGGATATCGCCGCCATCTGGTCGGACGTTCTGGACCGCCAGATCAACTATGGCGGCGGCGATACTTCTGCCTTCGAGCAGAACCTCAAGCAGTTCATGCCGCCGTGGATGGCCTACGACATGCGCATGATGGGCGAGCGGTTCCTGACCGACGGCATGCTGCCTGAGGGCGGCGACGCCGAGCGCCTGACGACGCTCCTCGGCCGCCCGCTCCACACCTACCGCGACTTCGCCACGGAAACTGCGGCTGCTGTCTGAGGCCAGTCGTCCCATCACCTCAAAACAAGGACCATCACCATGATCTATTCGACCGCAACCGTTCCCGTAAATCCGCAAGGCGAAACAGAACTCACTCGCGAGCAGGTCTGGAAAGGCCTGGAACTAAAGGCGCGCGATGCGCGCCTGTTCCTCCCGCCGGGTCTCTGCACCCGCTGCGATGTCGTGGAAGAAAGCGCGACCCACTTTGTGCGCGAAGCCACCATTGCTGGGTCTGACCTGCGCGAAATCATCACCCTCGAACCGCAGAGCAAAGTCACCTTTTTTCAGGCCACCGGTCCGCGCGAAGGCGCCATCGTCAACGAACTGTTCGAGGACGAAAGCGGTGCGCTGCAACTCAAATTCTACTGCTATATCGGCCTGCGCGGCAAGCAGCCAAACGGCCCGGAAGAACAGGCCGAGCAGACGATGTTCGACAGCGACAAGGGGTACAAGTCCGCGTTGCTGTCGACACTGAGACGGACCCGCGAACTGCTCGCAGAGGGCCGCCTCTGATCATCCTTGACATGAAACCAAAGGGCCCGCCTCTCGACGAGGCGCCCTGCCTTTCAAGAGGACCAGGACAATGACCACCTCCGTTACCGAAACGAATGCCGCCAAAGCACCGAAAATCCTGATCCTCGGCGCCACCGGACCGACCGGCCGCCACGTCGTCAGCCAGGCGCTGGCCCGCGGCTACGATGTCACGGTCCTGGTGCGCTCGCCGGGAAAAGCCGCCGATCTCAAGGGCGCAAAGTTGTCGTCGGGGATGCCCGCGACGAGAAGGCGCTGCGCCAGGCTGTCAAAGGCCGCGACGCTGTCATCATTGCGCTCGGCACGCCGGCGAGCCCTTTCAAGGAAGTCACCCTACTCTCGGCCGCGACCCGCGCTCTTGTCCGCTTGATGAAGGCAGAACAGGTTTCACGCCTGATCACGATCACCGGGATCGGCGCCGGCGACAGCAAAGGACACGGCGGCTTCCTGTTCGACAACGTCGTCTTCCCCCTGCTCCTGCGTCACGTTTATGCCGACAAGAACCGGCAGGAGGCGATCATCAGGGAAAGTGGCCTCGACTGGACTGTCGTTCGACCTTCGATTCTCAACAACAAGCCGGGCCACAACGCGATCCATGCGCTTACGGACCTGAGCGACTTCCATGGTGGTTAGATCTCGCGGGCAGACGTTACGCGTTTATCCTCGATCAGATTGGTAGTGATACGTAGCTGCGCGGATCACCTTTGATTACCTGGTAGGCTGGAGGTGACTTGTACGATCGCAGATGCCGTCTATCGCGCCAGAATTTTCTGCGGTGGTTGAGAAGCCGGTCATTGATCAGGTCGTAGTACTGAACAAATCAGCACTTCCTGCGGAACAGGCGGCAAGTACCTCTCCATATCAACAGGCGCAAATATCAGCCGTATACCACAGGCCATGTGATAGGTCCGGCTTGGGCGCCGGAAAAGCGCTATCAGCCGAATTGGAAGCGGTCGTCCCAGCGGGATTGCGGGGACACGCGAGCTGGTCGTTTTCCGGTACGCCTTACGTTGCCGCTTGTATCGTGACAGACGACAGTCCGCACACTATGTGTCCTTCACGGGGCGCAGCAATGGCCGGATGCTCTTCCTGAAGATTAACGTCTCCGGCCTGGCAATTTCGTCATTCCTCCAGCGACAATTTTAGGATCCGCATCGATCGAAGCAAAAAATTGATTTCTCAGTGCGTTCGACAAACAGGCGCACTACCTGCGATCGAACGTCTTCAAGACTTCAAAGAGTTCAGTGGCGATCCATTGTTGCCGGATCGCCACTCTCCATATTGGGGCTAGAGTGCTTCCGCTGCCCTTTCGATGACGTCGGCAACCTTTTGGGGCTGAGAGGAGAAGACGGCGTGGCTGGACTTGATCTCAGTCACTGTGCTGCCGGCGCGCTTCGCCATCTTACGTTCCAGTTCGGGATTGATGGATCGGTCCTCGGTCGCAACAATGGACCAGCTCTGCTTCGTCTTCCAGGCGGGATTCCCGACCCTGGCGGAGAAAGCCTCCTTCGAGGCGAAAACCTGCGACCTTGCCAGAAACGCTGCGTCGTCTTTCGGCAGGTCGGCGGCGAAGTCGTTCGCGAAGGCGGCGGGGTCGAGATAGAGGTACTTCCCGTCTTTCGTCTCGCGGATATTCATGCCGCCGGCAGGCTTTGAACTTGCAAGGCTGAGGAGGCTTTCCCCCTCGTCGGGCTGGAAGGCCGCGACGTAGACCAGACCAGCGACAACGGGGCTGTGGCCAGCCTCAGTGATCACCATTCCGCCATAACTGTGACCGACGAGAAGCGTCGGGCCGTCCTGCAAATCGAGCACCCTGTTGGTAGCAGCAATATCGTCGGCGAGCGACGTAATCGGCTGCTGGACGATCGTGACATTGAAACCGCGGTTGACGAGGATATCGGATGCCTTGCGCCAGCCGGAACCGTCGGCAAGTGCGCCATGAACGATGACGATGTTCTTGACCTCGGCGGCCTGCGCCGAAAAAGCGATGATGCTGGTGGTGAAGGCGAGTGCGAGGATCGAGATGGAATGTCGTTTCATGCGTTTTACTCCTGTTGTCGTGGGTGGTTTTGGTGACAAGGACGGGTCTCAGCCGAAGGTGAAGGCGTAGGCTTCGACGCCTGGATCGAGGAAGTGGATTTCAAATGTCCGTTCCTCCACGTCGCCGGACTGGCGAACGAGCTGGTAGAGCCTGGTCGACGTCACCGTGCCGTAGCCGTCGGCATCGGTATCCGCGCCATGATCGGACCCGGGCGCCTTACCGTCGATCGTCACCTGGAAGCGAACAGGTTTGCCGGTGGCGCCGGGTCCGAGAACCAGATGCAGGTCGCGCGCGCTGAAGCGATAGACGATGCTGCCATCCGGCTGGTCCAGCACGGCGTGTTCAGCGCCGACCGTCCAGCGTCCAGAGAGGCCCCATTCATTGAGAGCGGGTCTGTCGACGGAATATCCGTTAGCGACATCCGCGCGCAGGCCTTCCGGAGAGACGAAGCCTGCGGCGCGCTCATAGCCGAGATAGCTCTCGCCGGAGCGGATGTTCCTGAGATCGGGGCTCGCCTCGGCGCCCTTGGCGTCGGGCGTCACCGTTGTGGTCGCGGCCAGGTCGTTGCCGGCTTCGCGCAGCAGGTCCTGGATCGCCTGCTCGGTCTGGCGGTAGTTGCCTTCGCCGAAATGATGGTAGCGGATCTGGCCCTTTGCATCGATCAGGTAGTGTGCCGGCCAGTAGCTGTTTTCAAACGCGCGCCAGATCTTGTAGTCGTTGTCGATCGCAACCGGATAACCGATCCCGAAATCGTCGATCGCCTTCTTGACGTTGTCGATCTTCTTCTCGAAGGCGAATTCCGGGGCGTGCACGCCGATCACGACGAGACCCTGACCCTTAAATTTGTCGGCCCAGGCGCGGACATAGGGGACGGTTCTGATGCAGTTGATGCAGGAGTAGGTCCAGAAATCGACGAGGACGACCTTGCCGCGAAGCTGTTCCGTCGTCAGCGGCGACGCGTTCAGCCATTCGACGGCGCCATTCAGCGACGGCGCCTCGCCCTCGACAGGCAATTTGCTCCGGAACGGCCGATCTGCATCGCGGACGGCAGCCGTGACGTTGTTGCTTGCCATCTCGGCGGAGGTGTCCGCGGCCGGTCTCGTCTGCAGTCGGTCAAGCACGGCCTGCTCGAATGTGGTCGTGCTGGCATAGGAAAGCCGCGCGAGGAGGCCGGTGTCGAGGCCGAGCGCAATGACGGCAACGCCAGCCAGAACCGCGGCTCCCAGCACCTGCCGAATACGTTCGCCAATGCCGAGCGACCGCTTCATGCCGGCGAAGATCCTGCCCCCGACAAGCAGGGCAATGGCAAACGATGTCGCAGCACCAGCAGCATAAGCGACGAGCAACAGTGTCGTCTGAAGGTTGGCACCATTTAGTGCCGCGCCCGTCAGCAGAAGGCCGAGGATCGGCCCGGCGCAGGGCGCCCAGAGCAGCCCGGTCGCGACGCCGAGGATGAAGGATTTCGCCGCAGTCGGCACGGATCCAGGTCTGCCCGAAGCGTTCAGCAGCTTGTTGCCGAAATCGACGACGGGTTGGGTGATGATTCTCGCAACGCGTGGTGACAACAGACTGACCCCGAAGACGGTGAGCAGCAGGATCGCGGCGAGACGACCGTATTCATTGGCATGGATCGCCCAACTCCCGCCGACTGCTGCAAGCGTTGCTACCAGCGCAAAAGTGGCGCTCATGCCGATCAGCATGGGAAGGGTGCTTCTGATAAAGGGCTGTCCGGCCCGGGCAAAGATGAAGGGGAGAATGGGAAGGATGCACGGGCTGAGGATGGTCAGCGCCCCTCCGAGATAGGCAATGATGAGAAGTGTCATCGTCGTTTCCTTGAAACCGGTTGGTCGGGTTCTGGACGGCGACGGAGCACGACCAGCAACAGGGCCAGTCTGGTCGGAGCGACGTATCCCGGATGTGTCCGGCTTCCATCGGAAGTGTACCGCAGTGTAAGGCCTGGCTTATCCACGACAGAGTGATACAAACCGTTGGCAAGGCCGGGCAGCAGGTGGTGCGAATTGTATCAGACTGTATCGAAGGCGCCGGAGGCTACATCCGCATTCAATTGCGGGCTTGACGGGACACATGCGAGATACGTGGACCTGGCCTTCTCTCCATCACAATCAATCGAGACGGAGAGAAAGATGTCCCTTCAATTCAACCACCAGCGCCGCCGCTTCTTCGGTATCGCCGCCATGACCGTGGCTGCCACCCCGTTGGGCATGAGCACGATCGCCAACGCCCAGACGCCCGCCGCGGCCTCGGTTGGGGCAGGAGGGCACACTTCGTTCGCAGCACTCAAGCAAATCAAGGCAGGGGTGCTCGATATCGGATATGCGGAAGCCGGCCCGGCCGATGGTGCCGTTGTCCTGCTCGTCCACGGCTGGCCGTACGACATCCATAGCTATGTCGACGTGGCACCGATCCTGGCCGATGCAGGCTACCGCGTGCTCATTCCCTATCTGCGTGGCTACGGCACAACGCGTTTCCTTTCGGACAAGACCCCGCGAAACGGCCAGCAGGCGGCGCTGGCTGCCGATATGATCGCCTTTATGGATGCACTCGGCGTCGAAAAAGCGATCCTGGGTGGATATGACTGGGGTGCGCGCACCGTCAACATCATGGCGGCTCTCTGGCCGGATCGCTGCCAGGCGATGGTGTCCGTCAGCGGCTATCTCATCGGCAGCCAGGTCGCCAACAGCAAGCCGCTTCCGCCGGCCGCGGAACTCTCCTGGTGGTATCAGTTCTACTTCGCCACCGAGCGGGGGCGGCTTGGCTATGCGGCCAACACGCACGAGTTTGCAAAGCTCATCTGGCGGACAGCATCGCCCACCTGGACCTTTGACGACGCGACTTTCAATCGCTCTGCCGCTGCCCTCGACAATCCGGACCACGTGGATATCACCGTCCACAACTATCGCTGGCGACTTGGCCTTGCTGAAGGCGAACCGGCATACGATGACTTCGAGAAGCAGCTCGCGATGGGGCCGGTGATCACAATTCCGACGATCACCATGGAAGGGAATGCCAATGGTGCGCCTCATCCGCAACCTTCCGCCTATATAATGAAGTTTTCCGGACGATATGAGCACCGGGACGTAGCGGGTATCGGACATAATCTGCCTCAGGAGGCACCAGAGGCATTCGCTCAGGCCATCATCGATGTCGCGAGATTCTGATGGTGTTGGCTGCCACGAAAAACGGCTTTACTCGCGGCAGCCAATACGGAAACTGATGTCTCGTGAGTGCGAAGGTTTGAAAGGCCACAGATGGAGCATATCGACCACATTCTGATCGTCGATGACGACCGCGAAATTCGCGAGTTGGTCTCGAGTTATCTGAAGAAGAATGGCCTCCGGACGACGGTCGCTGCCGACGGCCGGCAGATGCGCAGTTTCCTGGAGGCCAGTACGGTCGACCTCATCGTGCTCGATGTGATGATGCCGGGCGATGACGGATTGGTGCTTTGCCGCGAGCTGCGCGCTGGCAAGCACAAGGCGACGCCGGTAATCATGCTGACGGCACGCGACGACGAGATGGACCGTATCATCGGGCTCGAAATGGGCGCCGACGACTATCTGCCGAAGCCGTTTGCGGCGCGAGAACTTCTTGCCCGCATCAAGGCGGTGCTACGGCGCACGCGTATGCTGCCGCCCAACCTGCAGATCAGCGAGGCCGGGCAACTGTTGACGTTTGGCGATTGGCGCCTCGACACCGTCGGTCGGCATCTTCTCGACCGGGACGGGACGGAAATAGCCTTGAGCGGCGCTGAATACCGGCTGCTGCGGGTGTTCATCGATCACCCGCAACGCGTGCTCAATCGCGACCAGATCCTGAACCTCACGCAGGGCCGCGATGCCGAACTGTTCGACCGCTCGATCGACCTTCTGGTCAGTCGCCTGCGCCAGCGGCTTGGCGACGATGCGCGCGAGCCGACCTATATCAAGACGGTGCGGGCCGAAGGTTATGTATTCTCCGTACCGGTCGAGATTTCGGTGTCCAGGACATGAGAGGGAGCGGCAAGGCCCGTTTCGGCTGGTGGCCAAGGACGTTGCGCTTGCGATTGTTCCTGATCCTTTTTGCCGGACTGGCGGTCGCCTATGGCCTGTCCTTCAGCATTCTTTTTGCCGAGCGCTATATGTCGGCCAAGGCCGTCATGCTCGGGACACTGGAAAGCGATCTGGCAACGTCGATCGCAATTCTCGACCGGCTTCCCGCCAACGAGCGGGCCGATTGGCTGGATCGCCTGAGCCGTGGCAGCTACCGCCTTGTTCTGGGGCCTGGGCTTCCCGGTGTTCCGGATTTATCGGGTCGTGGTGCGGAGATCGCAGACCGGATAGGGCAGGCGGCTGGCAACAGGTTTCAGATCCGCGTCGAAGCCATTCCGGGCGACCACATGCGGCTGCAGGGGCATCTGACGCTGTCGGACGGTTCGCCGCTGACCATCGATGTGATCCCGCGCGGGGTGATGCCCTTGGCCGAATGGCTGCCCTATGTCTTCGCAGCGCAGATGGTTCTGCTCATCCTCTGCACGTGGTTTGCTGTGCGCCTCGCAATTCGTCCGCTGGGCGCTCTCGCCGCTGCTGCCGATGCACTCGATCCCGGCACACAAGGTTCTCCCCTGAATGAGGATGGACCGAGCGAGGTTGCGCATGCGGTGCGCGCCTTCAACGCCATGCGTGACCGTATCGCCCATCACCTGGAGGAACGGGTGCAGATTCTCGCCGCAATCTCACATGACCTGCAGACGCCGATCACGCGCATGCGGCTTCGCGCCGACATGGCGGACGACAGCCCGGAAAAGGACAAGCTGGTAAGCGACCTGCGCGAAATCGAGCGGCTTGTGCAGGATGGAATTGCCTATGCGCGCAGTTCGCACAGCAATGGCGAAAAGAACGCGCGCATCGATCTCGCATCCTTCATCGACAGCATCGCCTACGATTATCAGGACACCGGAAAGGCGGTTTCCGTAACCGGAATCGTTCAGGGGACCGCCCTGACCAAACCGCATGCATTGCGGCGTATCCTGACCAATTTCATCGACAACGCCCTCAAGTTTGCCGGTGCTGCCGAGATCAGCGTCGAACGATCAGGCGACGCAAAGATCGTCATCACGGTCACTGATCATGGACCGGGCATTCCCGACGACAGGCTGGAGTCCGCCATGCAACCTTTCTACCGCGTTGAGACGTCCCGCAATCGGGACACGGGAGGCACAGGGCTTGGACTGGCCATCGCCCAGCAGCTTGCCGTGTCGATCGGTGCGACAGTGCGGATCTACAATCGCGACGGCGGTGGGCTTGCCGCGGAAGTGACGCTGCCCTGACGACGCCCGACCTGCAGCCTCTACGCTGCGATACAATTCCATCCTTTTCGAAAACATGCCGGATACGTCGATGCGGCAAAACAGGCCCGTCAACCACGTCGCTCAATGCGACCGAACGAAGGACTGTTCCATGACAAAGATCGAAAAGGTTCTCTATACCGGCAGGACCCGTACCACCGGTGGACGCGACGGTGCGGCGCGCAGTGACGATGCGCAGCTTGACGTCAGGCTTTCGCCTCCGGGCAGCGGCAAGCCCGGTACCAATCCCGAGCAACTGTTCGCGGCTGGCTGGTCCGCCTGCTTCATCGGTGCCCTTGGCATTGCTGCGGGCAAGCGTAAGCTGGCGCTCCCTGCGAATACGGCGGTCGACGCCGAAGTAGACCTCGGCGTGGCGGCCGGCGCCTATCTGCTGCAGGCCAGGCTGAATGTGAGCCTTCCAGGGCTGGATGTCGACCTTGCACGGGCGCTGATTGATGAAGCCCACCAGACCTGCCCCTATTCCAGGGCAACACGGGGCAACATCGCGGTCGAGCTGAATCTTGCCTGAGCGGGCTCGCAAAACCACGGAGTGTGTGATGAAACGACTGATTGTTGGGATGCTGCTGTTTGGCGTGGTCGCAGCGCCTTGCATCTATGACCCGCTTTCGCCAGAGCCATCCCCCATGGCCGCCCTTGTCACAGTGTTCGGTCTTGCAGGGTAGACAGGTCGGAAGATCGTAGAGGGAGCGGCTGAGAAACAGCGCCTCCCTCTTTTTGTCAGGACTTGTTGCCTTCGTCCTTGAGCAGGCTTGCGGCTTCGACCGCCAAAGGAGCGGTCTTAAGAAGAAGGTCACCCCCTGTAGACGATCAGCGCTTGGCCCGTCCGGTGCTGGCCGCGGTTGCAGAGGGCAGGTCAAGTGCGGGTGATACGTATCTTCGGCTTTAGCTTTGAGAGCGGTTTTTGAAGCGCCAGGAGTCGTTTCCGGTTTCGGCGATCTCGCAATGGTGGGTCAGGCGGTCGAGCAGTGCGGTGGTCATTTTGGCATCACCAAACGCCGGGTTGATGCGTCTCTTTTAAAATCCTCATCATGTTTATCCCTCTCTGTTGGAGAAGGATGCCGGCAGCCTCCTTGGGGCCGGCCGTCGCCTTTCTTGTCGATCAGGCCAAGCTCCACGGCAACAAGGGCGGTTCTCAAACCTGTGCGCGCAGCGTCCTTTCTGGAGATGATTGAGGAACAGCTTGAGGCGGACCTGCTTGCCCGGGGCGTCACTTGGTGCCGGTCAGGCGGTCATATTCTTTCTCGGGTGCCCGTAGCTGCCCCCCGGGATCCTCCAGCTCGTCTCGGACATGGAAGCGGCCAGCATGATCAGCGCTACCTTCCACAATGATTGTGGCCGCTAGTTTATCAGCCACGCACAACGCTGGTTCTGAAAAACTACCGGTTGACTCTTCCACGAAAGCCGCTATTACTGGTTTATCGATCTTTTGCTTGCCGAACTTTGTCTACCGCGCGATTGGCACCGCGCTCTAAGCGAACTTCCTTTCAAAAATAGTCGTTATCACCGTCCGCGAAGCCTCGCTTCCGCGGTCCCTCACTCTATGCTTTGAAAGGGTTCATCATGACCACTGGCACAGTTAAATGGTTCAATTCCACCAAGGGCTTCGGCTTCATTCAGCCTGACAATGGCGGCGCCGATGCGTTCGTTCATATTTCTGCCGTCGAGCGTGCAGGCATGCGCGAACTCGTGGAAGGCCAGAAGATCGGCTTCGACCTGGAGCGCGACAACAAGTCTGGTAAAATGTCGGCCTGCAATCTGCAGAACGCCTAATTCGGTATCTGCTTTCCCTTTGACCACGGATGTACTGGCACTGCCGGAGAGCACGTTATCAATTCAAGGCCAGGCATTTTTGCCTGGCCTTTTTCTTTTGTGCTCGTCTCCCGGACTCGTGATCGGAACCACCATGACAGAGAAATACAGCAAATCCCGCCAGCAGGCGGAAATCGCCTTCGGGAACACCCAGACGCAATTTTTTGCGAGGGACAGGGCCGCTGAAGAACTCCGGTCCGTCGAACAGGCCCGTGAGGCGAAGACGCTGCGGCTTCGTGAAGCGCGCCTTGCCAAGGAACTCGACGAGCGCGCCACAGCGACGTCTGCCCTTGTAGCGAAACGCGCCGGATCGAAATGCTCAGCTGGCCAACAACCTTGTGAGGATAAATTATGAAGAAGCCTAAAGTTAATGAGTTTGTTGATCGGCGCACCGCGGCTGCCGATGCCAGAAACGTTCTTATCAACGCCTATCGTGCCGCACGGATCGCAGATGATCCAGCAAAGACAGCAAAACGGGAAGAGCGGGCAGCGATTGCCTCTGCCCGGGAAGCACGTCAGCTCGAACGCGAGCGCTTGAAGGAAGAGCGGCACCGACTCGCAACCGAAGCAGTAGACCGGCAGACTGCGGCTGCACTTGCGGAAATTGAGGCGCGCGGAGCTGCGGACAAAGCCCGCATCGCGAGGCTCATCAATGATGAAGCGGAGCGAAAGGCCGAACGTGATCGGCGCTACGCTAATCGCAAGGCGAGACAGGCCTGAATCTCCTCTCCCTATTGGTTATCAGAACCCGGCGTCGCACCAGCCACATGGCGGGATGAGACCACGCCGAAATCCCTCAGTATAGGAGTGTCTAAATGGCGCCGGATAACAATGAGCTTCAAGCGATCAACACGTCGTGGCAGATCGCGATCCAGGAAATCCTGCGAATGGTCATTCGTGACATGTATCACGCTGGCGGCGAGGCAGCATTCAAGGCGCATATCAAACGAATCGAGGAAGCGGCGGTCGATAGCATCCACTCCGACCTCAGGCTGCGGGGCACCGACGAATGGACAGAAGTCCTGGTCAAGGAGCGGGCGAGCAACTTCGTGACGACCCTACTGACTTCGTTCACCTATGACCGTGCCTGAGAAAGCCGACAGGACGACTGGAGACCACATTGGGAGACGAGCGTCGTGCCCCAGCAACGGGGGATGTCTTCCAGTCTTATTATCTTGCGGAGCGAACGAAATCGGGAACGACAGCTTCCGCTTCAAAGCCAGCTCGCTCGCTCGCCGCTGCCTGTTGAGAAGGGCAGCGGTCCGCCGATAGCCGCAGGTCGTCCGCGTAGAGACTTTGACGAGAGCCGCATTCTTCGCACTGGTGGTCGTTGCGACCGTTGCGCCCAAGTGTTTGGCAAGCTGGATCGCGATTGTTCCAACGCCGCCACTGTCTGAACCGGAACTTGCGCAAATTCATTGGCTATACCAGATTTGAGGAAATGTTATAGGACGCCTCAAATGAAGGCATCTATCTCGAGGCGATCGAGGACGACGTGATGTTTGTGACGGAGTTGGCTGTAGATCATCTGGGAGCTCGTCCCGCTGGCATCGGATCGAACACTCGGAACAATGCGATTGCGGTCGGCTGGCACACCACGTCCATCATTGGGTCGTCGCGGAGCATTTCGAATACGCGCTGAAGGAGCGGGGTTCAGCCAAATCCGCGAGCGTGTTTTTGCCGCTGCAGACCCATTCGCATCGTGCGTTTTACCGAAAGTCTGCTCAACGACAGCGTCGAAACCCATGTTGTCGAGGGCGTGAGCGTCAAGGTCTTTGAGGTTGTCAAAACAATCGCGGACTGTTTCCGATATCGCGATAAGGTCGGCCTGTCGGCGGCGATCGAGGCCTCCAGGAAGTGCTTCGCCAGCGCAAGGCCACGCCCGGCGAACTTGATCAGCGGCGCCCGGATCAGTCTGACGATCGACATCGGCTTTGGCGATGCACTGGAGCCTGGTGCCGAAGAACTGGACTATCCTTCAATGCTCGACTTCCCAATACCCCGTCTACGGGGCTATGCGCGGGAAACCGTCATTGCCGAGAAGTTTCAGGCGATGGTGGCGCTGGGGCAGGCGAATAGCCGGATGAAGGACTTTTACGACATCTGGATTCTCAGTCGGTCCTTCACCTTTGACGACAACAGGTTACCACGGGCGATCCGCTACCTTCGCGCGACGCGGGACGGCGATACCGCAAGACCTGCCGGATGCGCTGACACAGGCCTTTGCCGAGGATGTGCAGAAGCAGCGACAGAGGCGTGCTTTTGTCGGAGATGTCGCCCACGACCCGGGTGATCTGGGGACAGTCATTCGAGATATAGGCGCGTTCCTCATGCCCCAGGCATCCTCGGCAGCGAGCTTGGGTCAAGACGGCCAGCAGGCGTAACCATTGCTGATCTGACGCCGTTCGATTATCCGCTTGACCGCCACGAAAGAACGAGCCGGATCGGGATTTGCCCTTCCGGCCGCTCACCCTGCAGTTGACTCGGCTTTACGGATGTTCTCAAAACATGTCGTCCGTTATGGCAGCGAGAGACTATCCGGCAATCAGTCGCCAGCATCCATGCAATTCTGCGCAAGGATTGGGGAATATGGCTTCCTGATGTCTGCACTTCGTGGGCCACGGTATCCCGTCTCGAGTGTAGTCGCTCGCGGCGGATAGATCAGGCAGGATGAACCGGCGCTGCAACCAACCCGGCGAGGCTGGCATGAGTGAGAAACAGACAGATCAGAATGGGGCCGGCGATCCGGCCAATCTCGTGTTCAGAACGGATACCCGTTCGCTGCCCTTGAAACGGGCACTGGACTTCTGGCAGGAAACCGCCGGTTCACTTTACGACGTCAATATCTCGCGGCCCGAAACATTCCATACGACACATTGTACGTACCGGCTCGGCGAACTCCTGCTGACCTACTGCGTCAGCGTCGCCCAGAAACTGAGCCGTTCCAGCTATCGTATCGGCGCAGACGGATACGATCATTTCGAGCTTCAATATTATCTTGCAGGCCACTGGAGCCGGAAGGACGGACGAGGGGAGGCGCAGGCTGCACCGGGAGACCTGGTCATTCACGATGCAGCACAGCCCCATGCGGGATCGGCAAGCGATTTTGCCAACCTGACCCTGTTCGTTCCCCGAACCATACTTGCGCCGTTGTTGGACAATCCCGACGAACACAACATGAGAGTTCTCGCCGCCGGCGAACCTATGGCAATGTTGCTGCGCAACCATTTGGACAATCTCTGGCGCGCGCTTCCGCTTCTCAGCGACAGGCAGGCAGCGGCGCTGGCGACCCCGACCGTCGAGCTCGTCGCCGCCACTCTGAACGGCGCAAAGAAGGAAGATTTTTCACGGGGAGTGTCTGTCGCACAACTTGGCGAAATCCGCCGATACATCGATGCACGTGCGCTGGATCCGAGTATTTCCCCGGCCGCGATCGCCTCTGCGTTTGATATTTCCCTGCGCAAACTCTCCTATCTGTTTTCCGGTGACGGCGGAGTGGCAACCTATCTTCAGAAACGACGCCTGGACCTTGCGCGCGCGGCGCTGCGCGATCCGGCGCAAGCTCACAAAACGATAGCGGATATCGGTCTTGAGCATGGCTTCGTTTACGCCCACAATTTCACGCGCGCCTTTCAACGCCGTCATGGGCTGACGCCGCGCGAAATCCGCACCGTCGCACAAAGCAACTGGCTGAAGGGAGGCCACGAATCGCAAAGCTGGTTCGATCGCGCATCCCTGTGGGGAAAGTGACGGACACGTCTGCATGGCCGGCGGCACCCACCTTGCGCGCTGTGAGCATTTTACCGGGTTCGGTTTGCGCGCCGGGATAGATTCACCTCAACCTGCTGATCGCTTCTTATGTTCGGTTCAAAGTTTTGCTTCTTTAGCCTCGAATTTGCGCAGCGGATCGAGGGGTTCGTCCCGTTGACGCATTGCAACCGGGATATTGTACTATGGAAAAACTGATCCTTTCCGCCTTCATCGTGCTGGCTGCTTCGACAGCACAGGCCGCCGATGTCGTCGCAGAGCAATCGCCGTTGCCGGCCGCATTCGAATCGCCTGGCTTTAGTTGGTCAGGCGCATATCTCGGCATTCAGGGCGGCGGTGCCTGGGCCACAGGAGAGTTTTCAGCTTTCGGCCTGTCCAGTTCCGAAGACGTCAATGGCGGACTCTTCGGGGCTTTCGCGGGCTACAACTACCAGTTTGATAATAATCTCGTGCTCGGCATCGAGGGCGATGTCGAATACAACTGGAACGAAAAGGAAATTTTCGGCGCCGAATTCGGGACAGACTGGGCTGGTTCGGTGCGCGGCAGGGTCGGTTACGCCTTCGATCACGCGCTCCTCTACGCCACGGCGGGCTGGGCTGCAACTCAGGGCTATGTGGATGTGCCGGGCCTTGGTAAAGACGAGGCCACCTTCAGTGGCTACACAGTCGGCGCCGGCCTGGATTACGCTTTCACCAACAATGTCTTTGGCCGTGTCGAGTACCGCTACAACGATTTCGGCGACAAGGACCTTCAGGGCGCCAATGTCGATGTAGACCAGCACACCGTCAAGGTTGGCCTGGGCATAAAATTCTGATTGCCCGGCACGAAAGCTTTAAGTGGGGAACGCTGTTGTCCCCTTTCCGCGACCTTCGCCTCGCAAAGCCTTCAATAAGCGCGTGGCGCACCGACGACCTGGATGTCCCGCCACGTATCGCGCCGAGCTTCTGGACGCCTTAACAGGACGTTGCGGACCGACTGTGAACGGGTGGATGCCCTAAGGAATAGTCATCAATGTCGAATACGGACTCCATGGTCACGCCACCGAAGGCTCTTTGGTCGGCAGCAGACGGCAAGCCAAGCTCGTGCCCGTCGCTGACCGCGAGGCTGCGGTTCCTTCTCTCGATCTCGACGGCCGTCATCACCTCCGCCGCGTTCGGCGTAACGCCGCTTCAGGCTCAGGAGGCCCGCGCAGGATGGAAGTCAGGCACGGACGGGAGCTGGTTCATGCCGACCAATTGGCAGAACGAGGTAATACCGGCCGCCCAGGATACTGTCGACATGCGCGGTGGCGGAGTAACACACGTCGATGCGCCGGGGGCAGTCGCAACGCATGTTTATGTCGGTGCCGAGGGTACGAATACACTGAAAGTCGAGAACGCAGGCACGCTCGACATAGCCGGCCAGCTGACGCTCGGATTTTTGCCGGGCTCCTCAGGTACCCTGCTTGTGGACGGGGAAGGATCGGCGGTCACCGTCCAGACGATTACGTCGCTTGGCTGGCAGGATGGTGCCGGCATTTTGACCGTCGAAAACGGCGGGAAATTCCGTACATCGACTTTATCTGCGTCCGGCGGAGCCGGCAGCGGCACGATTTCCGTCTCCGGCGCAGGTTCGCAGATCACCGTCGAGAACGGAGCTGGCTTCGGATGGCCGCAAGGAATGCCTTGGGAACTCAACATCTCGGACCAGGGACGGTTTACCGCCAATGTTCTCGACCTGAACAACACCACCGCGATCAAGATCAGTAATGGCGGCATCCTCGACGTTGCGGATATCAATGCGAACTCTGGGGCCGCCATATTCGGTGTGACCATCTCGGATGTGGACACCATAGACGCCAACATCTGGGAGAACGGTGGCTTCAACAGCCTGAACAAGTCCGGGATGGGTACGCTGGTGCTTACGGGCGCCACCCAGTTTTCGGGTGGGGTGACGGTTGCGGATGGTGCGCTTCAGATCGGCGACGGTGGCGTGGTCTCGTTCGCAGCATCAGCGGTCAATCTTACCGGAGCTGCGGCACGGTTGACGATCGACAGTGATGGCGATCTTGCTCTGTCCATGCCGATCACCGGCGGCGGAGAACTGACGAAACGCGGTGCAGGCACTCTCACGCTCTCCGGAAACAGTGCCAGCTTCTTCGGCGGCCTGGATGTTGCCGCGGGCTCATTGGACCTGACCGGGCAGCTTGGATCGGCCAACGGGACAATCGATGCCGAGGGAAATGGCGATGCGACGATGCGCGTCGTCGGCGAGGCCACCGACTGGGCCAATTACGGCATCCTCAATGTTGGCTATTCCAGCTCCGGCATTCTGGAAATCAGCGGTGGCGGCAGTGTTTCGAACACGGACGCATTTGTCGGTGTCCAATCGGCATCGTCCGGCGAGGTGACAGTTAGTGGCCAAGCCTCGATCTGGAGTACCGGTGAGCTCAATGTCGGACATTCCGGCACGGGCACACTGACGATCAAGGACGGAGGAACAGTCAGTTCCGCCTACAGCAATGTCGGAAATGATCTCGGCGGGATCGGCGACGTCACCGTCTCGGGTACCCGATCGGCCTGGGTCAATGGCGGCTATCTCGCTGTCGGCTATTCCAGCGAAGGCACGATGATTGTCGAGAATGGCGGCGCGGTCAGTGATACATATGGCTATATCGGATTTGGCACGGAGAGCACGGGTACCGTAACGGTCTCGGGAACTGGGTCAAACTGGACCAATAGCGGTGCGCTCTTTGTCGGTTCTTTTGGCACCGGGACATCGACTATCAAGGATGGAGGATCGGTCCGTTCCGACGCCGGGTATGTCGGATTTGGGACCGGCGGCAAAGGCTCGGTGACGGTCTCGGGCGCAGGATCAAGTTGGAACAATAGCGGCTCTCTTGTCGTGGGCGCTTCCGGCACGGGCACCCTGACGATCGCTGATGGTGGAGTGGTGTCGGTCGGTGGCGGAACTAGCGCGGTTGTGCTGGGTGACGATCCCGCCACTGGAAGCGGTACGCTCAACATAGGCTCTGCCTCCGGCCAGACCGCCACGTCTGCAGGCACGCTCGAAGTAAGCGAACTGCTCTTCGGATCAGGCACGGGTGGTCTGGTGTTCAATCATACCGGCGGTCCTGACGGTTCAGTCCTGGATTTCGCTCCCGATATTCGTGGGCAAGGACGGATCCTGCACGAGAACGGTGCGACTGTTTTAAGCGGCGAAAGCGCGGGCTTCACCGGAACCACCGAGATAACAGGGGGCGAGTTGACGGTCTCAGACCGCCTCGGAGGCTCAGCTTCGGTGCACGGCGGCAACTTCCAGGTGAACGGCCTCGTTGGCGGCAATGTTGACGCCTCTGACACAGGACGGGTTACGGGTAGCGGTGCGATTGAGGGCAGCCTGATACTCTCCAACGGTGGTATTCTATCGGGCCAACAGGGACAGTCCCTGGCTATTAACGGTAATCTGAGGCTTGATGCAGGCAGCACCATTGATGTCGCACTGGGAGGAATCTCGTCTCCGGCGCTTTTCGATGTCGGTGGCAATCTCACGCTCGACGGTACGCTTGAGATCACCGATCAGGGTGGCTTCGGGACCGGGGTCTACCGACTGTTCGACTACGCCGGAGGGTTAACGGACAATGGCCTTTCCATCGGCTGGACGCCGGCGGGCGTCGTGGCGGATGATCTCTCCATCCAGACCGCAGTCGAGGGTCAGGTCAATCTGGTCTCAACCGCCGGAGCGGAGCTCGGTTTCTGGGACGGGGGCGATGCAGCATTGCACGATAACAATGCCGTGGATGGAGGCTCCGGTACCTGGACGGCGGACGGGCGTAACTGGACCTCTGAGAATGGTTCGGTCAACGGATCCTTCAAACCGAATCCGACCTTTGCCATCTTTCAGGGAACGTCCGGGGCAGTCACGGTCGACGATACCGCAGGCGCGATCGGTGTCACTGGCATGCAGTTTGCCACCGACGGATATCGCGTCTCGGGCGATCCTGTCGAGCTGCTTGGCCTGAATGGCGAAACCATCATCAGGGTTGGCGATGGGGGAGCTTCAGACAGTGGAATGGCAGCCGGAATATCCGCGACGCTCGGTGGCGCCTCCAGTCTGGTGAAGACCGGTGCCGGGTCCCTCGTCCTGACCGGCAACAATGCCTACACCGGTGGTACCCGGATTGCCGCCGGGACCCTGTGGCTGTCGTCGGACGCCAGTCTCGGCGCATCGTCGGGTGGATTGATCTTCGATGGTGGAGTGCTGGCCACAACGACCGGCTTTAGCTCCGGTCGTGCAATCACCCTTAACGCTTCCGGGCGTGTCGATGTTTTCGGCGATCGCGAGCTTGCCTTGTCCGGCGCGATATCGGGGACGGGCGGCCTTGAGAAGCTGGGGACAGGCACATTGAAGCTTTCGGGAAAGAACACCTATGGGGGCAATACACTTGTTCGCGCTGGAGTTCTGGTCGCAGATACCGATGCAATTCGCGGTTCAATCGCCAACGCCGGGGCCGTAATCTTCGATCAAGCCGGAGACGGAAGCTTTGCCGGTGATATCGCTGGCCTGGACGGCACCCGCGGCGAGATGATCAAGCGTGGTGCAGGGACGCTCACCCTTGGCGGGGTGTCGACGCTCGCCTGGAATGTCGAGGAGGGTGGCCTCGTTTCGGCAACAGACCGCTTCGGAGGTGATCTCGAACTGGCATCAGCGACCCGCTTTACCTTCAGCCAGGACTACAATGGGACCTATAGCGGAGCCATCACAGGTTCTGGAACAGTTGCCTTCGATGGCGGGGGGCAGATCGCGCTGACCGGCGATAATTCCAGCTTTGCAGGTCTGAGCCAGGTTTCGGACACGACACTTGTCGTCAACGAGGCGCTCGGCGGCTCCGCGCTTATTGAAAACGGCGGACGTCTGCAGGGCGCAGGCACGATTGGATCAGGAACGGGTTCAACGGTGACCCTGGCTTCCGGTTCGACCCTGGCGCCCGGCAATTCGACAGGCACGCTGACCGTTGATGGCAATCTGACATTCAATACCGGCTCCCGCTACGAGGTCGAGGTTGCTCCGGGCGGCAAACAAAGCGACCTGATCAAGGTGTCGGGATCGGCTACCCTCAACGGTGGTACTGTTGCCCATATCGGCATGACCGGCACATATGATCCAGCGGCCACCTACACGATCCTTTCGGCAGAGCATGGCGTAAACGGGTCCTTTGACGCTGTCACCTCCGACTTTGCATTCCTTGATCCCTCGCTTGGCTATAACGGCAATGATGTCACGCTCTCACTGACCCGAAACGACATCGGCTTTGCCGCGATCGCCGAGACGCACAATCAGATTGCCACAGCGCAAGGATTGGAAAGCCTGCCCAATGGTAACGCGCTTCACGACGCGGTCGTGCAGCTCGACCGGCCAGCGGCCAGGACCGCATTCGACCTGCTTTCGGGTGAGATTCACGCATCAGTGGCAGCCGGGCTGATCGAGGATTCACGCCACATCAGAAACGTGTCCAATGATCGGCTGCGCTCAGCCCTTGGCGTTGATTCTACCCCGGGGAAAGCCCCTTCAGGCCCTGCCTTCTGGGGCACGGGTTTTGGTTCATGGGGGACGACAGATGCAAACGGCAATGCCGGCAGGCTCGATCGCTCGACCGGCGGCTTTGTCGGCGGCGCCGACGCCATGGTCACCGATGCCTGGCGGCTGGGCCTGCTGGCCGGCTACAGCCATTCGTCGTTTGATGCAGATGATCGGGCCTCGTCAGCCTCGAGCGACAACTATCACGTCGGGCTTTATGCCGGGACACAATGGAAAGCCCTCTCGTTCCGGTCCGGCCTCGCCTACACCTGGAACGACGTCAAGACCAACCGATCCGTTGGTTTCACCGGCTTCGCGGATAGCTTATCGGCAGGCTACGATGCCAGCACATTGCAGACCTTCGGCGAGTTTGGCTACCAGATAGAAACGCCGGCCGGCAACTTCGAGCCCTTCGTCAATCTCGCTCATGTCACTGTCAAGACGGATGGCTTCGGGGAAAATGGCGGCGCTGCAGTTCTTGCCTCCTCCGGCGAGACGACGGATACGACCTTTACCACTCTCGGAGTTCGCGCAGAAAACGATCTGGGGATGGGCAACATGCAGATGAATCTCGCCGGCATGCTGGGATGGAGGCACGCCTATGGCGACACGACGCCGACCTCTATCCATGCTTTCTCCGGTTCCGATGCCTTTACCGTGTTCGGCAATCCGCTTGCGAAGGACGCGGCAATAGTCGCGGCCGGTGTCAATGTCGATATCGCACCCGGCGCCACCCTCGCCATCTCCTATCAGGGCCAGTTTGGCGACGGCGCCCACGACCATGGTTTTAACGCGGAGCTCGGTGTCCGGTTCTAAGGCATTCCTGCGCTGTCTTCGCCGATCAGCAACAACGGCTTCGTTCCACTCGGGTTGCTGTTGATCATTGACTGACCTTTGCGGGGTATGATTGCCGCAACATTGGGGGCTCCACCTTCGTGGACCGATCATGGAGATTCCCAGCGCAGGTAAGGAAGATGGGACACGTTGTGCGGTGTCGCCATAGCCGAGGAGCGCTGGCGGGATTGGGAAGGAAGTCTGGTCAATGAACAATGAACGCTTTGCCAGCGTTTGCGAAGCGATCGAAGACACCCGCCCAGGCTGAAGGCATGAAACTGTGATCGCCAGTCCGTCAGGCAATCACGCCCAAGGGCTGTCTTATGCGGCGAGGATGCTGGGCGTGAAGGTGATCTTGGTGCTGCGCTCGGCATCAGCGACGACGCCGCACCAACATCGGAGGTTCCCATGACGAGAACGGTTTGGCGGGCGCAATCAGCTACACAGAAGGCCTTGCCACCTGGAGCCAAACTATCGGCGCCAGGGGCACGCCGAGGGAGCGGGCTATGCAGCCGACTTCGACCACTTGACCGGTGGCATTGTCTTCGGCGCGATGTGAAGGCGATTAATGAACGCCGCATTGCATCAAAGGAATGGACCTCGCAATCACTATAAGATTGTGGAGTAGCAATGGCCTGCCGATCGCGGCTAGAATATCTGTTCAGAAGAATCGGTGGTGAAGGCGATGAGATCGGATATCGGACATCTTCCGCAGACAAAGCAGCGCGAACTGGAAAGGGTCGTCCGGATCATTCATGAAGAGTTCGCCGGTATTGTCGAGCGCTCGAAGTCGGATGCCAAAAAGGACGGGCGGATTTATAAAATCATCCTGTTCGGTTCTTACGCCCGTGGCACATGGGTCGATGAGCCGCATACGTCGAAAGGCTATCGATCGGATTTCGATATTCTCGTCATCGTCAGCAACAAGGAACTGGCCGATCCGAAATACTGGGACAAGGCCACCGACCGGCTGATGTGGGACAGGGAGATCGAGACACCCGTGGGTCTCATCGTGCATGGCGCCCGCGAGATCAGCAACTTCTTGCATGACGGTCAGTACTTCTTCGTCGATCTCGCCCGCGAAGGTGTTGTCCTTTACGAATTCGATGACCGGCCGCTGGCCGAACCGAAACAACTCAGCCCCGTCGATGCTCTCAGGGTGGCCGAAGAGCATTTTAGTGTCCAGCTCAACAGCGCCAAATTCTTTCATGAACTCGCGCTATATTCGATCAACCACAACCAACCTAATCACGCTGCCTTCAATCTTCACCAGGCAGTTGAAACAGCATACTCCTGCTACCTCCTGACGCTGACCAACTACAGCCCGCCCTCGCACAATCTGAAATTCCTGCGCGGGCTTTCGGAGGATCGCGACCGCCGGCTGGTTGAAATCTGGCCGCGCGACCAGCAGCGTTTCACCGCCTGGTACAACATTCTCAACGAAGCCTACGTCAAGGCGCGTTATTCGAAGCAGTTCGAGATCAGCGAAGAGGCACTTGCATGGCTTCAGGAGAGAACGGCTGAACTCCACACCCTGATCGAGGCGCTTTGCAGAGGGCATATCGGGAAACTGCGGCAGGCGGTGAAGAGTGATTCGTAGCTCCAGACATCCGCTCTGACGTAAAAATGCGGAACAGAGCCAGCCATCCGGCAAAGTTTGCAATCCGGCAGGGATAAAAACCGCGCGCAGCTAGTCATCGATTTTCCGACCGGTCCGTTCTACGGGTTCAACCGTCCCGACGCCAGGTCTATCCGGGTATCATCCAGAATTGGTGGCGCCAGGGCATAATGGGCAGCGCCAGGGTCCATTATGGGGGCATAAAGGCCCTCTTCGGAACCGGCCAAACGGAAGACGTGAAGGTCACTACGGTTCCACACCCGTCACGCACGGTGACGACCATCAGGCAGTGCCGATCGACAACGCCGGCAAGTTACCGGTGAAGTTTGTGAAGGGCGGTACGCTGAAGATCTATCCCGTATCCAGGTGGCATGCGGACGTGATCAATCCGGATCTCCTGGCCTTCATCAAAGCGTGATCGCCCGGACATGACAGACAGGCATGGCGGGGTTCACGCTGCAATGCCTGAAATATTCAGACAGCCTCGAACCACCGGCGTGTGCCTGCGAAAAGTGCGCGCTGGCTGCCAGGCCGGAAGGCTCCTGCTCCCGAATTCACCAACGACTTGTATGTATGCACGGAAGCTTCCCTGCCTTGCAGAATTTGCATGGCAGGGGAGCTTGTGACCCCGGGCCAGCGGGAATAGGAGTCAGACGCGTCGGCAAGGCCTACGATATCCCCGTCCACAGAATAACCAAAGGAATACGCTA